>JAZURJ010000067.1:0-77120 GCA_045606085.1 Oscillospiraceae bacterium
GCTTTCTTCATGATGTGGATATCGAACGGGTCGAAGTGCATACCTATCATGCTGCCCACATCCTCCGCCTTTGTGGAGTGTATCATCCACTTGTGGTCAACGCCGTCAACGACCATTTCATAGTGAACGCCCTTGAAAACAACAGACTCAACAATACCTGTGAGCTTAGCCTTATCGGCAGGAATAACCTTAACGTCTTCGGGACGGATAACAACGTCAACAGTTTCGTTGGGAGAGAAGCCCTTGTCAACGCACTCGAACTGCTTGCCGCAGAATTCCACGAGGCAGTCGCGGGGCATGGAGCCGTTGAGGATGTTACTTTCGCCGATGAAGTCTGCGACGAAAGCGTTCACGGGCTCGTTATATATATCGGTGGGAGAGCCTATCTGCTGGATGTGGCCGTTGTTCATTACAACGACGGTATCCGACATGGTGAGTGCCTCCTCCTGATCGTGTGTTACGTAAACGAAGGTAAGCTCAAGCTGCTGCTGGATCTTACGCAGCTCTATCTGCATCTCCTTACGCAGCTTCAGGTCCAGTGCACCGAGAGGCTCGTCCAGCAGGAGTATCTTGGGACGGTTTACGAGTGCACGTGCGATAGCCACACGCTGCTGCTGACCGCCTGACAGACGATGGATGGTACGCTTTTCATAGCCACGCAGGTTAACGAGGTCCAGCATCTCGCCGACACGCTTCTGTATCTCCTTTTCGGGGGTCTTCTTGATACGCAGGCCGAATGCTATGTTCTCGTATACGTTCAGGTGGGGGAACAGTGCGTAACGCTGGAACACGGTGTTTACATCACGCTTGTGGGGCGGCAGGTCGTTGATACGCTTGCCCTCCAGCATTACATCGCCGCTGTTGGGCGTGAGAAATCCGCCGATTATCCTCAGCGTGGTGGTCTTGCCGCATCCCGAGGGACCCAGCAGTGTTACGAACTCCTTGTCCTTGATATCAAGGTCGATGTTCTTCAGTATCTGCTCTCCGTCGAATTCCACGACGATATTTCTCAGACTGATGATGTTCTCCATTTTGGCATGGACCTTCCTTTTCATACAAAATGCGTCAGTGCTGAACGCAGCATCTCTGTTTGCACAGAATACACTAGTATAAAGTATATTTTAAAACACGTCGGATGTCAATAGTTTTTGTAAAAAAAGTGCGGTTTAGCGTAATAATATGTTAAATTTGTCAGCTTAGCTGTACAAACCCTGCACAAGCGATGGAAAATACCACGGAATTGTGCGTAAAACCACGCTTTTTGTTGCTTCAAGTATTGACTTGACGGGAATTTTTTGGTATAATGTATCTGTATAGATATATAATAAGGTATTATGCCATTTACACACACGGGGGAAAATATATAATGAAATTGCGGAAATATGCCCTCTGTGTGCTGCTCGTCCTTTCTCTGACAGGATGTGCGGCACATTCTGCTGTTGAGGGCACGGACATAAATATAATCGACGCAGGCGGCGTTACTCCCATAACGGGCGGTGCGGTGCTCGCCACTACGCAGGGCGGCTCTGTTATCGTCACGATACCGCAGGAGGAGCCTGAGCTATCCCTGCCCACAATGGAGGCGACTTCGGAGGCGACCTCTGCCGTGACCACCGCTGCCACCACGACATCTGCGGCTGTGACCACCACCGCCTCTACCACTACATCGGCTGCCACAACAACGACATCGGCTGCTACCACTGCCGCAGCGACGACTACATCAGCGACCACCACGACCGCCGTTACTGCCACCACGACGACATCCGCCAAAACAACGGCGACCACCACCGCGACCACGACCACTGTGACTACCACCACCGCCGCTCCGCAGCCGCCCGTAACGGGCAGCGGCAGTGCCGCCCTCAACTACGACGAGGTAAAGGGCGTGTGGATGAGCTACCTTGAATACAGCGATATGCTGACGGGAAAGAGCGAATACACCTTCCGTGAGAATATCAGCGATGCGTTTGACAATATGCTGTCCCTCGGACTTAACACCGTGTACGTGCACGCACGCTCCCACGGCGACGCCTATTACGAGAGCGACCTTTTCCCGTGGTCACGCTACGCCGCAGGCAGCTTCGACACAGACCCCGGCTTCGACCCGATGCAGATAATGGTGGAGGAGGCTCACGAGCGTGACATCTCCATCCACGCATGGATAAATCCGCTCAGGCTCTGCAGCAGCTCCGATATGAAATACTACGGAAACTACAAGGTGAAGGAGTGGCACAAGGGCACGTCCACAAACGGCAGATACGTCGTTGAGGTGGGCAATATGTATTATCTCAATCCCGCCTATCCCGAGGTCATCGACCTCATCTGTGACGGAGTGACGGAGATAATCGCAAACTACGACGTTGACGGCATCCACATCGACGATTACTTCTACCCGACGACGGACGAATACTTCGACAGTGCTGCGTTTTCGCTCAGCGATTACAGCCTGCTGTCGGATTTCCGCTTCGACAACTGCGACAGACTTGTGGAGAGCCTGTACGATACCGTAAAGGCTGCCGACCCCTCCGCTGTTTTCAGCGTGAGCGTGCAGGGCAGCATCGAAAACAACTACAACCAGCTTTATGCGGACGTGGAGAAATGGTGCGGCATGAGCGGCTACCTTGATTACATCGTGCCGCAGATATATTACGGCTTTGACAATTCCACGCAGCCCTATTCCGAGTGTCTGCAACGCTGGGAGGAGATGTGCCTTGCAGGCGGCACTCCGCTCGTTGTGGGACTTTCCGTGTCCAAGATAGGCTATCAGGATATCTGGGCAGGCGAGGGCGAATACGAGTGGATGGACGACCGTGCGATACTTGCACGCCAGCTCACCGAGGCGATGGAATGCCGCAGCTACGGCGGCGTGTGCCTGTACAGCTACCGCAGCATCTACAATGCGGACGGCGGCGTTGAGGAGCAGGTGTGGGACGAGATAGAGGAATTCACATCCGTTCTGGGATGATATAAAAACACAGATAAAGATATAAAAAGCAACACAGTTACAAGGGGAAAAAACACATGAAAAAGAAACTGAAGATGCTGCTTTGTGCACTTCTTGCGGCGAGCATTACGGCGACGGGTATCACAGCCTATGCCGAGCCGTCACAGGAAACGTCGGATGCGGCGGAGAGCGTAACGCAGGAGGCAGAGCCGCCCGCCGCGGATGTCACGGACATCCTGCCCGAATTTTCGGCAAGCAGGGTGTATCTCAGGAGCGGAATGCGTGCGGTGACGGTAACTCCGGGGCTTGACTACTGCGTTGAGGAAAGCTCGGACAACGCCCTTGCCACGGAGCTTCCTCTGCTGATATCCGAGATAACGGGCTACGGCATGAACACCGTGTTCATCAACACCGACTACGAGGACCGCTGTTTTTACGACGAGGCTCTCGACAGCGGCACCTGCGTCCTCGGCACTTCGATAGAGAGATTCCGCGAGGCGGGATTATCCGTGTTCGTGATACTGGATGTCAACCGTATGCTGGACAGGCTTGCGGCACAGGGCATCGGCATCAAGAGCGGCTTTTCCGCGGCGGTACATAAATTCGCGATGAAGTACGCCTGCGACGGCGTGCTCCTCACAAATTACTACACCTCCGACAGCCCTGCGATGTTCGCACAGTACATGGAGAGCGGAGCGGGCATCGGCTACGAGAACTGGCTGTACGAGATAAACGAGTACGTCATCCGCAGTATCTCGGAGGTCATCCGCCGCACGAACAACTCCGTTGCGGTGGGACTTATGATAAACGATATGTGGGCAAACGACGACGTTAACCCCGACGGCTCGCCCACGAAGGACACCGTGCAGGCGATGTACGACGGCTTTTCCGATACACGCAGATATGTGCAGAGGAAGTATGCTGATTTCGTGATGGTGAAGGCGTACGGCTCCACCTCCGACTGGGCGCTGAACTTCGGGAACGTCGTGAAGTGGTGGTACGACCTCGCCGAGGAAAACGGGCTTAAGACCTACGTCATGCACCTCAACGAGAAGATCGGAAACTACAACGGCTGGTACGAGGATCAGCTCCTGCGTCAGATGACGGTGCTGGAGGAGATAGAGAACATCGGCGGCAGTGCGTTCCATTCGCTGGGCGGACTTCGTGACAACACCCTCGGCACGACCGACACCCTGATGAAATACTTTGCGGAGCAGATAAACACCGACACCATCTTCGAGGACCTTGAGATGATATCCCCCTCGGAGCTTAGCTTCGTCACATATGACAGCAACGTGAAGTTCATGGGTACTTTCGATGAGAACTTCGACGTGTACTTTGACGGCGAGAAGATAAAGCTGAACGAGGCAGGAAACTTCTATTTCAACGAGCCGCTCACCGTGGGCTGGAACAGCTTCACCATCGAGCACAAGGGCAAGCAGTACCGCTATGACATCGAACGCAGGATAGACGTTATGACCTCCATCGAGGGCAGGGACAACGTCACCGTCGAGGGCGGCACGCAGATTTCCCTTGTGGCGGGCGCATACAGCGGAGCGTCCGTATCCGCCACCATCGGCGGCAAGACCGTCACCCTGACGGAAAAGGAGGGAAGTGCCGAGGAGCTGGGAGCGAACTCCTCCTATGCGAAGTTCGTGGGCCACTACACGACGCCCGACGGACTTATCGGACAGGAGCAGCACCTCGGTGAGATAGTATACTATGCGAAGTACAGCGGCTACGACGAGAGCATGGTGGGCGGAAGCGTCACCGTAGCGGCAAAGCCAGAGCCGCCGAAGAACATCGTGGCTGAGATACTTGCGGACCAGAGTGCCGCAGGCACGGGCGAGGTGGTCGGCACCATGCCGCCCATCGTTTCGGACAGCGAGTACATAAAGTACATCCGCGTGCTGAGCAACTACACCACCGTGTACGACGCAATGACCACGGGCAACATCGCATCCCCCGTGTTCTCACAGCTTCCCGCAGGCACTATCGATTACATCAAGACCGCATCCGACAGCTTCATCACCACCACCTCGGGCAAGCGATTTGCCACGGAGGATGTCACCACCTTCACCGATACGGGCCTCGGCGAGAACGCCCTGCTGGTAAAGGAGATAGGCAACAGCGGCGGCAAGAGCTTCATCAGGATACATCTGGACTACAAGTCCTCCTTCAACGTCACAACGAACGTTTCCTTCCACACTCAGCCCGACGGACCCTACGGCGTTGAGCGTTTCACTGCGGACAAGGTATACATCACCTTCGACAACGTCACGAGCGTCACGAAGCTCCCCGATTTCAGTGCCTGCTCGCTGTTCAGCGGCGGTATCTGGGAAACTGTGGAGGAGAACGGCGTGCCGAAATTCCGCATGACGCTCACCCTCACGCAGGCGGGCATCTACGGCGGCTGTGGTGCGTACTATGACGAAAACGGCGACCTCATGCTGACCTTCACCGTGCCGACAGGCTCCCTTGCAGGTCAGGTGATAGTCATCGACCCCGGCCACGGCTACGCAAAGACATGGGACAAGCTTGACCCCGGTGCCATCGGCAACGTCACCGAGCAGTCGGTGAACCTCGCAGTGGCGAAGAAGCTGGAGAAGAAGCTGACCGCCCTCGGAGCTACGGTGGTACGCCTTAAGACCGAGAGCGAGCTGATAGTCACCAACTCCCGTCCCGATGTTGCGAGAGCGTACGGAGCGGATATGTTCATCTCCCTGCACTGCAACTCCGCAGGCAACGAGGACGCAAAGGGCGTAGAGGTGTACTATTTCACGCCGTTCTCACAGCCACTTGCAAGTGCGATAAACAACGAGCTTGCGGCGTTCTATACGAACCAGATATACGGCACTGATTACTCACGCGGCGACAAATACAGCTATTACTGGGTAACGCTCCAGCAGGATTTCCCCTCTGTTCTTGTTGAGATGGGCTTCATCTCCAACGAGGAGGAGTGCATGGTGATGGCGAACGACGCAAATCAGGACAGGATGGCGGCGGCTATCGCAAACGGCGTGTACGGTTATTTCTCACGCAGCGGCATCTCCTACTCGGGCAGCGGCAGCAGCAACGTCCCCGATGACATCGTAACGCCCGTGCCCGACGACACCGACGTGCCTGCGGACATCCCCGATGATGAGGAAACGACAGAGGAAGCGGACGAGCCTGTCATCCCCGTTGAGCCGACGCTCCCCGAAACTGAGGACGCCACCGACGAGCCTTACACCGCAGAGACCGAGGACTACGAGAACGCCGAAACATGGGATCCGTGGGAGGATGTCGGTACATCTGAAGCCGATACAACCGAGAGCGGCGTAATTGACGACGGCGGCGGTGGAATACGCGTGGAATGATAATGTTTCATTTCAGTGAAAATTTTGTTGAAAAAACAGTTGAAAAATTGTTAAATGTATGTTATTATATAAGTGTTCATAAGTATTCCTGCATCGCAGGAGTGACATAATTTTTGAAAGGAACATAGAATTATGGCAAAGGAAATCAAGAAGACCGCTGCTCCCGTAGCTGCCCCCAAGGCAGAAGCTGCCTCCAAGGCAGAAGTAAAGGTTGAGGCACCCAAGGCAGAAGCTGCCCCCAAGGCAGAAGCTGCCCCCAAGGCAGTAGCTGCTCCCAAGGCAGAAGTAAAGGTTGAAGCCCCCAAGGCAGAGGCTGCCCCCAAGGCAGAGGCAAAGAAGGCTCCTGCCAAGAAGCCTGCCGCTAAGAAGCCCGCTGCCAAGAAGCCCGCTGCCAAGAAGCCCGCTGCCAAGAAGCCTGCTGCAAAGAAGGCTGCTCCCGCAAAGGCTGCTGCCCCCAAGGCAGAAGCAAAGGTTGAGGCTAAGGTTGAAGCCCCCAAGGCAGAGGCTAAGAAGGCTCCTGCAAAGAAGGCTGCCGCTAAGAAGCCCGCTGCAAAGAAGGCT
This sequence comes from Oscillospiraceae bacterium, assembly GCA_045606085.1. Lineage (GTDB taxonomy): Bacteria > Bacillota > Clostridia > Oscillospirales > Ruminococcaceae > CAG-115. The sequence goes on from JAZURJ010000067.1 coordinate 6,865, forward strand.
CCCGCTAAGAAGGCTGCTGCTAAGCCCGCAGCTAAGAAGCCTGCTGCTAAGAAGGCTCCCGCAAAGAAGGAGATCACAGTTGCTGACGTAGCTGCTAAGCTCGCTAAGAAGCTGGACGCCAAGAAGGCTAAGACCATCGACGGCAAGGTAGCTGTTGATATCAAGCTGTACGGTGCTTTCGAGGCTCATATGTACATTGAGATCAAGGACAACAAGCTGACAGTTGCTCCTTACGACTACATCGAGAAGGACATCGAGGCTGCTATCGCAGTTGAGAACGCTCTCGCTATCATCGACGGCAAGCTGACCATCGCTGACGCACTTGCTGACGGCAGACTGTATGCTTTCGGTAACATCGCTGCTGCTGCAAAGCTCGCAAAGCTGTTCTGATAACAAGCTGAAACACAAGACCATATACTGCGGCAGGAAAACTGCCGCAGTTACTGTTATAGGAGGGAATATGAAGTTATTAGCTAACCGCATCACCGCACTGCTTCTGGCAGGTGCAGTAACGCTCTCTTTCGTCGGCTGCAAGGATGATACATCCTCCTCCGTACCCGAGGAAAGCACCACCGCAGCCACCACCGAAGCCGTACCTCCCGTTGAGGACGGCGGCTATGTATCGCAGTATCAGCTCTCCAACCCCAACGCAACAGACGCCGCAAAGAGGGTGTATGACTACATCAACAGCGTCTACAAAAATCAGATACTCTCGGGACAGCAGGAATCCACCTGGCGTACAGGCGGTGCCGCATACGAGATGAACTACATCGAGGAGAATACGGGCAAGCTTCCTGCCATCCGTGGACTTGACTACATGAGCATGGACTTCGAGGGCTGCAATCAGCGTGCCATCGACTGGTGGAACCAGGGCGGCATCGTGACCATCTGCTGGCACTGCGGTTCTGACTTCACAGGCGAATGGAACCACTGCATGAATACCGAGATACAGGACTGGGATGCGGCTCTCACCGAGGGCACGCCCGAGTACGAGCAGCTCATCGCAGGCATGGACATGGGCGCCGAGGCTCTGCTGAAGCTGCAGGAGGCAGGCGTTCCCGTGCTGTGGCGTCCCTTCCACGAGCTTGACGGCGGCTGGTTCTGGTGGAGCAAGGGCGGCGCAGAGAATTTCAAGAAGCTGTGGATACTGATGTACGACCGCTACACTAATCACTGGGGACTTAACAACCTCATCTGGGTATTCGGATACTCCCACTCCATCGGCAAGACGGGCGACAAGTGGTATCCCGGCGACGAATACTGCGACATCGTCGGTGCGGACAGCTACAACAAGGGTCCCAATCAGGTGCTTTACCGCTGCGTAGGTCTTGTTGTTGAGGACAGAAAGCCCATCTGCTTCCATGAGTGCGGCACCATCCCCACTCCCGAGCAGCTTCAGAAGAACGAAGCGAAGTGGTGCTATTTCATGACATGGCACACCGATTACATCACCGTGGAGAACGACCCCGAAACCCTGAAGGAGATATACGAGCACGAGTATGTCATCACTCTGGATGAGCTGCCCGATTTCACGGAAGCCGCATGATACGGATAGAGGATATCTCGGATAAGCGGCTGGACGTGTTCTCACGTCTGTCCGAGCCGCAGCTCCTGCATTATTACGAGCCTGACACGGGCATTTTCATAGCGGAGAGCCCGTATGTCATCGGACTTGCACTGGATGACGGCTACGAGCCGCTGTCGCTGCTTATCGACGAGCGTGAGCTGTCCTCACAGCAGGAGCTTATCTCACGCCTTGACGGTGCGGAGATATTCACCGCCGCCGGGGACGTGCTGACACGCATCACGGGCTTTAAGCTGACACGCGGAGCACTCTGTGCCATGAGGCGTAAGCCGCTGCCCGAAGCATCCGAGCTTTGCGGCAACGCACGCAGGATAGCGGTGCTTGAGGACGTCGTGAACCCCACGAACGTTGGTGCGATAATCCGCTCGGCGGCGGCACTGAACGTTGATGCGGTGCTGCTGACGAAGGGCTGCTCCGATCCTCTGTACAGACGTGCGGCGAGGGTGAGCATGGGAACAGTGTTCCGCATCCCGTGGACGTATCTCACTGAGGACGACTATATGAGCGAGCTGAAACGGCTCGGCTTTGCCACGGCGGCGATGGCTCTCACCGACCGCTCCGTCAGCATCGATCATCCCGACCCCGCCGCAGAGCCACGCCTTGCGATACTTCTCGGCACGGAGGGCACAGGACTTTCAGAGGCGACGATATCCGCCGCCGACTACACCGTGAAGATACCGATGTCCCACGGCGTGGATTCGCTGAACGTCGCAGCGGCAAGTGCAGTGGCGTTCTGGCAGCTTTGTAAATAGTAAAAAGGCGGTGCCGCAGGGCATCGCCTTTGTGTTATGCGTTTTTGTCGGTGATGTGCTGTTCAATGACGTGGAACGGCAGCTCCTCTGTCCGCTGCTGCTTCCTGTTTGCGAGGAACAGGCAGTCGTAGCAGATGCTGCGGTATTTCGTGACGATCTCCACCTTGTAGCCACGCTGCGTCCATAGCTGCATCAGCGGCTTGTAGCGGACCTCCTCCACGTCACGGTAGTAGATGACCTCCCTGTGGTTTCTGCCCGTGATGCGGAACTCCCTGCCGTCCGCCTCATAGCGGAATTCCGTGCGTCTTGCCACACGCCACACGGCGATGGCTATCGGTATCGTCAGCAGACCGAACAGCATCAGCGGACTGTAGTTCAGCGATGCGGCAAGGTAAGCTATGGCAGCCATCGACAGCAGACATCCGAGGATGCAGCACAGCAGCAACAGCAGCTCGTACCTGAACGGCGTGAAGAATACGCCCTTTGCTATGATGAAGTCATCCTCGCTCTCCACACAGGTGATGTGCGGCTGGATGTTCACCTGCACCTGCTTTTCGCTGCGGAGCACGGGACGCTCCAGCATCGCATCCTCTGCGGCAAGCTGCTGCTCGTCCATCTTCTCACGGCGGTGACGTATCGCGAGGTCGGGGTCGCTCTGCTTTTTCAGACCCGCACGCTCCTCGAGTATCGCAAAGGGCGTCGTTTCGGGGGACATCTTTGCGTCAAAGCGGCGGTATATCAGCCTGAACACGTTTGTTGACTTCCTTGTGACTATCGTCACAACGAACCCACGCTGACGTCCGAGGAAGTTAAGCTCCTCATACCGCACGTTCATCACGTTGTAGTAGAAGATATCCATGGTGCTCATGCCGTGGTAGATGGTCATCTTGTCGCCGTCGGCGGAGTAGTCGTACTCGCTGCCGAAAAGCACCAGCCTGAACGGTATGATGCAGATGACGGTCCATATCACCCACGCCACAAGTACGGCGAGTGCGATGAATAACGCCTGCGATTCGTCTTCCATGGTGCCGATGAGAACTCCCGACGATGCGGAAAGTCCTGCGAAGTACAGCACTGTTATGAGTATCAGATAGAATTTCTCGGTGGAGTAGGTACAGCGGAACTTGCCGTGCGTTTCAAAGCCGAAGCGTTCGTCGCTTTTTGAGCTTCGTGCCTGTTCGATGGTATATGAGGGCATCATGTGCTCCTTTCCTGCGGAAAAAAGTATGTATAAATAATAACGATGTTAATTTGTTGAAAATGTACAGGAAAACCCTGTATAGTATAAATATTATCATATACTTATAAAAAAAGCAAGTGAACAGCAGGGCAGGAGTGAGAAAACTCTCCACGAATGTGTTAAATAATTGTCAATCTTGCTGAAAACACAGCCCGTCTGCCTCGGAAATCCCCCGTTTTTCACCCTTTCAATGGCATCCCAAACAGAATATGGAAGCAAGTACGTCTTGACAATATCACGTATATATGGTATTATAATTAAGGACAGTACACAAGAAACTGTGTCTGTCCCGTCAAAATGCTGTAATACCTTGTCTGCACGCATATACAGATAGGTGCGGACCGAAAGGAAGTATATAGAATGAGTAACTACGCAGAAGAATGGAAGAGCTTTCACCCCGGCAAATGGTGTGACAACGTAAACGTCCGTGACTTCATCCAGCTCAATTACAGCCTGTACGAGGGCGACGAGGAGTTCCTCGCAGGCCCGACAGAGGCTACTAAGAAGCTGTGGGCACAGGTGCTGGAGCTTTCCGAGAAGGAGAGAGCCGCAGGCGGCGTCCTCGATATGGACACCAAGGTCGTATCCACCATCACATCCCACGGTGCGGGATATCTCGACAAGGACCTTGAGCAGATAGTCGGCTTCCAGACGGACAAGCCCTTCAAGAGAGGACTTCAGCCCTTCGGCGGCATCAGAATGGCTCAGGCGGCGTGCTCGCAGAACGGCTACGAGGTGGACGAGGAAGTAGTCGATATCTTCACACGATACAGAAAGACGCACAATCAGGGCGTTTTTGACGCATACACTCCCGAAATGCGACTGGCGAGAAAATCCGCCATCATCACAGGTCTGCCCGACGCCTACGGCAGAGGCCGCATCATCGGCGATTACCGCCGTGTCGCTCTCTACGGCATCGACAGGCTCGTTGAGGACAAGGAGCAGCAGCTTGCCACCGCTCCCAAGCGTATGACCAGCGTGAACATCCAGCTTCGTGAGGAGCTTTCGGAGCAGATACGTGCCCTGCAGGAGCTGAAGGAGCTTGGCCGCATCTACGGCTATGACATCTCCCGTCCCGCCGCAAACGCAAAGGAAGCCATCCAGTGGATGTATTTCGGCTATCTTGCGGCTGTCAAGGAGCAGAACGGTGCTGCGATGTCCCTCGGCAGGACCTCCACCTTCATCGATATCTACATCGAGCGTGACCTGAACGCAGGTATCATCACCGAGGAGCAGGCACAGGAATATATCGACCACTTCATCATGAAGCTGCGTCTTGTGAAGTTCGCACGTACTCCCGAGTACAACGAGCTGTTTTCGGGCGACCCCACATGGGTGACTGAATCCATCGGCGGTGTCAACATCGACGGTAAGCCGCTCGTCACAAAGACCTCCTTCAGATACCTGAACACACTGAACAACCTCGGTCCCGCACCCGAGCCTAACCTCACGGTGCTGTGGTCCGTTAGACTTCCCCAGAAGTTCAAGGAATACTGTGCGAAGATGTCCATCAAGACATCCTCCATCCAGTACGAGAACGACGACCTCATGCGTGTTACCCACGGCGACGACTACGCCATCGCGTGCTGTGTATCCTCCATGCGTGTCGGCAAGGAGATGCAGTTCTTCGGTGCACGTGCGAACCTCGCAAAGTGCCTGCTGTACGCTATCAACGGCGGCGTGGACGAGCGTCTGAAGATACAGGTGGCTCCCAAGTACAGGGCGGTCGAGGGCGACTATCTCGATTACGACGACGTGATGGAGAAGTACAGCCAGATGATGGACTGGCTTGCCGAGCTTTATGTGAACACGCTCAATATCATCCATTATATGCATGACAAGTACAGCTATGAGAGATTGCAGATGGCTCTGCATGACCGTGAGGTAAAGCGTTACTTCGCAACGGGCATCGCAGGATTATCCGTTGTCGCAGATTCGCTGTCCGCTATAAAGTACGCAAAGGTAAAGTGCATCCGTGACGAAAACGGCATCGTCGTTGACTACGAGGTGGAGGGCGACTTCCCGAAGTACGGCAACAACGACGACCGTGTTGACAGCATCGCCGTTGACATCGTGGAAACGTTCATGGAGAAGATAAAGCGTCATCACACCTACCGCAACGGTGTGCCGACGATGTCCATCCTCACCATCACATCCAACGTCGTTTACGGCAAGAAGACAGGCAACACCCCCGACGGCAGAAAGATGGGCGTGCCGCTCGCACCGGGAGCAAATCCCATGCACGGCAGAGATACCCACGGTGCCGCAGCGTCACTCAGCTCCGTTGCGAAGCTGCCCTTCAAGCACGCACAGGACGGTATCTCCAACACCTTCTCCATCGTGCCTGACGCTCTCGGCAAGGCAGGACTTTCCATGCTGGAGGAGCTGGACTTCGACCTCGAGATATCCGAGGAAGACCTGAAGAAGGCGGCTGCCGATGTGTGATGCGGACGCAAAGGCTCTTGCTGAGATGCTTGACAGCCTGTGCCGGCAGGGAAGCGGTCACATAAACGTCACCGCAGGCGGCGAGGGCGTATTCACCGAAACGGTGAACAGCACCGATATCTGCAAGGGAAACATGGCGTGCAGCATACCGACGCTGCATGAGGGGATAGACGGCGAGTAACAGCCGCACCCCGTGAAAGGAGAACATTATGGATAACGCAAAGCTTCAGATAGACAATCTTGTATCCCTTCTGGACGGCTACGCAATGAAGGGCGGACATCACCTGAATGTAAATGTATTCACGAGAGAAACTCTGCTGGACGCTCAGGCTCATCCCGAGAAGTATCCGCAGCTCACCATCCGTGTTTCGGGCTACGCAGTGAACTTCAACAAGCTCACCAAGGAGCAGCAGGATGATGTTATCTCCAGAACATTCCACACCAAGATCTGATACTTGAAGGAATGACCACATAAATCATCAGGGGCGGAGCGATCTTCGCCCCTGTAAATCATAAAAGGATCAAATGAGGTAATTATGAAGAAAGCGATGATTATTCTTTGGGTGATATTTGCGGCGGCACTGCTCGTTTTCGGCGTCACTGTCTTTACTGCTTCAAGTGCGGTGACGTGGAGAGTGTTCTCCGTTGCCATGCCTGTGGCGGGACTTTCCTTTGTGGGAGCGGTGATACTCACTATCGTCAATTCATTCAGATCAGAGAAAAAGTAGGTGCAATATGCTGAAAGGACGTATACACTCGACAGAGAGCTTCGGCACGGTGGACGGACCGGGAATACGCTTCGTCGTGTTCATGCAGGGCTGTCCGCTGCGTTGTAAATACTGCCACAATCCCGATACATGGGACACCGAAGCAGGCACGCAGATGTCCGTGGAGGAGCTTCTGAAGCAGTACGATAGCTGCAAGGAATTCTACCGAGAGGGCGGTATCACCGTCACGGGCGGCGAGCCGCTGCTGCAGATAGAATTCGTGACGGCACTTTTCGAGGCTGCGAAACGCCGCGGCATCCACACCTGCCTCGATACCTCGGGCATCACGTTTTCCGAGGAGGCACGACCGCAGTTCGATGAGCTGATAAAGCACACCGACCTCGTGCTGCTGGACCTCAAGCACATCGATGACGCACAGCATCTGGAGCTTACACAGCAGAGCAACGCCGGCGTGCTGGAGTTCGCACGGTATCTTTCGGAAAACAGCGTTCCCTTGTGGATACGCCATGTCGTAGTTCCCGATATCACCACGGATGAGCAGCAGCTTTACAGGCTGGGCGGCTTCATAGGTACGCTCAGGAGCGTAAAGGCACTGGACGTGCTGCCGTATCATGTGATGGGCGTTCCGAAGTACGAAAAGCTGGGTCTTGCGTATCCGCTTGAGGGCGTCGCCGCCGCGACAGGGGAGCAGGCTCAGGCGGCTCGTGCGGCGATAATGCGTGGCATACGTGATATGCGACAGAAGCTGAAAGGATAAAAAATGGATCTGTACGGAATAACTCCTGCCGCACTGCGTGAGTATCTCGCCGCAAAGGGCGAGAACACCGCAAAGGCGGAGCTGATATACGACTGCATCTACCGCAGGGGAGTGAGCGACATCGCGCAGCTTCCGTTTTCGGAGCGTGTGACGAAGCTGCTGCAGCGTGACTTTACGCTTTCTCTGCCCGAGATAACGGAGCGTTACGACAGCGAGGATGCGGCAAAGCTGCTGCTGCGGCTGTCTGACGGCGAGTTCGTGGAAACGGTGCTGATGCGTCAGAGCTTCGGAGCCTGCGTCTGCGTTTCCACGCAGGTAGGCTGTGCCATGGGCTGTAAATTCTGCCAGAGCGGCAGGCTTAAACGCCGCCGTGACCTGCTGCCGGGAGAGATGGTGGGTCAGATACTGGCGATACAGCAGGCGTTCGGTGTAAAGGTGACGGGCGTTTCCGTCATGGGCATCGGCGAGCCGTTCGATAACTTCGAAAACGTCATGGCGTTCTGCGATATAATCACGGCAGGTAAGGGTCTTGCGGTGGGGGAGAGCCACATAACCATCTCCACCTGCGGTCTTGTGCCTGAGCTTTACCGCTTCGCACAGCAGCCGCATCCCTGTAACCTCGCCATCAGCCTGCACGCCCCGAACGATGAGCTTCGCAGCACGCTGATGCCGATTGCACGCAGATATCCTCTGGCGGAGCTGATGAAGGCGGCGGAGCATTTCTCCGTCACGGCGAACAGGCGTGTGACGCTGGAGTACATCATGCTCTCGGGCGTGAACGATGCTCCCGAGCTTGCACAGCAGCTATCCGACCTCATCGGCGGCAGGAACTTCTATGTGAACATCATCCCGTATAATCCCACCGACGCCGACTGCTATGAAAAAAGCAGCCGAGAACGCATCATGGCGTTCTATGACGTGCTGAAGAAAAACGGTACGGGCGTCACCATGAGGCGTGAGTTCGGCAGCGGACTTAAAGCCGCCTGCGGTCAGCTCTCCGCACAGCACGAGTAACGATAAACAATAAAGGCGGTACCTTTCGGTATCGCCTTGTTTTGTGTCGTTTTATGTATCAGTGTGATCTGAACAGATCGATGAGGATGAGTGCAGGGGGAACTGCTATCAGGATATCTCCGAAGGAGAAATCCTTTGTGCAGATGGAGATGACGAGCGAGATGGCACACATACCGAGCATCGCTGCGGAGCTGATGAGAGCACGCTTGTCGCTCTTGGAAAGTCCGAAGATGCCCGTTACGGCAAAACCGCCGAGCGTCAGCAGCACACCGAAGATGTTGCCGATAAGTCCGAGGAACGAGCCGTCCTCGACATTGCGGAAGATGGCAAGGCTGAAGAACCAGCCGCCCGCACCTTTTGCGAACAGTGCGAAGATGACGCTTGCGGCAGCCACCGCAAGGCACATTATCGAACCAACTTTTCTCATAATGTCACTCCTCGTCTTCTATATTGCAGTAAACGGTCTTAGCACTAAGACCAACGTCAGCCAGCAGTTTTGTGTAGTTCGGAACACGGGTCTCGCCGCATTCCCTTTCTATCTCCCATTCCTCGCCTGAGATGAAATCCAGATGCTCAATGCCGCTGAGTGCATCAGCCTTGTTGGGGAAGATCATCCTTGCTTCACGTTCGCCCGAAAGCAACTGCCCCTGGACATTTCCGAGGTAGTAGATCCGCTTGTCGGACTTTTTTCTCATGCTGTACGGCTGGATATCGGTGTAAGGGAAGTCGTCGTCGCAGATGGTAAGACCCTCAAGCAGTGCAACATACACATTGAGAGCACCCTCTCTTTCGGCTCCTGTCGTGGCATCGATAATGCCTTTGAAGTAATTGATCGCATCCATTCGTTCGTCTTCAAGCCATCTGCGATCGCTTCCGACAAATTTCTGTCCGTAGGATGTTATGATCTTTGCTCTTGGTTTCTTTTCCATCAGTACACCTCTTTCACGGGTCGGTGCTCCCACCACGGGATAAACAAATTAATTACGAGGAACCTTTCTCGGATACGGAGTGGCCGTAGCCAATGGTGACGCATACCTGCCGTTCTCACCACGGGATAAGCAGATTATTTTCGTGCGACCTTTCTCGGATACGGAGTGGCCGTAGCCACTGGTGACGCATACCTGCCGTTCCCACCACGGGATAAACAAATTACTTCCGAGGGACCTTTCTCGGATACGGTCCAGCGAATCGCTGGTGGTGCCGGTAGTGGGGGTCGAACCCACACGGTGTTGCCACCAACGGATTTTGAGTCCGTCACGTCTGCCAATTCCATCATACCGGCGTATACTAGAATATTTTAGCATAATTCGGACGAGTTGTCAATACTTATCGGGTGACGTGCTTGCGTACTTTTTTGCCGCGGCGGTGAGAATTTTATAATAAATGTCACAAATGTACTTGATTTTTCATACATTTCATGGTAAAATAGTGACAACGATTACATAAAACGATTACATGACATCGGTTTTGTGTGCATCCGACCGACAGAAGGAGAGGAAAAAATGAAGTTAAAGAGGATAAGAACGGCACTTATGGCTGTGCTGATGGCGGCGTGTGTTCTGGTGACGGGCTGTAATACGCCCGAGGAGAAGCCTGAGAGCGGCTCTGACGCAGTGCAGACCACCGAGGCAACAGTGTCCGATGTCACCGAGCCTGAGGCAGGCAACGAGCTGACATCGCTTGAGGTGGTACGCCTGATGGGCAACGGCACGAACCTCGGCAACACACTGGAGGCTTACAACCACGGCGGCTATCTGAACGGCATGAACCCTGCTGATTTCGAAACAGGCTGGGGTCAGCCCTACACCACGCCCGAGATGATACAGGGCATGAAGGACGCAGGCTTTGACACCATCCGCATCCCGATCGCATGGACGAACGGCATGAACTTCGAGAGCGGCGACTACACCATCGACGCACGTCTTATGGACAGAGTTGAGGAGATCGTGAACTACGCACTGGACGCTGATATGTACGTTATCATCAACGACCACTGGGACGGCGGCTGGTGGGGAATGTTCGGCTCTGCCGATATGGCGGTGCGTGAGCAGGGCATGGAGCTGTACAAGTCCATGTGGACCCAGATCGCAGAGCGTTTCGGCGACTACTCCTACAAGCTGATATTCGAATCCGCCAACGAGGAGCTTGGCGACCGCCTGAACGACAAGGAGATAACAGGCTCCAAGGGCGTGCTGACACAGAATGAGTGCTACGAAAAGGCTTACGAGATAAACAGCGAGTTCGTGAAGCTCATCCGCTCCACGGGCGGCAAGAACGCAGACCGCTTCCTGCTTATCGCAGGCTACAACACCGATATCACCATGACCTGCGACGAGCGTTTCAAAATGCCCGAGGACACCGCACAGGACAAGCTCCTGCTCTCCGTGCATTACTATACTCCCTGGGATTACTGCGGCACTGACGCTGTTACACAGTGGGGCTCTCCCGCAGATTACGAGGAGATGAACGAGCTGTACAAGAGGCTCAGCAAGTTCTCCGAGCAGGGCTACGGCGTCGTTATCGGCGAGTACGCTGTAATGGGCGGCGGCAAGGAGAATGTGGTTGATTTCTACAACAATATGCTGGATAACTGCGACCTGTACGATTTCTGCCCCGTGCTGTGGGACTGCAGTGAGTTCTACAAGCGTCGCAGCCTTGCATGGGCTGACGAGAGCATCGGCGAGATCTATGACACACGCCGCTGGTCAAAGACCGAGGACGGCGTTCCCGTCGAGGACATCAAGGCGGCTGCAAAGGAGCGTATCGACGCTGCGTATGAGGCTGCAAACGAGGCGTTCATGGACGAAGTGGATATCATGCCCGCAGACGACAAGGCAGTCGCATGGATCATGTTCCAGAGCGGCGACTGGGGCGTTGCTTACAGCGTAGGCGACAACTACGACCCCACCAACAAGACCAAGGGCGTTCTCTCCCAGAATGCTGAGATAACAGGCGAGGGCACATACACCGTAAGCCTTGATTTCTCGGGCATCGGCGGCGTTTACGGCACAGCGTTCTCCGCAATGGGCATCTCCAACGGCGAAACTCTGTTCCCCGGCTACACCATCTCTATCGACAACGTTCTCGTGAACGGTGCACCCTATGAGCTGGCAGGCAAGGAGTACACCTCCTCCGATGACGGCAAGTGCACCAGAGTAAACCTCTACAACGCATGGGTGAGCAAGCCCCCCGCAGAGGCAAGGACCGCCGACGGCGACCTCACAGGCTGCACCGCACAGATAATGCCCCTGAGCAACAAGGAAAAGGTGAACACCATCTCCATCACCTTCACATACAAGGCACCCTGATGACATTGCCCTGAAATAAACAGAGCTGCACGTTACGGCGTGCAGCTTTCTGCTTTTTTGTGCAGATATCTGTCATAATCATCATTGTAAAGTATTGCGGTCTGTGGAAAAATATGTTATACTGTAAGCAGTTTATTACGTTTGTTCCGGTTTTGCTGCAAGAACGGAGGTATATGATGATACAAATGATAGAAAATATGTACACAGGTGAGCTTGAGCGTTATGAGGTACAGGAAAGGCGGTACTCAGGCAGCTTCCACTATATCACAAGGGACGCTGTGACGTACTTGGACGAGGCAGACCACCCTTCGAGTATGATCGTAGCTGGTGTGGTTGTGGTGCTTGTCATGCTGCTTCTGCTGGCACTTCTTATTTTTTTGAGGGATGAAGTCGAAAACATACCTGCGTTGATCGTTGCCATACTTTTTGTGATGTTTCTCGCTTTCGTTTTTTTCCGTGGATATTTCAAAGACAGGCGGAAAAAGACAGAAACGTGGGTCCGCGTTCCCGAACACATGGAGGAGTTCGCCGCAATGCACGCACAATGGCTCAGCGAGGCTCCCGAAGGCGATGACACGCTGCTGGAGGACACGAGGCTGTACTACTGTGAGGTGCAGAGTTTCGTCTTAGGCAACGTGTACCTGCTGACCGAGCCGATAAACGGCTTGGTCTTCCAGATACACCTTTATGACGGTACATCGCTGAATAGTACCCAATTCCCCGTGGGCAAGAGGTTTTATCTTCAGGCACGTGTGGATGTGCGTATGGAGTTTATGGGATATAAGAAGGACGAAACAGGCGAGTACAGACAGGCATTTCAACGCGTAAGTTATCTCGCCTACCGCATCATCGATCCTGAAGCGATGAATATGCTCGGCTGGAACTGGAAGAACCTTCTCCACTGAGCTGTCACCAATATGCTGCTGCACGTTACGGCGTGCAGCTTTTTGCTTTTCGCGGCAAAAAAGTATTGCAATTATCGGTATTTTGTGGTATACTATTCAGTGGATTTTTATATACCAACAAACAGATAAAAAACGATATCTGAAAGGAAATAACATCATGGCTAAGAACAATAACGAGGGCAGACCCAATTTCGAGATACCCCGTCCCGAGTTCCCCAAGCGTGCCGTTGTAACAGGCGGTATGCCCTACGGAAACAAGGAGCTGCATTTCGGACACGTCGGCGGTATGCTGGTGTTCGCCGATACCTACGCACGCTTCCTGCGTGACCGTATCGGCAAGGAGAACGTCATCTTCGTCAGCGGTACCGACTGCTACGGCTCTCCCATTGCCGAGGGCTGGCGTAAGAAGGTCGCAAACGGCGAGTTTGAAGGCTCTCTTGAGGACTTTGTAAGAAGCAACCACAACAAGCAGAAGAACACTCTTGACAGCTACGGCATCTCCCCGAACCTCTTTGCGGCGTCGGGTCTTGACCGTGCGAAGGAAGTGCACGCACAGTACACTAATGAATTCCTCAGCTCCCTGTACGAAAAGGGTCAGCTTGACAAGATAACCACCATGCAGTTCTTTGACGAGAAGGCAGGCGTTTTCCTGAACGGCCGTCAGGTGGAGGGCAAGTGTCCCGTTGAGGGATGCAAGTGCGAGAAGGCTTACGCAGACGAGTGCGACCTCGGTCACCAGTATATGCCCGAGAACCTTATCGACCCCAAGTCCACACTGACAGGCGAAACTCCCACCATGAAGCCCGATACCAACTGGTACTTCAGACTTCGTGATTACGAGAAGCTGATGCAGGAGTGGGTCGCAGAGATGCAGAAGCGTAAGGACATCCGTCCCGTTGTATGGAAGACCATCGACGAGTTCCTGAAGCTCCCCGTTATCTACGTAAAGCGTGAGTTCGAGGAGAAGTACCTCACACTGAAGGACAGCATGCCTGCCCACAATTATCTTGAGGAGCCGAAGAAGCCCTCCTTCACCATCGAATTCTCCAACCTCCCTGACTGTGACGAGGCTTGTAAGATACTCACCGAAAACGGCATCCGCTACCGTACAGGCAAGACGCTGGTGCCCTTCCGCCTGACAGGCAACATCGAGTGGGGCGTTCCCGCTCCCGAGTTCGACGAGGACAGCAAGGACCTCACCGTGTGGGTATGGCCCGAATCCCTGTGGGCACCCATCAGCTTCACCAAGACCTACCTTGAACAGCAGGGCAAGGGCAGCGATGAGTGGAAGAACTACTGGTGCAGCAAGGATGCAACGGTGTTCCAGTTCATCGGTCAGGATAACATCTATTTCTACGGCATCGCAGAGCCTGCGATGTGGATGGCTCAGCAGCAGGCGGCTGAAAAGACCTCCAACCCTCCCGAGGGCGAGCTGCAGCTTCCCGTTATCGTGGCAAACCACCACATCCTGTTCCTGGACAAGAAGGCGTCCAGCTCAGGCGAGATAAAGCCGCCCATGGCAGACGATCTGCTCAGCCACTACACGCCCGAGCAGCTTCGTATGCACTGGCTGGGACTGGGTCTGGGACAGCGTTCCGTAAGCTTCATGCCCAAGCCCTCCCACCCCGCCGCTGACCCCAAGGAGCAGGACCCCGTCGTAAAGGACGGTCTGCTGCTCTCCAACGTATACAACCGTATGATCCGCACAGCGTTCTACACCACACAGAACAAGCTGGACGGCATCCTGCCCGATGTTCAGCCTGAGGAGAAGTTCCTGCAGGATGCGAAGAAGGCAGTGCTTGAGTACGAGCGTCATATGTCGAAGTTTGCGTTCCACCAGTGCACCTATGTTCTGGACAGCTACATCAGAAACGCAAGCAAGTACGTTGCAAAGACACTGACCAACCCCGACGCCCTCACAGAGGAGGAGCTGAAGCAGACACTGGCAAACCTGTTCTACATGATACGTATCGCAGGCGTGCTGCTGCACCCGATGGCTCCCTTCGGCACAGAAAAGCTGCGTGAGTACCTCGATGTGGACGAGCGTATCTGGAGCTGGGACACCATCCTTGAGCCGCTTACCTTCTTCACAGGCGAGCAGCACAAGCTGAAGTTCCTGCCCCCCAGAACCGACTTCTTCACACGTCACGAAAGCCAGTTCGCAGCAGGCGAGGAAGAATAATAAAAGCAAGAGTGCAGGACGCGAATCCTGCACTCTTTTGTTATCTGTTCCTGAACTGCGACGGCGTAAGCCCCTCGTACCGCCTGAACAGCTTGGT
Organism: Oscillospiraceae bacterium; assembly: GCA_045606085.1. Taxonomy (GTDB): domain Bacteria; phylum Bacillota; class Clostridia; order Oscillospirales; family Ruminococcaceae; genus CAG-115. The sequence goes on from JAZURJ010000067.1 coordinate 21,878, forward strand.
GAAATAGCTGCCCGAGCAGAAGCCTGTTTCCCATGCGATGTCCTCAACGCTCATATCCGTCTGCATCAGCAGCTCCTTTGCCGCCTGTATGCGGCGTTTTGCGATGTATTCCATCGGCCGTGTGGAGAGCAACGAACGGAACAGCCTGCACAGATGCTGCTTTGAAACGCCTGCCGCCCCGCACAGCTCCTCCATCGTTATCGGCTCCCTGTACCGCTTGTCTATGACGTCCATCGCCCTTATCAGAGCCGCACTGGTGGCAACGCCGCCCGAAGCTCCGCCCGTGCAGCGTCTTAGCTCGATGAGAAAATCGTATAAATAACCTGCCGCACGGAAGTTGCCGTAAAGCTGGTCACCTATGAGTGCCTCGTGCATCTTGCGGAAGTGATGCTCCAGCGTTTTCGTGTCGCTGAGCTTCAGTATGCAGGGCTGCGTCAGCCCGAATTCCGTCAGCATCTCCTTACAGGCAGAGCCGCCCGGCACCACCCAGTGGATATCCCACACATCCCCGTCGGGGGAGTATTCGTGCGGATAGCCCTCGGGCAGGAACAGCACGGAATACGGCGGCACGGTGATCCTTTCGCCGTCCAGTATCAGCGTGCCGCTGCCCTTTGTGCAGTACAGTATCTGATCGTACGGGTAGCCCTCGCTCCTTACCGTCTGCGGCTGACATTCGTGCAGACCCATGTTGATGAGATATATCGGCAGCCTGCTCTCGCTGCGGATGATGGGGAAGTCGTAGAAGTACATGATGCCTCCTGAAAAAAGTTTTCTGTGATGTTCATATCGTTATGATCTAATAATATCATGCATTGACTTTCCTGTCAACAGCGTTTATAATCATGATACAGGCTACGAAATTTCTTCACGGAGGAAAACGCTATGGATATCACGAAGATCGCCGAACACGGCACACCGAAAAGCCACATGAGATATCACGAGGACCCGTCGTCGCTTCACATCGGCACGCTGCCGCCGCATTGTTATTTCATCCCCTTTGCGGACGGACAGGACGTCTTCGCCGACAGGGAGGCTTCCGCACGCTTTGAGGTTCTTAACGGCGAATGGGGCTTCCGCTACTTCGACAGCGTCATCGACCTCGAGGACGACTTCACCGCCATCCCTGCTCAAAAGACCATCCCCGTACCCGCAAACTGGCAGCTTCACGGCTATGACAGACCGCAGTACACCAACGTCTGCTATCCCATCACATACGATCCGCCCTACGTCCCCGACGAGGACCCCGTGGGCGTTTACAGCAGGGAATACACCTACACCGCCGACGGTATGCGACGCATACTCTGCTTCGAGGGCGTGGACAGCTGCCTTTATCTCTACATAAACGGCGTGTTCGCAGGATATTCTCAGGTATCCCACATGACCCACGAGTTCGACATCACGCAGCTTCTCACCGAGGGCAGCAACACCATCACCGCCGCCGTGCTGAAATGGTGCGACGGAACGTATCTTGAGGATCAGGACAAATTCCGCCTTTCGGGCATCTTCCGTGATGTATATATGCTCTCACGCCCCGAAAAAAGGCTCACCGACTACACCATCCGCACCGACCTCAACGCAGACGGCAGCGGCAAGCTTTGTGTCACCTGCACGGGAATTGATACAGACATCACCCTCGCAGACAAAAACGGCATCATCCTCGGCATGCTGCATCTCGCAGACGGTGAGTGCGGCAGCATCGTTGTCCCCGATGTCAGCATCTGGTCTGCCGAGATACCGTACCTCTATTCTCTCACCATCACGGCAGGCGAGGAGCGTATCGGAGAGCGTGTGGGCTTCCGCAGCGTATGCAGCGAGGGCGGCGTTGTGAAGATAAACGGCTGGCCCGTGAAGTTCCGCGGCGTCAACCGCCATGACAGCTACCCCGACACGGGCAGCTATGCCACCATGGAGCAGATGCACCGTGACCTTGTGCTGATGAAGCGTCACAACATCAACGCCATCCGCACATCGCATTATCCCAACTCACCACGCTTCTTTCAGCTCTGCGACGAATACGGCTTCTATGTCATCGACGAGGCGGACCTTGAGATGCACGGCTGTGTCACCGTCTGGAACGACCTGAAATGGACGAAGCCGAACGGCTATAACGGTATCGCACTGCTTGCAAGCGATGAGCGTTTCCGTGATGCGATCGTTGACCGCTCACGGCTGATGTATTCCCGTGACCACAACCGCCCCTGCGTGGTGTTCTGGTCCCTCGGCAACGAGAGCGGCTACGGCACGAACCTGCGTGCGGCGGCGGAGTATCTCCACGGCGTGGACGACAGCCGCCTCGTGCATTACGAGAGCACCCACCGCCTTGACGACACCTCGGACGACGTGCTTGACATGGTATCGAAGATGTACCCCTCCATCGAGGAGTGGACGAACTATCTCAACGATGACAACGAGAAACGTCCGCTCATCCTGTGTGAATACTGCCACGCCATGGGCAACGGCCCCGGCGACCTTGAGGACTACCACCGCCTTTTCCACAGCAGCGAGCGTTTCTGCGGCGGTTTTGTGTGGGAGTGGTGCGACCACGGCTTCTCCCTCGGCAAAACGGAGGACGGCAGGGAGAAATACGGCTACGGCGGCGATTTCGGCGAGCGTCACAATGACGGCAATTTCTGCATGGACGGTCTTGTGTATCCCGACAGGACGCCGCACACGGGTCTGCTGGAGCTGAAGCAGGTCTACCGACCCCTGCGTGCGGAGCATCTCGGACAGGGCGTGTTCCGCTTCACGAGTCTTCTGGACCATCTCGACACCGGCGACATCCTATGCTGCCGCTGGGAGATAACAGACCGCACGGGCGTTCTGCACAGCGGCACTGCGGATATACGCATCAGCCCCCGAGGCAGTACCGAGATATCCATACCCGAGGCGGCAGCAGAGTTTACACGTACCACCTGCATCCGTTTCATCTTCACATCCTCTGTGGATACGCTGTGGTGCGACAAGGGCTTTGAGGTCTGCTTTGACCAGCTCATCCTTGCCGATATCAGCGAGCGTCACGAATACGCCGCCGCTGACGTCACCTGCGAGGACACGCCCCTGCGTGTTACCTTCACCGTGGGCGGCACAGCGTACAGCTTCAACAAGCGTACAGGCTTTTTCGACCGCATCACCGCAGGCGGCAGGGAAGTGCTGGAGCGACCCATGCAGTTAAACTTCTTCCGTGCCCCCACCGACAACGACACCATGCGTGGCGACTGGTACAGCGTTCACCTGCATGATTACATCGCAAAGACATATTCCACCGAGGTGGAGCAGTACCCCGACCACGCCCTGCTGAAGGTAAAGCAGTCCTACGGCTGGAGCATACACCAGCCCTTTGCAGCGGCGGACATCACCTACACCATCGATAAGAGCGGCGTTGACATCAGATGCGATATGACCTTTTGCGAAAAGGTGGAGCTTCTGCCGAGATTCGGCGTGCGTCTGTTCATCCCGAGTGAGCTTTCCGCAGTGGATTACTTCGGCTACGGCCCCCGTGAGAGCTACATCGACAAGCACCGTGCGTCGTGGCTGGGCAGATTTACCGCCGACATCCGTGACCTGCACGAGGACTACATCCGTCCGCAGGAGAATTCCTCGCACTTCGGCTGCAGGGAGCTGACAGTGTCCGACGGAACGACACGCATCCTCTTCACGGCGGACGAGCCGTTCTCCTTCAACGCCTCACGCTACACCGAGGAGGAGCTTTCGGGCAAACGCCATAACTTTGAGCTTTGTGAGTGTGAGAGCAACGTTCTGTGCGTTGACTGGCGTATGGCAGGCGTTGGCTCAAACTCCTGCGGTCCCGTGCTTCGTCCCGCATACCGCATCCCCCTGCCCGTATTTACGTCACAGTTACATTTCAGCGTGACGAGCGAATAACAGACATAACAAAAGGCGGTGCCGAAACGGTACCGCCTTAGCTTTTATTAAAGGAAATTATCTGTTGTTGATAAGCTTTGTCAGCTCAACGGGATCAACGATCTGGTCGCCCTTGTAAACTCTCATGTTACCGGAAGCGATCTCGTCGATGAGGATTACCTCGCCGTTGTTGTAGCCGAACTCGAACTTGATATCCCACAGTGTCAGACCGATGGACTTCAGATCATCAGCAACGATCTGTGTGATCTTCAGTGTCTGAGCCTTCATGCTCTCGAACATCTCGGGTGTCATAACGCCGAGAACAGCAAGACCCTCGCTTGTTACCAGGGGATCGCCCTTTTCGTCGTTCTTGAAGGTGCACTCAACGTAGCCGCCCTCGATAACAGTACCGTCCTTGATGTACTCGCCGTATCTGCGGATGAAGCTGCCTGTTGCAACGTGGCGGCAGATAACCTCAAGACCGTGACCGAATACGGTAGCAGGGAGTACCTCCATGGTAGCGTTCTCGATATCAGCACTTACGTAATGTGTCTTGATGCCGGCCTTCTTGAGCATCTCGAAGTAGTAAACGGATGTCTGCAGATTTGCCTTGCCGATACCGTCGATGGTGAGGCCTACTGTGTTCTCACCGGGATCGAACACGCCGTCCTTGCCTGTGCAGTCGTCCTTGAACTTCAGCATAACGTTGCCGTTTTCGAGCTTGTACACGTCCTTGGTCTTACCTGTGTAGATCTTTTCCATTGTAATTCTCCTTTGTTTTGTTTTGGATTATTGTCCTCTTAAATTTTAATACGGATACGCCCGTTTGTCAAGATATTTTTTGCAATTTTCCGTAACATTCATCATATTAACAAAAATCAGACTTTCGGAAGAACAATTTTTGGAAACCTCAACGTCACAGCACCTGTGTTATGTTGACTTTACAGACAGTTTGTAGTATAATCAATATCATGAAAATACAGATAATGATATACAGAAAACGCTGCAGACGGACATTTGCCGTCCTGCGGCAGAAAGAGGTGAACGGACATGGCGGAGATTCCATGCAGGATATGCGGCACACCGCTTGACATAACGCCCGATGAGCGTACAGGTACCTGTTCTGCCTGCGGTACCGTGCAGTCAGTGCCGCTTGCCGGAAGCGAAGATAAGTACGTAAAGCTTGCACAGGCGGAGAGCCTACGCCGCGAAGGCCGCTTTGACGATGCGGCGGCTGTCTACGACGAGCTGATACGTCTTGATATCGGAGATGCCGACCTCTACTGGGGACAGCTTCTTTGCACATACGGCGTTACATACACGAACGGCGTTCCCACGCTCAGCAGAGCCTCCTCACGCTCAGTTCTGTCGGATGAGGCATACCGCAACGCCCTGCGTTACGCAGACAGCGACCAGCGGCGTGTGTTCACCACAGCGGCGGCTGATCTTGACAAGGCACGCCGTGATATCGTGGACAAGGCACGTCAGTGCGGCAGGTACGATGTGTATCTGCTTTGTGCCGAGGGTGCGGATGAGCTGTACGAAAAGCTGACCGCACAGGGTCTGCGTGTGTTCCAGGCGGACAAGGTGACCGATGCGGACGCTGAACACGGAATACAGCCGCACATCTATGCGGCACTTGATACGGCACGCGTGCTGGTGACATCGGACGGCGATGCGGCGGCACAGGACATCATCAGCCGCTTCATGGAGCTTATGGAGAGGGACAGCCGCAGGGCGGTGCTTCCGCTTGTCGGAGCAGGTGATCTGCCCGAAAAGCTCAGCGGCTTCACGGCGGCGGATATGACAATGCCCGATGCGGCGGAGGATATCACACGCACTGTCTGCGGTATGATGGGCAGACGCTACACAGAGCCGATGCCGCAGGCGGATATCCTGCCCGTGCAGGATATAACTCCCGAGCCTGCTCCCGAGCCTGTTCCCGAGCCTGTTCCCGAGCCTATGCCCGAGCCTGTTCCCGAGCATGCTCCCGAGCCTATGCCCGAGCCTGCCCCCGAGCCTGCTCCCGAGCCTATGCCCGAGCCTGCTCCCGAGCCTGTCCCCGAGCCTGCCCCCGAGCCTGTTCCTGAGCCTGCCCCTGAGCCTGTTCCCGAGCAGACAGTGAAAACCACCACAGAGCACGTCAGTCTGCCTGAAACTACCTCGGTATTTCCCGATACCGTGCTGAATGTGCAGATGCCCGCAAGAAGGCCTGACGGCAACGAGAAGAGCTACCAGGGAGCGGTACGTCTGATGACATCGTCGCGTGCAGGGGAGCACGAGCTTCTTGCGGCGATGTACACGCTACGCCACCTCGGCAGCTACCGTGACAGCCATATGCTGGCGGAGGAATGTCAGCGTAGGCTGAATACGATACAGGCAAAGAAGGCGGCTTCGTCCGCAGGAACGGGCACTCCCGAAACCAAAAAGATACTGATAACGGTCGGCATCATCGTTGCGGTGATCGTCATCATAGTGACTGCTGTCATTAGCTCTTTCAACTCTGAACGCACTTACGCGGGCGAGAACGTGTCGGTCGTTATCCCGTCGGATATCCCCACCCCCGGGATAAACAGCAGTCAGCAGGCGATCAAGGAGCGTTACAGGCGTGACGCGATCCTTGAACAGGCACAGGAACACGCTGAAAACGGCGAGCTTGATGAGGCGTTCGAGCTTCTGGATACCCTCTCCGATGATGAGCTGACATCTTATCAGGAGGAGCACAGGCGGTACATATTTTCATGGGTGCAGATGGAGAATGGCCAATACATCGATGCACTGGAGGGCTTCAGTTCGCTGAGGGAGTTTTCGGGCAGAACGCCTGCCATCAATGAATGTAAGTACAGGCTTGCCATGGAGCTTGTGAACGAAGGCGACGACGAGAGTGCCATAATCATACTGAAGGATATAGAGGAGGACCACCTCGACGCAAAGTACGCCCTGAAGGACATCTATTACAACCGTGCTCAGCTGGCACTGGACAGAGGCTACCTCGAGGAGGCAAGGGATTATTTCATTATGGCCGGCGACTACCTCAAGGCACCCGAGTATCTCGGCGATATCACGATACAGCTTGCAAGGGAGGCTATGAATTCCGGCGACGGACAGCTTGCCGTGGAGATCGTGAAGAGTGCCTGGGACTGCCCGTCCGTACAGGATATATATTCCGAATGCTGTCTTGCGGCGGCGATGCAGTTCTATGACAGCGATCTGCGTACAGCCATAAAGTACCTGCACGACGGCTACGCCCACGATAGATCCCCCGAAATAGCGGATTTCTATTACGGGCTTACCATCGACAACTACGATAATTCCGCCTCCGATTACTATACCCTGAAGTATCTTCTTTCCAATCTCATGACCATGGAGGGCTACGAGGAAAAGGCTGTTGACGGCTATATGATACTCGCACAGAAGTACATCGACAGCGGCAATTACGAAAGTGCCGCTGAGGTGCTGAATAACTGCGTCGGCTACGAAAGGGCAGACGCCCTGCGTCAGAAGGTACAGCAGATGTCAGGCGGCACAGACGTCCCTGCACAGCCCGACACACCGCGTGAGCCTGAACAGCCGACCGCCGCACAGCGTATGATATCGCAGTACATGACGGGCGATATGTTCACCTACGGCAGATATAATCAGGACCTCGACATGAACGACAGCGGCGAGCCGATAAAATGGATGGTCTATCACAACGACGGCGAGCGGCTCCTTGCTATAAGCTGTGACGTGCTGTTCATGGTGGGCTTCGGCTATGCCGAGGGCTGGGACGACAGCTTCCTTCGCCGTATACTCAATGAGGAGTTTGCGAACAGTGCCTTCACGCAGGAGGAGCTTGCCGCACTTTCAGGCACAGACCCCACGGATAACGACGCGTTCTTTTCGGACAAGATCCGCATCCTCGGTGCGTGGGAGGTCCCCGACCTGCCGTATCATGCGTTTCTTCCTGATGTAACGGAGTGGGCAAAGTCGGAATACTGCATCGACGATCTCTCGGAGCTTACCGTGTGGACGGTGAAATACCCCGATCCTCACACGCCGTCGCTCCTGCATTACGAAACTTTCGGCGATGATTACAGCTGTTACGAGAACGCATCCGGCGTGGATTTCCAGACTGTCAGCGGCGTGCGTCCCGTGATATGCTTTTCGGCAGAATAAAACAACAAGGCGGAGCATTTCTGTTCCGCCTTTTCTGTTTATTCTTATTACAGGTACTTGAGCAGTTCCTCGCGTACTCCGTCCATCCTCTCGTCCGAGATACCGAAGTCCATCTCCTTGTAGTTCCATGCACTGCGTGCGATGCCGTGCTTCTCGAACACGCTGTTGATGCATCTGAACCATTTTACCGCGTCCTCGGGAGCGACCCTGTCGATAACGCCGTACTCGCCGCAGTACAGGGAGGTGTTGTACTTCTTTGCGGTGGCGATGGCACTCTCGAAACGCTTCTCGAAGTATTCGGGGGTGAGGTCTGCTTCCTCGAAGGTGAAGCGTGCGTTCTGATCAATCTGATCTGTCCAGTACGCACCCTGATGCGTGAAGCTCAGGGGATCGTAGCAGTGGAAGTTGTAGATGACGTTTTCATCATAGGGAGCGTCGAGGTCCTTGACAGCGTCCGCACTGTTGTTCCAGTAGCTTCCCACGAGGATGAGCGTTTCGGGAGCGAACGCTCTTATGCGGGGGATGCATCTTGCGATGACAGCGTTCCACACGCCGATGAACGATGCGTCGGTGACCTCGTTCAGAAGCTCGAAAGCGATGGTGTCGGGGCGGTTGCCGTAACGCTGTGCGAACTGCTCCCACAGGCGGATGAAACGCTCCTGCAGAGCATCGTTCTCAAAGAAGCCGGCCTCGCTCTCGCCGTAGCTGTCGAAGGAGAAGCCTGCTGTCTTGTGCAGGTCGAGCACTGCCTTCAGACCGTACTTCCTGCAAAGAGCGAAAGCGTCGTCAAGGCGGCGGAAGCCGTCCTCGATGTATTCGCCCTCCGCTGTTTCGAATATGTTGTAGTCTACGGGGATACGCACGTGGTCAAGTCCCCAGGAGGCGATGCGTGCAAAGTCCTCCTCCTTGACGAAATTGTCCAGCCTTTCGGTGCTGTAATCGCACTGCGACATCCAGCCGCCGAGATCTATTCCCTTGTAGAAGCCCTTGTTTTTCATGTTAAGCACACCTTTCTGTTGTGTTGTTGCTTATATCATAACACATGAATGTCACTTTTTATATCACTTTTTTTGCGTTTGTGTCAAACGGATGTCGGATATTGCGGTATTTGGTAACAAGCAGATGATATAAAGCGTAAAAATCTGACAATATCAGAATGATAAAAATGATAAAATCATATCAACGAACAAACAGGAGGAAATTACCATGAAAAATATCTATCGTTCATTACCTATTATCCTTGCGGCAGTGCTGATGACAGGCTGTAACGGCGGCGAAAGCTCTCTGCCTGACAGCAGTGTTACTGCACCCGTCACAGCGGGAGCCACCGCTGAGGTCGGTGTTGCAGAAACCGCCGAGGTCACCGAGGAGCCCGAGGAGATCATCCCCGAGGGTCACGCATACGCACAGTTCAAAAAAGGTATGCCCGCAGGCTGGGAATGTGCCGACGGCTGGACAAACGGCAGTATGTTCAACGTTACATGGCGTAAGCGTAACGTCACCTTCAACGACGGCAATATGCAGCTCATCATCGACAAGGACCTGACCCCGCAGCTCGGCATCCCCTATTCCGGCGGCGAGTTCCGCAGCCGTGAGTTCTACGGCTACGGCAGATACGAGGTATCCATGAAGCCCATTAAGAACGACGGCGTGGTATCCTCCTTCTTCACCTACACAGGCCCCTCCGACAACAACCCCTGGGACGAGATCGACATCGAGTTCCTCGGCAAGGACACAACCATCGTGCAGTTCAACTACTTCACTGACAGCCGCGGCGGTCATGAGCACATCCACGAGCTTGGCTTCGATGCGGCAGAGGACTTCCACACCTACGCGTTCGAGTGGCATCAGGACAAGATCGTGTGGTTCGTTGACGGCGTTGAGGTCCACACAGCCACTGCGACCATCCCCGTGACCCCCTCCAAGATCATGATGAACGCATGGTGCGGCACAGGCGTTGACGGCTGGCTGAACGCATTTGTTGACACAGACCTGCCCCTCACAGCGGAGTACGAGTGGGTAAGATTTACTCCTTTTGAATAAACAGTTGCAATTTCCGCGGAAATATAGTAGAATCATATCAATATAAGGAGGTGATGGCTTGGATATACAGAAAAAGCTCTCACACGTGGAGTTCCTCAACAGGGAATACAACGTTTCGCATCTTTCCTATGAGCGTGAGATGGCGTTCTTCCAGAGCATCAAGGACGGAAAGCCCGAGGAGGCACGCCGCCTGTTCAAGCCCCTCAACAGCGAGGAGATGGGCAAGCTAAGCGAGGACAGCCTGCGTAATCTGAAATATCATCTCACCATCACCGTGGCGTTCATCACACGCTACTGCATCGAGGGCGGCATGGAGATGGAGGCTGCGTATAATCTCAGCGATATCTACATCCGCAGCATCGACAAATGCCGCAGCGAGGAGGAGATATCCCTGCTGCACAAGGAAGTGGTGGACGACTACGCACAGCGTATGCAGCTCATCCGCCGCCAGAACCGCTACCCGAGGTCCATCACCGTGTGCCTTGATTACATCTACGACAACCTGCACACACGCATCACGCTGGACAAGCTGGCGGAGCTTACGGCGTTAAGCCCTGCGTATCTATCCAAGCTGTTCCACAAGGAGGTGGGCGTCACCATCTCCGCATACATCACGAAAAAACGCATCGAGGCGGCGGAGAATATGCTGAAGTTCTCGGAATACACCTGCCTTGAGATATCCGATTATCTCTGCTTCAGCTCGGAGAGCCACTTCATTCAGGTATTCCGAAAGCACACGGGCTACACCCCGAAGAACTACCGTGAGCAGTTCTTCCGCACTAGAAAACCCTGATGATATGAAAACAAAGGCGGTACGCATGACGTATCGCCTTTTGTTATACCTCGAAACACGCCGTGTCCGTATGAGGGATCACATCCTTTTTTCGCGAGCGTTACCTTGCTGTATCCGCAGCAGGGAAGTATCGTTCCTGCACAGCAGTTAACGCAGAGCCTTCTCTGACGTACAGGCAAAACCAAAACGCCCCTTTTCGGGGGCGTTTCGTTTTATAGGAGAGTACACTTGAAGTTATTTGACCTGATGTTTATTGATCACTTTCTCTTTCTGGAGAGAGCCATAGCACCTGCTGCGAGAGCTGCGATGCCTGCTGTTGCTGCAACGCCCTCAACACCTGTGTCGGGGTTGCCCTTGTCTGTTGCTGTGGGAGCCTGTGTATCAACAACGGGAGCCTCGTCGGAAACTGTCAGAGTTTCGAGTGTGATACCGTGACCCATGAATGCCAGACCTGCGATCTCCACGTGCTCGCCATAAGCCTCGGGGATGGAGAATGTGATGGAGGTCGTGTCAGGCTCGATAACGTAGGAGCTGCCGTCCTCAGAGGGAGTAAGCTCTGCGATGCCGTCAACGAGGGGCCAGCCGGAGTCGTTGATCATGGGCTTGATGCACCAGTAAGCGTGACCTTCCATGTCAGCCAGGGACTGATCTACGGAGTAGGTAACTGTGATGTAGGAGCCGTCCTTTACGCCGATGAGCTCGGAGCCGGGAACTGTCTTGCTTGCACTCCAGAAGATGTTGAGGTCAGTGTTGAGATCGTATGCGGATGCACCGAGTGCGAGAACTGCTGCAGCACACAGGGAAGCAGCTACGCCTGTAATGAGCTTTCTGAGTTTCATATTGATTATGTCCTTTCACGTTGTTTCGGGATATCCTGTATCCCTTTCGGTAATTTTATGATATCAGATAATTGTTCACTGCAATATCACTTTTTTACTGTTTTTGTCATGATGTTACGCCTACTTATCTGACGAAAAGATGTAAACGTTTTATTCTTTTTATACGATATTTATGCGTTATGACGGATAGTTTCTGAGGTAATTACTTAATAGCAAAAAATCATGACACAAAGCGTAAACAGATGATATTATCATATTGCTGTTTGGTGTATCATTTAATTACACAAGGCGACACCCGATATTTACGACGAAAGGACGGATCACTATATGAACACTATAAAGAAGATCGCCGCTGCGGCTCTCGCAGTCACCTGCGTACTCACTGCAACAGCCTGTGACGAAACCGCACCCGTGACAAGCGTACCCGGCGGTACCACAAACGCTCCCACCACCTCCGCAAAGACAACCAAGGCAACAATGAACGAGGAGGATGCCTCCAAGGTAGCCGAGATCGACATCGGTGCAGAGAAGCTGGCAAACGGTACAGTAAAGTTCCTCTCCTCCTGGGATATCAATCCCGCAGAGGGCAATCCCGTTCCTGTATCCCTGGAGATGTTCCAGACACAGTACGGCGGAAGCATCGAGCTTGTATACACCACATGGGACGAGCGTTACACGAAGCTTGCGACACTGGTACAGGCTGATGACTCTCCCGATATGTTCAGTGCGGCAGACATGGACGTTTTCCCCAAGGGTGCGATAAACGGTATGTTCCAGCCTCTGGACGACTACGTTGACTTCGATTCCGAGCTGTGGGCACCCATGAGTGCAGTAAACGAGCAGTTCGCATTCAAGGGCAAGCACTACGTAGGTGCATATAACACCGATTCCCAGTGCGTAATGTTCTACAACAAGAACACCATCACCGAGAACGGCCTGCCCGATCCTGTCCAGCTCCTCAACGACGGCAACTGGACATGGGATACCTTCTGGGATATGATGATGCAGTTCTGCGACAGAGAAAAGAGCCAGTTCGCAGTTGACGGCTGGTGGTTCGAGGGTGCATTCTCCCTGACCACAGGCGTTCCCTATATCGGCATGAGCGACGGTCAGATCGTTCACAACCTCGACAACGGCGTTATCGAGAAGGCACAGGACTTCATGTACAACATGAACAAGAACGACCTTCCTTTCCCCAAGTCCGAGAACGGCTGGCAGATATTCCCCTCCAACATCGGCAACGGCAAGACACTGTTCTACCCCGTAGGCACATACGCTCTGTATCCCTACAACAACATCATCCAGGAGTTCGGCGACATGGAAGACGTTATGTTCGTTCCCATGCCCAAGTGCCCCTACACCGATGAGTACTACCTCCCCTCCATCGTTGAAGGCTTCTCCCTGTGTACAGGTGCGAAGAACCCCGAGGGCGTCGGCGCTTACCTCAACTGCTGTATGGCAAGCCGCGACAGCGAGATCGCAAAGGAGATCGGCATGCGTCAGGCATTTGACGAGCACGGCTGGACCCAGGAGCAGTGGGATATGTACCAGAGAGTACGCGACATGACAGCAGAGGCTCCCGTTATCGAGCTGTACAACGCTGTAAACGACATGGTAGCAGGCTACATCAACAACCCCATGAAGGAAGGCTACAACAACGGCGTATCCTGGACACAGACCAAGGAGACCATCCGCTCCGCAGTACAGGGCGAGCTGGACGGTGCAAACGCTAAGCTTGCAGAGTAACCTATGACCCCTCTTTAAGAATACCGGAGAAACACCCCCCTGACATCAGGTGGGTGTTTTTCCTGTTTTTTCAACGTTTTTGCCTGATTTGTATTGTGTTTTTGCCAAAATCGTGATATAATGACTTTGTATGCAATATATAATAGAGAAAGCAGGAGTGGTCATGAAAAAGATATTTGCAATAGCAATTCCCATCATCGTTCTTTTGCTGGCAGGATTATGTATAATGATATTTTATGACGGTGAGGGCAATACGGGGGAGAAGGTTACCCCTGTGGGCGTCATCCTCAACGGCAGGAAGGACGACCTGTCCTGGAGCAATTCGCATTACGACGCACTTGAGAAGACGGCAGAAACTCTGGCTCTCAGCGTTACATACACGGAATCCGTCACGACGGATACCATCGCCGCCGTTATCGAGGGATACGTGGAGAGCGGATGCGAGATAATCGTCGCAAACTCCTTTGAGTTCGGTGACGCCATGAAGCGTGCCGCAGAGAAGTACCCGCAGATATATTTCTTCCACTGCTCGGGCGTTGACGAGGGCAAGAACTTCACATCCTATTTCGGCAGGATGTATCAGATGCGTTATCTTACGGGCATCGTTGCGGGTATGCAGACAAAGACGGACAGCATCGGCTATGTTGCGGCGTTCCCCATCTCCGAGGTGAACCGAGGCATAAATGCGTTCGCACTGGGCGTGCACAGCGTAAACCCCGATGCAAAGGTACACGTCCGCTGGACAAGCTCGTGGGTAGCGGATGAAACTGCCGCAGCAGCAACGCAGGAGCTTATATCCGAATGCGGCATCGACGTGCTTGCGATGCACACGGATTCCGTTGCACCGCTTCAGGTCGCAGAGGAGAACGGCGTTATGTCCATCGGCTACAACAGGGCAAACCCCGAGATATGCCCCGAAACGTATCTCACCGCCGCCGTGTGGGACTGGGAGAAGTTCTATACCGTGCACATCAGGCACTGCCTGCAGGGCAGGTTCGTCGGCGATAATTACTGGGACGGCATCGATACGGGCGTTGTCGCCATGGCGGAGCTTTCCGACAAGGCTGAGGCGGGCATCGCACAGGCGGTGCAGGAGGAATACGACAAGCTCATCTCGGGCACGTCGGACGTTTTCTACGGTCCCGTGTACGACAGAGAGGGCAACCTCCGTGTTGAGGAGGGCGAGAGCATGACGGACTACGCCATGCTGAATGAATTTGACTGGTATGTGGAAGGAGTAGTGACGGATGAGTAAGATGAACAGGCTGCTTATTACCGCCGCTGTTCTGATACTTGCAGCCATCGTGCTGCTGCTTGGATTTGTCGGCTCCACCGACAGAAACAAGGTGAAGATCGGACTTGTCATGACGGGCAGCGTCAGCGATGAAGGCTGGAACGGCATGCATTACAGCGGCGTGGTCTCCGCCTGCGAAAAGACAGACGTAAAGCTGCTGGTGCAGGAGAACGTGCTTGAGGGCACGGGTGAGTGCATCGACGCTATACACGCTCTCGCCGGAAAGGGCGTGAACATGATAATCCTCTCAAGCTACGGCTATCCCGCCGAGGCACAGGAGGTCATCGCACAGTACCCGGACATCGAATTCTATGCCAACTCCTCCGATATCACGGCGGACAATCTGTCCTCATATTTCGGCAGGATGTATCAGGTACGCTATCTTGCAGGCATAGTTGCGGGAATGCAGTCCGCAACGGGCAGCATCGGTTATGTTGCGGCGATGCCGAACAGCGAGGTCAACCGCGGCATCAACGCATTCACGCTGGGCGTCAGGAGCGTGGCTCCCGATGCGGTCGTGAACGTCCGCTGGACCGACACATGGGACGACGAGGACACAGAAGCCGCCGCCACACAGAAGCTTATCGACGAATGCGGCGTGGATGTCATTACATATCATCAGAACCAGCACAGCGTCGCAAGGACCGCCGACGCCGCTGGCGTGATGTCCATCGGCTACAACACGGCGGCACAGGGGCTTTCGGATAAGTTCCTGACGGCGGCAGTCTGGAACTGGGACAGCGTTTATTACGAGATCATCCGTGAGTTCGTGCAGGGCGAGGCTGGCAAGGGCCACCGCCACTGGCTCGGCATCGACAGAGGCGTTGCGGAGCTTTCCGAATATTCCCCCATCGTCACGGAGGACACCCGTGCGGCAGTGGAAGCGGCAAGGGCGGATATCCTCGCTGGCAGGGACGTGTTCACGGGCGAAATATACGACAACAACGGCACCCTCCGCTGCGGCGAGGGCGAGAGGATGGCTGACGATACACTTTTCAGCGACTTTGACTGGTATGTGGACGGAGTGGTGATAAATGAGTAAAAAAGCAAAAAATCAGCGTGTCATCAATGCGTTTACGCTGATAGCTTCGGGACTTGTGATACTAAGCTTCGTGTGCGTGCTGATGTGGTTCAAGCTGAAGGATATCACCAACACACAGGTGGAGACCCACGTTTCGGGCTACAGCAATATGCTGGCAGCAATGGTGGACAACACCTTCCACGATGAGCTGGAGTTCCTCGGCGATATGACCTCCCTTGTGGATATCGATACGGGCGAGCTGAACAATGTGCTTGCCGACGAGAAGGGCGTTTCCTACGGTGTCGTGCGGATAAACGGCGAGGCGACCAGCGGCGTTCCGCTGAACTTCTCCGATTACAGCGGATTTTTCGATGCACTTCACGGAAATCCCGCTGTCTGCACGGGCAGCGACGGCACCACCGTCCTGTTCACAGTGCCCGTCTATCACGGAAATAACGTAAAATACGTGCTTTATAAGCTGTACACAACGGAGACTCTTGCAGGGAAGATAAACCTTGTCTGCTACGGCGGTCTCGGCGAGTGTATGCTGGTGGATTCGCAGGACAGAGTGCTTGTGCGTTCCGTCGGCAGTACCACCGATGCGGTATTCTTCACCGAGGAACGACACTCGGAAGCCATTGACAGGATACGTGCGGACCTTAACGTCAGGACCTCGTCTGCGGCGTACAGCACCTCCGATATCGTGTTCTTTGCGGCGGAAACCAACTACCACGGTCTGTACATAGTCGGCTTCGTGCCGTCCTACGCTCCTGCGGGAGATATCGACCTCATCGTGCCGCTGGTGCTGTGGACGTTCGGTCTGCTGTGGGTGCTTCTCGTTATCATCACCATATATCTTCTCGGCACAGAGAAGAAGGTGCAGGAGAGCGACGAGTTCCGTCAGGCGAAGATCGCGGCGGAAAAGGCGAGCCGTGCAAAGAGCGACTTCCTTGCGAATATGTCGCATGAGATACGCACGCCTATCAATGCCGTCATCGGCATGAACGAGATGATCCTGCGTGAATGTAAGGACAGGAGCATCCTCGAATACGCATCCAACATCGATAACGCCAGCCACAATCTGCTTGCACTTGTCAACGACGTTCTGGACTTCTCCAAGATCGAATCGGGCAAGATGGACATCGTGGAGCATGATTACTCCCTCAGGGAGATGCTGAGTGCTGTCATGATAATGATAAAGCTGAAGGCGGACGAGAAGGGTCTGAAGGTAGATATCAACGTCAACGAGGAGCTTCCCGACAGCCTGTACGGCGATGATGTACGCATAAAGCAGATACTTATAAACCTCATGAGCAACGCCGTGAAGTACACTCCCGAGGGCAGCGTAAGGCTGGTGGTCGGCGGTACAACGGACGAAATGAGCGGCAGCGTGCAGCTCAGGCTTGCGGTCGAGGACACGGGCGTCGGCATACGTCAGGAGGATATCTCCAAGCTCTTTGAGGGCTTCCGCCGCCTTGACCTTGAGCAGCACAGGAACATTGAGGGTACGGGTCTGGGACTTGCCATCACAAACAGGCTTGCCGCACTGATGAACGGCAGACTTAAGGTGGAGAGCGAGTACGGAAAAGGCTCCGTGTTCACACTGCATATCACACAGAGAGTTACAGGCAACGAGAAGGTAGGCAGCTTCACCATCGGAACTGCTGTAAATGCGGACAGCAGGAAGTACACCACCGCATTCACGGCTCCGGGAGCGAACGTGCTCGTCGTTGATGACAACCAGATGAACCTCACAGTTGTAAAGAGCCTGCTCAAGCACACCAAGGTGAAGCTCACCGTCTGCATGAGCGGCGAGGAGGCACTGGAGCTTGTCCGCAACAATGCGTTCGATGTCATCCTGCTTGACCACATGATGCCCGTTATGGACGGTATACAGACGCTTTCGCATATGCGTTCCATGCCTGGAAACCGCAGCGAGTTTGCAAAGGTGATAGCACTTACGGCGAACGCTGTTTCGGGTGCCCGAGAGATGTATATGTCAAAGGGCTTTGATGATTACATGAGCAAGCCTATAAACGGCAAGCTGCTGGAGGAGATGCTGGCAAAGCATCTGCCCGACGGCAAGGTGTTCTATGTCGAAACAGAGGACACCGACGACACGCCTGTACAGCCTGCGGAGCCTCTTGTCGAGGAGGATTCCGCACCGCTGTTCGATACCGCACTTGGTATAAGATACTGTGCGGACAGCGAGGAGATGTACACAGAGATACTGACGATGTACTGCGATATGTACGATGACAAGCTTGCGGAGCTTAACAGGCTGTTCCGTGAGGAGAACTGGAGCGACTACACCGTCAGCATCCACGCACTGAAATCAAACTCGCTTAATATCGGCGGCAAGCGTCTTTCGAAGATGTGCCTGCAGCTTGAGCAGGCAGGCAAGCGTTACAAGGCAGGCGAAAACGCTGCAGACTGCCTTGATTACATCCGCAGCAACCACGGAACTGCGATGGCACTCTATGCCGATACGATAAACATTGCAAGGAATTATCTCAGGGAGAAAGAAGAGGAGCGATAACAGTGAATGGACCTGAACTCAGCGGAAAGCGTATACTTTCCCTTGACGACAACATACTTGATAACAGAGCACTTTCGGATATCCTCAGCGGCACGGGCGTGGACCTGGTGACCACCACATCGCCCGAAGCGGCACTGAAGATGCTGCGTGAGGAGCATTTCGACATCTTCTTCGTGGACCACATGATGCCCGGCGTTGACGGCGTTACAGTCCTCGGTATGCTCAGGGAGCAGGAGGAGGGTCTGCACATTCCCGTTGTGGCTCTCACGGGAAACACCGTGTCCTCCGCAAGGGAAGCGTACCTGCGTGCAGGCTTCAACGGGTATGTGGGAAAGCCCATCGACCGTGCAGTGCTGTTTGAAACGATATCCCGCTGCCTCGGAATGTACAGGCAGGGCGAGGAAAAGGAAAAGCGTCCCGCCATTCTCGTGGTGGATGACGACAGGATGAACCTGCTCATCGCCCAGAAGATACTCTCCGCCGATTACGACACAACGCTCGTTACTTCGGGCGAGGCTGCGTTCGAGCATCTGTGCTACAACCACGCCGACCTTATCCTGCTTGACCTGCGTATGCCCGGCATGGACGGCTTTAAGTTCATGGAGATAATCGCCGACGACGAGAAGCTCAAGGGCATCCCGATAATCTGCCTCACCGCAGACGACGACCACGACAGCGAGGTACGCTGCTTCGAGCTGGGAGCGGTGGACTTCATCACAAAGCCCTTCATCGCGGAGATAATGCTAAAGAGGATACACCGTATCATCGAGCTTTCAAAGCTGCAGCATGAGCTTCGTGATGAGGTAGCACGCCAGACCATCACACTTAAGAACAACACACGCCGC
This sequence comes from Oscillospiraceae bacterium, assembly GCA_045606085.1. Lineage (GTDB taxonomy): Bacteria > Bacillota > Clostridia > Oscillospirales > Ruminococcaceae > CAG-115. The sequence goes on from JAZURJ010000067.1 coordinate 41,017, forward strand.
CTTGAACGGCTCTCCGTGCAGGCGATGGTCACGCTTGCGGGCACGATAGATGCCAAGGACAAATACACGAACGGACATTCCGTGCGTGTAGCGGAGTATTCACGCATGATAGCACAGCGTCTGAATATGTCGAAGCAGGAGCAGAAGGATATCTATTACATCGGTCTGCTGCATGACATCGGTAAGATAGGCGTGCCCGACGATATCATCAACAAGACCTCAAAGCTCACCGACGAGGAGTACGCTGTCATCAAGACGCATCCCGTCATCGGTGCAGAGATACTTGATAAAATGTCCGAGTTGCCCGGCATCGCAACTGGTGCGAAGTATCACCATGAGCGTTACGACGGCAAGGGCTACCCCGAGGGTCTTGCAGGCGAGGAGATTCCCCTTGTGGCAAGAATAATCGGCGTTGCGGACGCTTACGACGCAATGGCGTCCACACGAAGCTACCGTGACGTGCTGCCGCAGGACGTCATCCGTGCCGAGATCATCAAGTGCAGCGGCACGCAGTTCGACCCCATCTTTGCCGCGGTAATGGTGCAGATAATCGACGGCGACAAGGAATACAACCTCAGAGAGCATAAATAAAATACGGCACCGCAGATATCATCTGCGGTGTTTCGGCAGGATAAATAAACTGTTGCTGTGCATACTAGAACAAAACAGGAGGACATACGATGAAGATTGCATTTTTCGATACCAAGCCCTACGACAAGGCTGCCTTCCAGAAATACGGCGAGGAAAAGGGCATCAGATTTAAATTCTTTGAGACCAAGCTCAACGAGGACACCGTGGACCTTGCACAGGGCTATGACGGCGTCTGCGTTTTCGTGAACGACACAGTGAACAGCACGGTGATAGACCGCCTGTGCGAGATGAACATCAGCCTTGTGGCATTGAGATGTGCAGGCTTCAACAACGTTGACATGAAATACGCCTTCGGAAAGCTGCACGTGGTGAGAGTGCCTGCGTATTCTCCATATGCCGTTGCGGAGCACGCCATGGCACTGCTGCTGACCTCCATCCGCCGCACGCACAAGGCGTATATCCGCACCCGCGACTTCAATTTTTCTCTGGCAGGATTAACAGGCTTCGACCTTCACGGAAAGACTGTCGGCGTTGTCGGCACTGGCCGCATCGGACGTGTGTTCATCGATATCTGCCGCGGCTTCGGCATGAAGGTGCTGGCGTACGACAAATTCCCCGCAGAGGGTCTTGACAACGGCGACACCATCCGCTACGTCAGCAGGGACGAGCTTTTTGAAAAGAGCGACATCATCTCGCTGCATTGTCCCCTCACCGAGGACACCTACCATATCATCAACGAAAAGACCCTTGCGAAGTGCAGACGCGGCGTAGTGATACTGAACACCTCCCGTGGTGCACTGGTGGATGCCGAGGCACTGCTTGCGGGCATCAAATTCCGTCATGTGGGAGCGGCCTGCCTTGACGTGTACGAGGAGGAATCCGATTTCTTTTTCGAGGATTTCTCGGGTCACATCGTGGAGGACGACACCCTCGCACGTCTTATCTCCATGCCGAACGTCATCGTGTCCTCGCATCAGGCGTTCCTTACCGAGGAGGCTCTGGAGAACATCGCGGAAACTACCGTGCAGAACATCGCGGACCTCACCGAAAAGGGACAGTGTGCAAACGAGCTGTGCTACCGCTGCGGCAGCACCGTGGACTGCAAGGATGGCAAATGCTTCTGAAATTTTGATATACGAACTCCGCCTTTTTGGGCGGAGTTTTTGTTTTATATACTTATATGTATATATAGGCAGGCGGTTTGTTATTACACCAAGCGGTGGTTTGGCATCTTACTTCTTGGCAACTTGTCATCTTGACGTGGCGGCAGCTTATCACGCTGCTTGGGCAACTTGTCGTTGCGAGTGGGCGAGTTGCATTTCGTCGGCTATTTCGGCATCTTATCCTCAAATACGGCATCTTATATATATATATATATATACATTTCGTCGGATGATACTTGAAAATAAGTGGTCATTCGGTTAAGATATAGTTACAGCGAACGACAGGTTCGCAGGGCTGCAAAAGCAGCCGAACGGAAAATTATTTTATTAATGGAGGAACAAACAATGAACACATTCAAGAAGATCGCAGCCGTATCAATGGCAGCAGTGACCCTGGCAACCACAATGATGAGCGCTTCCGCTTACACTGTAACTTCTAAGCATGTAAATGTAGAAGGCTTAGATAAGCCCGTTTTTACATGGGATAATTATGGAAGATATTATGATATTCAGTCTTCTGTACTTTCCAAATATGCAATGCTGACCAAGAGCTTCCTTGCATCCAATATCGATCTTTCCTATAGGAATACAGAGTGGGTCAGCACTTTAGATCTTTGGCTTAATTATAGCATAGTAAGAGGAGAAATAATCTGCACATTCGAAAAGGGCATGACTCTCAACGAGGTGTTTGAGTATTCAAGACACATTTACGTCGAGGATGAGGATGGTTATGTTGCTACAGAGCTCATTTACGATGTTGACACAGGCGTATATGCACTGAGAGCATTCAGAGAAGATAAGAACTTTATCGATGTTGATGATAGGAGTGTTCCTTTCAGCTGGAACGGTTACTATGATAAGGATAAGAATCCTGACACAAATCCTACTTATGTAACAGCTAAGTCTGATAACTGTTTCCCTACTTTATGGGTATATAACAAGAATAGCGGCTCGGTTGTAAAGCCTCAGCTCTTCGCAAACGATAAGCTGGAAGGCAGCAACATCAGAACTTATACAATGGTATGGGATGTTCCTGAGTCTGCTCGCAGTTATCACAATGCGGCTATGCTCGTCGGTTCAAGTGCTCCTCTCCCCAGGGCTTATGAGAAGCCCGTAATCATCCCCCCCAAGGTTACTGAGCGTGAATGTCCGTACATCATTGTAAGCACAGCAGGCGACACAGTAGAGGTAAAGCTCAAGAAGTCCGCAGTTAGGGATACAGAGCGCAGTGTCGTACTGGATAATACAACAGATGATATTAACCTTATCAGAACCTATGTATACCACGATCTGTACTACGCTGACAAGCTCACAGGCAAGACATACATCAAGGTTAGATGGGATGACAATTCCTCTCAGAACCTTTATGTGATCAACAACCTTAAGTAATAGTATCCTATTATCATTACCGCCCGACAAAAGCCGGGCGGTAATTCATGAAAACAGTTATTCTTAACTGGCACATAAGCAGAGGCATGATCATCTGCACGTTTGAGAAGGGAATGTCGCTCAATCAGGCATGGGATTACGCAAGACACATTCAGGTCAGGGATACGACGGGTAGATACTGGAGCAAGTGATCGACCGTACGGAACTCATTTCGCTAACCATCCTTTAAATATATGATTTCTGAGCACTGTTGTCCGATCATCTGGTCGGACAATGGTGATTCCCGGGAATACACAGCATATTAACGACAAGAGCCTGAGAAATACATCTCAGGCTTTTTGTCTTTTGAACATCCTTTTCCCGTTGTTCAATATTTGAAATTGACTAAGACCGATATTTATGCTATCATGAGAATAACGAGCAACTATAAATTCTTCTGAAAGGATATTCGAAAATATGAACACACCACTTTGCCACAAGCCGCCCATGGGCTGGAACTCATGGAACACCTTCAGCTGGAACATCAACGAGGAACTCATCAGGACCACCGCTGACTTCTTCGTGGAGAGCGGCCTGAGGGACGCAGGCTATGAGTACATCGTCATCGATGACTGCTGGAGCGAAAAGCAGCGTGACGAGAACGGCAGGTTAGTCCCCGACAAAAACAAGTTCCCCAACGGCATAAAGGCAGTTGCGGATTACATCCACTCAAAAGGTCTGAAGTTCGGCATCTACTCCTGTGCCGGCACTCACACCTGTGCAGGCTATCCGGGCAGCTTCGAGCACGAGTTCACCGACGCCGAGACCTTCGCAGAATGGGGCGTTGACTACCTCAAGTACGATTACTGCTACAAGCCTGCCGCTGCAGACGGTGCGAACCTCTACCGCCGCATGGGTATGGCTCTGCGTAACTGCGGCCGTGACATCGTGTTCTCCGCGTGCAACTGGGGCAGCGACAACGTGCACGAGTGGATAAGGGAAACGGGAGCACAGCTCTTCCGCTCCACAGGCGATATCCAGGACAACTGGGAATCCGTGAAGCGGCTTGCACTCTCCCAGATAGGCAAGCAGGGCTACGGTGCACCCTTCTGCCACAACGACATCGATATGCTTGTTGTGGGAATGCACGGCAACAGCGACAACGAGTGGATCGCTGATGTGGTCGGCGGCTGCACGGATACCGAGTACAAGACCCACTTCGCACTGTGGGCGATCATGAACTCACCCCTGATGATCGGCTGCGATGTCCGAAAGATGTCCGACGCCGCAAAGGAGATACTCACGAACCCCGATATCATCGCCATCAATCAGGATGACGAGGTACGCGGTCCATACTGCATCCGCCAGTGGAACAACCCCGAGAACGTGTTCGCACTCATCCGTCCGCTCAGCGGCGGCGACTACGCCATCGGTATGTTCAACTTCGGTGACAAGAAGAGCGAGATGTCCCTGCAGTTCTATGACATCGGACTTCCCGCAGCATCAGGCAGAGGTCTGGAGCTTTACGACTGCTACACACACTCCGTTATCGGCACCTTCACCGAGAGATACGCCGCACAGATAGAATCCCACGACTGCGTTGTGTTCCGTGCAAAGGTAGTGAAGCTGTAATGGCTGATTACAAATACTGCCGTGAATGCGGAGCAGATCTTCTTTCGGACGATATCTCCATCCACCGCAAGCTCATCGACAGGGGAGCGACAGACTTCCTGTGCATCGATTGCCTTGCGGCTCTGCTTAAGACCACACGCCCCGATATCGAGCGGCTCATCGCTTATTACAGGGAGAGCGGTCAGTGCACACTTTTCAGATAAAACAGGCGGCGGACTTCGGTCTGCCGCTCTTTATGTACATTTCATCGCCGTTTTGTGCATTTCGTCGGAGGGTTTGTGCATTTCATCCCATGTATGTGCATATCCAGTACACGCTGTACATTTTATTCCGCATATTTGCAGTTGGACGCCGTTTTTTTGCATTGTATCGCCGAAACGTGCATTTTGTCGCAACTATCTTGAAAAGATGTGTGGTCTTGGTGTACAATAAGGGTGTCAAAAGTATTTATGGTTCATTGTAGACCTCAATTTCTGACCCCTGATCAGATACAGAATATCCGTCCCTTTTTGTGGGCGGATATTTCTGTTGACTTTTTTACAGGTTTGTTGTATAATAAAAATATATACGATTGATTTGGTGAAATTGAGGTGCACAATGTCAAAAAAGACGATCTGTATGCTTATAGGTCAGAGCAGGGGCGGCTATTACGAGGATTATCATCTCGGCGTGATGCGTCTTGCGAATGATCTGGGATATAATACCGTGGTGTTTTCATCTCCGCGTATCTCGATGACAAAGAATGATGCGGAAAAGCAGCTTTTTGATCTGGTCGATTTCTCCTGTTATGAGGGTGCGATCCTCTGCTCTAGATCTTTCTATGAGCAGAAGAGCTACGCCGTTGCACTGGAAAAGCGTCTTCATGCGAGCGGTATCCCGTATGTCGTTATAGGTGCAAAGGAACTGCCTGACAGCATCGCCATATACGATACGGATGATCTCAGTATGGTTGTGGATCACATTATCGATGTCCACGGCTGCAGGAACATCCACTGCCTTGGCGGAGCTATGGGAAATCCCCGTGTAAACCACTTTGTGCAAGCTATGGAAAAGCACGGACTGCCCTGCGGTCCATCCAATCTGCTGTATGGCGGAGCATGGGTCGATTGTGCCGCAAAGTACGTCAAGGATATCGTGTTCGGAAATATCGATATGCCCGACGCTGTCGTATGCGTTTTTGACAGAATCGCCGTTGCACTCATCAAGGAATTGTACAAGAACGGACTTCGCGTGCCTGACGATCTCATCGTAGTCGGCATGGACGGCGAATCCCTTTCTTTCTCGGATATCTTCTCCATCACCACCGTCCCCATCAACGCACTGTATCACGGCGAGCGTGCCATGGCACAGCTCCACGAGCTGATAACAGGCGAGAGAGTACAGGTGAGGGAGGCTACCGGCACGCTGCTCACAGGCGACAGCTGTGGCTGCGGCAGACCTGTACGCACCGTAAAGCAGATCCGCAGACGCATGGGGAAGCACGACAGAGAATGGCTCTACTCCGTATATTATGAGAACAGTGAGCTTCAGGAAAAGCTTCTGGGCGTGAAGAGCCTCAGCGAGCTTCCTCTCATTCTTGATAACAATACATATCTCGTGCCCGATATGCAGACCTTCTCGCTGTCGCTGGTACGTTCCGCTGAAATGTCAGAATGTCTGTTCCACAGCTATTGGGATTACAGCGGCTCCAGCAAGATGTTCCGCAGCAGGGATATACTTCCTCCCGGCTGCCGCAAGGACGAGATGGTGATGAATACCCATGTCCTGCCCGTGTCTTTCGGTAGCCGTTTCTTCGGCTTCATCACGGCGGGCTATCACCGTGCCGCGATGTACGACGATCATCTCAAGGTGTTCTGCCGTGATATCTCGATAGCGATAGAGGTGCTTTCAAGATCGGACGCTGATGTCGTTACCGAGCTTCCGAAGCTGCAGCCCGTCGATCAGCAGGACAATGAGCATGACGAGAACACCATCTACGCCAAGAGAGAGGGCGTGCTGTCCAAGGTGAACCTTGAGAACGTTATGTATTTTGAGGCGTTCGATAAGAAGGTCTATGTCGTCATGAAGAGCGGACGGTATGAGGTGAAGAACACTATCTCCGAGCTTGAGAACAAGCTGTTGAAGCAGGGATATGTACGCGTGTCCAAATCCGTACTGGTGAACATCAGCAAGGTGACCGGCGTAAAGACAGACGACGACAGGTCACTGCTTGCGGTATTCCCGACCAAGCAGACCGTGAGGGTATCCAGGACCTACACCGAAGGCTTCAAGGCGGCCATGAAGCTTAAATAATAACATATCACGGACCTGAGCGGAGGATATCTGCTCAGGTCTTTTCACGTTTACACAGCTTCCGGCGGCAGATTTTACAAAATACGCCGAATTTATTTGTGCTATGCAACGAATATCTTCACAGACCTTGTATCTGATGGAATTTTGTGGTATGATAATAATGTATAAATATGTATTCCAGAGGTGTTTTCAATGGGTATGGTCATACAGCATATGATTACCACTCAGATAGCCATCGATAAGCAGAAGAATTCCACAAACAAGCTGAAGAAGGCATCCGAGCGACTTTCATCGGGTTTCAGGATAAACCGTGCGGCTGACGACGCGGCTGGCCTTGCTGTGTCCGAAAAGCTCCGTTCCATCAGGAGAGGTCTGCGGCAGGGTCTGCGTAACGTGGAGGACGGCATCAGCTATGTCCGCACTGTGGAGGGTGCTTCGCAGGAGATACACAGTATGCTCCACCGCCTGCGTGAGATAGCTGTGCAGGCATCCAACGGCACATATGACGACGATGTGGACAGGGAAGCACTGGACCTTGAATATCAGCAGATACTTGACGAGATAGACCAGATGACGGACAACGCCGATTTCAACGGCGTGCCGCTGTTTGAAAAGCACCTTTCCGCCTTCGAGATGAATGAGGGCGACGTATGCCATAACTCCGCCGTCAACATCACCTCAAAGAACGACACCCTTGAGATAGGCTATACCATCGACGGCGAGGAACGCAGTATAACCATCAACATCCCGCACGGCACCTACTCTGCCGAGGAGGTAGCCGACAAGATAGACGACATCATCTACACCGAAGCTCCCGAGCTTATCATCGGCGTCAACACCGAAAAGCAGTTCACTCTGCAGGCGGAGGGCGGCACTATCGAAAACATCAGCGGCAGCGGTGCGTCGCTGTTCTACAATACTGTTCTCGGCTCCTCGGACGGACACCTTCTGGGCGTTACCGTATTCCGCAACGAGAGCGTAAAGCTGCCCATCAAGGCAGGCTCCAACGACACCATCGCATTCCGTGTGGGCAATACCGACGATACCCTGTACACCGTCACACTGGACGCAGGCAGCTACAACAGACAGCAGCTCATCGATGAGATAAATCAGAAGATAGCTGCGGCAGGCGTCCCCGGCAGCATCGAGGCGGTAGCCGCAGAGAACTCCAGGGGCGAGCTTATCATAGGTCTTGCCAGTGAACAGACCATCACGGGACTTTCGGGAAACTTCATCAAGATGGACGGCATCACATCCCCCATCTACGATATCTGCAAATACGGCGAGATAGACAACACGCAGGCTCTGCTTTCGGGTGCACGCCGCATCCCCGATGATATGCTCATCGAGCGAGGTCGCAACGAATACTTCCTGCTTGACCTGAAGTGGTACGGCGACGACGATACGCAGCAGAAAAAGACACTCAGGATAGACCTGCTTGCGGACGGCGAGAAGTCTAAGGTATACGCATCCCCGGCGGATATCGTCAGCACCATCCAGTCCCAGCTTGACGCGGCAGGCTGCCCGTTCACGGCGTCCGTCAATTCCCGCGGCGGCATCGATATCCGCTCCGACCAGTTCGGCAAGCTGTGCGATGTCCGTGTGAACACCACGGATGTCCCCAGTGAGTTCATGGTGTACGACCTGTTCGACGCAGGCACGCTGAGAGAGGTAGTCCCTGCACGCACCACCTCCACATACAGCAAGGCGGTATTCACGGCGTACAAGGAGCTTGAAACTCCGCTGTACATCCCCGACACAGAGAACACCCTGTCCTTCAACATAACCGTATCCGACGACGCATCCTCACCCGAAACGGTGCACAGGGTGGACGTTGTCATACCCCAGGGCAGCTACGCCACCACGGACGCTCTCGTGCAGGCGATGAACGACTATCTCGACCTTAATTACACCGACATCGCAGACAAGCTGCAGTTCAGCATCGACCCGACGAACACCCTGAAGCTGTACGCTGAAGGTCCCAACAGCAGCAAGATAGAGAAGATACAGGTGATATCCTCCTGCTCCGCCTATGACAGGCTCATCGCAGGCTCGAAATACTATGAGAACATAAAGACCGTGGACGGCAGCCAGAAGGCATATGCAACAGGCTCCGCAAGCGTTCCCGGCTCCTCACGCCAGAACGTCACCATGTCTTCGGGCAGCACAGTAAAGGGCACCTCCGAGACTAAGGAGCAGACAAGCAGCTCCCAGCAGTCTGCCACATACATAACCTATTCTCCGATAAGCCCCTCGCTGAAGAAGGGTACGACAGTGTACGAGGAGACCGAGGGTATCGTAGGCGGCGTGGAGAAATCCAGATCCGCCGCCACCCTGACGCTCAGCAACATACTTTCGCAGTACAGCGTCCCGGGTTCGTCCTCCGCCACAAGAACGCTCCGTTTTGACATCACTGACGACAAGGGCAGTGCTTCCTATGACATCGAGATACCCGCAGGAAGTACGATGAACGAGGCGATAGACATCATCTCCCAGAAGGTGAAGGACAAGGCAACCGTTTCAAGAAGCGGCGACACCCTCACCATCACCACGAAATACAAGGGCGAGGAGGCTCAGTTCGATGCCGTAAGCGGCTCCGCACTGACCTCTGCCACAAAAAGCTCCCTTGCGTCCAGAGCGGATGCCGTCATCGACGAGGATGCGAACAAGGTGTACGTGCCCTCGAAGCTTACCGTTGCTAATGCCGCGTCACGCATACCCTACACAGCGGACGACAGCAACGACAGGCTCATCCTGACCGCAGGAATGCACAGCTACGATCTCACGCTCTCCCACAAGACCTACACCACACTTTCCGAGCTTGCGGAGGAGATAAACGCACAGATATCCGCGGCGGACGGCGGCACACCTGCCACCACGGTCGAGGTCGGCACCAACGGAAAGTCGCTGGTGTTCACAGGTCCTCTCAAGGAGAGCGGCACCGTGAAGATAGACGACGCCAGCACCTGCCGCATCGGCTACACGCTGAACACCGTAAGCTCCTCCACGCCGAACTACAACCCTGCGACAGGTAACGTTGAGAACCCTGCGACCATGAGAGCGGAGGGTATAGCTACGCATTTCCCGAAAACGGTAGACAGCACCAACAACACCATCACCATGGATTACACCTACCCCGATCCGCTTGACGCAACACGCACAAAGACGGAAACGCTGACCATAACCATCCCCGACGGCACCTACAACAACGCAGATGATTTCATGAGTGCCGTGAACAACGCCATAAACACCGACCCCTCCCTCAGCGGCAGGATAAAGGCAAGCTACGCCGCATCGGGCACCAACAAGGGTCTTACCTTCACCACGGTGAACGGCGGTAAGGGCTACAAGCTGGACAACCTCGGCGGTACCTTCGGTGCGGACAAATACATCAGCAAGGCTGACACCAGCGGCGGCACAGTGGATGTTGACGGCAACATCGTAACATACCCTGCGACCGCCACCAACAACAAGTACAGCACGCTGTTCACGGGCAAGGGCGTTGAGATATCCGACGCAAACGACCACGTTTCGCTGAAGATAAACGGCGTCAACTATGAGTTCGACATCGCCCACGGCAATTACAGCGGCGACACGGGCAGACAGTCGCTCACACAGCAGCTCCGTGACGGTCTGCAGGCGGCGAACGTCACAGTAACTGACAGCGGCGGCACGCTGGTGATCACCACCAACGACGAGGGTGCGGGAAAATCCGTCGCCCTGAACGGTGCGGACACCTCGCCCTACTTCATGGGTGCACAGAGTGTCAAGGCACCTGTATCCACTGACCGCAGCAGCTCGCCCTGCTACATCCTCGGAAAGAAGAACGTCGGCTCCGTCACCATAAACGAGAACCAGACCACCATGACCTTCGACTACACGCAGGACGGCACCACCTACAACGTGGATGTTGAGATAGCGGCAGGCACATACACCGCCGCACAGCTCAGGGACGCTATCCAGAACAGCATCAACCAGACGCTCCCTGCAAATTCTCTGGAGGTATATCTTAACGGCTCCAACAACCTCGGCATCAGGAGTGCGACCATCACGCCGCTCCGCAGCATCTCGAACTTTGAGGGCACGCTGTTCACGAAGGTATTTCAGGATGCATATTACACGGGCGTTACCCGTCGCTCCGAGAACAAGGGCACATCCTCGGCGTCGTCGCTCAGCTACATCGTAGGCAGAAACGACCTCTCTCCCGAGACCGCAGAGGAATTTGCGGCGAAGAAGAACGTCATCATCTATCCCGCACTGAACGACGAGCTTGTGTTCGATCTGCAGTTCGGCGGAAACAAGTACAAGATAGATATAAAGATACCCGCAGGTCAGTACACGCCAAAGGAGCTTGCCGCAGCCATCGAGCAGGCGGGCAGGGACGTGCTCAACAACATGACCGACGCAAACGGCGATCCGTTCCCCGAGGACGCATTCAGGGCGACTATCGGCGTCGGTGCACTCGGACTTTCCGATCCCGACACCGCCATCAAGAGCAGCGACAAGCTGGTGCTCAGCTTTGCTGTTCCCGACGACGGCACGGTGGACGATATGCTGTGCATCATCGACGGTGTCCGTGGCAGTGCCGCATACCGTATCTTCTACGAGGCAACACAGTCACCGACACCCACAAAGGTCATCGGCAAGGCAGACCTTACTGACGGCATCATGATAACCGCAGGCGAGAACGACACCATCAGCTTCGAGCTTGACGGCACAGAGTATTCCGTGACCATTCCCGAGGGCACCTACACCTGCGACCAGCTTTACGAGTATCTTAACACGCAGTATGAGGCACAGGGCAGCATGGTACGCTGCACTAACATGGACGGACACCTGATGTTCTACACCATCGAAAACGGCGATTATGACATCGATATGTTCAGGGGCAACGCTGCGGACGATCTGTTCTACGGTGGCGAGAGCCGTGAAACGGACAGCGAGATAGGCATCCACTACGGCAGACGTACAGATACATACATCTGGTATCTCAAGACCCGTGTGGACGATCACCTCATGCGTATCAACACCACGGGCGTCACCACCGTACAGCGTGCCGCAAAGGCGATAGACAGGGTAGACGCTGCGGTGAATTATCTCTCACGCTGGCGTGCACTTTCGGGTGCGAACGAGAACCGCTCACGCCATAATTACGAGAAAAATCAGGAATACATTGCAAATCTTGAGGCTGCGGACGCTCAGCTCCGTGATGCGGATATCGCTCTGGAGGCAGGCGAGCTTGCAAAGCAGCAGATACTCATTCAGGCTCAGAACGCAATGATAAAGCAGAGCAACCAGCAGCACAGCAGTATTATGGATGTACTTGCGTAATAACGTCGCTGGATAAGTACGCATCTGCTGCGTCGGCTCCCCATCGGCAGGCACAAACAACGAGCATATATTCAGAGTAACAGCATCGATGGATAAGCACGCATCTACTGCGTCAGCTCCCCATCGGCAGGCACAAAGCCTAGCCGACGGGGAGCTTCCTTGTATCTACGCACTTCTCCATCGACTTTGCAGATAGGGGAGCTTCCTTGTATCTACGCACTTCTCCATCGACTTTAAAGATTAGGGGGGAGCAGTATGTAACAGCATCAACAAAGTGTCAGGGATGAACAAACGAAACTAATTTACCTAAAAATGCAGATTTATTTTATAAAAGTTAGATCAACCTATTGCAATTTTCTTAGCTATAGTGTATAATGAATACGGTACGCGTAAACGATTACGCAATTCTGAGCAAACGATTACATTTTATGGAGGAACAGACATGAACAAGGCAAAAAGACTTCTGAGCTGCTGCCTTGCAGCTTTGATGCTGCTGAGCATCACAGCCTGTGACGAGCAGGGCGTGGTCTCCGACACAGCGGGCAACCCCGACGGCCCCTCTGCCACAACGACCACCAACGGTGCAAACACCACCACAGACCCCGATGCCAACGCAGCGACCGACGCTGAGATAAAGGACCTCGACGTCAGCACCTACACACCCGACGGCAACGCAGGCGTTGTAAAGTACCTCGGTTATTACGACATCACCGTTGACCAGAAGTGCAGGGAGCAGGTAGCTATCTTCCAGTCCGAGACCTACGGCGGCTCCATCGAGTGGATAAGTGCATCCTTCGGCGAGGGCTATTTCGACAAGCTTGCGACACTCATCGCCGCAGACGATTCTCCCGACCTGCTGACATACGAGCTTGAGGCTTTCCCCTTCGGCGTAAGCAAGAATATGTATGAGCCTCTGGATGATATGCTGGATATCGACGACCCCATCTGGGCTGATATGCGTCACCTTATCGATGAATTCGCATACAAGGGCAAGCACTACTATTTTCCCGACAGAATCGTTACAAGCTACGCCCTCAACTACAACCGTGCCACCATCGAAAAGAACGGTCTGCCCGACCCCTATGACCTGTACCTCAACGGCGAGTGGACATGGGACGCATGGCGTCAGCTCATGCTTGATTTCTGCAACATCTCCGATGACCACATCGGCTACTACTGCACAGACAACACTGTAAACGCATTCGTGAACACCACAGGCGTTATCGTAGTTGACGTAAAGCCCGACGGCACCATCATCAACAACCTCCAGCACCCCGATGTGACAAGAGCCGTTGAATACCTTGCAGAGATGGGCAGAAGCGGTCTGCTGTATCCCACCAATCACCCTCACGGCGACTGGGTATCTCCTCAGGTATTTGCATCCGCAAGCGACAAGATCCTGTTCCTCGGTCTTGAGCCTGAGTGGACATACATCGCATCCACAGAGAACATCCAGAACCCCACAGGCGTCGAGAATGACATCCACGACACCATCTCCGATTTCGGCTTCGTTCCGTTCCCGAGAGATCCTCAGGCAGACAAGTACTATCAGGCTTCCAGCTGTTACGGCTACATGATCCCCAAGGGTGCGAAGAATGCAAAGGGCACCATCGACTTCATCATGTGCAACCGCCTGTACGAAACAGACGAGAACATCAAGAAGCAGATCAGGGACGACCACGTTGCTCCTGCAAAGATCACCTACACCGCAGGCAAGTACGAGGGTATGCAGAAGTGGCGTATCACATGGGATCCCGATATGTACGATCTCTGGGTAGACATGAAGGACCCCGACAACTTCGAGTTCGTTATCGAGGATCTGTTCGGCTTCGGCAATGAGATGAAGTCCTATATCTGCCAGACCACCATCGACTGCACATTCGCAGAGGAATCCTGGACACAGAAAGTAAACGAGGTAGCACCTCTTGTTGAGGCACTCATCGACGAATACGAGGCATAATTTCATACGAAACAGCCGCTCACGTTTTCCGTGGGCGGCTTCTGTCTGTCTTTTTCTGATATCCGCCATGTTTATTTTCCCGATTTCCGTGCAGAATAATAAGGAATTTCTGTAAGGATATCAACTCATAAGGAGGAAACATATGAGCATGGAAAACAAAGTATCGCGGATATGCTCACCGCTTTCGGGACGTGTCATCGGCATCGGGGAGGTAAAGGACCCCGTCTTTTCGGGAAAGATACTTGGCGACGGCTGTGCGGTCATCCCGTCCGACGGCAGGGTATACAGCCCCGTGGACGGCGTCATCTCCACTGTTGCGGAGACCTCGCACGCCTATGGCATCACCTCCGACAGCGGCTGTGAGATACTCATCCACTTCGGACTTGAAACAGTGGCACTGGGCGGCAGGGGATTTACCCTGCACGTCAGGGAGGGCGACAGGGTGCGTCAGGGCGACCTCATCGCCGAGGCTGACCTTGACTTCCTGAAACAGCAGGGCATCGACACCACAACGCCCGTACTCGTCTGCGACATCCCCGAACACGCAACGCTTGCCGTAAACGAAGGCGAGGTAAAGGCGGGCGAAACGCTGATGACCCTGACCACAGAGGACACCGCCGACGACCGCCATCCGCCGCAGTTTACCGCCGCAGGCACGGAGCAAGCCGACACAACGCCACGTAAAAAGCTGTTCAGCTTTGATCTTCTGCAGAAGCTCGGCAAGGTGCTGATGACGGTCATTGCGGTAATGCCTGCCGCAGGTCTGATGATAAGCCTCGGCAAGCTGATAGCCATGGCAGGCGGCGACATCGCACTTGTTGCGTCCATCGGCGGCGTTATGGAGAACATCGGCTGGGCGGTCATCGGAAATCTGCACATCCTGTTTGCCGTCGCCATCGGCGGTAGCTGGGCAAAGGACAGGGCAGGCGGCGGCTTTGCGGCACTGCTTGCGTTCATCCTTATCAACCGCATCACGGGAGCAGTTTTCGGAGTTTCCGCCGATATGCTCTCCGACCCCTCCGCCGTCACGACCTCCCTTTTCGGTAAGGAGATGCAGGTGTCCGACTACTTCACCGAGGTGCTGGCGGCACCTGCCCTCAACATGGGCGTTTTCATGGGCACCATCGCAGGCTTTCTGGGCGGCATCGTCTATAACCGCTACTACAACTTCCGCAAGCTCCCCGACGCTCTGTCCTTCTTCAACGGCAAGCGTTTCGTGCCGCTGGTTGTGATACTGTGGTCCGTCATCGTATCGCTCCTGCTGTGTGTCGTATGGCCTGCGGTGCAGTCGGGAATAAACTCCTTCGGCGTGTGGATAGCAAGCTCCGCCGACACCTCGCCGCTGCTTGCTCCGTTCATCTACGGCACGCTTGAGCGTCTGCTGCTGCCCTTCGGACTTCACCATATGCTCACGATTCCCATGAACTACACCGAGTTCGGCGGTAGCTATATCATCCAGACAGGCGTGAACGCAGGTCAGACGGTATTCGGACAGGACCCTCTGTGGCTTGCGTGGGTGACCGACCTCATCGCACTGAGGGCGAGCGGAGATACCGCCGCCTACGAGCAGCTCCTCACCACCGTTACCCCCGCACGCTTCAAGGTAGGACAGATGATAGGCTCCTCGGGACTTCTCCTCGGTATCGCCCTTGCGATGTACCGCCGTGTGGACCCCGACAAGCGTAAGAGCTACCGCTCCATGTTCTTTTCCGCGGCACTTGCGGTGTTCCTGACAGGTGTTACCGAGCCGCTTGAGTTCATGTTCATGTTCTGTGCGATACCGCTGTATATCGTCTATGCGGTGCTTCAGGGAGCGGCGTTCGCCCTGTCGGATGTCATCGACCTTCGTCTGCATTCCTTCGGCAACATCGAGCTTGCCACCCGTGTCCCGATGTCGCTTCAGGCAGGTCTTGGCGGAGATATCGTGAACTTTATCATATGCTGTATCGTGTTCTTCCTTGTGGGCTATGCTGTGGCATATCTCATGATAGGAAAGCTGCATTTCGCAACACCGGGACGTCTTGGAAACTACACCGCAGGCACGGTTGAGGAGACCGCCGCCGATAATTCAAGGAGCGGCGGCGATATTCAGGCGGAGCGTATCATCGCACTTCTCGGCGGCCGCGAGAACATCGTGAACGTCGATGCCTGCATGACCCGTCTGCGTGTCACGGTGAAGAACGGCGACCTCGTTGCGGACGAAGCCGCATGGAAGAGCGAGGGTGCTCTGGGACTTATCCGCAAGGGCGAGGGCATACAGGCGGTGTACGGACCAAAAGCGGACGTGCTCCGCTCGGATATCAGCGATATTCTGTGATACGGGCAGAAACCTGATAAAAACAGCATGATAATAGGACGTAACCCCCTTGAAATCCTTGTGGGAAAAAGCTATAATAGGAAAGGAAATCACCATGAGAAACTTCACTTACACCGTCAAGGACAAGCTGGGCATCCACGCACGCCCCGCAGGACTTCTTGTAAAGACCGCCAAGAGCCTTGACAGTGAGATAACCGTGACAAAGGACGGCGTCACCGCAGGTGCGACACGTCTGATGTCGCTGATGAGCCTTGCAGTGAAGGCGGGCGATACCGTCACCGTTACGATAAGCGGCGGCGACGAGGAAAAAAGCGAGCAGACGATGCGTGAATTCTTCTCGGCGTATCTCTGAAAATATCCCTGCACTGCAGGGAATACATAAAGGTGCAGCATGATACATTTACTTATTGCAATGATCTATATCTCCTTCATCAGCTTAGGACTTCCCGACGGCATCCTCGGCTCCGCATGGCCGAGTATGTACGAGGGACTTGAGGTGCCTGTGTCCTTCGCAGGCATCGTGACCATGATAATCTCGGGCGGCACGATACTTTCCGCACTCCTGAGCGAGCGTATCGTGAGCAGGCTGGGCACAGGTCTTGTCACCGCCGTAAGCGTCGGCATGACCGCCGTGGCACTGTTCGGATTTTCCGTCAGCAGCGAATTCTGGCAGCTCTGCCTGTGGGGAGTACCCTACGGTCTGGGAGCAGGAAGCGTTGACGCAGCACTGAACAACTTCGTCGCCCTGCATTACAAGAGCCGCCACATGAGCTGGCTGCACTGCTTCTGGGGCGTGGGCTGCTCCGTGGGTCCGTACATCATGTCCGCATTCCTGACGGGCGGCAGACACTGGCACGAGGGCTACCGCACCATCTCCCTCATTCAGGTGGTGCTGACGGCGGCACTGTTCATCTCGCTGCCGCTGTGGAAGAAGAAAGCCGCACAGACCTTCAGGGGCGAGGAGCAGAAAGCAGAGCCGCTGGGACTTAAACGCACCATCTCCATCCGCGGTGTAAAGGAGATCGCCGTCGCATTCCTGTGCTATTGTGCCATCGAGCAGACGACAGGTCTGTGGGCGGTAAGCTACGTGGTGTTTGAAAAGGGAATACCTGCGGATATTGCTGCAGGCTGGGGAGCGATATTCTACCTCGGCATCACCGTGGGTCGCTTCCTCAACGGCTTCCTCACGGAGAAATACTCCGACAACACGCTCATCCGCACAGGCTGCATCATCATCGGCTGCGGCGTGCTGGTAATGCTGCTGCCGCTCGGAAACATCGGTGCAGTTGCAGGACTTTCCCTCATCGGACTTGGCTGTGCCCCCATCTACCCCTGCTTCATCCACGCAACTCCGTCACGCTTCGGTGCTGCGAATTCACAGGCGGTCATCGGCGTGCAGATGGCAAGTGCCTATGTCGGCTCCACATTCACACCGCCCGTTTTCGGACTTATCGCAGAGCATATCTCGCTCGCACTGCTGCCGTATTTCCTGCTGGTGCTGCTGATACTCATGCTTCTGCTATCGGAAAGAGTGAACCTGCTGACAAAAGGAACAGAATAAACGCACAGGGACGGTCTTGCCGCCCCTGTTCTGTTTAGTTTATTATCGCCGTCGCAAGGTTCAGATACGCCGCAAACGTAACCCACAGAAGATACGGGATGTTTATCAGGGCAGCGGCAGGACGTATCCTGTAAAACCGCACCATCATCACGATGATGAGCACCCATAGCAGCATTATCACCGCAAACGCCGCCCAGAGTGCCTCAAAGCGGAAGAACACAATGCTCCACAGGAAATTGACCGCAAGCTGCAGCCAGTATACCGTCAGTGCAGACCTTTTCACAGCAGCGTCAGCGTCGGTACGGCTTACGAGATACGCCGAAACGCCCATCAACGCATAAAGCACCGTCCACACCACGGGAAACAGCCACGCAGGCGGCAGAAGCGGCGGCTTCGTGTAGGTGAGGTAGAAGTCGGAGAAACCGCCCGAAAGCAGGGCAGACGCCGCCCCCACAAGCTCAGCCGAGATGATGTAGAGCAGGATATCGCAGATACTGTGTTTTTTCATGAGCAACCTCCATGTCGTTTTGTATCAGCATATGTGGATGTCCGCGGAAATATGCGGAGCACTTGACAGCGTGTTTTTTGTCTGATATAATGATGTAAAACACATGAAACAGAAAGGTGATACCATGCCGCCAAAACCAAAATTCACCCGTGAGGAGATAATCGCCGCAGCCCTTGATATTGCGGCGGAAAGAGGAATGAAAGCACTGACCTCAAGAGAGCTGGGAGCAGCCCTCGGCAGCTCCGCAAGACCCATCTTCACTGTTTTCGACAGCATGACGGAGGTGCTTTCAGAGGTACGCAGAGCCGCCCTCGCAAGGTTCGAGGAGTATGCTGAAAAGGCGAAGGGCTACACCCCCGTTTTCAAGCAGGTGGGACTTCAGATGATACTTTTCGCAAAGGAGCAGCCAAAGCTTTACCGCCTGCTTTTCATGAGCGAAAAGCCCGAAGCGGAGAGCTTTGACGACATCGTGAGGAACCTCGGTGATGTTGCGTTCCTCTGCCTTGATGTGATGCAGAATGATTATTTTCTCTCCCGTGAGGATGCGAAGCTGCTGTTCCGTCACGTGTGGATATACACCTATGGCGTCGGTGCACTGATAGCGTCGGGAATGTGCAGCTTTTCCGAGGACGAGGTGCAGGAGATGCTCAGCAGCGACTTCTTCGCCATGCTGCAGCTTATCAAGTCAGGCGGCGGACAGATAATCATCCCCGAAAAGAAAGCATAAAAAAACGCCCTTGTCGCTTGACAGGGGCTTGTTTCTGTGTTATAATAAAACATACGATGCAAAACGTATGATTTCATAGGAGGCAGATATGAGTACGATATGCGGAATAAACTGCTCGGAATGTGAGCTTAAAACCACCTGCGGCGGCTGTGAAGCCACGGGCGGACATCCCTTCGGCGGAAGCTGCGTCGTGGCGGAATGCTGCCGCGGCAGGTGTCAGAAAAGCTGCGGCGAGTGTGATGACTGCTCCCTGCGGCGTCAGATCATATCCGAGTTCAACGCCCTCGGCATAGCCGATATGGGCGAGGTGCAGAGCTTAAATCTCCTGCTGGGTTCCTTTATAAACAGCGAGTACCTGCTCCCGAGCGGCGTCACCGTGAAGCTGTGGGAGGATGGCAGCGTGTACTTTGCAAATATGCTCCCGAAGCAGGGCAGCGAGCAGTGCTATGGCATAGCAGCGGATGAGAAACACCTTGCCGTGACGGAATTCGGAGAGAACGGCAGCGACCCGAAGCTTGTGCTGTTTAAAAGGAGATGACAGGATGATAGTATACGAACAGGCGTTTTCGCTTGAGCGTTCCATGTGGGATGCCGCACTTTACAGAGATGCAGCGGCTTTCTCTCTGCTTGTACGGGAGGATGCCGTCATGCTGTGCGGCGGAGCAAGGCTCACAGGCGGTGAGTATGCGGAGCTTGTGTGCGGCTATGGTATAAGCGGATATGAGATATCGGAGTTCGAGGTGCTCACCTCAACCGAAAATCTGGTGCAGGTGCATTACATCGTAAGAACGACAGCGGACAGCCCCGAAAACGCCGACCTTGCGGGACTTTTCCGTGTGACATCCACATGGGAGAGCAGCGGCGGCAGATGGCGGCTGATATTCAACATGGATCAGAGGATATTTGTATGAACAGCAATTACAGATTGATAAAACTGCGTGACCATGCGGAGATGACCGAAGCGGCGTCGGCATGGTTCCACGAAAAATGGGGCGTTCCCGCTGAAGCCTATACCGAGAGCATCAGGGAATGTCAGGAGAACAGGAACGGACGTGTCCAGTGGTATGTCATAACTGACGGGGAGAGCATCATAAGCGGCATGGGCGTCATCGAGAATGATTTTCATGAACGCAAGGACCTTGCCCCCAACATCTGTGCGGTATTCACAGAGCCTCAGCACCGCGGCGAGGGCCTTGCGAAGTATCTGCTTGACTACATCTGTGCGGATCTTTCACGCCTTGGTACGGACACGGTGTATCTTCTCACCTCCCACACGGAGTTTTACGAGAAATGCGGCTTCAGCTACTTCTGTGATGTAAAGGAGGACTGCGGCGACACCGCCCGTGTATACAGACGCATCTCCGCCTGCGGTGCGAGCATGGCTCAGCTAAAGACGTTCCTTGACGAAGCAGGCCGTCTGACCGCACTTCCCGCAAAGCGTAAGCTGAAGCTGCACGCTTTCATCTACATGGCGGAGAAGTTCGTGACGGACAGGGTCTACACCGAAAAAGAGGTGAACGCCCTGCTGGACGAATGGCACACCTACGGCGACCCCGTAACGTTACGCCGTGAGCTGTGCGATCACAAAATGCTCACCCGTGACCCCTACGGCAGGGAATACCGCCGCAGTGAAAAGCTGCCGACATATGAGGAGCTTGAGAAGCTGTATGGATAACAGACTTGTGATAGTAGAGGGCTTGCCCTGCTCGGGAAAGAGCACCACATCGCGTTATATATCAGAGCTTCTGTCAGAGAGCCGTACAGTTCATTATGTTGACGAAGGCAGCGGCGATCACCTTGCTGATTGGGAGTATCATGCGTATCTCAGCGAGGCTGCTCTGATGGATCGTTTTTCCGATGTTGCACAGGAGATAAAGACTTGCTCTCAGCTGATATGCACAGGCTATGTCGTACCGCTGTGCCGTTTCAGCGGCGACTTGCTGAACAGGCTGCTTTGTTACAAGATATATGACGTTCTCCCATGGGACACCGAAAAGCCCGTGATGCTTGCGAAGTGGCGTCATCTTGCAGAGAACGCCGCAGTGGATGCGGTGTATGTATTCAACTGCGTGCTGCTGCAGAACCCCATGTGCGAAACGATGATGCGTTTCGGCTTCCCCGAAGAACTCTCGCTTTCCTATATACGTGAGATAGCTGATATCATCCGTCCGCTGAAGCCGCTGGTGATATATCTGAAAAATGACGATATCAGCAGCACTGTCACCACAGCGAGCAGGGAGCGTGACGGCTGGCTTGATGCTGTAATAGATTACCACGTGAACGGCGGCTACGGAAGAAGTATCGCAGCGGCAGGCTTTGAGGGCTACATAAGCTGCCTTAGTGAGCGGCAGCAGCGTGAGTTGAGGATACTTTCCATGCTCCCTGTTGAAACGCTGGTGCTTGACAACGCACACAGAAACTGGAACGCCGCCCGTGATATTCTGCGTGACAGTCTTTGTGCTTCCACCCGATGAAAAGCAACAAATATGCGGTCATCCGTCATTGACATCCTGCGTGTATTATGGTATCATCACAGTATGACATCCGCCTGCAGAAGGCGACGAGAAAAGGTGATATTATGGAATATGAGATCATGATAAAGGAGCTGCCCGTGCTCCTGCCCGACAGGCACATCTACGGCAAGGCATACATCCCCGTAAGGGAGGGCAGGATGCCTGCGGTCGTGCTGTGTCATGCGTTCAATTCCTGCCATGCAGACGTTGAGGATGTGGCAAAGGCACTGGCACAAAGCGGCGTGTTTGCGTACTGCTTTGATTTCTGCGGCGGCTCTCCGCACTCAAGGAGCAGCGGCACAACGCTTCAGATGAGCGTTGCCTCTGAGCTTTCCGATCTTGCCGAGGTGCTCGCCTTCATACGTAAGCTGGAGGGATACAGCTTCGACAGGCTGTACCTCTACGGCGAAAGTCAGGGCGGATTTGTGGCAGGTCTGGGGGCAGGCGAGGGCATCGACGGAGCATACCTGATGTACCCCGCATTCTGCATCCCAGATGACTGGCGTGACCGCAACGCCGATGAGATGGACGGCGGCACGGACTGCATGGGAATGCTCATTTCGGGCGAGTACCGCCGCGGTCTGCCGATGTTCGATGTCTTCGAGCATATCAGCCGCTTCAGCGGCAAGGTCCGCATCTGGCACGGCACGGAGGACGATATCGTCCGACTTTGCTACGCCGAAAGGGCCGCACAGAGCTATCCCGACTGCACTCTGACCGTTTTCGGGGGCGAGGGCCACGGCTTTTCCCGTGAGATACGTGACGGCGTCATCAGGGAGCTGTGTGACGAGCTCTCAAAGTAACAGTATAACAAAAAGCCTGAGATACGCTCTCAGGCTTTTGTGTTCATATCAGCGTTCCAGCTTTTCAACGGCTTCCTTCAGCAGTTCGATTATCGGCAGATGCTGAGGACATACGCTCTCGCACTGACCGCAGCCGATGCAGGCGGACGCCTTGCCGGAAAAGCCCGTCAGGCTTCCGTAGAAGAAGTTGGGTCGGTTGTCGTTGGGGAACTTTCTCTTGGTGTTCACCGCACCGAAGATATCGGGGATGCGGATATCCTGCGGACATCCGTCAACGCAGTAGCGGCAGGAGGTGCATCCGATGAGCGGCGTTGCAAGCATCTTTTCCAGTACCCTTGCGATGGTGTCCTTTTCGGTATCGCTGAGCGGCTGGAAATCCTCGAAGGTTGCGAGGTTATCCGCCACCTGCTCCTCGTTCGACATTCCGCTGAGTATCGTGCCGATGCCCTCCAGACTTCCGCAGAAACGCAGTGCCCAGGAAGCAGCGGAGCGGTCGGGCTGTACCTCTTTGTACATCGCCTCAAGGTCAGGGGAGAGGTTCGCCAGTGTGCCGCCCTTTACAGGCTCCATGATTATCATGGGTATCTTTCTTTCCAGCAGTATCTCGTACAGCCTGCCCGACTGCACCACCTGATTGTCCCAGTCGGCGTAGTTGAGCTGTATCTGCACGAACTCCACCTCGGGATGCTCATCCAACACCTTTTCAAGGAGCTTTGGCGTGCCGTGGAAGGAGAAGCCGAAGTGCTTTATCTTACCCTCTGCCTTTTTCTTCATGCAGAAGGAGAAGCAGTCCAGCTTTTCGTATACATCGTAGTTGCCGCCGTCCTCAAGGCTGTGCAGCAGGTAGTAGTCGAAGTAGTCAAGACCTGTACGCTCAAGCTGCTCCTGAAATACCTTCTCGCAGTCCTCAATGGTCTTTACCGCCCACGCAGGAAGCTTTGTGGCAACGGTGTAGGATTCACGGGGATATCTCTTTGTGAGTATCTCCTTTACCGCCTTCTCGGAGTTGCCGCCGTGGTATACATACGCCGTGTCGAAGTAGTTGAAGCCTGCCTTCATGTAGCTGTCGATCATGCCTGTCACACGGGGGATATCTATGCTGCCGTCCTTCTCGGGAAGTCGCATCAGACCAAAGCCCAGCTTCGGCATCCTTGTTACATCTATCATCGTGTTTTCCTCCTTATTTGTCCAGCGACCATCCGTTGTCGCCGTGGTATATCATCAGGTGCGTCATTCCTCCGTCTATGCAGATGTTCTCGCCCGTGATGAAGCCTGCCTTGTCCGAGCACAGGAACATCACCATCTCTGCGATGTCATCGGGGTTACCGACCCTGCCAGCAGGCTGCTGAAGTGCGTCTGCACCGTCGTAGCTTCTGTACGCCGTGTCTATCCATCCCGGGGAGATGGAGTTCACACGCACACGCCCTGCAAGGCTTGCCGCCATTGCGTGGGTCAGGGCTGCGATACCGCCTTTTGCGGCGGTGTAGCTCTCCGTCTGCGGCTGGCTCATCCTGTCGCGTGAGGAGGATATATTCACCACCGAGCCGCCCTGCCTGAAATACGGCATAAACAGCTTCGTAAGATAAAACGGAGCCGTAACGCCGACCTTCAGTGCATACTCGAAATCCTCGTAGCTGCATTCGCCTATGCCACGCATTATCGGCAGTGCGTTGTTCACGAGGAAATCCACACCGCCGTGCTCGTTTATCACGCTCTGGGCGAAGCGTTCCAGCGTCGCCTTGTCTGCGATATCCCCCACGAAGTGCGGTCCCTCTGCGATGTCTATCACACGGACCTCAGCACCGTTTTCCCTGAACAGCTCTGCGATACGCTTTCCGATGCCGTTTGCACCGCCCGTAACGACAGCCGTCTTGCCTGTGAACATTATCCGACCTCCTCGCCTGATATTCTGTAATAAGTATAACATATCCGCCCCGTAAAGTCCAGCAGAGGAGGATTTTTGCATAAGTATGATGCTATTAAGGTCAGATTTCTGACACCTCTTGACAATGCTGTGCATCCGCTGTATAATAGTAAAGCTGCAAAGAAAGGTGATAACTATGCTAAGGAGATTCAGACAGACATTCATCGGCGACAGTAACTTCTACCGCCGTGTTATATTGCTGGCACTGCCCATGATAATCCAGAACGCCGTGACCAGCTTCGTAAGCTTCCTCGACAACATCATGGTGGGTCAGATAGGAACTGAGCAGATGTCGGGCGTTGCGATAGTAAACCAGCTCCTGTTCGTGTTCAATATCTGCATCTTCGGCGGAGTTTCGGGAGCGGGCATCTTCAGCACCCAGTTCTTCGGCAAGGGCGACTACAACGGTCAGAAGCACTGCTTCCGCTTCAAGATATACACCACGCTGCTGTTTTCCGTCATTGCCATCCTGCTTGCGTGCTTCTTCGGCACAGAGCTTATCTCACTCTACCTCAACGACAGCGGCGAGGTCGGTGATATCGGGCTTGCCCTGAGATACGGTAAGGATTACATGGCGATAATGACGCTCTCACTGATACCGTTTGCACTGTGCCAGAGCTACGTCAGCACCATCCGTGAAACGGGACGCACGCTTGTGCCGATGGTGGGCAGTGTATGTGCTGTGGCGGTAAACCTTGTCCTTGACTACCTGCTGATATTCGGCTCAGCGAACCTCCTCGGCGAAAACGACTTCCTCGGCATCCCTGCGATGGGAGTTAAGGGTGCCGCAACAGCCACTGTCATCGCACGTGTTGTTGAGCTTCTTGTGGTGGTCATCTGGACGCACGTTAATCCCGACAAATGCCGCTTCATCGTGGGAGCCTACCGCAGCCCGAAGATACCCTCCTCCATCTGCGTCAGCATCCTTAAAAAGGGTACACCGCTGATGATAAACGAGATGATGTGGGCGTCGGGCATGGCGGTGATAGCACAGTGCTATGCCGTCAGAGGTCTTGAGGTGGTCGCTGCACAGAACATCTCCTCCACCATCACCAACCTCTTCAACATCGTGTACATCCAGCTTGGCGGCTGTATCAGCGTCATCGTCGGACAGTACCTCGGAGCAGGTAAGATAAAGGAAGCCCGTGACGCAGACAACAAGATGATCTTCTTCAGCGTCGGCTGCTGTACGGTGGTCGCAGCGATAATGGCGGCAGTGGGCAGGTTCTTCCCTGCGATATACAACACAGAACCGATGATAAAGGAGCTTGCCGCATCGCTCATCCTCGTATCCGCACTGGTGATGCCGCTTTGCTCGTTCTCGCACTGTGCGTATTTCACACTGCGTTCGGGCGGCAAGACCATCGTCACGTTCCTGTTCGACAGCGTGTTCACATGGGCACTCATGATACCCTTTGCCTACGTTCTGGCGAACTTCACCACGCTCCCCGTGGTCACAGTCGTGTTCCTCGTGCAGTTCACGGAGATCATCAAGGTGGTCATCGGCTTCTTCATGCTGAGGAGCGGCGTGTGGCTTCAGAACATCGTTTCGGATAACAAGACATAACAAAAGCGGCTCATATGAGCCGCTCTTTCTATACCTCGTCGCCGTAAAATCCTCCACGGCAGCCTGTGGCGATGTACACACGCCCACGCTTCGTGAGGTCGCCGTCCATGGAAACTATCTGTCCGTACATCTGGCTGTCCGTGTTGATGCGTGCCCAGCTTCCCCCGAAGTCGTCCGACCTCCAGAAGCCGTACTCGCCCGACAGCACACCGCTGATGTACAGAGCAGGCACGCCCTGCGTGATGCCCTTGCCGTAGCCCACGGACTTCACAAAGTCGCCCTCGTCCGAGATACGCACCGCCTGCACCTTTTCGCCGCTGAACTTCAGCTGCCACAGCCCGTGCTTCAGGAGAGCCGCACAGCACACGCCGCTCTCGTATGGATGAAAGCGTATCTCGCAGCCCTTGCGTCCGTCGATGCCCGACATCCTTACATCAGGGAAGCCGCTTGCTTCGCACTGTCTGAAGGTCACGCCCTTGTCCACGCTGTAATAGAGCTGTCCTGCCTCGCCGAAGCCGTAGAAACGCTCCCTGTCCAGTCTGTCTGAGAATATCTTTATCATTCTGTCGCCGCTGTCCGAGATATCCTGACCGTCCGCATCGAAGATGCGTACCTTCGTGAACACGCCGCTTCGTATATCGTAACGCACCGCCGCAAAGCAGGGAAGCTCCATCCACCTGTACGCAAGCGTCCAGAGTATCACGCCGCCGTCTGCGGATATCGCCGCCCAGCCGCTGTTGACGTTGGGCCGCTTCATACCTGCGATGATCTCATCCAGCCTCTCCGAGATACCCTCGGGATAGCCGATATGCGTGAATGTTTCTCCGCCGTCACGGGTGAGGATGACGCCGCCCAGCGTCTGACCCGTCCAGTTGCCCCTTGCGGTCGTGATGAAGGTATCGGGTGCATCCGCCACGATATCCGCATTGAGGCAGGTGATGTAGCGGTCGCCGTTTTCGTTCGCAAAGGAGTTCTCACACGGCACGGTGACATCGCTGAACGCAAAGCCGCCGAGGTCCCCCACAAGGTCGATGACCTGATTCCTGCCGCCGTTCGCCGCATAGATGTTCATGTGCACCGTTTCCTCCATGCCAAGCGTCATGGTGGAGATATACGGCTGAGCCTGCGTGAGTGAGCACACAGCGTAAACGCCCGTACCCGTGTTGAATACAGCGAGGTCGGGGTCGTGCGGACATATCCTCAGCGAGCTCATCCAGTGCAGGGGAGCTCGTCCGCCGTTGTACTCGGGCTTGAGATACGGAACATCCGTCCTGAAGCGGGAGAGATCGGTGCTTTTTATAACATCGTAGCTTCTGCCGCCGTCATGGGAGATGAAAACACCGTCACCGTATCCGCCGACCGAACACACCGCGACCGTATCACCGTGAACATCCAAGCCGCCAAGTCCGAACGGGAGCCGCCGTTTTTCGTTCAGAGCATCGTGAAAGCCGATGTCGGGAGTTATATCCGCTCCGAAAACGAGCTTTCCGTCTGCGATATCGTAACGCCACAGACGTCCGTCGAAACCGCCGCCGTTGTCGCAGGCGTAGTCGTTCCAGCCGCCCCAGCCGCTTTTCAGGGAATGTGTGAACGAGATGTACACGCTGTCGCCGCCGCAGGTGACTGCACCGCCCACGAAGCCGTTGTGTTCACAGCGTTCGTCATCGATGGGGGATGGCATCACAAGGGGCTGGAATGTCGTGAGGTCGCAGCTTATATACAGCGTGTGACCTCGTCTGTTGCCCTCGGCAAGGGTCTGACCCGAGCAGGAAACTATCATGATGTCTTTCTCGGGATGGATGAACAGGAAGGCTATCTCCTCCTCGGGAAAGGGCAGACGTTTCCAGCTTTCTCCGCTGTCGTCCGAACGCCACACGCCCTCCCACTGCGAGCCGTACCACAGCACGCCGTTCCTGCACACCAGCCGCTCACCGACGGAGCGTGCGGGAGCATTTCCGTTGCAGGAGAAGGGCACGGGCTTTTCTGTGAAGCTGACGCCCCTGTCATCAGATATCAGCAGGGCAGAGCTGCCCCATTCTGAACCCCTGCGTGTGTCGCCGCACATGGCGTACAGCATATCGGGACGTTCAGCGTCCAGTGCGACGGAGATAGGCTGTGCGAGGTGATGCGTGAATTCGGTGAGGTGGTCTGCGAGGGATACCCAACGCCCCGCACCGAAGTCGAACCTGTACACGCCGCCGACGTCCGTCCTTGCGTACAGGATGCCACGCTCCCTCGGATGGAACACGAAGCCCGTTACAAATCCGCCGCCCGGCACGGATAGCGAGCGGTATTCGCAGCTTATATCAGCAAGTCTTTTCATGGTACCTCCGTGATGTTTGTTGCTCCTATTCTACCATAAAATGATAACGTTTACAAGCACATTTCTGACAAAACCCTCATCCTGTGTCAAATAGGGTCAGCCTATTGACACTTCTGCAGAAATATAATATAATTATAGATATAACGGCGTCAGCCGAAACGATAAGGAGAAACGGATATGCTTAAAAACAAGGTAGCAATAATCACAGGCGGCACAAGAGGAATTGGCTTTGCGGTAGCTGAAGCTTTCCTGAAGAACGGTGCAAAGGTTGCGGTACTCGGCTCCCGAAAGGAAACTGCAGATGCGGCAGTGGAGAAGCTGACAGCCATCGACCCTTCCTTTGAGGTGATGGGACTTTATCCCGACCTCACCGATTACAACGCAGTCGAGGCGGCATTCGCAGAGGTAAAGGCACGCTTCGGCAGGGTAGACATCCTCGTAAACAACGCAGGTATCTCCGCCCGTGAGCCTATCGAGGCATATCAGCCCGATGCTTTCAGGAACATCATGGACCTGAACGTAACCGCAGTGTTCAACGGCTGTAAGGCAGTCGTTCCGATGATGAAGGAGAACGGCGGCGGTTCTATCATAAACACAAGCTCCATGGTGGCAAAGACAGGTCAGCAGAGCGGCGTAGGCTATCCCGCATCCAAGTTTGCGGTGAACGGCATGACCGTCAGCCTTGCAAGGGAGCTTGGCAAGTACAACATCCGTGTCAATGCAGTTGCCCCCGGCGCAACAAGGACAGACATGGTTGCGGCACTTCCCGCGGAGATGGTGGCAAGAGTAGCCGCAGGCATCCCCATGGGCAGGGTAGGCGAGCCTGAGGAGGTCGCAAATGCGTTCCTGTTCCTCGCAAGCGATATGGCGTCCTATGTTTCGGGAGCAGTTCTCGCGGTGGACGGCGGTACTGTCAACTGATAACTGAAAACAGAGCATAACAAAAGCGGTGTCATAACGGCACCGCTTGTTTGTTTTATCAGAGCTTTTCCTCGTAATGCTTGTGTGCAAGCCTAGTGACGAATTCTTCGGCAGGGAGCGGCTTGTCGTAGAGATATCCCTGCACCATGGTACACTGGATATCCTTCAGGAACTGTGCCTGCTCAACGGTCTCAACGCCCTCTGCGATCGCCTTCATGCCAAGCTCGCGTATCATCCTGACGATGTTGCGGACAACGATCTCGTCTGTTTTGCTGTGGCTTCTGGATATGTTGTCGAGGAAGGACTTGTCCAGCTTCACCACATCGAACATGAAATCTGTCAGCAGGTTGAGCGACGAGTAGCCCGTGCCGAAGTCATCGATGGAGGTGATGACGCCGTTTTCCTTCATCCTGCTTACAAGATTTTTGAAAGCGTCGTAGTCGTTGAAGTCGGACATCTCGGTAAGCTCTACCTCGATGTACTTTGTATCGATGCCGTATCTGTTGATGATCTCCATGATCTCCTCTGCGATAGCGGGATCATGCAGATGCGTCTTGGAGAAGTTGACGGATACCGTAACAGGCTCCAGACCCTGATCCAGCCAGCGTCTGATATCACGGCAGACGTTGTCCAGCATATAGAAATCCAGTGCACAGATGTTGCCGTCACGCTCGAAAATAGGGATGAACTCCGCAGGGGAGATGATCTTTCCGTCCTTCTTCCAGCGGACGAGAGCCTCACAGCCGCACATATTGCTGTCCGCAAGATCCACCTTCGGCTGGTAGTATACGATGAACTCACGGTCCCTCAGTGCCGCAGGGAACATAGATGTGAGAGCGTGCTCAAGCTTCATCTTCTTCAGGAGATCAGGCGTAAAACGCACGACATCCAGTGCCGCATTACGCTTTGCACTGCTCATCGCGTGGGAGATGTAGTTCATTACCTTGTGCATCGTGTCGCCTTCGCAGATGTCGTACAGACCGACACGGGAGGATATCACGAAATGCACCGTTGTGCTGTCAAGCT
This sequence comes from Oscillospiraceae bacterium, assembly GCA_045606085.1. Classification (GTDB taxonomy): domain Bacteria; phylum Bacillota; class Clostridia; order Oscillospirales; family Ruminococcaceae; genus CAG-115. The sequence goes on from JAZURJ010000067.1 coordinate 71,544, forward strand.
GTACCTCGATAAGAGCCTCTGCGAGATAAGCGAGTATCGTATCTGTGCGTTCCTTCTTCACCAGCAGTGTGAAGTTGTCGCCGCCAAGACGTGCAACGAATTCTTCGGGCAGAAGCTGTGCATGGAGAGCCGCCGCATACGCCCTGATGACATCGTCGCCGTGCTTTTCGGTTATCTGCGTGTTGATACAGCGGAAGTTCTTGAGATTTATGAACATCGCCGTATACTCCGTCAGACGGCCCATTGCGAGCATCCTGTTGCCGTAGCCGATAAAGCCTGCCGTGTTGGGAAGCTTTGTCATCGCATCGGTGGACACAGACAACCTGACAATATCCGAAAGGCGTGCACGGCCCAGTACGACGAAGATCTCCTTGTGCAGGAATGTGATCTCGTCCTCCTGCTCCTTGTCCCAGCTTACTCCCTTTACGGGATGGGATGTCAGCACTACGCTTCCGTTATCACCCGTTACAAATTTTGTGGTGATGTTCTGTTCGCCGTACCCATCGCCGGACAGATACATCTGCTGCACGACCTTGCTGCCGTGCTCGTTATAAGGCATGGGCGGCGAGTTGAATTCCACCGACATCATGCCAAGCTGAATATCCTCAGCTATACCGCAGAGCTCCCTGCTCACAACATCCGAGAGTGCCTTTACGGGAATACCCATAGCCTCGATGTTGCTGAAGAAGCGTCTGAACTTTTCGCTGCATAATCTGCTGCTCATAACTTCCTCCCATTGTATGTACTATACCATGATTATAGTTTAGCACTTTTACAGTTGAACGTCAACGACGAATTGACAGAACTTTGTCACGAATATTTGTGTATTATCATAATAATAACTAAAAACTGCCGCTTTTATGAAAATAAATTACAAAGAGCACCCGAAGGTGCCCTTTTTGTCTTATTTTAATTTCAGCTCCGCCATCGCCGCATAGTGGAGAATATCGAACGTTTCGGGCGCGATATCGTCCAGCAGTGCGATGTGCTCCTTTTCCCACTTTTCTATCTCCTCGGGGGAAAGGGAAGCACCGATGCCCCTGCACGCCTTTATCCTGCCGTGCCAGCTCTCCCGTGAGAAACGCACGTTCAGCCTGTACACCTCGCTGTGGACAAGCTCAAAATGCTGGTCGTAGCATTCGGGGATGTATATCGGACGTTGTGTTTCGCTGTGGCCGCTCCAGTCGGGATTGTATTTCAGCACGAGCCTTTCGCTTTCGCCTGCGATCCTGTCCTCCAGCGGAAGCCACGCCATGTACAGCACCACAAGCCGACCGTCCTTCGTCAGAAGCCGCCTGAGGTCAGGTATGAGCTGTTCGTGCCTGAAATAAAAGAAGCACTGGCAGGCTGTCACCACATCGAACGGACCCGTAAGCTTTCCGATGTCCTCAGCAGGGATGGCGTGATATTCGATGTCCATGCCCTCGGACAGACGCTTCGCCTGTTCGATCTGCTGTTCTGAAATATCTGTGCCCGTCCACTTCGCACCGAAGCGGTACATATTTCTCGGCAGGACGCCCGTGCCCGTGCCGAGGTCCAGCACACGCTGACCCTCCGTGCAAAGACCTCTCGCCGTTATCATGCGGTAGAATTCCTCGGGGTAGATGTCACGGAAGCGTGCGTAGTCAGCGGAAGCCCTGCCCCAGTCGAATTCCTTGCCCTTGTCTATCTCCTTGTTTATCATGCTATCACTCCTTTGATAGATTGTACCATATCTTCTGTCATAAGTCAATTTAGTTTCCCGCAAGGCTTGAATAAATCTGCAGGATGTGGTATGATATAAGTTGAGTTATATCTCAGAAAAGGAGTATCGATATGCTGAATGTTGGCGACAAGGCACCCGATTTCATACTGAAGGACAAGAACGGTGCCGATGTATCTCTTTCCGATCACCTCGGAAAAAAGGTGGTGCTGTATTTCTATCCAAAGGACAACACACCCGGCTGTACACGTCAGGCGTGTGCGTTTGCGGCGGCGTACAAGGGATTTCAGGAGAAGAACGTTGAGGTCATCGGTATCAGCAAGGACAGCGTGGCATCTCATGTGAAGTTTGCCGAAAAACACGGACTGCCGTTCATCCTGCTTTCCGATCCCGAGCTTTCCGCCATCACCGCTTACGGCGTGTGGCAGGAGAAAAAGCTGTACGGCAAGGTGAGCATGGGCGTTGTGCGTACCACGTTCATCATCGATGAGCATGGCTTTATCGAAAAGGTGATGCCGAAGGTAAAACCCGACACCAACGCCGCCGAGATACTCGGTGAGCTTTAAAGATAACGACAACGGAGGAACATCATGGATAACAGAAAAGAATGTCTTATGTATATACAGACCAGCCTGCCCGATCTTCTCTCGAACTTCAATAAGTTCTCGGGCACAGACTGCGAGGAGGGAATGCGTATCTGGCTGATGACAGCCGCAACTGCTGTTATAGACGCAGGCGGCAGACCCGTCACGGATTACACCGATGTACTCTCGACCTTTGCCAATGAGAAGCTGACCCCCGAGCAGGTATCGAAGCTCAGCCGCGTCGATACGTCCAGGGATTTCTACATCGTGCCGGATGTTTTCGAGCAGATAGCGAATTCCGATAACATCATGTGCTCCATGGCGGCACCCGATCTCGCCATGGCAGTGAAGCTGCTGCTGAATTTCGTGGCGTTGTACGGCGATGAATGCAGCGAGGCAGAGGACGAGGTCATCGAGAAGATATACGAGCAGATGATGTCCTGCTGCAAGGATACCGGCGTATCCTCGCCGCTCTTCTTTGAGCCGATGCTGTTCAACACCCCGAAGGTACGCGAATCCGCCTCCTCCGACGGCGGACTGCTGGCACGCTCCCTGAAGCTGTCCACCGAGATAAAGCTGGGCGGTCACACCGAAGCGGCAGACGAGGAACAGCAGGTGCAGCAGACACAGCAGGCAGCCGAAACCGAAGCCGCTGCCGAGGAAGACACAGACACCCTCGAGAGCGTGATGGAAGAGCTTAACGGACTTGTGGGTCTTGACAAGGTCAAGGCGGACGTGCAGAGCCTCATGAACTTCATCCGTGTGGGCAAGCTGCGTAAGGAACGCGGCATGAAGGTGCCCACCGTGTCCTATCATCTCGTGTTCACGGGAAATCCCGGCACAGGCAAGACCACCGTTGCCCGCATGATAGCAAAGCTGTACAAGCTGATGGGCATACTCCCGAAGGGACAGCTCGTGGAAACGGACAGAAGCGGACTTGTCGCAGGCTATCTCGGTCAGACCGCCATCAAAACGCAGGAAGTGATAACCTCCGCAATGGGTGGCGTGCTGTTCGTGGACGAGGCATACGCACTCGCAAACGACAAGGAGGACAGCTACGGCAAGGAAGCCATCGAGACCATCCTGAAGGCTATGGAGGATCACCGTGACGAGCTTGTGGTGATCGTCGCAGGCTATGACGACCTCATGCACAAATTCATCGATTCCAACCCGGGCTTAAGCTCCCGTTTCAACAAGTATTTCAACTTCCCTGACTATGACGGAGAGGCACTGCTTAAGATACTTCAGCGTTTCTGCGATTCCAACGGCTACACCCTCAGCGACGAGCTGCTGCCCGTGCTGCGTGAGAAGTTCGATGATATGTACGAGAACCGTGAAGCACACTTCGGCAACGCACGTACCATCCGCAACATCTTCGAGCACGCCATCAACCATCAGGCAGACCGCCTGTCCGCCGACGAGGAGCTGACAGACGAGGAGCTTTCCGCCCTCACCGAGGAGGACATCAACTTCGCCATCGCACAGATAAAGTGAGCGTGAAGAAAATAAATACATCATCTCCCGATACAGGAGGAACATATGTCACAGAATAAAGGCAATCCCGTTGCGTTGCTGCCGATAGCGGTATTTCTCGTGCTGTATCTCGGCTGCGGCGTCGTATTTGAATTCGTACTGAAGATAGAGATGGGCTTCTACATCGTGCCCATCGTCGTGGCATTCCTTGCCGCGATACTCACCGCCTGCATACAGAACAGGAAGGTGCATCTTGATAAAAAGCTGGAGATAATGGGCAGGGGAATAGGCGACAAGAACATCGTCACCATGCTGCTGATATTCCTTGAGGCAGGCGTTTTCGTCGGCGTGGCAGGCAGAAGCAGTGCAGAGAGCGTTGCGTATTTCCTGCTTTCGCTGCTGCCGCCCGAGTTTGCTGTGGGCGTGATATTTATCGTGAGCTGCTTCGTTTCCGTTGCGATGGGAACATCCGTCGGCACGATAACTCTCATCGCACCCATCGGCATAGCTGTTTCAGCGGCTTCGGGAGCACCTCTGCCGCTTTGCGTCGCTGCCGTGATGAGCGGTGCGATGTTCGGCGACAACCTCTCCTTTATTTCCGATACGACGATTGCGGCTACCCGCACTCAGGGATGTGCAATGAAGGACAAGTTCCGGGTGAATTTACGCATTGTCTTTCCTGCGGCCCTGTGCGTATTGGCCTATTATGTCTATCGGGGCTATGGCATGGAGGTTCCTCAGGAAGTACACGACATTGAATGGCTGAAGGTACTCCCCTATTTAGTGGTTCTTGTTACGGCATTTATCGGCTTTAATGTGGCGGTGGTGCTTCTGCTGGGTATCGTAGCCTCGGGCATTGTGGGCATAAGTACGGGTAGCGTGGGTCTGTTCGACTGGTTTGGCTCGTTGGGTAGCGGCATGAGCGGTATGGGCGAACTGATCATCATCACTCTCATGGCGGGCGGTATGCTTGAGTTGATCCGTTTCAACGGTGGTGTAGATTACATTATCCGTTTGCTCACCCGGAACATTGACGGAAAGAAGGGTGCGGAGATGTGTATCGCGGCTCTTGTGAGTGTGGCCAATATCTGTACGGCCAACAACACCATCGCCATCATCACCGTGGGGCCTTTGGCGAGTGATGTGGCCAACCGTTATGGGGTGGACAAGCGGAAGAGTGCGAGTATTCTCGATACTTTCTCGTGTGTGATTCAAGGAATTATCCCCTATGGCGCGCAAATGTTGATGGCCGCGAAGCTGGCTTCCATCTCACCGCTTTCCATCATCGAGTACCTGTACTATCCGTTGGGGATTTTAGTAATGGCGCTCTTCAGCATCTGGGCGCGCTGGCCGAAGAAATACTCATGATATTTGTGTAAACGACCTACACATCTGCAACACTCAGCCAACAAGACTGTAATTCAAATAAAACCTGTATAAAGAAAATATTGACAAGAAAGGGGAATATCGTCTTAGCGTCTCGCCCGACACGTCCTGATGTACTGAACCTTTGGTCAAGTCGAGTCATTCAATTCGTCAAGGCGAATTGACCAAAAGATGAAGAGCTTTTTGAAAAAGCTCTGTCAAGTTTTTCAACGATTATTTTTGCTTTTGAATCCGGAACAAATGTTTGAGAAGATGCAAGGCAGAGGGATGATTTGATGGTCGCTATTTCAGTAATCGTCATTCCATAACTCTTCCTACACCATCATCGGGTGGATAGCTATGGGCACCGCCTCTGTGTTTGGTTATATTTATAATAAATTGACACTGAGGTTATAGTAGTTTCTCTTGGTTGTAGGTTACTGTTACTTTTTT
>JAZURJ010000068.1:0-59507 GCA_045606085.1 Oscillospiraceae bacterium
AGATCGTTGCCTGCGGGAGCAGAGATAACGACCTTCTTTGCGCCTGCATCAATGTGAGCCTGGGACTTCTCCTTGGAGCAGTAGAAGCCGGTGCACTCCAGAACAACGTCAACACCCAGCTCGCCCCAAGGCAGCTCAGCAGCATTTGCCTTTGCGTAGATGGTCAGAGTCTTGCCGTCTACGGTGATGGTGCCTGCCTCATCATCAGCGATCACAGTGTGCAGGTTCTCGCCGATCTTGCCGCAGTAGCCGCCCTGAGCGGTATCGTACTTGAGCAGGTGAGCCAGCATAGAGGGCTTTGTCAGGTCGTTGATAGCTACTACATCGTAACCCTCAGCACCGAACATCTGTCTGAACGCAAGGCGTCCGATACGGCCGAAACCATTAATTGCAACTTTAACTGCCATTGGAATATTCCTCCTGAATTTTCCGGACACGGGAGCGACCCGTTGTCCTAATATTATTGATATATATCATATCACAATTATTATACTAAAAAAAACGGATTTAATCAAGATGTTTGTCTAAATTTTATCATAAAACTTAGTAAAAATCTCGAGAAAGTTTTTGTGCATTTTACACAAACAATTTGATTTCATAATGTGCATAAACAATAAAACATCAACCGCTGTTCTTCAGCTCGTTGTAACGCTGCACGAACCAGATAGCATTCCTGTCCGCCACCTCGAACGCCCTGCCGTTGAGGTACTGAAGGCAGCCCCCGTCGGTGGTGAAATCAAACGTCAGCTTGTAGGAATACAGTGCCTGTCCGTTGTAGCCGAACTGCTTGTTTATCTTGTTGCTGCCGTACTTTCCGTCACCCAGCAGCGGATGTCCGATGTATGCGAAATGTGCTCGTATCTGGTGCGTCCTGCCCGTCAGGAGGTCCACCTCCACGAGGCTCTGGCTGCCGATGCTGTCCAGCACACGGTATTTCGTCTTAATGGTGCGGTTTTCGGGGGTCTTTCTGTCCGATACCACCACCCTGTTCTCCTCGGATATCTTGTGCAGATACGCCGTCAGTGTCGCAGAGGACTTCTCGGGTCTTCCCTGCACCACGCACAGGTACAGCTTCACAAGCTCCCTGTCACGTATCTTCTGGTTGAGCACACGCAGGCTCTCCGCATTCTTTGCGGCAATGACGATGCCGCCCGTGTTGCGGTCGATGCGGTTGCACAGTGCGGGAGCAAAGCTCTGCTCCTGCTCGGGGATGTACTCGCCCTTCTTCCACAGATAGCACTTTATGCGGTCGATGAGGGTATCGGAGGAGTTATCGTTGTCCTCATGCACCACCATGCCCACAGGCTTGTCCACAAGCAGGATGTTCTCATCCTCGTACACGATGTTTATATCCGACGGGCAGTCACGGAAATCATGATCGCTGCCGCCGCCCTTTGAGAGCAGCTCATCGCTGAGGTAGAAACGGAACACGTCGCCCTCGGAGAGCTTCACGTTAGGCTCGGTCCTTGCACCGTTGAGCTTGATACGCTTCTTACGCATCAGCTTGCAGATGAGCGGCAGCGTAAGGTTCGGATACGCCTTGGAAAGAAAGCGGTCCGCACGCTGACCTGCGTCGTTCTTAGTTACAGTTATCTCTGTCATGTCGCACCTTTCAGATGGTTAGGACCGCCCAACACAGGAGCGGTCCGCCGTAATTATTCCTCGCAGTCGTAAACGCCGTCGCCGTCGAGGTCGTGGTCGCCGGGGATGTTCATGCCGATCATGTCACGGCCGCGTACATAGTACTTGTCACGCTGCACCCGTACAGCCTCGTCGATAAGACGCTTTGCCTCACGGGGACGCTTTACGGACTTCAGCTCCTTTGCGGGAGTATCGCTGTCCTTGGAGAGCAGCTTCAGCGTGCCGCAGCCCACGATACGCTGACCAAACGGCAGCGTCAGTGCCATATCGTATACACGGTACAGCTCCACCTCGTCCTCTGTGATGCTGAACAGACCCCTCTTGGTCACAAGCTTGGTATCGGTGAGGATATATCTTGTGAAGGAGATGGGCATACCGAGGATGCACTTCTTTCCTGTCCAGATGATCTCGCCGTATTCACGGGTAAGTTTTTCCAGATTAGCCATGATGCTCTTCCTTTCCTCCGCAGTGCGGAAACGTCCCTCAGACGGAACGTGTATTTCCGTAATGATCAGCCGCCGTGTTCTGCACGGACAGCGTGTCTATCTTATCCAGTATCCTTTTATATTCAGCGGAAACGGGGCTTGCCCCCTGCTGCCGCAGATATACCTCGCCCTGCAGCTTCCTGAAGAACAGGTCGTCCCCGAAGAACTGCTCCATACGCTGTATCTGCTTATAAGTGTACACCCTCGAAAGGAACACCAGCTTCTCCTTCGGCGTGGTGTTCTGCTCGATGCCGCCCATCATCAGCAGATCGTATGCGGCACGCACCGCAACGTGCATACGGCTCGCGGCGTAGATATCCTTTTGTGCAAGCTCCATGAACCCGATGACATCCTCGATACGCTCGGTGTCACGGTTTCTCAGCCACGCACCACGCTCGTATACATACAGTGCACGGCAGAGTGCCGCCACCGTCTGCTCGTCCTCATGATGCTTAAGCACCAGCAGCAGCGGAAAACGCAGGTTGCTGTCAGCCGCGGCGGGATAGCTTCCCACAGCAAAGCGTGTCGTTTCGTGATCCAGCCTTGCGGCGTCGGTAAAGGGTGCGTTGTCAACGTTCAGACAATGTGCGAATATTTCCATGGAAATGCCGTTGATGGCAGGAAAGCTCTCGGTGAGCTGGCGGAAGAAACCGTAGGTGTAGTACGGAGCCACGAAGCGTCCGCCCTTTGAAAGAAACTTCTTCAGTATATCCAGTGCGTAGCTGAGTGCCTTCTGAGCCTTGTCCCACTCCGCACGCGTACGTATCGTGCCGATGCAGTCATGCAGCCTGCTCTCCCAGTTCTCCACGTCGTTTAGCTTCAGCAGCCCCGATGTCAGCCTGCCGCAGGCGGCCTCGAAATCCGTGGGACAGCACTCGAACGCACGTGAAAAATGCTCGTACGCCTTGGCGAAATCCCACTTCGCACCGTATTCAAGAGCCTTCGCACACTCCTCACGACATTCCGCAAGCCCGTAGGCGTTGTCGTTTGCGGCATCATCCTCGTCGATAAGACCGCTGAGGTCTATCTCCAGCATGAATTCGTCGGGTATGGAGGAACGAAGTCCGCTCAGCAGACATTCCCTCGCCTCGTCAAATGCGATGTGCGTTCCGCAGTACAGGCAGAAGCCCGTGGGCAGTTCGCCGTCAAGCATTATCATGCGTTCGCATTTCGGGCACACACAATGATCCAGCATCTATGTCACTCCTTCAGGAGATAAGTTTATGAACAGCTACACTTATTTTACCACATCGCCGCAGATTTTGCAACAGGAATCTGCAGGCGTAACAAGGAAAAACCTCCGAAGGCACCACCCCCCGGAGGTATTTTGTCCATCTCACCGTATGGCCACGACGACCACGGCTCTGATATACCATATAACAACTGAATTATAACACACAAAAATTAATTTTATGTTAACTTTTTAAACAAAACCGCAGAAATGACGATTATTTTTCCGCAGAAACAACAGACCCGTGCAGCATCGCCACACGGGTCGTTTATGTAGATTTACTGAGCTGCGTCCTCTGCGGGAGCTTCCTCGTCCTTCTTCAGCAGATCACGGATCTCTGTCAGCAGAACGATCTGAGGATCGGGAGCGGGAGGTGCTGCGGGAGCTTCCTCCTCCTTCTTTTTCTTCAGCTCCTCAGCCTTCTCTCTTGCTGTGTTGATGAGCTTCACCATCACGAAAACAGCGATGGCGATGAGCAGGAAGTTGAGCAGAGCGTCAAGGAACACGCCGTATCTGATGGCAAGCTCCTCCTTGACAACGGTCTCGCCGTCCATAACAGCCTCAGCCAGCACGATCTTCAGGTCAGCGAAGTCGATATCGCCTGTCAGCAGACCGAGAGCGGGCATGATGAGATCGGAAACAAGGCTGTTCACGATCTTTGTGAACGCACCGCCGATGATAACACCGACAGCCATGTCGATGACGTTGCCCTTGGAGATGAACTCCTTGAACTCAGCAAAAATGGACTTTTTCTTTTTCTTGTCAGCCATGATAAACATTCCTTTCGGGTCAGATTTTAACTACATTATAACGCAAATCCCGCTGAAAGTCAATATATATCAGCATCTCAGACCGTATTCACGGTACTTGCAGGTGCCCTTCATGCTGCAGTCCTGACAGTTGCGGTGCTTGCGGTCAAGCTCGCCGCGGGAAAGTCCCATAACGCCGATGACCGTCTTTCTCGGAGTGAGCATATGCGTTGCGGTGCAGCACACGCCGATCTTTCTCACGGCGTCAACGCTCGCAATGAGCATCGGAGCACACTGGATGGGGAAATCGCCGTAGCCCACGCCGTACAGCCATGTGGTGGAATATCCCGTCATGGTCTCGAGGATGTTCTTTCGTGCGTCCTCCACCACCTGCTCCACCAGAGCATTGGCAAGAGCGTCCGTCACCACAGCCTTCATGCTGTCGCTTACCTCCAGCCTGCGGATGTATCTGTCGGTATCGGAGGACAGCGTCGCACAGATGACCGCCGCCTTGTCACAGCCACGAAGATGGTCGGAGATGTTCCTGCCCTCAAGGTCGAACTCGCAGCCTGATAATCTCACCTGTCTGCCGTCACGCTCCACATCGAACACACGCCACACATACTGCGGACGTGCCTCCTTCAGCAGGTCACGCTCACATTCGTCGATGGACGTACTGATACGCTCGTCGGGCTGTTCCTTGTAGCCCATGTAGCGTATAGCCTCCAGACGGTCTATCCTAGTGATCTCACTTATCATGCCTTAATCACCTTCTCCACGCTTTCGCTTATCTTTCTTGCAATATAGGGATTGTTCATGGTGTACAGGTGGATGCCGTCCACGCCGTGTGCCACCAGATCGATGATCTGATCCACCGCATAGGCGATACCTGCGTCACGCATTGCTTCCTCGTTGTGCTCGTATCTCTGTATCATCTTGGTGAACTTCGGCGGCAGACTTGCACCGCACATGGTCACCATCCTCTTGATCTGGTTTGCGTTGATGCAGGGCATGATGCCTGCCTCGATGGGGACGTTTATTCCTGCGATGCGTGCTTTCTCAAGAAAATCGTAGAAATATTCGTTGTCAAAGAAGAGCTGTGAGATAAGATGCTCCGCACCTGCGTCCACCTTTATCTTCAGGTTCCTGATATCCTCCACGATGTTCGCGGATTCCATGTGTCCCTCAGGATAGCACGCACCCGAGAAATTAAGGTTGCTGCGTGCCTTCATGTAGCTGATGAGGTCGCTTGCGTGCCTGAAATCCTCCTTCGGGGGGATGTTGGGGTTGATGTCGCCCCTGAGTGCCAGCACGTTCTCCACACCGTGCTCCTCGAACTCCTTTATGATGCGGTCGATGTCCGCCTTCGTGGAGTTCACACAGGTGAGATGTGCGATGGATTCCGTGTGGTACTTCTCCTTGATGAGCGTCACAAGCTCTCTCGTGGAGCAGCCTGCGGCAGTACCGCCCGCACCGTATGTAACACTGATGAAATCGGGTCTGAGGTCGCTCAGCGACTCCAGCGTCTTATATATCGTGTCGATGGAACCGTCCTTCTTCGGCGGGAAAATCTCGAACGAGAATACCGTCCTTCCGCCCTCGAACAGGGATGCAATCTTCATGTCTTCACCTCACGCATCATATCAGCCGCCGATGTGCTTCTTCAGAGCCTCGGCAAGCTGAGCAGGACAGGATGTGTTCTTGAAGCCGCAGCGGATGCCCTCAAGCCTTGCGATGACGTCCTCCGCCTTCATACCCTCCACAAGCCTGCTTATTCCCTTGAGATTACCGTCGCAGCCGCCCATTACCTTCAGGCTCTTCACCACGCCGTCCTCAAGCTCTATTATCATCTTCCGTGAGCAAACGCCACGGGGTGTGTATTCAATGGTCATATCTTACACCTCGCCGCCGTTCAGACGTACCCACTCGTCAGCCACTGCCTTTGCCACAGCGTCAGCCACGGACTTGTCCAGTGCACTGGGGATGATGTAGTCAACGGACAGCTTGTCCTCAGGGATATAGTCAGCGATGGCGTGAGCCGCCGCCAGCTTCATCTCCTCCGTGATAGCCTTAGCACGCACACTCAGTGCACCCTTGAAAACTCCCGGGAACACCAGCACGTTGTTTATCTGGTTGGGGTAGTCGCTCCTGCCCGTGCCCACGATGAATGCACCTGACTGCTTTGCAAGGTCGTATGTTATCTCGGGGTCGGGATTAGCCAACGGGAAAATGATGGGCTTGTCCGCCATGGACTTCACCATTTCGGCAGAAACAAGGTCAGGTCTGGATACGCCGACAAAAACATCCGCACCCTTCATTGCGTCCGCAAGAGTGCCCTTCATGCCCGTCTTGTTGGTGATCTGAGCCATCTCTGCCTGTGCAGGGTTTCCATATCTTCCCTCACGGTTCAGGATACCGTCACGTCCTACCATCACGATATCGCCCACGCCCAGTTCCATAAGGAATCTGGCGATAGCAACGCCTGCGGCACCGGGACCGTTGATAACGACCCTGATCTCACTGATATCCTTACCTGTCAGCTTCATGGAATTGAGAAGAGCCGCGCCCACCACGATGGCAGTGCCGTGCTGGTCGTCATGGAACACGGGGATGTCCAGACGCTCCTTCAGCTTTGCTTCTATCTCGAAGCAGCGGGGAGCGGAGATATCCTCCAGATTGATGCCGCCGAAGCTGTCGGAGATAAGCTCGATGGTACGTACTATCTCGTCGGGGTCCTTGCTCTTTATGCAAAGGGGGAAGGCGTCAACGTCGGCAAACTCCTTGAACAGACAGCACTTGCCCTCCATAACGGGCATGCCCGCAAGACCGCCGATGTCGCCAAGACCCAGCACCGCCGTACCGTCCGTGATGACCGCCACGAGGTTGTTCCTGCGTGTCAGCTTATAGGAGAGCGAGGGGTCCTTCGCTATTTCAAGACAGGGCTGTGCAACGCCCGGAGTGTACGCCAGCGAAAGATCCTCTCGTGTTTCGATCTTCGCACGGGACACCACCTCCAGCTTGCCCTGCCATTCGTAATGCTTCTGTAAAGCCTGCTGTTTGATATCCATACTTTTGTTCCTCTGTGTATCTTTATTTATGTATCTTACGCCTTGCCCTTGCGGCTGAGTATCCTGTTGAGGGATTCCTCGGGCGTCAGGTTGGAGCCTATCTGAATTGCGTAGTGATTATAGAAGCCGTGGAAATCCGAGCCGCCCGTGGTGATGAGATCATGACGCTGAGCAAGCTCCAGAAGCTGGCCCTTCTCCTTTTCGTCGGCACTTGTGTGCCAAACCTCGACACCGTCCAGCTCGCCTGACGCCGCAAGCTCCTCCAGCAGATCGAAGCTGTCGTATACCTTGGGATGAGCCATGACAGCGATACCGCCGCTTGCCCTGATGAGCGTGGTCACGAAATGCACGTCGGGGTAGAAATCCGCCTCGGCTCTTACCTCCTCGGCACAGATGCCGCTGTTCCTGTCGAAGATGGAATCGTACACCTCGCCGTAAAGCTCTGTGGTGTAGCCGTAGTCCATCAGTGCGTGCATGATGTGGCACTTGTATATCGCCTTGCTGCCTGCGGAATAACGCAGGATGCTCTCCAGAGTGATGGGGTACTTCTCCAGCGCCTTCATCGCCATACGCTTGCCGAGGTTCATCCTGCCCTCGGAGGTACGCAGGCACAGACCCTCAAGTCTGTCAGGCTTCTGTGGCATATAGCAGAGGATATGTACCTTTCTTCCGCGTGAGCCGTCAAAAGCGGAGAACTCCACAGCGGGTACGACATTGACGTTGTAACGCTTGCCGAGCACGGCTGCTCTCGAGGAGGACGCAAGGCTATCATGATCCGTAATGGCGAGATAGCGGACATCATCTCTGTCAGCCTGTCTTATAATATCCGATATTCCGAGCGAACCGTCGGAAATGGTGGTGTGACAATGCAGATCTGCTTTCATAAAATCAATCTCCTCACAGCAATTTAAGGCGAAAAGTACACCTCGGGCATACAAATAGCCATTAAATATTATACACCTTTTTTACAAATAATGCAAGTGTTTTGTGAATATTTCCTGTTAATATGTCACCAAAGCCCGTATAAGCACGGAAAACGCCCGCATCCACGGACACGGGCATTCCACATATTCCGTCAGCCCTCAAGCTGTTTCAGAAGCTCCTCCTGTATCGCCTTCGGAGCCGCCGCACCCCTGAGTGCCTTGTTCGCCTGACCCATGAAGAAGCCGAACACCTTCCTGTCGCCGCTGCGGTACTGCTCCGCTGCCTTCGGGTTGTCTGCGATGAGCTTTGCCACCGTGGCAGAGAGCAGCTCCCTGTCCTCCCTTATCCACAGCCCCAGCCGCTGTGCGATGTCATCAGGCGTGCCGCCGCCGTTTATCATCTCCGTCAGCACAAGCCTTGCGTTGTTCTGCGAGAGCCTGTCGGCATAGAGATACTCCGTGAGCCGTGCAAAGTCGCTGCCGCTGAACGGGATGCTGTCGGGGTCTATCTCGCCGAGGTTCACACGCCGCATCAGCTCCACCACAAGATACGCTGCGGTCTTCTTCGGGTCGCTGCTGCACTGTGCCGCCTCGTCGAAAAGGTCGCTGATGCGTTTGTCTCCGATGATGACCGCCGCGTCGCTGCGGCTCACGCCCATCGCGGTATATCTCTGCAGCCGCTGTGCGGGAAGCTCCGGCAGGCTGTCACGTATCTCCCGAAGCTGCTCCTCAGTGAACAGCACGGGCGGGATATCGGGGTCGGGGAAATAACGGTAGTCCTGTGCGTCCTCCTTGGAACGCATCGCAACGGTAACGCCTGCCCCGTCATCGAAGCGGCGTGTTTCCTGCACCACCGTACCGCCGTCTTCCAGTATCTCAGCCTGCCGTGATATCTCCGCTGCGATGGCACGCTGTGCCGCCCTCATGGAGTTCAGGTTCTTCAGCTCCGTCCTTGTTCCGAGGACGTCGCTTCCCTCGGGTGCAAGTGAGATGTTGATGTCGCAGCGGATGCTTCCCTGCTCCATCCTGCAGTCGCAGATACCTGCGTATTTCAGCAGCAGCTTCACCTGCCCGAAGAACTCCGTCACCTCCGCCGCCGAGTGCAGGTCGGGCTTTGTCACTATCTCGATGAGCGGCACACCGCAGCGGCAGTAATCCGCAAACGAGATACCACGCCCCTCGTCATGAATGAGCTTTCCCGCGTCCTCCTCAAGATGTATGCGTTCGATGCGGATGCGTTTCTCCTGCCCGTCCACCGTGATGTCCACATAGCCGTCCGTGCAGACGGGACGGGGCATCTGCGATATCTGGTACGCCTTGGGCAGATCGGGATAAAAGTAGTTCTTCCTGTCCCACTTCGTGAAACGGCTGATGTCGCAGTTCATGGCATAGCCTGCCCTCACGATATACTCCACCGCCCTGCGGTTTAGCACAGGCAGAGTACCGGGCATTCCGCTGCATACGGGACAGCAGCGTGTGTTCGGCTCGCCGCCGAAGGCAGCGGAGCAGCCGCAGAATATCTTGCTTTCGGTCAGAAGCTCTGCGTGTATCTCAAGACCCATCGTCGGTACGTATCTCATAACGCACCTCCCATCCTCGGCGGCTGTGGAGCGTAATATCTGCACAGTGCGTCCGCACACTGAAGTATCGTCGCCTCGTCAAAGCAGCGTCCCACGAAGGAAACACCCACGGGCAGACCGTTTTTCGTCATGCCGCAGGGCGTGCTGACCGCAGGCAGACCTGCGATGTTCGCAGTGACGGTGCAGATGTCCGCAAGGTACATCGTGACAGGGTCGCCGATGTGCTCATCCACCCTGTATGCGGCGGTGGGCGTAGTCGGCGTGAGCACTGCGTCCGCATCCGCAAATATCCCGTCAAACTCACGGCGTATCTCCTGACGTATCGCCATGGCTTTCCTGTAATAAGCGTCGTAGTAGCCGCTGGAAAGTGCGTAGTTTCCGAGCAGTATACGGCGTTTTACCTCCTCGCCGAAGCCTTTTGAGCGGCTGTCGCACACCATGTCATAATAACTGCCGCCCTCGCCCCGAAGTCCGAACTTCACTCCGTCATATCTTGCGAGGTTGGACGCCGCCTCCGCACAGGCGATGAGGTAGTACGCAGGCACGGCGTATTTCACAGCCTTCATGGAGCATTCCACAAGCACCGCCCCCTGCCTTTCGAGATACCTTGCCGCCGCCATCACACATTCACGCACCTCGCTGTCGATGGCGTCATCGAAGTATTCCCTCGGCAGTGCTATCCTCAGGCCGCTGACGGGCTTTCCGATAAGCTCTGTGAGATCAGGCACGCCGACATCGGCAGAGGTGGCGTCACGGCTGTCACGGCCGCACAGGGCATTCAGCATGATCGCACAGTCGTGTGCGTCCGCACAGATGGGACCTATCTGGTCAAAGGAGCTTGCAAACGCCACAAGTCCATAGCGTGAGATACGTCCGTAGGTGGGCTTGATGCCCGTAACTCCGCAGAACGCCGCAGGCTGACGTATCGAGCCTCCCGTGTCCGAGCCGAGAGCACACGCCGCCATGGATGCGGCGACCGCCGCCGCACTTCCGCCCGAGGAGCCGCCAGGCACCCTGTCGGTGTCGTAGGGGTTTCGTGTCTTTGCGAATGCGGAGGTCTGGTTGGAGCCGCCCATGGCGAACTCATCGAGGGAGGTCTTGCCGAGGATGACGCAGTCCTCGTCCTTCAGCCTCTCCACCACCGCCGCATCATACGGCGGCACGAAATCCTCCAGCATCCTGCTGGCACAGGTGGTGCGTATTCCCTTCGTGCAGATGTTGTCCTTCACCGCCACGGGTATTCCCGTGAGGACGGATGCCCTGCCGCTGTCGATGCGTTGCTGTGCCCTTTCCGCCGCCGCAAGTGCCTCTTCCTCCGTCACCGTGATGTACGCACGGATGCTCCCGTCCTGCTCTTTTATGCGGCGGAGATACTCCCTGCACAGCTCCACAGCACTTATCTTACGCTCATCCAGAGCCTTTCTCAGCGTGCGGATGTTCGTTCTTGTGATATCCATACGCCCCTCCTAGTCCACCACTTTGGGTACGATGAAACAGCCGTCACTGCTCTTTGCGTTCGCGAGTATCTGCTCACGGGGCGACGAGGGCTGTGCTGTGTCCTCACGCAGTTCCGTGAGAGCTACGCTGTTCCCGTCACGGGTGTCGTCATAGACGAGCTTAAAATCCCCCACCGTATCCATCAACCGAAGTATGTCCGTCATCTCCCCCATCACACGCCGCAGGTCTTCGTCGCTGTATTTCAGCCTGCTCAATGTGCAGAGATGCTTTATGGTATCCATATCCATAATACCGCTCCTTTCTGTTCTGCTTAGCTTTTGTTCTTCCTTTGTTTTTATACACAAAAACGCCCGAAGATATTCATCGGGCGTATTATGCTATTCGGTCTGCTGTGCCGTCCTTTGTCGCAACAGGCTGTGCGTCAGATAACAGGAATGCCGCCTGCGGAGATATCCTCGTCCTCTGTGGCTTCCTCGGTATAGACGTAATATTCCTCGGAAAAATCCTCTCCGCTCTCGTAGATATATACCTCGTCGCTTTCGGAGGAGGACACGCTCTCACAGGTGGGATATTCCTCCTGCACTGCGTCGGGGTCGTAGTCCAGCGTACCGTCCTCAATGAGGGTGCGGCGTATCTCCCAAAGTGCGATGCGGTAGGCGTAGGGCGAAAGATGCACGCCGTCGCCGCCGTCAAGCTGGTTGTTGAGCACTCCTCTGTCGTTTAGCATATGCTGTCCGTACTCTACGTAGTACACTTCCTCCAGCATATCCGCAAGTGCCTTCAGCTCTGCGTTGAAGTAATCTATCCTCTCGTTGGAGGTGAAATTGCTCCGCACAGGCGTCATGCCGCAGAGATACACGATGGCGTCGGTCTCACGCAGGACATCATCCACGATCCGCTTATAATTCGCACGGTACTCCGACGGGTGTATCATGTTGATATCGTTCATGCCCATGGAAAGGAACACGATGTGCGGCTGGGTGCGGTGCAGAAGCTCCGTGAACTGAAGCTCCTCGTTCTTTCTGCCGTAGGTGAAGGTGTATTCGTAGAAATTCCTCGTGCCCATACTGCCGTTTGCGTAGACGTTCGCAAAGCTCAGCACCTTGTATGTGCCGAAGCCCTTGCAGATGCTGTCGCCAACGAAGATGCAGTTTTCGGTGAATTCCATCTCCGCATCCGTCAGCAGGTACGCCCCGTAGTCCATGGGGTCGAGCGGCTCCTCGGTCTGCTCCGTGCTTTCCGCGGTGACCTCCTGTGTGACCTGTTCTGTGGTGTCAGCAGTTTCCTCACGCACTGCGTCAGCGGTGTCCGCATCGGGGAGAGATACCTCCGAAGTGTCCGCCTTTGCGGTGGTCGTCTGCTGTGTCACGGCGGAGGTGCTGTCGGGAAGGGATATCTCGGGCGGCTGTTCAAGGGAGCTTTCGTCCCTGCCGCATCCCGTGGCTGAAACAGCCATAATAACAGCCGCAAGAACTGCGGCGGCCTTCTTCATATATATCATAGGTCGATGCCTCTTTTCAAACATTTTCATACATACCAATCATACTACAATATACGACAAAATGCAAGACCCTGTGACAAAAAATCCGCTGTAATATTTCGGCAGTGACGGTAAATGCTAAGACAAAAAGGAGGTGCATATATGCACTGTACAAAGAAAGTGACGGACACCGTCACGTGGCTCGGAGCAGGCGACCGCCGCCTCGCACTGTTCGAGAACCTCTATCCCGTGCCGCAGGGTGCGTCCTACAACGCATATCTCATCAGGGGTGAGAAAAACATCCTCATGGACACGGTGGACCGTGCGGTGTGTCCGCAGTTTCTGGAGAACCTCACGCACGCCCTCGCAGGCGAGCCGCTCCACTACATCGTCGTGAACCACATGGAGCCTGACCACTGTGCCTGCCTTGCGGAGATCATCTCACGCTGGCAGGATGCGGTGATAGTCGGCAACCGCCGCACCTTCGGCATGATAGGACAGTATTTCGGTCTGGATATCAGTGCACGCTCGCTCACGGTGGAGGACGGAAGCGTGCTGGACACCGGCACACACAGACTTCGTTTCATCCTCGCACCGATGGTGCACTGGCCCGAAACGATGGTGACCTACGAGGAGCACGAGAAGATACTCTTCTCCGCCGACGCCTTCGGCAGCTTCGGTGCCCTTGACGGGGATATCTTCGCAAGCGGCGATATCTCGCAAAGCCTGCCCGAGATGCGTCGCTATTACACCAACATCGTCGGCGGCTACGGGATGCAAGTGTCGATGCTTCTTGACAAAGCAGGCGGTCTTGATATCCGCATGATATGCCCCCTGCACGGACACGTGATGTGCAAAGATATCGGCACGGTGCTGGAGAAATACCGCCGCTGGAGCAGCTACACGCCTGAGGACAGGTCTGCCGTGATATTCTGCGGCACCATCCACGGGCATACGCAGAATGCGGCTGATATCCTCGCCGCACACCTGTCGGATATCGGAGTGCACGGCACCCGTGTGTACGATGTTTCCTGCGTGCATTCATCCTATCTCGTGGCGGAGGCTTTCCGTGCGGAATGCCTTATCTTCGCATCCGCCACCTATAACGGCGGCATCTTCACGCCGATGCTGCACCTGCTTCAGGAGCTTGCCGCCCACGGACTTCGTCACCGCAAGGTGGGCTTCATCGAAAACGGAAGCTGGGCACCCTCAGCGGCAAGGCAGATGGCACAGATGTGCAGTTCAATGAAGGACATGGAGCTTCTCGGCACCTCGGTGACGATAACCTCCGCCGTGACGCAGCTCAATTCGCAGCAGCTCCTCACACTCGCCCACGGGATAAAGGCGGCACTGACGGAATAGAGGTCAGATAAAATAAAAACAGGACCGGAGAAGATGTTGTTACTTCTCCGGCTCTTATCATATCATACGGTTATTGATCACTCATAATACATACAGATAGTACCATCGGACAGCTTGAATCCGTTCTTCTCGTAAAAGCCTGCCGCAGGTGCATACCTGCTCGTGTAAAGAACTATTCCCGCAAGCCCTTTTTCTTTACTGTATTCCTTGACAGCGTCCAGTAATTGTCTGCCGATGCCATGCCCCTGACGTTCGGGAAGCACCGCCATCTCGTTGATATAGATCTCTTCCCTGCTTCCCGAGATCTTACAGAGTGCAAATATGCAGCCCGACACTCCGCCATCCTCCTCATATACATATCCGACCGATCTCCTCTGTTCAAAAAGATCACGCAGATATTCCGTTGCGTTTTCCGGCGTCCAGTCTATCCCCCAGTGCTCGATCGGGAATGCTTTTGCATAGATCATGCCGCATTGTGGCAGATCGCTGTATTCCATAACTCTTATCATTCAGCTACCTCCTGTAAACCCTTGTTTGTCGCCATGCAGCTCATGACAAAGCTGCCTTAAAATGCCAATGATACAAGTAAAACAAAGCCACCTTTGACATCAATATCAAAAGTGGCTCTTTAGTGCTTGTGTCCTGACCGTGCGGTCTGTTTTTATTTGCTGAGCTGCTTCATAGCCCCGGGCATGAGCATCACTGTGATCTCGTCAGCGGGACGGGGCTTGCTGTAGAAGTAGCCCTGAGCAAGGTCGCAGCCGATATCGGTGAGGTATCTGCACTGCTCCTGCGTTTCCACGCCCTCCGCAAGTATCATCAGCTTCATCGCCTTGCCGAGATCAACTATCGCACCCGTTATCTGCTTGGATACCTCGTTGTCGTCAAGGTCGCACACAAGGCTGCGGTCTATCTTCAGGATATCCAGCGGAATGGTCTTGAGAGAACTCAGCGACGAATAGCCGCTGCCGAAGTCGTCCATGGAAATGCTGACACCCATGTCACGGATGCGTCCGAGGACGTTCACCGTGCGTTCGATGTCCTGCATCGCCATCGTTTCGGTCACCTCTATCTCAAGCAGCGAGGGATCGATTCCCGTTTCCTGCAGGACGTTGGTCACCGTGGTGACAACATCCGTGCGGTAGAACTGTGCCTGCGACATATTCACAGACACCCTGACGGGCGGCAGCCCCATCTCCTGCCACTTCAGTATCTGGTTGCAGGCGGTACGCAGACCCCATTCGTCGATCTTCGTTATGATGCCCGTCTGCTCCGCAAGCGGGATAAAATCACAGGGCGGCACAAATCCCTTTGTGGGATGATGCCAGCGGATGAGAGCCTCAACGCCCATCATCTCACCTGTGCGGAATGCTATCTTCGGCTGGTAATACAGCTCAAACTGACCCTCGGCGAGGGCGTCCAGCATCTCTGTGCGGAGAAGCTCGTTCTCCACCATACGCTGCTCCATATCGGAATTGAAACGTGTGACCTTGCCCTCCTTTGCAAGCAGGCAGAGGTTAGCCTTGTTGTACAGGGTATAGATATCGTCACAGCCGTCGTACACCGCAACGCCCGCAAGATAACCCACACGCTCCATAACAGCGGTATCTCCGAAATAAACGTTCAGAGCCTCCTCAAAGTCGGATATCAGCACATCTATCTCCTTTTCATCGGAGTATGTGAGCAGCACTGCGAAGTCGTCCGTATCGATCCTGGCGCAGGGATGCTTTCCGCCGCAGACCTTTTCCACCGACGCAGCAAAGCCGACGACAACGCTGTCACCGACTTCAGTACCGAACAGTGTGTTTATCTTACCCATGCCGTCCACGTCAAACACGACGATAGCGGCATTCTTACCGGTGGAAGATATATTCTTCAGGACAGGCTCAGCGGCGGCAATGAAACCGTCACGGTTGCAAAGGCCCGTCATCCTGTCGATATTACGCAGCTTCTCGGAAGCGGCTGTCAGAGCACGAAGCTTCATAAGAGCAGCCACAAGACCCGCCGCAAAAACAGCAGCAAGCGCCGAAACAACAATAAGCAAAGCCGGCACCAACAACACCTCCTTCATTAATTTACCACAATAAATTGTATCACAAAGAGATGCAAATTACAATACGGTTTACTTTAAAAAAGTGTTTTTTATTAATAATGCCAACTTTTTCAGCATTTTTTAAGTTTTCCAGGTCACAATCAACGAAACCACGTCAGCCCATTTAGTTATTATGCACCAAAAAATCTAAAAATGCACAAAAACAGCCCGCACCATTGTGATGCGGGCTGTTTTTATTGATGACGGTAAGTCATTACTGGTTGTCTTCGATGTACTTAACGATGTCGCCGACAGTCTTGATGTTCTCAACCTGATCCTCGGGGATCTCAACATCAAACTCGTCCTCGATGCTCATAACGAGGTCAACAACATCCAGAGAATCTGCACCGAGATCGTCGGTGATGGAAGATGCTTCTGTGATGGAATCTTCCTCTACATCGAGCTGGTCTGCAATGAGCTTCTTGATCTTTTCAAAAATCATGGTATATACCCTCCATATTATTTGCCACGATATTATATGCGGCATTTCATGTAATATTATAAATCATTAATCGGAAATAATCAATATCAAAAATGCTTTTTTTACAAGTTATTTTTCACAAACTTATTCGGCAAACATACCAATTTTTCTAAATTTGTGATAACGCTGTTCAAGAAGCGTATCGATATCCTTATTTTTCAGACGTGCCACAGCCTCGGTAAGATACTCGTAGATGCTGTCGGCAGTCTGCTCCTTGCTGAGATGCGCACCGCCCTCAGGCTCGGGGATTATCCTGTCGCACACGCCGAAAGCCGTGAGGTCCTCCGCAGTTATCTTCAGCACCTCGCACGCCTCCTTCTCCTTCGTGCCGTCCTTCCAGAGGATGGACGCCGCACCTCGGGGAGAGATGACGGAGTACAGTGCGTTCTCAAGCATCGCAAGCTCGTCGCATACAGCCAGTGCCAGAGCACCGCCGCTTCCGCCCTCGCCAAGTACAACGGAGATGACGGGCGTACGCAGTGTCATGAACTCGGCAAGGTTCTTTGCGATAGCCTCGCCCTGACCACGCTTTTCCGCTTCGATACCGCAGAAAGCACCGGGTGTATCAACAAGGCAGATAACGGGTCTGCCGAACTTCTCCGCCTGCTTTGCAAGACGCAGTGCCTTGCGGTAGCCCTCGGGATGGGGCATGGAAAAATTGGACTTCTTGTTCTCATCGAGATTTCTGCCCTTCACCTGTGCGATGACGGTGACAGGCATATCGCTGAGATATCCGATACCGCCGATGATAGCGGCATCGTCGCCGTAAAGGCGGTCGCCGTGGAACTCCATGAAGCGTGTGAACATCACGGGGATGTAGTCGTTCACTGTCGGACGGTTCTTGTGGCGGATTATTTCAAGCCTTTCGCAGGCTGTCATCTTGCTCATCTGCCTGTAACCTCCTTCGGAAAACCGTGTAATTTGAGGATGTTGGATACCCTCTTACGCATCATGCCACGCTCAACGATCATATCCACAAAGCCGCATTCCTGCAGGAACTCGGCGGACTGGAAGTCGTCGGGAAGACGCTGGCGGATGGTGTCCTGGATGACACGTCTGCCCGCAAAGCCGATAAGCACCTTCGGCTCCGCAAGGATGATGTCGCCAAGGCTCGCAAAGGACGCCGTGACGCCGCCCGTGGTGGGATCGGTCATGACGGTGATATACAGACCGCCTGCGTCGCTGTGACGCTTTACGGCACCGCTGGTCTTTGCCATCTGCATAAGGGAGATGATGCCCTCCTGCATTCTCGCACCGCCCGAAGCCGTGAACATCACGACAGGGAGCTTGTGCTCAGTGGCATACTCGAACGCACGTGCGATCTTCTCTCCGACAACGGAGCCCATGCTCGCCATCATGAAATGGCTGTCCATAACGCCGATAACACAGCGATAGCCACGGATGGTACATTCGCCCGTCTTGATCGCATCGTTCATGCCGACCTTCTCGGAAAGCTGGCTCACCTTGTCCTCGTACTTCGGGAAGCCGATGGGATTGAGAGAGTGCATGCTCTCGTCAAACTCCCTGAAGCTGCCCTTGTCCACGGTGAGATCAAGGCGTTCCTTCCATGTAAGACGTGCGTGGTAGCCGCACTTGGGGCAGACCTTCATCGCACGCTCGAAATCCTCGTTATAGATAACGTTTCCGCATCTGGGGCATTTGAAGAGCAGATCCTCGGGGATCTCCACCTCTTTTTCGCCTGCGGGCTGGGGCATTTCGGCACCGAAACGCTCCTTGACAACTTTAAACAGATCCTCAAGCTGCATTCAGACTCACTCCCCCATCACATTTTTACGGTTCAGGAAACCGATATCGAAATTGCCCTGCTCGAAATCCTCGTCCTTGAGCAGGCAAAGCTGGAAATCAATGTTCGTATCCACGCCCTCGATGATGAACTCGGACAGAGCCACACGCATCTTCATGATGGCTTCCTCTCTTGTGGGAGCACAAGCCAGCAGCTTGCCGATCATGCTGTCGTAGAAGGGAGTGATCTCGTAGCCTGTGTAGGCTGCGGTGTCGATACGCACGCCCGAGCCGCCGGGAATGTGCAGGAAGTTTATCCTGCCGGGGCAGGGACGGAAATTATGTCTGGGATCCTCGGCGTTGATACGGCACTCGATGGCGTGACCGCTGAGCTTCACATCATCCTGTGAGAACCACAGCGTTTCGCCTGCCGCAATGCGTATCTGTGCCTTTACGAGGTCGATGCCCGTAACAAGCTCGGTCACGGGATGCTCCACCTGGATACGGGTGTTCATCTCCATGAAATAGAAGTTCCTGTCCTTGTCAACAAGGAACTCGATGGTGCCTGCGTTCTGGTAGCCGCTCACCTTTGCCGCCGCCACAGCCGCCCTGCCCATGCGTTCACGCAGTTCGGGGGTCATGATGGGGCTGGGGCTCTCCTCCAGCACCTTCTGGTTCTTTCTCTGAAGGGAGCATTCACGCTCGCCGAGATGCACGACGTTGCCGTGCTCGTCCGCAAGGAGCTGTATCTCCACATGGCGTGGGTTCACGATGAACTTCTCGATGTACACCTCGTCGTTGCCGAAGAACTGCAGTGCCTCCTGCTGAGCGGCAGTGTACTGTGCCTCGAGGTCCTCCTCACGCTCCACAAGACGGATACCGCGGCCTCCGCCGCCTGCTGATGCCTTCACCATCACGGGATAGCCTATCTCAGCGGATATCTTCTTTGCGTCCTCGACAGAAGTCACGACGCCGTCAGAGCCGGGCACCACAGGAACACCTGCGGATACCATGGTCTTCTTTGCGTTGGCCTTGTCGCCCATTGCGTCCATGACCTCGGGTGCGGGACCGATGAATTTGATGCCGCACTTGTCGCACAGACGTGCGAAGTTAGCGTTCTCGGAAAGGAAGCCGAAGCCGGGATGTATCGCCTCGGCATGGGTCAGCTCACACGCCGCAAGTATCGCCTGCGTGTTGAGGTAGCTGTCCTTTGTGGCGGCAGGACCGATGCACACGGCCTCGTCGGCTATCATGGCGTGCAGAGCAGACTTATCCGCTTCGGAATATACCGCAACCGTCTTGATACCAAGCTCACGGCAGGCACGCATTATTCTGATAGCGATCTCGCCGCGGTTGGCAATAAGTATCTTGTTAAACATTATGTCTGTCAACTCCAGATATATTAATTCTCGGGGTCAGCGACCGCAAAGGATATCTCGGCGGTAACTACCTTCTTGCCGTCAACAGTCGCAACAGCCTTGCCGAAGCCGATGGGACCCTTCTTACCTGTCATCTCCACATGGAGCATGAGAGTATCTCCGGGCTTTACAGTGCCGCGGAAGCGTGCCTTGTCGATGCCTGCGAAGAAAGCGATCTTGCCCTTGTTCTCGGGAAGCACCAGTGCACATACGGCACCTGCCTGAGCCAGCATCTCGATCATGAGAACGCCGGGCTGTACGGGCTGACCGGGGAAATGTCCCCTGAACCAGTCCTCCTCGGGACGAAGGTACTTCTTTGCCGTTACGCTCACACCGGGCTCCAGCTCTGTTACTTCATCGATGAGCAGGAACGGATCGCGGTGAGGGATTATCTCTTTGATCTGATCTAAATTGAGTGTCATATTGTCTCCTTGTTCCGGACGAGCAGTGATAAGCACCGCTTACCGCTGTTCAAGTATTTAAAACATATTAGCACAGTAAGATTAATTTTCTGTTAAGAGAGCACTGCACCTCTGGCGGTCAACGCAGCAGACGCACGTTTCGCCACGCAAAAATGGTGAGAAATGCACAGATGCAAGGAAAGCTTATTTCGACCAGGCTTTGTGCCTGTCGAAATACGCTTGACGCAGCAGATGTGCGTTTATCATCATTTTTTATTCGATACGCATGATCTTCTGACCGAATTCAACAGGCTCGCCGTTGTTTACATAGATCTCAGCAACTCTGCCGCTGAATTCGCAGTTGATCTCGTTCATGAGCTTCATGCTCTCGATGATGCATACTACGTCGCCTGCGTTGACAGTGTCGCCGACCTTTACGAAGGGAGGCTTGTCGGGAGAAGGAGCAGCGTAGAATGTGCCCACGATGGGGGAGGTAACGATGTTTCCGCTCACGGAAGCAGCCTCGGGAGCCGCAGCGGGAGCAGCCGCAGGAGCAGCCACTGCCACAGGAGCCACAGAAGCTACGGGAGCAGCCTGCTTGCCCTCGATGATGATATCGACGTCCTCGGTGCTTACCTTGATCTTACCGAGATCGTTGTCCCTGAGTATCTTCGCAAGAGCCTCAACACACTCGATAGTGTCGGTTATCTTTGTTTCCTTGTCCTTGTTGAAAGTCATTGTCGTCGTCCTTTCTCAGTCGTTTACGGGTCTCATGCACAGGCAGCCGTTGTGACCGCCGAAGCCGAGAGAGTTGCTGAGTGCACCTGTGATGTTCATCTCACGTGTGCCCTCTGTTACGTAGTCAAGATCGCACTCGGGATCGGGCACCTTGTAGCCTCTTGTCATGTGCACCTTGCTGTTCCTGATGGAGAGAGCCGTAACAACAGCCTCAACACCGCCCGCAGCACCCAGCAGATGTCCTGTCATGGACTTGGTGGAGTTCACTGCGATGTTCTTTGCGTGCTCGCCGAAGGCAGCCTTGATGGCCTTTGTTTCGGTCATGTCGTTCATGTGTGTGGATGTACCGTGTGCGTTGATGTAGTTGATGTCCTCGGGACTCATGCCAGCTTCCTCATAGGCGAACTGCATAGCCTTCGCACCGCCGATGCCCTCGGGATCGGGGCTTGTTTCGTGGTGAGCGTCACAGGTGGAGCCGTAACCGCAGATCTCTGCGTATATCTTCGCGCCTCTTGCCTTTGCGTGCTCGTATTCCTCCAGAACGAGGATACCGCAGCCGTCGCCGAGAACGAAGCCGCTTCTCTCGCCGTCAAAGGGGATGGAAGCTCTGTCAACGTCCTGGGAACGTGTGATAGCGTGCATATTGTTGAACGCAGCGTAGCAGAAGCCGAGATCGCTGTGCTCGGTACCGCCTGCAACAGCAGCGTCAAGATAACCGTGCTTGATGGAGCGGAAAGCCTCACCGATAGCCTGAGTACCGCTCGCACAGGCTGTGGTAACGCAGAAGTTGCTGCCCTTGAAGCCTGTTCTGATGGCAACGATACCCGAAGGCATATTGGATATCATCTTGGTGATGGTGAAAACGGATACCTTCTTGTTGCCCTTGTTGTGGTAGGTCAGCATCTCCTCCTCGGTGGTATACATACCGCCGATGCCGCTGCCGATGATGGTGCCGACACGGAATGGATCGAGATCCTTGAAATCCGTACCTGCATCCTTCAGAGCGTTCATAGCCGCATAAACTGCGTACTGAACGATGACATCGTTTCTGCGAAGCTCCTTCTTGTCGAAATACTCGGACGGGTCGAAGTTCTTTACCTTGGCAACAACGCCGAGGGTATCAGGCTCCTGCTCACCGAACCAGGGAGCCAGCTCAAAGCCGTGCTTGCCTGCCATCAGGCTGTCCCACAGCTCATCGACCGTGTTTCCGCAGGGAGTTACTACTCCCAGACCTGTGATAACTACTCTTCTTTCCATTGAGTTGTTTCCTCCGAATTTATGATATGTTCTTTCTTGTTGTCGTTATATAATATATCTGGATGTGCCGTATCTTTCCGCCGCCAAAAGCATGGTGTATTGCCGTAAGAGCAGCGGTGCCGCAGCCACAGGAAGTGCTGTACTTAACTTAATGCCGCACAAGGGTCGGGAGAGTGACGCAGTAAATGCGATACTATCTCGCAGCCACTTAAAGAGTGGCGAGAAATGTGCAGATGCAAGGAGAGCGTATTTCGGCCAGGCTTTGTGCCTGCCGAAATGCGACCGACGCGGCAGATGTGCGTTTATCGTCGCTCTTTACATACTTAAGCCGCCGCTTATCTCCACTACCTGTCCTGTTACGTAGGATGCATCGTCGCTGCAAAGGAAGGATACCACGCCTGCGACCTCCTCAGGCTGACCGTAACGCTTCATGGCGATCATCTGCAGCATAGCCGCCTTCTGCTCGTCAGTGAGCTTGTCGGTCATGGGTGTCTGGATAAAGCCGGGAGCAACGGCGTTGCAGGTGATGCCTCTGCTGCCAAGCTCCTTGGCGGTGGTCTTTGTCATTGCGATGACCGCACCCTTGGACGCGGAATAGTTTATCTGACCAGGGTTGCCGTAAAGACCCGCAACGGAAGCGAGATTTACGATCCTGCCGCTCTTCTGACGCATCATAACTGCACCGCAGAGCTTGGTCATGTTGAAAACAGACTTCTGGTTGATGCGGATGACCATGTCGTAGATCTCCTCATCCATGCGTACCATGAGGCCGTCACGGGTGATGCCCGCATTGTTGACGAGGATGTCAACGGAGCCGAACTCCTCCTTGACCCACTTCACCATAGCCTCGCACTGAGCGTAGTCGGAAACATCCGCCGCATAGCACTCGACCTTCACGCCGTATGCACGGCAGGCCTCTGCCACTTCCGCTCCCGCGGTGCTGAGAGCCTCCTCAGAAACGTCGTTGATTACGATATTGCAGCCGTCCTTTGCAAGACGCTTAGCAATAGCTGCACCGATTCCTCGGCTGGAGCCTGTGATTATCGCTGTTTTTGCCATAATGTCTTTCCTTTCAGTTGTCTTGGTTGGTGTGTTATATGTTATATGGTATATCAGATCTCCATGATTATCGCACCGTAGGTAAGACCCGCACCGAAGCCCACAAGGCATACCTTCATGCCCCTGTGCAGCCTGCCCTGCCTGTTCAGCTCGTCAAGAGCCACGGGGATGCAGGCACTCGATACGTTTCCGAGCCTGTCGATGTTGGTGTATCCCTTCTCAGGATCAGCTCCGAGAAGATCGTTCGCCTTCTTTATGATGCGGAGGTTCGCCTGATGCGGGATGATGACGTCAAGATCGCCTATCTCGTAGCCGCCGCTCTCTGCGACCTTCTTCACGGCACTGCTCATGGCGTTCACCGCGAACTTGTACACTGCGTGTCCGTCGGACTGCAGGAAGTTACGCTTTGCGAAGGTGTCGAAACGGTTGCCGAAGAAATCATTGTCCCTGTTCTCGGGATAGAACGGGCAGTTGGACTGGTAGTTGACCTTGCAGTAGAGTGCCTCGAAATCATCGCCTGCGGCACCCAGTGTGGAATGATAGGGGCTGTCCGCTCCGCGTACCACCACTGCACCTGCGGCGTCGCCGAAAAGGATGCACATGGAACGGTCGGTGTAGTCCTGCTGGGAGGAGAGCTTCTCACTCGCCACGATGAGCACGGTCCTGTACTGACCCGAAGCAAGGAACTTCTGAGCCACGTCCAGTGCGGAGATAAAGCCCGTGCAGGCACTGTTGATATCAAGACACGCAGCGTTCTTCGCACCGATGCCGAGCTGCACAAGGCAGGACATGGAGGGATAGAAGAAGTCGGGCGTGCAGCAGGAAACGAGGATAAGGTCGATATCCATAGCGTCCACGCCTGCGTCCTTCAGGGCGTTCTTCGCCGCCTCCGTCGCCATGAAGTGATTCGGTTTATCTGTCATGATATGACGCTGCCTGATGCCCGTGCGTGGCAGTATCCACTCATCAGAGGTATCGAGGAACTCTGCGAACATATCGTTATCAGCAATAAATTCGGGAACATAACTACCTGTACCCAGCAACTCTATTCCGTTCATCAAAAAATACTCCTTGATTTTATTTGCATATTATTGTATAATGATAGATGTTGCGGACAAAGTCCACAGCAGTTTCTTGCAAACATACATTTATATTTTACCCTATATTCATCTTTTTGTCAACCGATTTGTTTCTATTTTTTCCACAAATCTCATAAAAAGTCGATTTTCATAGGGCTGACGACAAAAAAACAGTCAGTTAATCAATACACGGAGGTAACTAACATGAAAACAGCATTTTTATTCTCAGGTCAGGGCAGCCAGTACCCCATGATGGGTGCGGAGCTTGCGGAGAGATACTCCGCCGCAAAGGAGATACTGGAGTGCGGCAGCGATATCATGGGCTTCGACATCATGAAGAAGATAAACGAAGCCACCGCTGAGGAGCTTTCGCAGACAAGGCTCTCCCAGCCCGCTATATTCACAGCGTCCCTTCTCGCACTGACCGCAGCACGCGAGAACGGCATCGGAAACTGTGCCGTTGCAGGTCACTCCCTCGGCGAGTACGCTGCGATGTATGCAAGCGGCATGCTGACCCTCGAGGACGCATACAAGGCGATAAAGCTGAGAAGCGAGGCGATGGCAAAGGCAGCCGAGGCAACAGGCGGTGCAATGGCAGCCATCCTCCGCTGCGATAACGACACCATCGGAAAGGTGCTGTCCGAGGTGAACGGCTTTGCCGCTCCCGCAAACTACAACAGCCCCGAGCAGACCGTTATCGCAGGCGAAACAGCGGCTATCGACGAGGCGATCGAAAAGCTCTCCGCACTGAAGGCACGCTGCGTGAAGCTGGCAGTTTCCGCCGCATTCCACACAAAGCTGATGTCAGGTGCCGCAGAGGAGTTCAAGGCAGCCGTTGCAGGCTTTGATTTCAAGGCTCCGGACTGCGATTTCTACGCCAACCTCTACGGCAGCAGGCTCACCGACTTTTCCGATATGCCCTCCTACCTCGCAGCTCACATCTGCTCTCCCGTGAAGTTCGTGGACGAGATGAACGCAATGAACGACGCAGGCATCGAAGCATATGTGGAGCTTGGCCCCAACAAGGTGCTGACAGGTCTTGTGAAGAAGACGCTCAAGGGTGCTGTCGCAGTGAACATCGAAAACAACGAAACTCTCGAAAAGGCTCTTGAAGCACTGAAAGGATAAAACAATGCGTAGATTCGGACTTATCGGACACCCCCTCGGCCACTCGCTCTCACCGCAGATACACACAAGGCTGTTTCAGTTAAGCGGCGAGGAAGTGGACTACCAGCTTTACGATATCGCCCCCGAGGAGCTTGAGGCGAAAAAGGACTTCCTCTCCTCGCTGGACGGATTTAATATTACTATACCCCACAAAGTGGAAATAATAAGCTGCTGCGACAGATTGTCTGACGGTGCGGCACGCTACCGCTCCGTGAACTGCATCGCAAACGGCAGCGAAAAGGTCGGCTACAACACCGATGTCATGGGCTTCACAAAGTCCATCGAAATGCTTGGGGCAACGCTCAGCTCCCGTGTGCTGCTCATCGGCTGCGGCGGCGTCGGCAGGATGATGGCGATCGAGACCGCACTCAGCGGCGGAAGGCTCACCATCGCCGTGCTGAAAACGGACGAAGCCACCGCACGTCAGGCTGTGAGCGAGATAAAGCAGCTTGCTCCCGATGCCGATGTCAGCATCGTGTTCATCGGAAACGGCGGACTTTGTGCGGAGGACTTCGACGGCAGCGTCCCCGATTTCGACCTGCTCGTGAACGCCTGCCCTGTGGGTATGTACCCGAAATCCGACAGGATGCCCTGTGCTCCCGAGATACTGGACCACGTAAGCTATGTGTTCGATGCGATATACAATCCCCGTGAGACCCTGCTCGCAAAGACCGCCCGTGAAAAGGGTGCAAAGGCGATGACAGGCATGGCGATGCTGGTGCTTCAGGCAGTGGCTGCCCACGAGATATGGGACGGTGCCTCCTATAACAAGGACGACATCGACGCTCTCATCTCCGATATGGAGGCTCTCGTATGACGACCATCTACCTCTGCGGCTTCATGGGCTGCGGCAAATCCCACATCGGACGTATGCTCGCCCGCATGACAGGCAGGAAGCTGGTCGACCTCGACGCTGTCATCGTGGAGCGTGAGGGGATGTCCATCCCCGAGATATTCGAAAGGTTCGGCGAGCCGCACTTCCGCAGCCTTGAGGCAAAATACATCCGTGAGCTGTCCGAGGGCTACATCGTCGCAACGGGCGGCGGTGCACTCATAAACGACGCCACCGCACAGTTCGCACGGGAAAGCGGAATGTCCGTGTATATCAACACATCCTTCGATAACTGCTACGCACGCATAAAGCACGACAAAAACCGTCCGCTGGTGGTGAAGAACACGAAGGAGCAGCTTCAGGAGCTTTACGACACACGCTCATCCATCTACCGCCGCAACAGCACGTACATGGTGAACGGCAACACCCGTGATATCATCATCTGCACCGAGATAATAAAACTTGCAGAATATTTTGAGGAACACGGAACGATATAAAGGAATATCTGATGGTAATAACAAACATAAAGATAATAACAATGTCCGGTAAGGACTACGAAAACGGCTATGTCCGCTTTGAGGACGGCATCATCACCGAGGTGGGCGATATGGGGGATTATGTCCACGCCCTTGACGACATCATGGACGGCGAAGGCCGTACCCTCTGCCCCGGCTTCATCGACGCACACTGCCATCTCGGAATGTGGGAGGACAGCCTCACCTTTGAGGGCGAGGACGGCAACGAGGACACCGACCCCTCCACACCGCACCTGCGTGCCATCGACAGCATCAACCCCATGGACCGCTGCTTTGAGGACGCCGTGAAGGCAGGCGTTACCTGCGTATGCACGGGCGTCGGAAGTGCAAACCCCATCGGCGGCAGCTTCGCTGTTATAAAGACATGGGGCAGCAAGCGTGTGGACAAGCTGATAGTGAAATCCCCCGCCGCGATAAAGTTCGCTCTCGGCGAAAATCCCAAGAACACCTACAACGACCGTGACGAAAGCCCTGTGACACGCATGGCGACCGCTGCGGTCATCCGTGAGCAGCTCATGAAGGCGAAACGCTACCTCTCGGACAAGCAGGAGTACGAGCGTCTTAAGGGCACCGACGACGAGGTGTCCGAGCCTGACTTCGACATCAAGTGCGAGGCACTGCTCCCCCTGTTCGCTGAGGAAAACAAGCTGCAGGCACACTTCCACTGCCACCGTGCGGACGATATCTTCACCGCCATCAGGCTCTCGGAGGAATTCGGACTTGACTACGTGCTCATCCACTGCACCGACGGCGGTGTCATCGCAGACGAGCTTGCGGAGAACTGCCCCAAGGTGGTCACAGGACCGCTCTTCGGCGACCGCGGCAAGCCCGAGCTGCACAATCACGATATCTCCACACCGAAGATACTTTCGGACAACGGCATCAGACCAGCCATCTGCACCGATCACCCCGAAACGCCCATCCAGTACCTGCCCCTGACGGCGGCACTGGCGGTAAGAGGCGGACTTTCCCGTGAAGAGGCACTGCGTGGCATCACGCTGACAGCCGCCGAAATAACAGGCGTTGCGGATATCCTCGGCAGCATCGAGGTCGGCAAGCAGGCGGATCTCTCCCTGTTCTCGGGCGATCCCCTCGATCTCACCGTTACTCCCGATATGGTATTCGTCGGCGGAAAGCTCGCATACAGGAAATAATGACGGAGGCGGAGTGGCAACATTCCGCCCTGTAATGCTTTAAGATGGATGATAACAAAAGGAGCAAAGCATGGATATGCAACGACTTGAAGCACAGCTCTCCTTTCTGATGGAGGCTGACAAGCTGAAGAATATGTACCGCCAGACCTACACCCGTGTGGACGACCTGCCGCCGATGCCCGAGGGCAGCAACATCACCGCACCTTACCCCAGACGTGAGAACGATGCGGAGCACAGCTTCTCGCTGGCACTGTTCACCTGCATACTTGCGGAGTACGCAAACGAGCCGATAGATGTTCTGAAAACGATGAAGATGGTGCTGGTGCACGACATCGTGGAGATAGACGCAGGCGACACCTACTGCTACGACGACGCAGGAAACTCCACCAAGGCACAGCGTGAGCTGAAAGCGGCGGACAGGCTGTTCGGACTTCTTCCCGAGGAGCAGCAGGCGGAATACCGCTCGCTGTGGGAGGAATTCGAACGTCAGGACACCCCCGAAGCAAGGTTTGCCGCCGTCATGGACCGCATCCAGCCGCTGCTGCTGAATTACAGCCGCGACGGTCTTTCATGGAAGGAGCACGGAATACATCTGGGACAGGTCCAGAAACGCAACGAGCGTGTACATGAAGGCTCCGAGGTGCTGCACGACTACATCTTCGCACTCCTCGACGACGCAAACAGACGTGGCATACTCCCCGATTAAGCGAAAGGAACAGATATCATGCGTGAGATAAACGTATCACAGATAAAGGACACCGTAAGCCGCCTTTGCATCGAGGCGAACCTGCATCTGCCCTGCGGCATGAAGGAATGTATCGCAGGCTGCATCGACAAGGAAAAAAGTCCCCTCGGCAGAAGCGTGCTGGGAGATATCGTATCCAACATCGACTGTGCGGACGAGCTTGGCGTGCCGATATGTCAGGACACAGGCATGGCGGTGATATTCGCCGAGGTGGGTCAGGACGTGCACATCACGGGCGGCTCATTTGAGGACGCCGTGAACGAGGGCGTTGCCGAGGGCTACGTTCAGAGCAGGCTGCGTCTTTGCATCGTGGGCGACCCCCTGCTTGACAGAAAGAACACCAACAACAATACCCCTGCCGTCATCCACACACGCATCGTGCAGGGAGATAAGATATCCATAACCGTTGCGCCAAAGGGCTTCGGCAGCGAGAACATGAGCAGATTAAAGATGTTCACGCCCTCCGCCACAAGACAGGATGTCATTGATTTCGTGACGGAAACCGTATCCCTCGCAGGCAGCAACCCCTGCCCGCCCATCGTGGTGGGAGTGGGCATCGGCGGCGATTTCGAGTACAGTGCGTATCTTGCAAAAAAGGCTCTATGTCGTGACCTCGCTGTCCGCAACCCCGACCCCGGTTACGCTCAGATGGAGCAGGATATGCTCACTGCGATAAACAAGCTCGGTATAGGCTCACAGGGCTTCGGCGGCACTGTTACGGCACTGTATGTCAACATCGAAAAGAGTGCGACCCACATCGCAGGCCTGCCCGTGGCGGTGAATATCGGCTGCCATGTGACACGCCATGCACATGACGTGATATAATAATGATATATTTTATCTGTATCTGTTTCATAATTGCATGTGCGGCACTTCAGCATATCACTCACGAATTATCGCACGTTCTTGCGGCACTGATATGCAGAGAAAAGGTCACACGCATACAATGGCTTACCTACAACGGAGGAACAAAGGTATTCTTCCTGAACGAACCTGATTTCGACACCGCTCCCATCCCCAAAAGGTGGGCATTCATATCCGCCGCAGGCTTTATCGGAACGAATATACTTGCATATATCTTCACTGTTATTTTTCTGCTTGTTTCATCAGGATATGTGAAGCTGTTCTTCATGATAGCAGCAGGCTTTTTTCTGATTACCGACAGCGTCCACTTTCTGCTTGCAGCAGTGTTCGACTTCGGTGACGCATATGGTCTGAAACGCACATTGAAGTGTTCAAAGGGAATACTGATGCTTGCAGCCATACTCAATGTTCTTATAAACATCATTCTGTTTATGTATATTTTTTGATTTCACAAATACTATCGAAAGGAGTGCCACATGAAGTATTCTGAACTCCCCAGACACTGGCAGCGTATTTTCGGGCTTGAATGGATATCTGTCTGCGAGGGCAGCAAGGCCATTGCGGCAGTTATTGCCGACAGCGACGGAAACATCCTCTCCGAGGGACGCAATCAGATATCCGAGTGCAGCGTACCCAACCCTGCCACCGCCCATGCGGAAGTTGAGGCGATACGCAACCTCGACGTGAGCAGGTTTCCGCATCCCAAGACCTACACACTGTATGCAGGTCTTGAGCCGTGCATAATGTGCATGGGAACGCTGGTGATGGGACACATCAGGAATGTCGAGATAGCGGCAAGGGATGATTTCGGCGGAGCGATGAAGCTGATAGAGCTGAGCGATTTTGCACGCGGCAAGAGAATAAAAGTAACGTGGCGTGACGATATCCTCGGAGATATGCAGCGTGCCTTCCAGAGCATCCGTGAGCTACTGTACAACACCGACGAGGACAAGAAGCAGCGTATGCTGAAGGACTTTTCTGTATATAACAAAAACGGCGTTGACGCTGCGGTAAGACTCTTCAGCGAGGGCTTCTTCTCACGCACGCTCACCGATATTTCCGCCGAGGAGGTATTCAACGCCATCTCAGGGCAGCTTCCATCCTGACGACAGCATCATGTGACAGCAAGGAGGACGACGTATGGACTGGCATTTCAGACAAGGCAACAAGGTCTGCACCTTCAGGGCGGCAGCCGTGCTCATCATGGACGGCAGAGTGCTGGTGCAGCGTTCGGGCAGGGAGTACGCACTGCCTGCGGTGCGAGTTGAATTCGGCCGCACCGCCGATGAAACACTGGTACGTGAGTTCCTGCGTGAAACGGGAATGCGTATAAAGCCTGAGCGTCTGCTCTGGGTGGAGGAGAACCTCCGCAGCAGCCGCGGCAACGATATCCACAACCTGACGTTCTATTACCTTGTGAGCTGTGATAGCTTCCTGTACGAGAAGTTCGGCTCGCAGACCTCCGACGGCAGCAGCCTTTGCTTCGAGTGGGCAGAGCTTTCGGAGATAGACACGCTGAAGCTGTACCCTGCGTTTGTGAGGGAACGGATAAACTGCCTTTCCGACAGCACGGAGCATTTCGTCACCCGTGAATGACGCCTAAAAAATTTTGTAACCATTCTGCAACCTTTTTGTAATATATCTTGTTTTACTTATGAATTCGGACGGAGATAATGCTATGGACACAATGTCGCTGAAAACAGGCGAGAGCTTTGAAGATGTGATGAAGTTCTATATGCCGATGGTGTATAGGATAGCTTTCTCACGCCTTGGAAGCCCTCACGAGGCAGAGGATATCACGCAGGAGGTGTTTCTCAAATACTTCCGTGCAGATATCACGTACAACGACGAGGAGCACCGCAAGGCGTGGCTCATCCGCTGTGCGATAAACTGCACCAAAACGCTGGTGACCTCCGCATGGTACAGGCACCGTGCGTCCGACGAGGGTCTGGAGAACATGGAGGAAAACGGCGATATCCCCGGCAGTGACGGCGATATCGAAAACATCGAGCGTAAAAACGCCGTGATGTCCGCAGTTATGAAGCTCCCCGAAAAATACCGTACCGTAATTCATCTTTTCTACTTCGAGGATATGTCGGTCGCCCAGATAAGCAAGGCGACGGGTATCCGCGAAGCCACTGTAAAATCCCAGCTGAGCCGTGCCCGCGATATGCTGGAGCCTATGCTGAAGGAGGTCGATTTCTGATGGATTTCAGAGAAGAATACAAAAAGTGTGCAGATATCATGGCCCCCTCCGCCGAGGCTATGGACCGCATGACCAATAATATCATGGCACAGATAAACGCCCCCGCAAAGAAGACAATACCGTTTAAGAAGATATCCTATTTCGGAGGTGCGATCGCCGCCTGTGCCGTCATCACCGTCGGTGCCGTGGCTATACTCCCGAGGATGGGAAGCATCGGAACTGCCGATGAAGCGGCTGTCAATTCCGTCGCATGCGGATATCAGGAGGACTACGCCCTGCTTGCGGACGGTGCCGCAGGGGATGCTGATATCGCCATGGACGACATCAGCTACGCAGCGGAAGATACTACGACCGGCACCAACGCCGACTGCATAGTCACCGAAAGAGCAGATTCCGTCACAGCCCCCTCCTTTACCGTCAAGTCATCTGAGCCTGACAGCGATGCCGTATTTGAGGAATCCGCATACGATGAGCCTGCCCTGCCCGATGTCGCCATAGACTGCACCGCAGGCGTAACCGACGGCTATGCTCCCGAAGCAGACGCCTGTGAGGACGAAAATGAAGCGTCTGCCTCTCAGGTGGTACTGCCGTTTGAGATAAGCGAGGACCTTTCCGTGCTTTACATCGGCGGAATATGCTACACCGCCGTGGATGAAGCGGAGCTCCCGTACACAGATGCCACAGTGACAGAGCATACGACAAGATACGTCACGGCAGGCGGAACAGAATACCGCATGGATATGATCGGTGCCGATAATATCGTGCTGATGAACGGTCTTGAGATCATCGGATATTACGCAAGAGTTTCAGAATAATTGGGGCTGACATACAGCATTTTAAATGCCACCGCCGCATAATATATACAGACGGCAGAAAACGGACTTGCTCGGAAGTCCGTTTTTTTCTGCGTAAATGTGATATTTATTGTGAAAATCTAATAAAAATTACCAAACAGCACTTGAAATGTTGAAAGTTTTATGATAAAATATATACAATAACAATAATAAACTATTGTGTAATTACATTGACGATAAATTGACGAAAAACCAGAGAGGTGATAGGTTTTGACACAGCTGGAAAGAGCTGTCAACGGCAGCGGCAACGTGGCGTTCAGCATGAAATACAGCCTCGGCTTCCCTGCTGAGATACTCTCCGACACAAACCCGTTTTCGGACAAGAGCATGATAAAGCTCAGCGATATCATCCACCCCGATGACTACCAGCCCTTCTGCGAGGTCATTAACGACATCGTGAACGGCACCGCCCGTGAGATACGTGTGCACTCCCGCCTGAAGACAGGCGGCGACCACGTGTGGTACTACATAACAGGCACCGCCCACAACGGCAGCAGCGGCGTTCTTGAAAGCATCGACGGAATGATGTTCAACGTATCGGATTATCTCGACTGCGATACTGAGGACGCAGTGCTCCGCCGCTTCAGGAAAAAGCACGCCGCAAACCTTGACGACAGTGCTTCCTTTACCCTGTGCGATGTGCTGGGCGAGGACTACCTTATCCGCATCCAGAACCCCTTCGTGCATATCGACGGTCTGTACTCCGCCATAATCGACGGCAACGGCAGGACGATATTTGCAACAGGCAAGCAGGATAAGCACTTCAATCTAGGCAGGATGGATTATCAGCGTAAAAAGAGCATCCGTATGCGTCACAAGGCTGTGGCGTCGTGGGTCATCGCCGCAAACTCGCAGGAGGTCGTGGATAACCATGCACAGCTTCTGGAGACCATGGTGAACACCGTTTCCGCCGTCGCAAATTCCTATGTGGTGCTTGCGGAGGAGATGGAGAACTCCCAGAACGCAAACAAGCTGCTGGGTCAGAATTTCGAGGACCAGATACTCGTAAACAACATCCACTCCATGATACTCAACAGCGACGATACAAAGTCCGCGATACGCGGCATACTTCCGCTGATAAAGGAGTATTTCAGACTTTCGGACGTGATGTTCTGCAACTACGGCAAGGATGACATCAAGCTGTTCGGCTGGGACGGCTCGGGAATGCTTCTTCCAATCGTCTGCAATACCCACCGCATCCCCGCCCTTGCGGAGGAGCTTGATTACAGCGGCATCGTCTGCACCGACAGAAAGACCATGCTTGCAGACCATGACGGCAGGAACCTCAGCTGCGTGCTGGTGTGCACCTACAACAGCAGTGCCGACGACGGCGTGGTCATCTACACCGCCGACAGCAGCGGCAGGAGCTGGTCCAACCGTGAGCGTAAGCTGCTGAAGAACATCACCCAGATACTCTCCACGATAATCTACAAGCTGTTCATGGAGGATGAGCTTGCCACATCGCAGGCACGCCTTGAAAGAATAGCATATTACGATACCGATACCGGCATCCCCAACCGTGTGATGCTGGAGCGTGACTTCCCTGCTGAGATACGCGACGGAAAGCACGGTGCGGTCATCGCGTTCGAGATATCCAATCTGAAATCCATTTCGGAGGTCTACGGCTGCGAATACGCCGACGATGTGCTCAAGAGCTTTGCGGAATACATCTCCGCAGTGCCCTGCTCCGCCACAAAGACGGTGTACCGCTTCAGCAACGATATCCTGCTGGTGACGCTCAGCGGTGCCGACCGCGACGAGGCACGCCAGTTCGCCCAGATAATCCTCAGCAAGTTCCGCTCGCCGTGGTATCTGCACCAGAACGAGCAGCGGCTGCAGGTATTCGCAGGCGTGACCATCTACCCCGATGACACCTCCGATATCGACCACTGCATCAATACAGTCACCCAGACGCTGCGTCTTGCAAAGGAACAGAACCTGCAGGATGCCGCATTCTACTCCGAGGGCCTTGAGGAGCAGCTCGGCAGCAACCAGCTCCTGAAGAAGCTCATCACGGAATCCGCCGCCAACGATTTCAGCGGCTTCTATTTCCTGTACCAGCCCGTAATCGACATAAGCAACGGCGAGCTGCACTGCTGCGAAGCCACGATGTACTGGGAGAACGAGGATCTCACCATCCCCCGAGAGCAGTTCCAGCCGATGATCGACCAGATGGGTCTGTCAAAGCAGCTTTACCGCCATGCGGTGAACAAGATATGCGAATTCTGTGCAAGCGTCCGTCAGAGCGGCGTGGATAAGTTCCGCGTCAGCCTTGCGATACCCGAAAACATCCTCAGCACCGAGACCAGTGTCGAAGCACTGCGTACCGCCCTGCTGGAGTACGACCTGCCGCCCAGTGCGGTGAGCATCTCCGTTTCGGAGGGAGCACGCACGCTGTACGCAGGCAATATGTTCCTGCAGCAGCTTTCGAAGATAGGCGTGAACGTTATCGCGGACGATACGGGTGGCAGCTACTTCACCGTGGCACCCCTCGAAAACCCTGCAGTCCGCACGATAAAGATACGCAGCACACGCTTCAGCGACGACGCCGTATCCGCATCCTTCCTGCGTTCCGTGATACGCCTTGCCCACGAAAAGGACATCACCGTGTGTGCACGAAGCGTAGACAGCCCCGCAATATTCGAGAACATCCGCAAATACAACGTGGACCTCGTACAGGGCACGTTCTACGGACGTCCGCTGCGTGACCGTGAGTTCATGGAAAAGATGGTGGCACAATTCGCCGCAGCAAGCAACAGCTAAGTATTGCCGCACCTCCTCCCCTGCGGCATCTCCATAGTCAAAAAAGCCGAAGATTTTTAATAAATCTCCGGCTTTTTATCATTTATGGCGAATTTTGTTCCAATGCATTTTTTACCTGCCCTCAGTATTGCAAACTCCAAAAAAAAAGTATATAATAGTATTTGTATAGATAGCTTTCCCACCAACCGACTTTGAAGGTATGAGATAAATGAAAAAGATACTTAAATGGCTCGGGCATTATTTCAGGAAACTGGATAAGCTCCTGCTGCTGATATGTGCCGCGATAACCTCGTTCGATATCGTGATAGTGCACTCGCTGTACCGCAACGGATATATCCAGGAGGGCGACCTCAACACGCAGATATTCGCAGCGGTGATCGGCTTCGTGGCGGCGATAGGAATCGGCATGATAGACTACCGCTGGATGTCGAAATACTGGTTCCTGTACGGACCTGCAGCACTGGTGCTCCAGCTTCTGCTGTTCACGCCGCTCGGAATGAAGCGTGACGACGACCTCGCATGGCTGGACTTCGGCTTCATCACGATACAGCCGGTAGAGATACTGAAGATAGCGTATATCCTCACGCTTGCTGTGCATATCAACAAGCTGGGCGACAAGATAAACAGCTTCCCGAGGCTGGTGCTTCTCGGTATCCACGGAGCCGCACCGTTCCTGCTGGTACTGTTCCAGGGCGACGCAGGCTCGGCACTGGTACTGCTGTTCATCTTCATCTGTATGCTGTTTGCGGGCGGTCTCTCATGGAAATACCTTGTGGCTGCTGCGGTGGCTGCACCTGCGGGACTTTACGTTGCGTGGAACTTCATCATGAAGGACCACCACAAGGCACGTCTGCTTGTGCTGTTCGATGAGCAGATGCAGGAGGCTGAAAAGCTGGACCTGTATATGCAGCAGTACAACGCAAAGATAGCCGTCGGCTCGGGACAGCTCAAGGGTCTCGGTTTCCAGTCAGACAGCTACACCTACGTCCCCGAGATATACAACGACTTCATCTTCTCCTATATCGGCATGACGCTGGGCTTCATCGGATGCATGGCTGTGGTCATCGCATTCCTCGCACTGAGTCTGAAGCTGCTGTCAAGTGCAAGTGCGGCGGAGGATAAGCTGGGCAAGATGATATGCGTCGGCGTATTCGGAATGATGACGTTCCACTGGATAATCAATATCGGCGTGGTGATCTCGCTGATACCCGTAATAGGCATCACGCTGCCGTTCCTCAGTACGGGCGGTACCTCGATGATAATGATGTATGTCGCAATAGGCCCTGTGCTGAGTATCCCTACACACAAGGAAAAGAAACGGCATATGTTCTACGACGAAGAGGACTAAAGGGAAATATCCCATGAAATATATACGACAAAGGAAAGGATTCACACCATGAAACCTATCATCTCCACATTAAAGGACATCTACCCCGACAGCCAGCTTGCCGCACAGAAGGCACGCTACGAAAAGGCTGAGGCAAGCTTCAGGGAGTACTTCTCCGCCGAGGGCGAGGTACGCTTCTTTTCCGCACCAGGCAGAACAGAGATATGCGGCAACCACACCGACCACAACTGCGGCAAGGTATTCGCAGCCAGCGTAAATCTCGATATCATCGCAGTGGCACAGCCCACCGACGACGGCCGCATCACCATCAAGTCCGAGGGCTTCCCCGAGGACAGCATCTCCCTTGATGAGCTGGATGTCATCGAAAGCGAAAAGAACACCTCCGCGTCCCTCATCAGAGGCGTTGCGGCAAAGTTCAGCAAGGAAGGCTACAAGCTGGGCGGCTTCCGCTGCTACACCACCTCCGATGTAATGAAGGGCAGCGGCCTGTCCTCCTCCGCAGCGTTTGAGGTGCTGGTCGGCACAGTGCTCTCCCATATGTATAACGGCGGTCAGATCAACCCCGTGAAGATCGCACAGATCTCCCAGTATGCAGAAAACGTATATTTCGGCAAGCCCTCGGGTCTTATGGACCAGATGGCAAGCTCCGTCGGCGGATTTATCGCCATAGATTTCAAGGATACAAACTCCCCCATCATCGAATCCGTTCCCGCGGATTTCGAGAAGTTCGGTCACGCACTGTGCATCGTTGACGCAAAGGGCGACCACGCCGACCTCACCCACGAGTACGCATCCATCCCCGCCGAGATGAAGGCGATCGCAGCATACTTCGGCTGCTCCCACCTGCGTGAGATCGCAAAGGCAGATATCATGCTGAACATCAACCTGCTGCGTGATAAGTTCGGCGACAGAGCAGTGCTGCGTGCCATCCACTTCTTCGATGAGAACGAGCGTGTCGGAAAGCTGGTACACGCACTGAAGGCAGGCAATTTCGATGACTTCCTCGGCAGCGTCAAGGAAAGCGGCGACAGCTCCTTCAAGTACCTTCAGAACATCTATGCAAACTCCGATGTTCCCCACCAGTGCCTCAGCATCGCACTGAACGTAGCCGAAAACACACTGCACCGCAAGGGTGCGTGCCGTGTTCACGG
Source organism: Oscillospiraceae bacterium (assembly GCA_045606085.1). Taxonomy (GTDB): domain Bacteria; phylum Bacillota; class Clostridia; order Oscillospirales; family Ruminococcaceae; genus CAG-115. The sequence goes on from JAZURJ010000068.1 coordinate 37,866, forward strand.
CGGCGGCTTCGCAGGCACCATTCAGGCGTTCGTTCCGCTGGATGATCTCCAGCAGTTCAAGATGAACATCGAAAAGGTGTTCGGTGCAGGCTCCTGCCACGTGCTGTCCGTAAGACCCGTGGGCGGCACAGAGGTAACTCTGTAATACTCAGAAACGAAACAATGGCGGATGTGATATCCGCCATTGAAAAAATTATTCGTTTATCTCATATTCGCTCATCTGCTTTATGCTGAGCTTGTCAACAAGAGCGTCAACGAGTATGCCGTCCGCGGTGTACTCCTCGGAAAAGATCTTGCCGTTCTCACGGATGACCGCCGTCAGCCCGCCCTTTGCGTAAGGAAGCAGCAGCTTCATCCGCTTGGACGTTTCGGGCAGGTTCTTTGCGATGACCTCCAGCAGCCTGTCGATGCCCTGTGCCTTAAGTGCACTTATCTTCACGGTGCTGTCGTTCTCGGGGATGTTCTCCTGCAGCTTGTCGCATTTGTTGAGCACAGTTACGACGGGTATCTCCGCAGCACCAAGGTCTGCGAGGGTCTTGAGCGTAACATCCGCCTTTTCCGCAGCGTCGGGGTCGGATGCGTCACACACATGGATGATGATGTCTGCACAGGCAGCCTCCTCCAGCGTGGATTTGAACGCCTCCACAAGATGATGCGGAAGACGTCTGATAAGACCTACGGTATCCACCAGCAGAAGATTTCTTCCGTCGGGAAGCTCGATGGAGCGTGATGTGGGGTCGAGGGTAGCAAACAGCTTGTCCTCCGCCAGAACATCCGATCCCGAAAGCAGATTTAACAGCGTGGATTTGCCTGCGTTGGTGTAGCCCACGATGGCACCCACCTGCACGCTGTCCTTCTTGCGGCGGTTCCTTGTGTATCCGCGGCGTTCCTCAAGCTCCCTGAGTTCAGCCGCCAGCTTGTCGATGCGGCGTCTGATGTGACGTCTGTCCGTTTCAAGCTGGGTCTCGCCGGGACCTCTCGTACCGATACCGCCGCCCAGTCTTGACAGCGATGCACCGATTCCCATGAGCCTCGGCAGACGATATCTGAGCTGTGCAAGCTCTACCTGCAGTTTACCCTCACGGGATACCGCCCTTCCTGCAAATATATCGAGGATGAGCATGGTGCGGTCGATGACACGCACATCCGTCACGTCCTCAACGTTCCTTATCTGTGATGCGGTAAGCTCGCAGTCGAAGATGAGAAGCTCTGCACCGAGAGATGCACAAAGCTCCCTGACCTCCTCCAGCTTTCCCTCACCGATGACGGTGGCACTTTCATAAGCGTCACGCTTCTGGATGACACGGGCTATCTCCTCGGCACCCGCAGTGGATGCAAGCTCGGCAAGCTCGTCCATGGATGCGTCACAGTCGTAGTCGCCTGTATCGGCACTCACCAGAATGGCTTTTGTCAAAACTTTTTCTTCCATAAAAACTCCTTTGTAAAACAGCCGATTACTGTAACGGAGCGTCGGCACATTCCCTGACAGCGTGAGATGGCTGTCAGTATACCGGTTTTACACACATACAAGTATTATACAGATTTTTTCCCCTCATGTCAAGGGTAACATAAAAAACGGACTTACTCCGAAAGAAAGGCTGATGGCTTTGAAATTCCGCAGATTTGATGTAATGATCGTAGGCACGGGTATCTCCGGCATATACGCCGCACTCAACCTCGACCCCTCCACGAGCATACTGATGCTCTCCAAAAAGGAGCTGACGCTGTGCAATTCCGCACTTGCCCAGGGCGGCGTTGCGGCGGTCATGGACAAGGAGAACGACAACTACGAGCTCCATATCAAGGATACCCTCATCGCAGGACATTATGAGAACGACCTCGACAACGTGCGTATACTCGTTGAGCAGGGACCTACCGACGTGCAGAGATTACAGGACGTCTACGGCGTGGAGTTCGACCACAAGGAGGACGGCAACATCTCGCTGACAAGAGAGGGCGGCCACTCACGCCGCCGCATCGCCCACCACAAGGACAGCACGGGCTTTGAGATAGAAACGAGCCTCATCGAACAGGTGCAGAAGCTGAACAACGTCACGGTGGTGAACAACTCCGTACTGTGCAGGCTTGAGCGTGAGGACGGTATGTTCTTTGCGGATATCCTGTGCGGCGAGGAGCATGAATATTACTGTGCAAACTCCGTGATACTCGCAACGGGCGGTATCGGCAGAGTGTACGATTTCACGACCAACTCCGCCATCGCAACGGGCGACGGCATCCAGCTCGCATATAACCTCGGTGCCGAGATAAAGAACCTCAGCTATGTGCAGTTCCACCCCACAGCCTATGCGGACAAGGAGAACAGAGAATGCTTCCTCGTGTCCGAGGCAGTACGCGGCGAGGGTGCGTATCTCCTCAACTGCCATAAAGAGCGTTTCATGCACAAGTACGAGCCTGAACGCAAGGAGCTTGCTCCCCGTGATGTGGTATCAAAGTGCATCATCGAGGAGCAGAAGCTGACAGGCAGTACGGAATTCTGGCTGGATATCTCCCACAAGGACCCCGAATTTGTCAAGGGACACTTCCCCATGATATACAACAAGGTGCTGGAAAAGGGCTACGACATGACAAAGGAGCCTATCCCGATATATCCCTGTCAGCATTACCTGATGGGCGGCATCAACGTTGACGGCAAGGGTGCAACGAACATCGCAGGTCTGTACGCCGCAGGCGAATGTTCACACACGGGCGTTCACGGCAGGAACAGACTTGCCAGCAACTCGCTTCTGGAGGCACTGGTGTTCTCACGCCTTATCGCAGAGGACATCAACGCAAACGCGTGCACCGGCGGTGCGGAATTTGTCGAGTACCCGATGAGCTCCCCCGAGGGCGAGCCGCTCCCCAAGGGCATAAAGACCGAGGTACGCCACATCATGCAGAAGGCGTATTTCATCCACCCCGATTACGAAGAGGCTGAAAAGGGTCTTGCACGCATAACTCAGCTTAAAGATATGCTGGACAACGGAAACTACGCAGTGACAGCGGCGTTCGTTGAAACAAAGTCGCTCGTGACCGTGGCATACATCATCCTGACGGAAGTAATGCAGAGAAAGGACAAAGAATAATGGTACTCCTCCCCTTTTATATCGATGACATCATCAAGACTGCCCTCAATGAGGACATCAATTACATAGACAGCACAGCCGACCTGCTCATCCCCGAGGACAGCATCTCAAGTGCATACTTCGTGGGAAAGGCAAGCGGTGTTGTCGCAGGTCTTGAGGTGGCACTGCGTGTGTTCACGATACTGGATCCCGACATGAAGATAGAGTGCGGATTTAAGGACGGCGACGCAGTGAACAGCGGCGATATCATCGCAGAGTTCACAGGCCACACTCGCCTCATGCTGAAGGCGGAGAGGACCGCCCTCAACCTGCTCCAGCACATGAGCGGCATCGCTACCTACACCAACAGATGCGTGAAGCTGGTGGAGGGCACCAACGCCTCCATCGCCGATACAAGAAAGACGCTCCCCGGTCTGCGTGCACTCCAGAAGTACGCCGTGACCGCAGGCGGCGGTCGCAATCACCGCTACAATCTCACCGACGCGGCAATGCTCAAGGACAACCACATCGACGCCTACGGCGGCATCACAGCGGCTGTTGAAGCACTCAGGAAAAAGGCAGGTCATATGCTCCAGATAGAGGTCGAAACACGCAACCTCGACGAGGTGCAGGAGGCTGTCGAATGCGGCGTCAACGTCATCATGCTGGACAACATGGACTGCCCCACGATGGCACAGGCTGTGAAGCTCGTAAACGGCAGGGCAAAGCTCGAAGCCAGCGGCAACATCACCCTTGACAACATCGCAGAGGTGGCAAAGACAGGCATCGATATCATCTCGCTCGGTGCTCTCACCCACAGCGTACAGGCGTTCGATATCTCCATGAAATGGCGGAGTTGATATTACGCAAAGCGTAATATCAACCTTGCAATCATTCGTTCGTTGTCTGAACGACAACGATTTTGCTTCGCAAAACCCGAATGATCGCCACTGATGGCATGAGTGATTTGCACCTGTAGACCCGAATGATCGCCACTGATGGCAGGAGTAATTTGTGGTGCCTTTCAAACAGCGATATCAGCTGCCCATACATAAACACAAAAACAGACGGAGGATAAGACAATGCAGGTTAATTTCCACGAGAACATTGACGATGAGCTTCTGAAGTATGCCGTGATAGTGGCGGTATACAACAAGCGTTTTGTCTACTGCAAGCACAGGGACCGCACCACCTATGAGATACCCGGCGGCCACCGCGAGGCAGGCGAGAGCATCGAAGAATGTGCACGCCGTGAGCTGAAAGAGGAAACAGGTGCAGTGAAATTCAAGCTGGAGCCTGTGTGCGTATACTCCGTGGAGCAGGACGGCTCAACCACCTACGGTATGCTGTACTTTGCGAAGATAAGGGAGACCGAGGTGGGACTTCACAGCGAGATAGAGCGTGTGTACTTCCTCGATGAGCATCCCGCAAACCAGACCTATCCCGAGATACAGCCGCTCCTTGTGGAGGAAGTAAAACGCAGAGGTCTTATCTGATACAGAAATAAAAAGAACAAAGAAAGAGGGCTATTCCGATGAATAACTCCATGCACTGGGCGAGCGTCTGGGGAAATGCCATCTCCATCGGCGAGAACCGCCCCGAGAGCTACAACAAAAATCTCACCTTCCGCTACCCCGTCTATTCGCAGTTCGGCGGAAGTGCAGTACGCCTTACCTTCGACAACTACTGCGGCACGGAGGACGTGTCCTTCGATAAAGTCACCGTGTTCATCGGCGGTAAGTTCTATCCCGTCACCTTCGGCGGAAGCCGCAGAGTGACCATCCCTGCGGAGCAGAACGCCGTTTCGGATGAGCTTCCCTGCGAGATACTGCCGCAGACGCTCATCATCGTCAGCTTCTACTTCGAGGACTTCACCCAGCTTCGTTCCGCAGTGTACACGAGCGGACCGCTCACCGAGGGCATCTACGCCATCGGCGACCAGACCGAGGTGGACCTCATCCCGCAGGACATCGCACGAAGCACGAATATAATCTACTTCCTCAGCAACGTTTCCGTGCTGACCGGAAAGGAGAATCGCACCATCGTGTGCTACGGCGACTCCATCACCGCACAGGACTGGCCCGAGTATCTGACGCTCCGCTGCAACCGCGAGGAAAAGCTGAACACCGCCGTTATCAGACGTGCGGCAAGCGGCACGAGAATGCTGCGTGAATACAGCTGCATCACCTATGAGTCCTACGGACTTATGGGCAGCAAGCGTTTCGAGCACGAGGTGCCCACAGACGGTGCGGATACCGTCATCATCCAGCATGGCATCAACGATATCATCCACCCTGTCGGCACGGAGGTAAACCCCTTCCGTCCCATGAGCGACCTGCCCACCGTGGAGGAGCTTATCGACTGCATGAAGTATTATATCGGACAGGCACGCAGCTATGGCTACAAGGTGTATGTCGGAACGCTGCTCCCCATCGAGGGCTGGCGTACCTACGCACCCTTCCGTGAGGAGATACGCTCCGCCTTCAATGAATGGATACGCACCACCGACCTCATCGACGGCTGCATAGATTTCGACCGTGCCGTGTGCGACCCCGACCGCCCCGAGCGTTTCCTGCCCATCTACGACAGCGGTGACCATCTCCATCCCAGTAAGCTTGGCTACAAGCGTATGGCGGACATCGTCCCCGACGAGCTGCTGAAATAAGAATAAAGCAAGTCCCTCCCGCATAGCTTGTGTGGGAGGGATAATTATGTTATACAACAGCCTTTGCCATCTGCTCAGCCGCAGCTCCTCGTCACGGGAATTCTTCCGTGCACTGCCGCATGAGGTGCAGCAGCTCCTGCAGCTTGACAACCACCACATCCACACGCAGCATCAGCTCCGCCGCATGGCAGAAGCGGCACAGACGCTGCTGAAGAAATCTCCGTATTATTTTTCCGCCCTGCGGTGACATTTTCCGCCGCACGTTCGTCTATTAAGTGAAAGTGCTTTCAAAACAAGGGAGGTGACCGTGTGAACGCAGATGCTCTCAGTGAGTACGTCAGACGGTATCATACATCTATGTTCAGGCTGGCGTACAGCTATGTGCGAAACCGCGAGAACGCCGAGGATATCGTGCAGGAGGTGTTCCTGAAGCTGTACTGCTGCGATATCGTATTCGCCGCCGAGGAGAACGTAAAGGCATGGCTGATACGGGTGACGATAAACAAGTGCAAGGATATGCTGAGGGCAAACGCACGCAGGCAGCGTTCCTGTGCGGAGCAGCTCACGGATATCCCGACAGGGCAGCCCGAATATTACGGCATTGCGGAATACCTGTCAAGGCTGAAGCCCGAATACAGCGGTATCATCTATCTGTATTACTACGAGGGCTACTCCATAAAGGAGATAGCGGCGATGTGCCGCCTGAGCGGCTCCGCGGTGACGACACGGCTCTCCCGTGCAAGAAAACAGCTCAGAAAGATGCTCACGGAGGAGGAAGGAAATGAAAAATGAAGTGAATAAGTTTTTCGACGGCGTTACTCCTGTACGGAGCGACGATGAGATCACAGCGGATGTTCTCAGAAAGGCGGAAAATATGAAGAATAACACAAAGCGATTCAGTATAAAAAAGCCTGTCATCGCAGCGTGTGCGGCGGTCTGCATACTCGGTGCAGGAGTCACTGCGGCAGCGGCTACGGGGCTTATTGACTTTGAAGCGATATTCTCGCGGCATATTGCGGCGGAAAATGATCTTGTCGCAGGAAAGATACTCGCCAATGTAAGCAGCGTAGTTACACAGGTATCAGACGAAAATTACAATGCAGAACTGAAAGCCGTTATCAGCGACAGCGGAACGATAATAGGATGTATCGAATTATCGCACAAGGACGGAACTCCTGTTGCCGATAGCTTTGTGAATCCCCTGCCTGACATGACACAGGGCAAAAATCTTCTATTCCCCATGATGTGGGAAGCCGAATCACATGGTCCCGGATATCAGAATTTAAATGTCGGGTTATTAGGAAACAATGAAGCTAGCGCAATAGAATTTGTATTTAACGAAAATGGCGGTCTTGATATGTATTTCGATCTGATCAGAGATAATACTCCCGAAAGCGGTAGGGTATTGATACTGTTCAGCGATATTTACTATATGGACACCGAAACAGATGAGCACACACTGCTGCTTCCGATAGATGTGCGCGTGCAGTTTGGCTATAATGCGGCTGACAATGCGCGCGTCAGCAAAACGATAAGCGACACTGAAAACACTTTTGAATTCATAAACAACTCAGGTATAACTGAAAGGGCTTGTATTGAGGAAGCTAAATTCAACTGTGCCAGTGCAACGTTCAAGCTCACTTCGCTGGAAGAAGAGGGCACAGAATCTTTCAGACCTGCCTTAGATAAACCATTTGTACTTATCAAGGATGGCAAAGAAGTCGGAACTATACAACTGTATAGCGACGGTTATGGGCACTATTCATATTTAATATCAAGATCTGGCGGTTATACGTCGGTAGTCGGATGGGATACTATCCGAAGCGTAGTCTATCGATGTCAGTACAGAGACCTTAACGGCAACATAACCGCCTTCGACATCTCCGAGATAGATGCCGTTGAGATATACGGCACTGTCTATCCCCTTAAATAAAATGATGCCACTCTGACAGCACGTCAGGGTGGCATCGCTTATATGAATATGATATGCAGCACGGCAAGCATCACGCAGTTTACGGCAGGTACGGTCACGGTATCGTTGCCGCCCTTGGAGATAAGCTCCGTGTAGGCTCCGAAAGCGGACGTCACGGCAGCAGCCGCAAGGCAGTAATACCACGGCGTGCCTGACATCAGGAGCAGCACCGCCGTGCCGATGATGAAGGACACTGCGAACATAGCAGCGGTGCCCTCCCAGGTCTTTTCGGGGTCTGCCAGCTTAAGTCCTGTCCTGTGCCTGCCGAAACGCTTTCCGACGAGTGCCGCGGCAGCGTCGCCGAAGCCCCACATGAGTATTCCTGCGGACGCAATGTACATCTGCCCGAGGAATCCCCAGAATATGCCCACTATCGCAGCAGCGGACAGGAAAAGCAGCAGCAGGCTGTTCTTTATCTCGCCCTTACGCTTTTCGGTCAGCAGCGAGGAAAAGCCCTTGAAACGCTCCGCAAACGCAAGCACGGGATATACCACCGCCGCAAAAAGCACCAGAGCAAGTGCCGCCGCAAGCCAGCTTTCCGTCAGCAGCATCATCACAACGGGTGAAAGGAACGCCGCACTGTGCAGCAGCTTACGGAAGATAACGCCGTTTGGCTTGAAGATGAGCTTTCCGCAAAGCAGGATGATAGCCGCAGGTATGATGAACAGCAGGTATTTTCCGAAGCACACCACCGTTTCAAGCAGCAGTCCGCTCTCTATGAAAAATCCGCGGTAGTTCAGGATTATCATCGCCGCTCCCAGAACGGTCAGAACAACGCCCGTCACAAGTCCCACGGTGCGGTTGTTGACCTTGTTCGCAAACTGTGCGGAGATTATGGAGAACACCGTTGCCGTGACGATGCAGATGATGAGTGCATCAAGGCGGTCGGTGATTATCGCAGGGTTGATGAGGATATGCGACACCGAGGCTATCAGTGCGGTGAAGGTCATGATGAAGGTGCTTGTGCCGACAGCGGGCTTCAGCTCCATTCCGAGCAGAGCCGTGAACACCACGAGCATCGTCATGCCGCCGCCCGAGCCGATAAATCCCGAGCCGAAGCCGATGGTAAGTCCGAAAAACAGAGAGAAGAAGATGCCGCGTCCGTTCAGCTTTCCGTTGCTGACGGCGATATCCCTGCTCTTTGTGTCGGGCTTCACGAGGAAGCGAATTCCTATGCAGAACGTAAGGAACAGCGTAAAGCCGCCCAGCACGATGTTTCCTGCCGCCCACGCCACGACGCTTCCCACCGTGCACATGGTGAGGATACACGCCATGACTATCCAGCCACGCTTCAGATCGATGTTCTTGTGCTTTATGTAGATAGCAGCCGTGAACGCCGAGCCGAGAACATCCGACGCCAGTGCCACGGCGGTCGCCTGATACACGCCCGCCTCACCCGAAAAGGACGGACACATAACGATCAGCAGCGGCACCATGACCGTCGCCGCAGAAAGGCCCGCAAGTCCCGTGCCGATGCCCGCAAGAGCCGCAGCCAGAACGAACCAGAAGTATTCCATCCGTCATCCTCCTTTTCGTGTTGATATATAATTTTACCACAAATATGCTTTTTTTGCAAGTATCCTGTCGCTTTTGTAAGAAAGATGTAAAAGACCGCACAGCGTAGCCATGCGGTCCTGTTATCGTCCGTTATCAGCCCTTGAGTGCTCTCTGACCGATATCCTTGCGGTAATGTGCCTTATCGAAGCCGATGGTGTCAACAGCCTTGTAAGCCTGTGTGAGTGCACACTTCAGGCACTCACCCGTAGCGGTAACGCCCAGTACACGTCCGCCTGCGGTGAGATACTTGCCGTCTTCCAGCTTAGTACCTGCATGGTAAACGTAAGCAAGCTCGCTCTGACCGTTCTCGTCCAGACCTGTGATCTCCTTGCCTGTTTCGTACTTCTCGGGGTAGCCGCCGCTTGCCATAACAACGCAGGCACACGCCTTGTCGCTCCAGTTGATATCAAGCTGATCCAGCTTCTCCTCCCAGATAGCCTCGATGATGTCAACGAGGTCAGTCTCCAGCAGAGGGAGAACTACCTGTGTTTCAGGGTCGCCGAAACGGCAGTTGTACTCGATAACACGTGCACCGTTGGGTGTCAGCATCAGACCGAAGTACAGACAGCCCTTGAAGGGACGTCCCTCAGCCTGCATAGCCTCGATGGTGGGCCTGAAGATCTTTTCCATGCACTCAGCCTTGAAAGCGTCTGTGTAGCAGGGGTTGGGAGCGATGGTTCCCATGCCGCCCGTGTTCAGACCCTCGTCGTTGTCGTATGCACGCTTGTGGTCCATGGAGGATATCATCGGCTTTACGGTCTTGCCGTCAGTGAACGCCAGAACAGTGACCTCGGGACCTGTCATGAACTCCTCAACAACGATCTCGCTGCCCGAAGCACCGAACTTGCCGTCCAGCAGCATGGAGTTTACAGCGTCCTTTGCCTCCTCGAAGTCCTTTGCGATGATAACGCCCTTGCCCAGTGCCAGACCGTCGCACTTGATTACTGCGGGATAGCTGTTCTGAGCCTTGATGTATTCGATAGCCTTGTCAGCCTCTGTGAATGTCTCGTAGCCTGCTGTAGGGATGCCGTACTTCTTCATGAGAGCCTTGGAGAACACCTTGCTGCCCTCAAGGATAGCGGCATTGGCACGGGGACCAAAGGTCCTGAAGCCTGCCTCGTTGAGCTTGTCCACCATGCCGAGAACAAGGGGATCGTCAGGTGCGACGAAAACGTAATCGGGCTGCAGCTTCTTTGCAAGCTCCAGCATACCGTCAATGTCGGTAGCCTTCACAGGGAAGCACTCCGCCAGTCTGGAGATACCGCCGTTACCTGGAGCCGCATACAGCTTCTCCACCTTTTCGGACCTGGAAAGTGCGGTGATGATGGCGTGCTCACGTCCGCCGCCGCCTACAACTAAAATATTCATGTCAGTGTTCCTTTCGAAAAAATATAATACTCTTATATTTTAGCATAATTTGCCCGTTATTGCAATACCAAAATAAAATTTGACGGGAGGGACCCGTCAAATCATATATCATCAGAAAGAGAGATCAGAACAGCACATCCTTGAAGCACACCTGCTGTTCGTTGCTGTCATAGTCCCAGCTATGACAGGAGCCGCCGCGGCAGAACTTCTCCGAAGCACAACCCCTGCACTTTTCGCTCTTCACGGAAAGCGGCTGGCGGAATATCTGAAACTTATTCTTCCACACCTCGGTGAAATCGTCGGTGAGGATGTTGCCCATGATGGTCTCGGGACGACGCTCGATATCAAGGCACGCTCCGATGTCGCCGTTTGCCATGATGCTCGCAGTGTAAACGCCCGCATTGCACAGGAAGTACCAGTCACGCACCTCACGCTCGTAGTCAAGACCGAGATAATGCGTACAGCCGTACTGCACGGGGAAGCCCTTCGCACGCTTCTCACGGATGAAATCGAACATCGTGCGGTAGTCGGCGTCATCCAGCAGAAGCTCGGGATGCGTCTTTGCCCTGCCGATAGGCTCGATGTTGATGACACGCCAGGAATCCACGTCCGCCTCGGAAACTATCCTGAACAGCTCCTCCAGCTCATTGATGTTCCTCTTGTGCACCACAGTGGTTATCTGCACGTGCTTGAAGCCGCCGTGGTCCACCAGAGCCTTCACGCCCTTCATCGCCTTTGAATAGCCCTTCGGCGTTCTCCTGAACCAGTCATGCGTATCTCTCAGACCATCGATGCTGATGGAGATGGTGCTCATTCCCGCACGGTGCAGGTGCTTTGCGGTCATATCGTTGATGAGGATGCCGTTGCTGGTCATGCCCCAGCGGAAGCCCAGCTTGTGTGCATAGGACATGATATCGTAGAACTCCTTACGCAGCAGCGGCTCTCCGCCCGTAACGCACAGCATCAGCTCATCCGTTCCGAAATCCCTCTTTATCTTGTCGAGAAATTCCATGTACGTGAACAGGTCCAGCTCCTCGGTAGCGACCTCGTTGCAGTGGCTTCCGCAGTGCAGGCAGTTCTCGTTGCAGCGTGTGGTCAGCTCCAGAAACAGGAACTTCAGCTTCGGCTCCGCAGCCAGCTTCTCTCTGTAATCAGCGAGCATATTGAGATGCTCCGTCTTAACTTCATTCATCTTTGGTATCTCCGTTGGTAGTATTTATCTGTCATCGGGCGGCGGTCCGTAGACCGCAGGCACTATGTTCATTTCAGGGTCGTAATCCTCCGCTTCGGTCTGATAGCCGTAGGGGATGCTCTGCTGCTCATCGAAATCCTCGGGCGGCGGTCCGTAAACACAGCCGTTGAGATTTAACGTCGCCGCAAAAAGCGCAGCAGCCGCAGCGGTCTTCTTAGGGATGTTCTTCATGCTCATTCCTCCGTTTCTGCCGTTTCGGATGTATCTGCCGTTTCGGATGTTTCGGCGGTCTCCTCCGCTGTATCCTCATACGTTGCCTCACCGCTGAACCACGACGGCGGTCCATACACGGTGATGGGGATGTTGTCAGCGACTTCAAAGGTGTCCTCAGTTTCGATCTCAGCTTCGCCGAAGTCAGGCGGCGGCCCGTACACATCCTCGTTGATGTTCTCTGACGGATCGAACTGCGACACCGCAGGTCTGTCCGTTACATAGTCATCGGGCGGCGGCCCGTAGACACCCACATTGGAATTGAGATCGCAGCCCCCTGCCCCGAAAAGTGCAGTGACCGCAGCCAGCGTAAGCAGCGGCTTCTTTGGTATCTTCATATCATCACCTCAACAAAGGTCATTCTTCGTTGTCGTTTTCCGTGACTTCGTCCTGTGCCTCAGCGGCCTTCTTTTTCTCCAGTGCACGCTGTCTTTCCTTCTCTACGCTCGCCATCAGCAGCTTTTCATTCGCATAGCCATCGTCGCCCTTCTTACGCTTTGCTCTTGTCTTTTCGAGATCCTGCTGATACTGCATATTCTCGAACCGCTCCATGATCTGCTCACTGTTCATCAAAGCCACCTCAGGCTCACGCAGACCTGCGTTCACCTCAAGCAGATAGAACGGTGTGGCGGAGGTGGAAAGATCATCCGCATTCGCAGGGAAACGGTAGCGGTACTTCACTGTCCTCATGCCCGTTGCGATCTCCACAAGATAGCCTGTTATCCTGTTTCCCGAGCTTATCGCGGTGTAATTCACCGAGGAAACGTCGCTGTAATAGTAATACTCCTTCTCGCCGTTGTTGTTATCCGTCACCACGAAGTCGCTCTCGTTCGCCTCGTAGCTGAACTCACGACCGAAGGACATGATAACACGTACCGCAGCGAAAGCACCTTCCATCACGATGCACACAGCCGCCGCACGACGCAGCAGCATATTTATCTCCTCACCGAAATTGATGAAGGACAGCACGAATATCACCGCAAGGAAGAACAGACCCACCAGAAGCAGTGCCGAAACAAGACCCTGCAGCCTGTTTATCGTCCTGAAAGTACCTTTTCTTATTATGATCTTATTTTCTTCCATATTACCTTACCTTCGTTGAAAAGAAATCATTGTCCATCTCTGCCCTGTTCTTAGCCGTTATCTGCTCCACCATCATGGATTCAAACTGCGTATCAACAAGCTCATTGTCCACCTCAGAGGGTGCTGTCTTAACGTAAAGACCGCTGTTAAGCCCGAGATAATAGAACGGAGTGCCTTCCACGCCCGTAAACACCTTGTTCCTGCCGAAGATGTAGCGATACTGCACTTCCCTCACGCCCGTGGTGATGGTGACGAGATAGCCACGCTTTTTGCCGAACAGCTTCAGCTCCTCCGTGCGGATGTCCTGAACATCGCTGTAATAGAAGAACTCCTTGCTGTTGCCGGGACCTGTAACGACGAACTCCGTTTCGCCTGCCTCGTAACGATAGGTGCGTCCGTTGAGGATAAATGCGAATATCGAGCCGAAGATGATCTCCCCCACAACGAACAGTGCACCTCTCATATTGCTTGCAGAATGTCTGCTGCTTGTGGTCAGGCTGACAAAATCCTTTAAAACCGGCAGTGCAAGTATTATCAGCACCACCATGACCGCAGCCGCTATGCCAAGAAGAATCAGCTCAAACTTAAACGCACATTTGAATTCACCGCGGCTGTGCTGCTTTATACGTTCGTTGCCGTAAAACATCGAGTTTCCCATAATCATCTTCCTCCAAACCTTTCATAAATGTCCGTATACCTTTTATGATATGCCCACTATCTCACGGTAGAACTCCCGTGCAAAGCCGTCCGTCATACCGCAGATGTGGTCTGTCACCATCATCAGCCTGTAATATGCCTGCTGTGCCTCGGTACTGCCCTCGCACTCCATGCGGCATATCTTGAGATAATTCTCGGATATCACGGATATCATCTTGCTGTCCGTGATACGCTGCTGCGGTGTGTCGAAACGCAGTGCCGCACCGACAAAGCGTTTCATCAGAACATCCATCATGGTGCCCACCGCAAGCTCTATCTTCAGTATCTCCTTTGACTGGAAAGCGTACCTGTAAGCGATGTCGCTCAGTGCGTAGGCTACCACCGCCGCAGGCGATACCGCCAGCAGCTCGTTATTCATGCAGCCGTTCATGATGGCGTCGTAGTTCTCGATAAATGCGTTGGCCGCCGCATAGATGAGCGTGCCCTGCATCGCAACTATCCAGTTCTGCACGGCATTCTCCTCGGGCGAGGGCATCCCCTTCGCCACCGCCTTCTCACGGCAGTGCACCAGCTTCTCCGCAGCACTGTCCAGCACCTTTCTCTGCAGGTCGTCCGTGCAGCGTGAGGTGTATCTCTCGCTCCTCAGCTCCTCCAGAAGCTGTGAGCAGCTTATCATGCCCTTCTTGACCGCATCCTCGATGTCGGCGGTCTTGTAGGCGATGTCGTCCGCAGCCTCCAGCAGGAATGTGAGCGGATATCTGCAGTCCACCGCACCCGTTTCGCTCACGATGGCGTTGTACAGGCTGTCCTCAGTGAGATAATAGCCCATCTTCTTGTCCTTGATGTTGCCGCTCTTTTTGTTTATGCCGAGGGAGGTCACGGGGTACTTTATTATCGTGTTCAGCAGTGCATAGGTGAGGTTCATTCCGTGCTCGTCGATGAGGTAATGCAGCTTCGTCAGCACCCTCAGAGCCTGGGCGTTGCCCTCGAAGTTCAGCAGGTCGCCCTTCATGCGGTCCGTCAGCAGGCTGTCCACGGGCTTGCCGAGGTAGCTCAGCTGCGACAGATGCGTGCCGAACCATTCACGGATGGTGTACTCACCGAAATGACCGAACGGCGGATTTCCGATGTCATGCACAAGACCTGCACACTCAAGGATGTCACAGCACGCCTCACGCATCTCAGCGGTGATCTCGTCGTGACCCTCCTGCTGAAGTCTGCGGAACACTGTATCCGCAAGAGAGCCTGCAAATGAGGACACCTCCAGCGAATGTGTGAGCCTCGTGCGGACGAAGTCGCCCCTGTCAAGGGGAAAGACCTGCGTCTTGTCCTGAAGCCGCCTGAAGGACGCACTTCCGATGATGCGGTGATAGTCCTTGCGATACTCCGAACGGACATCGTTCGAGTTTACACGGTGTATCTCTCGGCTGCGTTTAGGGGAAAGCAGCCTGTCCCAGGAAAGTTCGGGCATGGTATCTCCTTTTGCGGGATTAACAACAAGCATCCCACGGGAATAAAATGTAATGATCTTCGCAGTGTGCTGAATAACTCAACAGGACGATGTCAATACTATCCACGAAAGACATCTGCGTAGATCGGGAAAACTGCGAAAGGAATGGTTACACAATGCTAGTAAAACGTGGTGAGATATATTATGCGGACCTCAGCCCCGTAGTGGGCTCGGAGCAGGGCGGCGTGCGTCCCGTGCTGATAGTCCAGAACGACATCGGCAACAAGCACAGCCCCACTGTCATAGCCGCTGCAATAACCAGTCAGAAGGAAAAGAACAAGCTGCCGACGCACATCGAGCTGAACGCGTCCTCCTGCGGTCTGGCAAAGGATTCTGTCGTGCTTCTCGAGCAGGTGCGTACATTGGACAAAAGACGGCTCAAGGAACGCATGGGCGAGCTTGACAGTGCCGCAATGTCACAGGTGAATGACGCACTGTCCGTCAGCTTCGGACTGTAAAAGCATCAACGGGGCAGAAAAGCACCTTGCATCGGGTGTTTTCTGCCCCGATGTCTTTGTTCGGGTCTTTGCCGCTGAAAAGGCTTATAAAGTATATACGTTTTCAGGCGGCAGTTTTTATGGCAGTATGCTATCTGCCCTTTCTCATGTATATCCAGAGTACCCACTGCCCTGCCGTAAGCACTGCGACAAGCAGCACTATGATGACCTGTGCCGCTCCCCATTCGGGCATGAAAAAGATTATCACTCCGAGTATGACAGTAAGCAGCACCGCATTTTTAAGAAACGGCTTTGCGTTGTTCTTCATCAGCCCTGGATACGCTTAGCCATTACCGTGTTCTTCATCAGCATTGCAATGGTCATGGGACCTACGCCGCCGGGAACGGGTGTGATGAAGGAAGCCTTCTCGGCTACCTCGTCAAACTTTACGTCGCCGCACAGCTTGCCGTCCTCGGTACGGTTGATGCCGACGTCAATGACAACTGCACCGTCCTTCACCATATCTGCGGTAACGAAGTTAGCTCTGCCCACAGCAGCCACAAGGATATCCGCACGGCGGCAGACTTCCTTCAGGTCCTTTGTGCGGGAGTGACATACCGTAACGGTGCCGTTCTCGTGCAGCAGCAGCATAGCCATGGGCTTGCCGACGATATTGGAGCGGCCGATGACAACACACTCCTTGCCGCTTACATCGATGCCTGCGCTGTGGATAAGCTCCATGCAGCCTGCGGGAGTGCAGGGCAGGAATGCATAGTTACCGATCATGATCTTGCCCACGTTCGCAGCGTGGAAAGCGTCAACGTCCTTCATGGGGCTGATACGCTCGATCACCTTCTCCTCGTCAAGATGCTTGGGCAGGGGAAGCTGAACAAGGATACCGTTCACGTTCTTGTCAGCGTTGAGGGTATCAACGAGATCAAGCAGCTCCTCCTCTGTCGTTTCAGCGGGAAGTGCGTACTCAAAGCTCTTGATTCCGCATACCTCGCACGCCTTCTTCTTGTTGTTTACATATACACGGCTCGCAGGGTCGTCGCCTACGATGACCACCGCAAGACCTACCTCAAGACCGTCACGCTCGATCTCCTGTCTTACCTCTTCCTTTACCTTTGCGGAAACTGCCTTTCCGTCGATGATCTGTGCTGCCATATCAGTTGTCCTCACTTTCGTTGTTGTCGTTATTTTCTTTGATCTCCTCAGCAGGTGCTTCCTCTGCGGAAACCTCCTCTGCGGAGTTTTCTTCCTCGTTTTCCGCAGCCGCCTCGTCGGTATCCTCAGCGGTGACCTCGTCTATCTCATCAGCGTCCTCGGCAAGGATGCTCTCAGCCTTCTGCTCCTCCTTCGCCTTCTTTTTCGACGCCTTCTTCTCCTCAGCAAGACGGTACTGCTCCTGCATCTCTGCCCAGCCCTCGGAGTTCACCCACAGGGGGATGTTCTTCTTTTCGGTGAGTATCTTGAACACGATGAACAGCACCACTGCCACAGCGAACGTCACCGCAGCGACCACCTGCGACACACGGATATCCGTGGAGCCTATCATCAGGCTGTCCGTACGCAGACCCTCGATGAACGCACGTCCGAGACCGTACCAGCCGATGTACAGCAGGAACACCTCGCCGTCATAGCTACGCAGCTTCTTTGAGTAGATATGCAGCAGGATGAAGCCCAGCAGACACCACAGGCTCTCGTACAGGAAGCAGGGATGCACGACTGCACCCGCCTCCACATGAGTGCTGATGATGGTGCCTGTCATACCGAAGAGGTAATCCTCCGGAGCAACTGCACCGAAAGCCTCCTGATTTACGAAGTTGCCCCATCTGCCGATACACTGACCGATGAGGAAGCCAAGCGACGCGATATCGAACATCGCACGGATGTTGACCTTGCGTATCTTACACATGATAAGACCCACGATGAACGCACCGATGATGCCGCCGTAGATGGCAAGACCGCCGTCACGTATAGTGGTGAACATGGTGATGAAGTTGTAGCTCTGTCCAGATGTGGGGTCAAGGGTAGTGAACACGCAATAATAGATACGTGCACCGAGGAAGCCGCCGATGAGTGCCGCAAACACCACATCGAACATCCTCTCCTTGTCAAGACCGAAGTCCTTTGTTCTGAAGTGTGCGTATGTGTAGGCGAGGATAACGCCCAGCGTAATGAGCACACCGTACCAGTAGATGGACAGACCGAACAGCTCGAAGCCTCTGTAATAGGTGATAGCCGTTCCGTTGAAAAGATTGGGGAATTCAAGCTCAAGCTCAGTTGTGACCGAATTCACCGCTGCAAGTAATGCCGTCATTTGTTGTTTACCTCCGTCAGATTGGGTCTATCGTGGAAAGGCAGGCGTTCTCCTCATCGAGGATGCTCAGCTTCCTGCACATCTCCTCATAGGATGCGTCCGCAGCAGCGTCCACCAGTGCATATGGCGGCAGACCTGCAAGCATAGCGTCCATCATATACTGCGACACCGTTTCGGTGTTGTTGTAGCCACGGACCACAGAACCGTATGTCTGCTTCTTGATGCGTGCGAATATCTCCCTGTCAGGGGGAGCTTCCCTGAACCTGCGAAGCTCCTTCTTCATCTCTTCAAGGACCGCATCGGGGTCGTCGGATTCGCCCGTCAGCATCGGCAGTACATAGCCTCTGCCCATGAACACGCTGACACGGAATGCGTCGTTGAGAAGACCGCTGTCCCTCATACGCTTGAAGAATTCCGATGTGTCGCCGAAGATGATATCCACCAGCATGTTGTAGTAGATGTACTCCTCCAGAGCCTCCCTGCCGTCTGCGTCGGGACGCTTGAAGCCCACAGCGAACTGCGTCTTTGCAACGGGCATCTTTATGGATGTACGGTGCTGTGCGACCTTTTCAGGCTCGCTGTGCGGGATAAGCTCCAGCTTCTTCGGCTCCCTTTTCAGCAGGCAGCGTTCGCATACGTCGATAGCCTCCTGCATATCGAAATTGCCCGCAATGCTTATGAACATATTGGACGAATCGTAAAAAGCGTCATATACATCGTAGAGTATCTTATCCGTTATCTCCGCGATGCTCTCCACCGTGCCTGCAATGTCCGCCCTGATGGGGTTTTCGACATACACGCCCTTGAGCAGCTCCATGATGACACGCCAGCCGGGGTTGTCCTGATACATGGTTATCTCCTGCGAGATGATGCCACGCTCCTTCTCGACGTTTTCGGGCGTGAAGAACGGATGCTGCACAAAATCCAGAAGTATCTCCAGATTGCGTGCGAAATTGTCCGCACAGGAAAAATAATAGGATGTGGAATCGTAGGATGTTCCGGCGTTGCTGGAAGCACCCGTTTCAGCGAACAGTGCGAGTGCGTCCTTTTCGGGACTTTCGAACAGCTTGTGCTCCAGATAGTGAGCCGTACCGTCAGGGATGGTGACGATATCTCCGCCGTTGATGCGGTAGCGGCTGTCCTCCGAGCCGAACTTCACCGCAAACTGTGCGTTGACGGTGGAATAGCCCTCCATGGGACACAGACAGACGGTCACGCCGCTGCTGTGTACATATTTATAGCATTTCTCCCCGATGCGGGAGCTTGTGATCTCATTCAGCATCTCGTACCTCCGGCATCAGTGAATATACGGTATCGAGGGAATACATCCTGCAGGCAGCCTGCACTCTTTCGGGAGTGACCGCCATGATACGGGAGATGTAGTCCTCGGGAGAAAGCACCGTTTCGTCCATAAGCTGCGAGGAATACCAGGATTCCAGTGCGTGCACGCCGTCGTACACCGACTTCGCATCGTTGATTATCTCAAGCTTAGCTCTCTCAAGCTCCTGCTCCGTAACGCCGTTCTCGCAGATGTCACGGAACTGCTCCAGCACCGCCTGTCGTGTGCGTTCAACATTCGCACTGTCAACGCCCGCCGAAGCAACTATGACCCTCTTGAAGCGGTTGGAGATGCTGCCGCAGTAGTAGCACAGCGACTGCTCCTCCCTTATCTTAGCGAAGAAACGGGATGTGGTCATTCCGCCAAGCACCATCGAAAGCAGTGCACCCGCATATCTGTCCTCCATCATGGGAGCCTTGAAATACATACGCATGGTCGCCTGCTGCATCTGCATCTGCTCGGTGACGTCCATAAGCTCGTCCTTAAGTCTGCTGGGACGTGTCGAAGGCACGCAGATGCCGCCTCTTTCAAGTCCCGCAAACGCATCGGTCAGCATCCTCTCGCTCTCGGCAAAATCACTGTATCCCACGGCGAATATCTCTATCCTGCCGTGTGCCAGCATATGCCTGTACGCACCGTAAACCGACTGCGGCGTGACCTTCTCCGCCTCCTCGTGCGTGCCCTGTATCGAAAGACCCCACGGCTCACCGCTGTACGCAAGCTCCGCACCTCTCTGTGCGGCATAGTGACGCTTGTCGTTGATGACGCTGTCGATGGCGTCGATAAGCTCGCCCTGCATCAGCTTAGTGGTCTGTGCAGAGAACACGCCGTCCTCCAGCAGAGGATCAAGCAGGCAGTCCAGCAATAGCTGACACGCATCACGCTCCAGCTTCTCACCCTCAAGAGCAAACCTGTCGTCGATGGCGGTCACCGCAAGCGTGCTTACGCGAGTATCACCGAGTACGGCAGTGCTGTCCGACATAGACGCACCGTAAAGCTCGGAAAAACGCAGGCTCAGCTCCGAATAATCGGGATACTTCGCACAGCTGTCCACCAGGATATACGGGATCATGGCGTAGTCCGCACGGGAATGCACGCCGTCGTCGATGTCTGTATAAAACTTAACGGCGATGCGGTTCACCTTGAACCTGCTGTCGGTCATCCTGTTGAAGCGGACGCCCTCGCCGATATACTTCTGATCGAAAATCTCAATGCACCTCTCTGTATGTAAGATGTATCAGTAAAGCACACAGCAATACTTATATATCAGTATACCACATTTCACACCACATTTCCAGTGGTTTATGTGAAAATTAGCAAAAAAAAAGAGCCTCACGGCTCCGGGTGCGAAACTCTTTCGCAAATGAAATAATAATTATGTGTAGAACAAAAGAAAGGAGACAACTAAACAAAACAAATGAACGGAGAATTAACTCAGACCATTTATTTGTCTATATTATACCGTCATTTAGCAATTTTGTCAATAAGTTTTTTTGAATTTAAAGATTTTTATACAATTTCAACAAAAGCCAACGTCTGCATTTGTCAATGATTTGAAAACAGGCATACAATTCTGTTAATTTCTTACATTTTCATATGTAACAAAGGCGGACCGAAAAAACTCAGCCCGCCTTTATTTAAACCTCTTCTGCAGTAACAGCGTTTCTGCGGAACAGCAGTGAGATACACCATGCCGCCGAAAGTGCGACGAGGATATAAACGATCCTGCTGATAGCGGCACCCTGACCTCCGAACGCCCATGCGACGAGATCAAAGCTGAAGATGCCGACAAGGCCCCAGTTAAGACCGCCGATGATAAGCAGCGTCAGTGCGATTTTGTCCATCATAGAAATTCACCCTCCCTTGGACGGCTGACGGAGAAAAACTCCTTGAAATAAGCTGATATCAAAGATATCCGCAGTTATATTATGCACCCGTGCGAAAGTAATATAAATGACAAATAATGGAGCAAAACAGCAGCAAATTGGATAAAAAGCTGTAATTCAACAGTTGAAAAGGGGATGATTTTTGTCTAAATCAACATATTTCAAAAAAGGTGTTGACAAATGAGGGTGTTTGGTGTAAAATAGAGAAGTCGTCAGGGAAACAGTGATGACAAAGAAATCAAATGGGAGTTTAGCTCAGCTGGGAGAGCATCTGCCTTACAAGCAGAGGGTCACAGGTTCGAGCCCTGTAACTCCCACCAA
>JAZURJ010000069.1:0-11835 GCA_045606085.1 Oscillospiraceae bacterium
CCCATCAACGGCAGCGGCTACAACGAGAACTACGGTCTGCTCGGCTCCAACAAGGCGACAGAGGATCAGGTAAAGCTGTTCCCCAGAAACTGCCAGCCCGTTGTTGACGCCATCGCAGAGAAGCTGAAGGCTGCAACAGGCAGGAACGTTGAGGTAATGGTATACGGCGACGGTGCATTCAAGGATCCCATCGGCAAGATCTGGGAGCTGGCTGACCCCGTTGTATCCCCCGCTTACACAGCAGGTCTGGAGGGTACTCCCAACGAGCTGAAGCTGAAGTACCTCGCAGACAATGACTTCTCCGATCTCTCGGGTGACGCTCTGAAGGCTGCCATCAAGGACAAGATCCAGGAGAAGGACAGCAACCTTGTGGGTCAGATGGTGTCCGAGGGTACAACTCCCCGCCGCCTGACAGACCTCATAGGCTCCCTGTGCGACCTGACCTCCGGCTCGGGCGACAAGGGTACTCCTATTGTATTCATTCAGGGCTACTTCGATAACTACACCACAGAATAAACACCACACAATAAAAAGGCTCCCCGTTCATCGGGGAGCTTCTGTTTTGTGGATACATCATGAGAAAGAGCTTTCTTATATAACAAAAGCTCCCCTTTTGAGGGGAGCATATTTGTTGTATGAATTAGTTGCCGAAACGCAGTGTGTTTACCTTCACGCCGGGGCCCATTGTGGAAGAAACAGTACAGCTCTTGATGTACTGACCCTTAGCAGCAGCGGGCTTAGCCTTAGCAACAGCCTCCATCAGAGCGTTGAAGTTCTCCTCGAGCTTCTCAGGACCAAAGGATGCCTTGCCGATGGGGCAGTGAATGATGTTAGCCTTGTCAAGACGGTACTCGATCTTACCGGCCTTAGCTTCCTGAACAGCCTTAGCAACATCAGGAGTAACTGTACCTGCCTTGGGGTTAGGCATCAGACCTCTCGGACCGAGGACCTTACCGAGTCTACCAACAACGCCCATCATGTCGGGAGTTGCGATAACTACCTCGAAGTCCATCCAGCCGCCCTGGATCTTAGCGATAGTGTCATTATCTGCGATGTAATCTGCACCAGCAGCCTGAGCATCAGCTTCCTTCTCGGGCTTGCAGAATACCAGAGTTCTGATGGTCTTACCTGTACCGTTGGGCAGTACAACTGCACCACGAACCTGCTGGTCAGCATGACGGGAGTCAACACCCAGACGGATGTGGAGCTCAACAGTCTCGTCAAACTTAGCCTTAGCAGTCTTGCAAACTAAGTCAAGTGCCTCGTTGGATTCGTAAACCTTGGCAGAATCAACGAGCTTTACGCTTTCAACGTACTTCTTACCGTGTTTCATTATAATATCCTCCTTGTGGTCAAACGGAAATATCCTCCCACGTCATAAACTTTAGTGATAGATGTGACGATTAGTCAACGACTTCAACGCCCATGGAACGAGCAGTACCTGCGATCATAGAGATAGCAGTGTCAATGTTAGCAGCGTTCAGGTCGGGCATCTTGGTCTCAGCGATCTCCTGAAGCTGAGCCTTTGTGATCTTAGCAACCTTTGTCTTGTTGGGAACGCCGGAGCCGCTCTCGATCTTGCAAGCCTTCTTGATCAGTACGCTTGCAGGGGGAGTCTTAGTAATGAAAGAGAAACTTCTGTCAGCATAAACTGTGATAACAACAGGGATGATAAGACCTGCCTTATCCTTAGTACGCTCGTTGAATTCCTTTGTAAATGCCATGATGTTAACACCATGCTGACCCAGTGCGGGACCAACGGGGGGAGCAGGTGTAGCTTTGCCGGCAGGAATCTGTAACTTGATAAATCCTGTAACCTTCTGTGCCATGTTATTCTACCTCCATAAAAAACTGAGAAGTTAAATTTTGCGGATCGATGCGAGATCAAGAGTAGCGGGAGTAACTCTGCCGAACATGGAGACATCGATAAGAGCAGAGTTCTTCTCTGCGTCGATCTCTCTGACAGTACCCTCGAAGCCCTCGAGAGGACCGCTCTTGATGCTGACCATATCACCGACTGCGAAGGAAACTTCAGTGTCCTTCGAAACAATACCGAGGTTCTTGACCTCTTCCTCACTGAGAGGGATAGGCTGCGATCCGGGGCCAACAAAGCCTGTAACACCTCTGGTGTTGCGGCAGATATACCAGGACTCGTTCGTGACGATCATCTTTACGAACACGTAGCAAGGATAGAGCTTCTCCTCCACCTCAACAGTCTTGCCGTTGTCCTTTTCCTGGGTAACGGTGACGGTGGGAAGATAGACATCCTCGATAAGGTGGTGGAGATCTCTGTTCTCAACGACCTTCATGATGTCACTGGCAACCTTGTTCTCGTAGCCTGAATATGTGTGGAGAATGTACCACTGTGCCTCTGTTTCAGCCATATTTACCCCCTAGAAATCATCAGCCCTGACCAAGCAGGAGCTTGTTGAGAAGACCGAAGAGTGAATCGATGCCGAAGATGAATGCTGCGGCGATGATGCACATGATGAGAACAACAACGGTGTTGTTGGTCGTCTGCTTCGGTGAAGGCCATACGACCTTCTTGAACTCGGACCTTGCGTCCTTGAAGTACTTTACAATACCCTTCTTTTTCTTTCTGGAAGAACGAGAGGGTCTTGCATTCTTGTCCTTGGATTCCTTGGCGGGCTTTTCAGCCTTTTCAGCCTTTTCCTCCACGGCATCCTTCACTTCATCATCGGGAGCTGCATCGCTAACGTTTTTTGTTAAATCGATATCTTTTGCCATTACGCTCCTCCTGATTACTTGGTTTCCTTGTGAAGAGTATGCTTCTTGCAGAATCTACAGTACTTGTTCATTTCAAGTCTGTCGGGATCGTTCTTCTTGTTCTTCATGGTGTTGTAGTTGCGCTGTTTGCACTCCGTACATGCCAGTGTAATTTTTACTCTCACTTTCGGCACCTCCTATTTTCTTGCCTTTTCAGACATTATTGCCTCCCTCGGCCGCGGAATTGCGGATTTAACGGGACAGTACATAAAAAAATGCACAAAAAAATAAGCCCCATTCGAGGTATATACATTTTACCACATCCAGGATAGCTTGTCAAGGGGTTTTGCTAAGTTTTTTGACTTTTTGTATAATTTCTGCAAAACATGGCGGCGACGGGGGCGTTTATGGTCAAAATATCCACCCGACAATGCGGAAAAAGCCGTTTTTGCGTGGAATTGTGCTGACTTCGGCACATATATTATGATATACTGAAAGCACAGAGGAAAACGACGACCTGCAAGGAGGTACACATCATGTTCTTATTCTGGCTTGCATTACTCATCTTTATCGGCGTATGTGAGGAGGTCAAGGACAGCTACGACGCATACAAGTTCCACCAGACCCCCGAATACCATAAGATGCTGACACGCTTTGACCACCACAACAAGTAAACCTGCCGCACCTTGACAGATGATGGATGTTACTATATAATAGTATAAAGAGGTGATGAAAATGGCAGAAAACGCCAGGACTACAATGCAGAGGCTCAAGATACTATACCTTTACGACATACTCACGAGCGAAACGGACGAGGAACACGGACTTAATATGCCCGCCCTCATCGACAAGCTGGAGGCATACGGCATCGGAGCAGGCCGCAAGGCACTGTACGAGGATATCGAGGCACTGAAGCTGTACGGACTTGATATCGTGGACGGCAGAGGCAGAAACGCCGACTACCGTGTGGTGAGCAGCGACTTTGAGCTGCCTGAGCTGAAGCTGCTGGCAGACGCGGTAAGCTCCTCCAGATTCCTGACGGAGAAGAAATCCAGCCAGCTCATCTCAAAGATAGGCAGCCTGTGCAGCGTGCATCAGGCAAAGCAGCTCAAAAGACAGGTGTTCGTTTCGGGCAGAGTTAAGGCGATGAACGAGGCACTGTACATCAACATCGACGCCATCAACCGTGCCATCAGCGAGGGAAAACGCATCAGCTTCCGCTACTTCGACCACGACACCAACAAACGCAGACGCTACCGTGAAGGCAGACGCTCCTGCACGCCGTATCAGCTCGTGTGGGACGACGAGAAGTATTACCTCATCGGCTACCACCACGGCAGAGATGCCATCATCAATTTCCGTGTGGACCGCATGGAGAGCGTGACGGTATCCGAGGAGAAGGCTCTCCCCCTGCCCGACGGCTTCAAGATGTCGGAGTATCTCGGAGCGACCTTCTCGATGTTCGCAGGCGAGGCACAGGACGTAAAGCTGCGTTTCACGAACGACCTCGTGAACGTGGTGATGGACCGCTTCGGCAAGGATACGAAGCTCATTCCCGACGGCGATGAGCATTTCGTCATCAACGTGCGTGTGAAGGCGGCACCGCCGTTCTTCGGCTGGGTGTTCCAGTTCGGCGGCAAGGCGACCATCCTCTCCCCCGAAAGCATCAGGGAAAAGTACAGGGAGATGCTGCAGGAAGTATCCTCCGCACTGTAAGATGTACATATATCAGACGGCATCCGCAAAGGGTGCCGTTTTTATATCAGCAGAAAGTAAATAATTTCCTTTACCCTGCTCATACTATATACGAGAAGTACGAGAAAGGGGAGAAAAAATGATCTCATTCAACGGATTTACGGAAAAGGCGTCTGCGGCACTCAATGCAGGAATGGCGGCGGCGATGAGTGCAGGGCATACCTACGTCGGCAGCGAGCACGTGCTGTACGGGCTTACAGCGGAGGAGGGCTGCCCTGCGGCACAGCTACTGTCAAAATACGGCGTGGGCCGCAAGGAGGTGCTGCGGCGGCTGGTGACGGGCATAGGTCACGGCACTCCCACACGGCTGACCGCGTCTGACCTCACGCCACGCTGCCGTCAGGTGCTGTCACGGGCGGTGGAGATGTCTGCGGCGGACGGCTCACGGGCGGCAGGCACGGAGCATCTGCTGCGGTCCATCCTCGCTGACCCCGACTGCTACGCCTGCACGATACTGACGGAGCTTGGTGCGAAGAGCGGAAAGGCTGACGGGATACGCCGCCTTGCCGCAGAAACAGGAGCACAGCGGCACGTCGGCACGGGCACGGAAAAGGACAAACGCCGCTCCCCTGCCCTCGCAAAGTACACGCAGGACCTCACCGCAATGGCTGCGGCAGGCAGGCTTGACCCCGTCATCGGCAGGGAGCGTGAGATAAACGCCGTCATCCGCATACTTCTGCGGCGGTACAAGAACAACCCCTGTCTTACAGGCGAGGCAGGCGTCGGCAAGACCGCCGTGGTGGAGGGCTTCGCACAGAGGCTGGCTTCGGGGGATGTGCCGCCCGAGCTTCAGGGCAGGCGTGTGTACTCGCTGGATATGACGTCGCTGCTTGCAGGTGCGAAGTACCGCGGCGACTTCGAGGAGCGGCTGAAGAACGTACTGGAGGACATCTCCGCCGAAAAGGACGCGATACTGTTCATCGATGAGCTGCACAGCATCGTCGGCACGGGTGCTGCGGAGGGTGCGATAGACGCGGCGAACATCCTCAAGCCGCAGCTTGCACGAGGCGGCATCTGCGTCCTCGGAGCGACCACCACCGAGGAATACCGCCGCACGATAGAAAAGGACAGTGCACTGGAGCGGCGGTTTCAGGCGGTGCAGGTGGAGGCTCCCGACGAGGAGCTGACGGTGACGATACTGAAGGGGCTTCGCAGCAGATACGAGGCTCACCACCACGCCGCCATCACCGATGACGCCATCACGGCGGCGGTGACGTTATCCGAACGTTACATCACCGACCGCTCCCTGCCCGACAAGGCTCTGGACCTGCTTGACGAGACCGCCGCACGCTGCCGCATGGAGCAGTCGCAGCCGCAGGATGTCCGTCAGGAGCTTTCCCGTGCACTGACCGCAGGGCGTTTCGATGCGATACCTGCACTGCTCGGCAAGGAGCAGGAACGCACGCACTGCATCGTTGACGGCGAGGCGGTTGCACAGACGCTCTCCGCCATGACGGGAATTCCTGCCGCACGCCTGACAGCGGACGAGAGCCGCCGCCTTTCCGAGATGGAGAGCCTGCTGAAAGCGAAGATAATCGGTCAGGACGAGGCGGTGGAGCAGGTCGCCTCCGCCATAAGACGCGGCAGGAGCGGTCTGCGTGACCCGAAACGCCCCGTCTGCTCGTTCCTGTTCCTGGGACAGACAGGCGTGGGCAAGACGGCACTTTCCGCCGCAGTGGCGGAGGTGATGTTCGGCAGCAGCTCACGGCTGATACGCTTTGATATGTCGGAGTTCATGGAGCGTCATTCGGTGTCGAAGCTGATAGGCTCGCCGCCCGGTTACGTCGGCTACGGCGAGCAGGGACAGCTCATTAAGCGTATCCGCACGACCCCCTACTCCGTGCTGCTGTTCGACGAGGTGGAAAAGGCTCATCCCGAGGTGCTTGACATCCTCCTGCAGATACTGGAGGACGGCACGCTCACCACAGCGGACGGCAGGAAAGCGGACTTCCGCAACGCAATAATCATCATGACGGGCAACATCGGAGCGGAAAAGCTGACACGCAGCTCTGTCGGCTTCGTGGGAGAGAGCGGCGGCAGGAGCGACGTCCTGCGTGAGCTGAAAAAGCAGTTCCGACCCGAGTTCCTCAACCGCATCGACAGCGTGGTGGTGTTCAGGCAGCTTGACGAGCCGCACCTGCAGCATATCTGCTCACAGATGCTCTCCACCCTCAGCGAGCGTGCGGCGGCGTGCGGCATAGGTCTGCGGTTCTCGGAAAGTGCCGTCAAGCAGCTCTGCCGTGAGGCTCTCACCGCTGAAGCGGATGCGGCTCGCCTCGGCGCACGACCTTTACGGCGTGTCATCACCAACCGTGTGGAGGATATGCTCTCACGCATGATGATAGACGGGCGGCTCACCAACGGCAGCACCGCCGAGGTCACCGCAGACGCAAGCGGCGTTCTGGAGGTCATTATGTGACGGAGCGGCGTGATGCTCACGCCAATAAAACAAAAGATCCGGGGAATTTCTCCGGATCTTGTTATTATCTCACAGACAGACGGAATGTACAGGGATCGCTCCTTGTTCCTTTGTTCACGTTTCCGTCCTCGCTGCTAACTGTCGTCCTTTTCGGATGCGAACAGTCCGACAACTGCTTTCGTCAGCTCATCAGGCCAGACCGTTCCGCTTTCAACAATGTTTGCCCACGGACACAGCTTCGCATGATCGTCATCAAAAACGATGGTATACGGAGGTCCGCAGCGGTCATCGGCCGACATATACATATGCCTGCCCTCGTGAATGATTCTTCCTGCGTCACTCTCCGACATCTTCTGGTCAAGACGGTCGAATATCTCCTTTGTTATCTCATACAGATGATACTCCTGTATCCCGCCGTATTCACCGAAATATCGCCCGTTGCTGCTGTCGAAGCAGGCCTTCCAGCCGTTACCTTTTTTAAAAAGCATAGTTCTGTCCTCCGCGATCTACCTGCAGCTTTATTTCAGCTCCACCACGGTGACGCCTGCCTCGCCCTCGCCGTAGGCACCCAGACGGTAGCTCTTTACGGAGGGGTTTTGCTTGAGCGACTGATGCACCGCCGCCCTCAATGCTCCCGTGCCCTTGCCGTGGATTATCGTGATGGTGTGCAGACCTCCGATAAGGCAGCTATCGATGAAACGCTCCACCTCAAGCACGCCCTCGTCGCCCATCATGCCGCGGATGTCAAGCTCCATTGAGCCTTTCCTCTCCATGTTGGACTTAAGCTGCTTCTTCACCTTGCCGCCCGTGGGAGCGGACTGCTTCTTGGTGTTCTCGACCAGCCGCAGGTTCTTCTGGTTGGTCTTGACCTTCATCATGCCCACATGCACGAAGCACACGCCCGACATATTCGGAACGGTGAGCAGCGTGCCCTCCCTGCGTGTATCGGCAAGCATTACGCTGTCGCCTGCCTTCAGCGGTCTCGGGAGCACGTATTCGTCGGTCTTACGCTGCATGACGGGGTTCGCCTCGTCGTGCATCTTGTTCAGAGTACTGCCAACGCCCGATTTCGCCGCACTGTGACGCTTGCGGAACTCCTCCTTGTCGCTTATCTTCTTTATCTCATCCAGCTCGTTCAGGAGCATATTGGAACGCACACGTGTTTCCTCGATGATGCTCATCGCCCTCTGACGTGCGTTCTCCAGTTCCTTCTCCTTCTGAGCCTCCAGCTCGGACAGCTTCTGCTTCAGCTCGCTCTCCGTCAGCTTTGCGTTGCGTTCGGATACAGCGATGCTCTCCTTCAGCTCCTCCAGCTCCTGACGGGACTTTTCCAGAGCGTCCACCACCTGCTCAAAACGCTTGTTCTCCTCGCTGACAAGGCTCTCCGCCATGGCGATGACGTCATCCGGCATACCAAGCCTTGTGGATATCGCAAAGGCGTTGGATTTACCCGGCACGCCCACGATGACACGATACGTCGGACGCAGGGTGTTCACGTCGAACTCACAGCAGGCGTTCTCGACGCCCTCGGTTTCAAGGGCGAACATCTTGACCTCCTGATAGTGCGTCGTTGCGACCACCTTTGCACAGTTGTTCTTCAGCGTCGTGAGGATGGACACGGCAAGAGCCGCACCCTCGACAGGGTCGGTGCCGCTGCCAAGCTCGTCTATCAGCACGAGGGAGCGTTCGTCCGCCATGCCGAGTATCTTTATCACGTTCGTCATGTGTGAGGAGAACGTGGACAGGCTCTGCTCGATGCTCTGCTCGTCGCCGATATCCACATAGATGCCCTCGAACGCACCGATGATGCTGCCGTCGCCTGCAGGTATCATCAGACCGCACATGGTCATCAGCGTCATCAGGCCCACCGTCTTGATGGCTACCGTCTTACCGCCCGTGTTGGGACCCGTGATGATAAGGCAGTCATAGCTCTCGCCTATCTCCACGGATATCGGCACAACGGTGTCGGGGCTGATGAGGGGATGCCTTGCGTTGTGCAGCACCACCTTCGGCTCGTCGGATATCTCCGCCGCCACAGCCTTCATCTTCGCACCGAGATTTGCCTTCGCAAAGTACAGCTCCAGTATCTCGGCAAGGCGGAAGTTGTTGAGGATAGCCTCGGCGTTCGTGCCGACCTCCTCGGACAGCTCACGGGTGATGCGTTCTATCTCCGCCTGCTCACGTGCCTTCAGCACACGTATCTCGTTGTTTGCCTCCACCACGCTCATCGGCTCGATGAAGAACGTCTGCCCCGTTGCGGAGGTGTCGTGCACCAGACCCGGAACGTCGTTCTTGTGCTCCGAGCGTACAGGCACTACATATCTTCCGTCACGCATGGTGACGATGCTCTCCTGCAGGAATTTCTGCGTGTTCTTGTTCTTTATCAGCTTGTCAAGCTGCTCACGGATGTTAAGACCCTGACGGATTATCCTCTTTCTGATGGAGGACAGCTCAGGGCTTGCACCGTCGGACATCTCCTCCTCGGAGATGATGCTGTCCGAGATACGCTGCTCAAGGCTCTTTATCGGGTACAGACCCTGGAAGTAATCCGCAAGGCTGTTCTCGATGCCAGAGCACTGGGAGTACCAGTCGCACAGCATTCCCGTTTCACGGAGTATCTCCGCCACGTCCAGCAGCTCACGGAAGGAAAGTGCCGAGCCGCTGCTGCTGCGTTTCAAAGAGCCTGTGATATCCTTTATCCTGCGGAAACGCGGCGTACCGAATTTCGCGGACAGCCTGAAAGCGTCGTCCGTCTTTTTAAGCTCCGCACGCATCCTCGTGATGTCCGTCACAGGCTTCAGCTTCAGTGCCTTTTCACGGCAGGTGTCGCTGTAAGTCTGCTCCGCCAGCAGCTCAAGTATCTTGTCAAGCTCCAGTTTCTTGTAATATCTGTTCATTGTGACCTCTTGCTGTTGCCGCCCGTCACGGACGGCTGTGTAAACTATATCCTGTGCGGCACGTCACGCACCGCAGTTTCCTGTTATTTCAGTTCCTTGCCGCAGGTGTTGCAGAAATGCACGTTCTCGTTCAGACTTCCGCACACAGGGCAGAACCATATTCCCGCCGACTTCGGCACATCGGGAGCGGACATATCCGCAGCCGCTGTCATCGCAGGTGCGTCGGACGGAACATCTCCGCCGATGGCGGGCATAGCCTCGGTGTCCATCATATCCACAGCGAACATCGGACGCTCCAGTGCGGATATCGCCACCACCCCGCCGTTTTCCGCGGTAGCCTCGCCGCGTGTGTCGGTGAGGGGCTGCACCGCACCCTCGCTGTGGTCCACCTCCGTCGGAATGAACACGGGAGCCGCAGAGCGTGTCTGCTCAACGCCCACAGGCACGACCTCGTCCATCTTGTCGTCCTTATCCTCTGCGTCCTGCTGTTCAAGGGTCTCCTCAAGACCTCTCATGCCCGAAAGCTCAGGCATATCCTCAAAGCTGTACAGCTCCTGCACCTTCGGCATGGCAGCTCCCACAGGCTTTTTGGAATCGTCCTCTTCCTTCGGCTCGCTCCTGTTCACCAGCGTGTTGCAGCCGATGCACTCCTTGATTATGGGTATCATGATGCCTATCGTCATGGCGATAAGGTACGCCGAAAGATCCATGTAGCCGCTCGCAGTACCCCATAGCTGCACCAGCAGGAACACCACCAGCGATATCACCGACGCTCCGATCATAATGATGAACGACAGCCTCAGCCTCAGCAGTACCAGTATCGAGGAGATGATGAGCAGTGCCGCACAGATGACATGGCTGGTCACAAGCGTTTTGAAGAACACGACGTAATCGGGTCCGTATGACGGAGCACGCTCCACCATAACGCCGTTTGCGATCATCGCAAACACCACAAAGCCCACCACAAGCAGTGCCACTGAGCCGAACATCGACAGCAGGCTCTTCAGCGGCAGGATATCCCCCGAAAACCGCATCTCCTTTACGCTCTGCTCTGTGCTCTTTTTTCTCTGCACTGCCGTGCCGCATACGGGGCAGGACGCCCTGTGAAGCTCAAAGGTAGCACCGCAGTTGTCGCAGTGCACGAAATTACCACTCATATCAAGATCCTCTTTTCATATATCACCCGTACGCATCGCCTTGTAGTATTCAAGGGCGGAGAACGTACGCTCCGTACGTGTAAGGAAATAGCTCTCCGTCACACGGGAGAGCACCCGTGCCGCATCGCCCGAGATGGTGAAGCGGAACGCCCTGTCAAGCGGGGCGTAGAGTATGTTACGCAGTGCCGAGAGCGTAGCCCTCGGGAGCACGGTGCAACGTCCGCCGTATTCACGGTCGAAGCATCCGCCGCAGACTATCTCGCCCCTGTCGGGCAGGAAGAACATCTCGTCGTGCTCGTAACAGCCGCAGTTGAAGCAGGCGGTGAGGTCGGGACGATAGCCAAGCATTGCGGAGTATCTGAACTCGAATGCGGAACGCACCGTTTCCGGACGCTGTGCCCTGTCGGTCTCGAAAAGGGCGATGGCGAAAAATCTCACCATGCTGTCCTGATTCTGCTCCTCGGGGGTGCAGAACTTCACCGCCTGTGCGAAATAAGACGCCAGAGCCAGCTTTTCTATATCCGAGCCGATGCTGTGGAAGCTGTACTTCGGCTTCGCACTGTTGACGGTGTACCTCAGCTTCGTTTTGTTGAGGCAGAACGTGGAGTAGGAAAACAGCGACGCAGAGCTTAACAGTGCACTGTTTATCTTCTTTGCCCCGTGAGCCGTAGCCTCGATGATGCCCTGCTCATCCGTCAGGATATCGATGAAACAGCTGTTGTCGCCGATCTCACGCCGCCCGACAACGATGCCGTCGTAAGTAAAAAGCATGGTGACCTCCCCTGCTTCTATATAGAATCATCGTCCATTTTGGAAATAAAGATAACACATTCAAGTGCGTCGCAGTACAGTTCCCGTGCAGGTGCGGCCTGCGAGGAAA
>JAZURJ010000070.1:0-107688 GCA_045606085.1 Oscillospiraceae bacterium
CATTCCCAGCTCCATATTAAAAAACCGTCCACCGGACGGTTTTTTAATTGCAAAAGCTACTCTCGGATTGCCCTTATGGCAATCCGGTTTCGCTTTGGCGAAAACCGCTCCGCTTTCGCGGGTGGCTCTCCTGGCATATTGTGAGATCTTTTTTGCTCATCATAGGCATATTAAAAAGCTGTCCACCGGACGGTTTTTTAATTTCAAAAGCTACCCTCGGATTGCCCTTATGGCAATCCGTTTTCGCTTTGGCGAAAACCGCTCACCGTCGCATGTCACCGTTCAATTATAGCAGGAAATATTTTTTACTCAACATAGTCATATTATATAGACGAACCTGTTCACTTTTGTGAGCAGGATTTTGTTATTCAAAAATTGATCGACTCTTGACAAAACCATATAACCGTGCTATACTGAAGTGGTTATAAAACATCTGATTTATAACCGAATATTAAAAAAGGAGGTAATTTTAAGATGACATATTATATGTTAAAAAACGAAAACAGTATGAGCAGAATTACCTCGGCAGTATCGAAATAACCATTTTCAGATGAAATGATTATGCCGCGGCGGATTTTGCTGCGGCTTTTTTACGTCCAAATCAGATTCGGACTGTCCTTTCTTTTCTCAAGCCGCAGTATAAATTCTCAGTATTGCCGCTGTTCTGCCGGTAACAACATGCCCGAAGTATGAAAGGAATGGTTATTATAATGATCGCTAAAAACAAAATCACATTTGAAAAATTCAGCATACAACATATCGGCGAGGCTGTTAAGCTTGCACTTGCAGAGCTTGAAGCAGAAAGAATTCATTGTCCCGAATTACCTTGTGAGGATTTCAGCGAACATCTGACCGGTATCCTGCACTGGTTAAGCAGTCAGCCCTTCGGTAAATCCGCATTGTGCGACGGAAAACTTGTAGGCTATATTATGTTTGCAGGTCCGTGGGATGGGTTTTTCGGAGATGTAAAGGGCGTATTCTCACCTCTCGGCGGAAGTGCATTTTCCTATGAGTACGCAAAACGAGGCAGACTTGCTTCAATGCTTTTGGCAGAAGCATCCGAAGAATTTGTGAAACAAGGGATTTTCAGTTGTGCATTGAGCAGATACGCTCACGACGAGGCAACGGCGAGATCCTTTGTTCTAAACGGCTTCGGAATACGATGTTCAGACGCCGTGCGTAAAATAACATCACTTGATCTGCAGCACAATTCGTGTGATGTTGTATTAAAAGAACTGCCTGCCGATGAATTTGACAGGGTCGAACATCTGCAAAGAGGACTACACAAACATTTAGCAGGTGCACCTGTGTTCTTCCCCGGAGAAAATTTCGAGGACTGGTTCAAAAACTGGATAAAGCGTGAAAATATGCGGGTTTTCGCCGCAGAAACAGGCGGCAAGATAATCGGCTTTATCTCGATAGATGACAACGCTGAAAACTTTATTACCGAACATGACACAATGAAAAGCATCTGCGGTGCGTATTTTGATGAGAAGTACCGCGGCGAAGGTATTGCACAGGCTTTGCTTGGTTTTATCCGTGATACATTGAAAGCTGAAAGTGTAACACATATAGGTGTTGATTGCGAAACGCTCAATCCTACCGCCCTTTATTTCTGGGGCAAATATTTCGTGCCATACACTTATTCATTCGCACGACGTATTGATGAACGTATCATCATCTGACAGATCAAGTAATTAAAAATTATTCCGCCCATCGCTTATATAAAAAACCGTCCGCCGGACGGTTTTTTAATTTCAAAAGCTACTCTCGCAGACAGCTCAGCTATCACAGATATTGAAATCATCGGAATAATATGCTATAATTTTACAAACACGAAAAAGGAGAAAAAAATGAAAAAGAAGATCATACCACTTGTCATTTCGGCAGTATTATTCATAGCAGGATGTGTCACTGCCATTATCGGCTTTGTACAAAACAGCGGAACAGCCGCCATCTACCCCGAGCTTGACCTGTTCAATATCACCGACGATGATGTGGGCAAGACATTCAGCGGCAGTGTATATACCGACATCATGTATGTCGAGACCTCACAAAACGGCGAATTCTATCTTCTCTGGATATATGGCTCTGCCGACGACAACGCTGATCTGATGGTAATAGGCTTTGATGTACCAGAAAGTGCTTCCGACATCTTTGAATATGCACAGTCCACCGGCGAATACAGCGAAAATCAGCCTTTCCCATTCTGCGGCACCGTACGCAAAAGCAATGATGTGATCACCGAAAAAATATCAGCTTCCATTTCGGCATATTACGACTTCTTAAAGCAGCTATATGAAGATACAGAAGGTATAATCAACGAGGAGGCATTCAGGGAAAGCTACGAGAATATCTCGCCGTATTATATCGAGGTTACGGAAGCCGTAAACGGAGATGTGTTCATATGGATCGGATGTGCTGTTGTGGCAGCCGCAGTATTCGTACTTCTCCTGACGCTGTTCGGCAGAAAATTCCTGATCGTTTTTGCGGTTATCGTTGTGCTGCCTGTTATCATCCTGCTCATTTCCCTCACGGGTAAATTCAGGACGATGGCAACGGTCACAGAGGTCGCCGACGGGCTTTACAGCATGACCTGTCACTATGATTATAAATGCGATGAATTCCTCAATGCGGACATCAGCACGATCGACGAGTTGATCGGATGGATAACGAAAGAGCATTTCTTTGGCCTGCCCATAGAATTTGACGCAGGCAACTTCGGCTGTTCCGCCTTTACCGCCGTCACGCCTGACGGTCAGCGTCTTTTCGGCAGGAACTTCGACTACGACGAAACCGATACTCTGGTGATATACACCGAGCCCAAGGACGGCTATGCCTCCTACGGCGTGACAGACCTCAGATTCTTTGATATAGGTACAGAGAACGGACTTGACGGAAACTCGGTCGCAGCAAAGGCGTTTATGCTTGCCGCCCCCTACGCTACAATGGACGGAATAAATGAAAAGGGTGTGGGAATTGGTATTTTACAGCTTGATATAGACGAGCTGCATCAGGACAACGGCAAAACAGATCTGCTCATCTTTGCCGCAATAAGAGGTATCCTCGACAAGTGTGCGACCGTCGATGAAGCCATAGACCTGCTCGACAATTACGATATACACTCCTTCCTTTCCCGTTCTTATCACCTGTTCATTACGGACAGCACAGGAAGATCGGTGATAGTGGAATGGACGGCCGACAAGACCTATATCGTCGAGGACACCGCCTGCACAAACGACGTGATGAGCAATAATGAATTCTACGATCCCGAATGGAAATGCAGAAGATACGATACCATCAAAAAATGGCTTGCCGAAAAGGATGATGTCCTTACAGCAGACGAAGCCATGGCGGTCACCCGTGATGCAAGCATGAACAACAGCTCTTTCAGCACACAATGGTCATGCGTCTATAACCTCGATGAGTTCACTCTTGATATCTGCATCGACAGGAATTACGAAACAGTACACTCATTTTCAAGGGACGATTTCAGATAAAATGAAATTTCACAGATAAAAATCGGCTGAATTTTTCCCATATTATTGACAGCTATAATTATATAATGTATAATCTAATCAGGAATACATTTACAGGGAGGTATGGCGTGAAGAAACTCAGCAAGGATATAATTGCAATAATCGTTACAGTGATCGTATATATCGTGACTTTCGCTGTGCTCGCCGCATATTATTGCTCCATTAAAAATGACAGCAAGAACATTAACGAAGCCGCCCTTTCATCAGGAGTTGCAGACGGTACTCTGTATTCGCTGGAGGATTTTGATGTCAGCATCGGTCCCCGCGGCGGCGATTCGGGAGCATGGCTGAAGGACCCCATCCTCGACGATGACGGAAACGAGATACACGGCCCCAGCGTGGGCATAATCTACGAGATCGTACTTAAAAACACAGGCGACGCAGTTATCACCGACTGGACGGCGGATGTGTATATGCCGGAGTTCATGTGGCTGAACAACGGCTGGAACGGAAAGCTGGAATTCTGCCAGACCACCAGCGGCGAGGAGCTGACACAGCTTATCGACCTGCGTGAATACCAGAGCGTTGAGATCGAGCTTGACCACTACTTCGATCACACCGGCCCGATGATACCACTCGACAAGGGAGATAAATTCATATACCATCCCAGCAAGGCAGATAACGAATTTCCTCTCGTTCCTCATTCCGATACCGAAGAAGTCAACAGCTCCGCAATAATCGGATTTATCGTATATGTGCCGGACAAGGGTCTTGATTATGCACCTGTTTTTGACAACGTGGTGTTCCGATACTACCTCAGCAGGAACCCGTGGTCCGACCCGCTGTTCATCACACTGGTGGCACTGGATATCATATGGCTGGTGCTCATCATAGGGCTTGTGATGTCGCATATCAGAGTAAGACAGCTTGTAAAGCAGCAGAAGCATGACGCACAGATCATCGAACAATCCATCAAAACGTTCATCAACTTTATAGAAGCAAAGGACCCCAACACAAAAGGTCACTCCGAACGTGTCGCGGAAATAACCTATGCTCTCGCAGAAGCCATGGGCTTTTCCTCAAGGGAATGCGACAACATCCGCTGCATCGCCCTGATGCATGACTGCGGAAAAATAGCGATACCCGTAAACATCCTGCAGAAGCCCGCAAAGCTGACAGACGAGGAATACGAGATTATCAAACGGCACACAACTGTCGGCGGCGATATGCTGCGTGATTTCAGCTCAATAAAGGATATGGACCTCGGTGCCCTCTGCCACCACGAAAGATACGACGGCAAGGGCTATCCCAAGGGACTTAAGGGCGAGGAGATACCGCTCATCGCACGCATCATCTGCGTAGCGGATTCGCTTGACGCCATGAACAGCAACCGCTGCTACCGCACAAGGCTCACGAAGGAGATAATCATCGATGAGCTTGAAAAGAACAAGGGCAAGCAATTCGACCCCGACATCGTTGAGCACATCCTGAAGCTGATAAAGCAGGGCGTTATCAGCATTGGCGAATAAAGCATCATAAACACATAACAAAACAGGCTCACATTCCGTGAGCCTGTTGTTATTATGTGCGTGTTATCAGTAGTTCTCTGCGTTGATCTCGAAGTAGCTCTGGGGATGAGCACAGGTGGGGCATACCTCGGGAGCCTTTGTACCAACAACGATGTGGCCACAGTTGCGGCACTCCCATACCTTGACCTCGCTCTTCTCGAACACCTGAGCTGTCTCAACGTTCTTCAGCAGAGCACGGTAACGCTCCTCGTGATGCTTCTCGATAGCTGCGACAAGGCGGAACTTCTTTGCAAGATCTGTGAAGCCTTCTGCCTCAGCGGTCTTTGCAAACTCCTCGTACATATCTGTCCACTCGTAGTTCTCGCCGTCAGCGGCAGCCTCAAGGTTCTCGGCTGTCGTACCGATGCCGTTCAGCTCCTTGAACCACAACTTAGCGTGCTCCTTCTCGTTCTCGGCGGTCTTGAGGAACAGTGCAGCGATCTGCTCAAAGCCCTCCTTCTTAGCCTTGGATGCGAAATAAGTGTACTTGTTTCTTGCCTGAGACTCGCCTGCAAAAGCAGCTTCAAGGTTCTTTTCTGTCTGTGTTCCTGCGTACTTGTTGGCCTTGGGAGCCTCAGCGATCTGCTCCAGCTTGTCGCCGGAAACACCGCAGACAGGACATACAGGCTCTGTTCCCTCGGGAACGTCAAACACTGCTCCGCATACATTGCACTTGTACTTCATAATAAAACACTCCTTCTGATTACTGCGGTCATGCCGCAGGATATTGATCGTCTTCCGCCGTCATCCGACGGAAAACAAATATTTCCGTAATTAGTTATCGTTCTTGGGCTTTGCTCTGCGGTCCACCTTCTTGTAGAGATATATCTCGCGTGAGGTGGTCAGGTGGAAGCTGTCCCTCTTGAGATAATCCGCCGCAGCACCCTGCATATGTACGCTCTTGAGCTTGCTCTTGTGGCCCAGCATCACGAACACTGCGATAATGATACCGATGATAACGCCGACAACGATACCGCCGATGCCGGGACCGCCGCCTGATGAACCGTCAGCCGCCAGAACAGGCAGTGTCGTGCACAGCATAGTCCAGAGGGCAGCAAGCATAAATACTAATTTTTTCATCACAGCACCTCCATCAACCCATAAATGCACTGATAAGTGCACCGAGAACGCCGCCTATCGCACCAAATATGCCTGAATAGATAAACAGCCACTTCCAGAACTTGCCCATGTCCACAGGAAGATCACCCACGAATTTACCTGTCTGACCATTCATGCCGAACAGATACTTCTGATTGTTCCAGACAGTGTTCAGTATCCACACGGGACACAGCACATATCTTGCGGTACCGTTGGTAAGGTTTATGTTCTCACGCTGCTGTACAACAGAATCGTAGCCTGTTACCGTCCTGCGGAGAAGGTCACGGATGCTCTGCTTCACACGGGTGTTGGCCCTTTCAACACTGTCGTCTGCGGTGACGTCATACTTGTCTGCCAGATATCCCGAAAGATACGCTGCGTTGAACGGCTGCAGATCCGTGTAATCATACGGCTCGATGGATTCCATCAGGTCGTCCGGCATCTTTGTAGAGCCGTCAACAGGCACGTTCTCAAAGGCAGCAGCACCTGCACGGATAACGCTGTAATGCTTGGTTTCGGTATAGTAATAATTGGCGTCATCCCAGCGGCGGACCTTTGTAGCCTTGTACACGATATTGCCCTTTGCACCTGCATCGAACATCCAGAACGGAACGTATACGCACTTGATCTCTTCGATATGGTTCTGATCCTTGAAAGCGTCGGGAAGCAGGAACTTGCCCTCAAGATGCTTTTTAAGAGCATTGACCGCAGCTTCCTTGTCCAGCCTGAACGGGATAACATAGTCAGGCTTGAGGTCGCCCGAGAACTGACCCGATACCACCACGGGATTTCCGCAGTACGGACAGTGGGTAGCACCTGTTGTCTTGTCGGCAACTATCTCGCCTGCACAGGAATTACAGATATATACCAGCATATTATCCGTTTCGCCTGCCTGCCACTCGCTGCCCGGAGAAAGCTCCAGATCGCTTTCAGTCTGCTGAGCATCCTTCATGGCTTCGTCATAGCCCTTGAGCGTTTCCAGATCGAACGCAGTATCACAGTAAGGACATTTCATTTCCTGCGATGCACTGTCAAACTCTATCCTGCCGCCGCAGCACGGGCATTCATATTCAAAAAGATCTGCCACAGATAACACCTCTTTCTAACAGTTTTATGTATCAAGTATACCATATAAAGACACTTTAGTCAATAGAAAATGTACAAAAACAACAAACGGGGACACTTATGTGCCCCCGTAATTTATCAGCCGCAGATCTCAACGATGGCGTCCGCAAAGATGATTGCATCACGCAGGAGCTCATCCAGAGTGATGAACTCATTTGCACCGTGCATATGGTAGTCGGTATCGCCACGCTCAACACCAAATGCAACACCGCCCTCAACGTGATGGACATATGTTCCGCCGCCGATGGCGATGCATCTGCCCTTTTCGCCTTCATTACGCTCGTATACACGAAGCAGCGACTGCACGAACTCGCTGTCCTCGTCCACGCAGTGAGGCTCGTCGCCCATGAACTTGTCAAGAGTGCAGCCCGCAGACTCAAATGCCGCACGCTCCTTTTCCTCGACTGTCTTAAGGTCAAGACAGGTGGGGAAGCGAACATCCACAACGCCGCTGCAAATACCATCCTCCATGTTGAAGATGCTGAACACAAGAGTGGTCGCACCTGTCTTGTCGGATGCCTTCAGACCCACGGACACCGCATCTGTTTCGCCAAACGGGAAGATACGCTCCAGACCACGCAGGATATCCGCCTGATCTCCGCTGAGGGAGAGCCTGTTCAGCAGCGAGATGAGTGCTGTAATGGCATTGATACCGCTTTCGGGCGTGGACGCATGAGCAGATCTGCCGCCGCAGCTTATGCGTACTGCACCGTCCTTTTCATCTGCAGTAAACACCGCACCGCTCTTGTCCGCAGCAATAGCGGCATTTACGTCAGCAAGAGCCGCCTGAACCTCCGCATAAGCCTTGTCGGGCACTGCATTGGGGATACTGCCGCCGTGGAAGCACTTTACCGCTCCGCTCTCATATTTTCCGCCGATAAAGGAACGCATCATGCCCTTCTCAACGTTGATAACAGGGAAGCTGCCATCGGGAGTGAATACATTGGGAGGCAGCTTCTCCTCCTTCATGTATATCTCCATATCGCCCGAGCCATTCTCCTCGTCTGTGCCGAAGATGAAACGAACGCCCTTCTTCAGCGGGATACCGAGATCCTTCACACACTTCATCGCATACAGTGCAGCAACCGCAGGGCCCTTGTCGTCAATAACGCCGCGGCCGTACAGAACGCCATCCTTTTCGGTCACCTTGTAGGGATCGGTGTCCCAGTTTTCAGGCTCGCAGGGAACGACGTCCATATGACAGAGGATGCCAAGAGCGATCTCGGCTCCCTCGGGAGCAAGGTCCGCACTGCCTACGACATCCTTGCAGCAGGCTGTGGAGAAGCCCATGCCGCCGCATATCTCCAGCATCTTGTCAAGAGCACGCTTAGGCTCTATACCGAAGGGAGCACCCTCGCAAGGCTCACCCTTTACACTGGGTATCTCCACCAGTGCGGAGAGGTCCGCAAGCATTTCGTCCTTGTGTGAATAAATATAGTCTTTTATCTTGTTGTGCATTGTTCTTCTCCTGTTATCTTTTCAGAATGTCCGCTATCATCTCAGCGACCTTGTATACATCGCCGCAGCCGAGCGTGATTATCAGATCTCCTGCCTGAGCCTGTGATGCGACCCTTTCTGCGACCTCGTCAAACGTCGCATACCAGTCGCAGCCATCGATCTTTGCGGCAAGGTCCTTCGCATAGATGTTATATGTGTTCTTCTCACGGCTGCCCATTATCTCTGTGAGCGTCACCTTGTCGGCAACGGAAAGTGCCTCGGCAAACTCCTCCATCAGCATCGCTGTCCTGGAGTAGGTGAACGGCTGATGCACTGCCCATACTCTCCTGAAGCTCATGCCCTTTGCAGTACGCAGCGTTGCCGCTACCTCCGCAGGATGATGTGCATAATCGTCCGCAACGGTTATGCCGTTGATCTCTGCGATACGCTCAAAGCGGCGTACAGTGCCGTTATAGGCTTCCAGACCGTCACGCAGAGCGTCTGTGGGTATGCCTGCGGAATATGCCGCCGCACACGCCGCAACAGCATTGTATACGTTATGCAGACCCGGAACATGGATGGTGATCTCCGCAAGAGCCTCGCCCCTGTGCATGAGCGTGAACTCGGTGTGGAAATCGCTCACTATGCGGATATCCTCCGCCCAGAAATCGCACACAGAGGTCTTGCCGAAGGTTATTACCCTCGCCTCGCTGCCGCTGTTGCGTACAGCTTCCATAGTGTTCTCATCCTCGCCGTTTGCGATTATCATGTCTGTGGTC
Organism: Oscillospiraceae bacterium; assembly: GCA_045606085.1. Classification (GTDB taxonomy): domain Bacteria; phylum Bacillota; class Clostridia; order Oscillospirales; family Ruminococcaceae; genus CAG-115. The sequence goes on from JAZURJ010000070.1 coordinate 9,487, forward strand.
TTTTTGCAGAACTTCGAGAAGCTCAGCTTCAGGTTCTCCATGGTCTTGAAGTAGTCCATGTGGTCACGGTCGATGTTGAGGATGACCGAGATATCAGGGAACAGCTTCAGGAAGGTATCCACGAACTCGCACGCCTCGCACACCATGTACTCGCTCTTGCCAGCCCTGCCGCTGCCGCCGATAGCCTTCAGCTTGCCGCCGATGACCGCCGACATATCGATACCTGCCGCAAGCAGGATATGCGTCAGCATGGAGGATGTGGTGGTCTTGCCATGGGTACCCGAAATGCAGAACGCCTTGCTGTACCAGCTCGTCACAAGACCCAGAAGCTCGCTGCGTTCGATGGTGAGCACTCCGCTCGCCTTTGCCGCACACAGCTCGGGATTATCCGCCATGATAGCTGCCGTGTGCACCACAAGATCGGCACCCTCAAGATTCTTCGGGTCATGTCCGAGGAACACGGGTATACCCATCTTCCGCACAGCGTCAAGCGTAGCGGTCTCGTTGTTATCCGAGCCTGTGAGGTAATATCCCTGTGTGTGGAGTATCTGTGCCAGCGGATACATACCGCTCCCGCCGATACCTATGAAATGAATGTGTTTCTTTCCTGTAAGAAAGTTCTCCAAAAAGCAACAGTCCTTTCGGTCATTTTGTGTGAGTATTATCGTCAGATTTGAAATGCCGCATGAATATTATTCCACAGGATGTCGCATAATACTATTGAAACGACAAAACATGGAGGAAGTAAAATGGAAATCAGCGACATCAAGATCAGAAAGACCATGCAGGAGGGCAGGCTTCGTGCCGTGGTGTCCATCACCATCGACAACGCCATCGCCATCCATGATATCAAGCTGGTGCAGGGGGATGAACGAATGTTCGTAGCCATGCCCAGCCGCCGTGAGGAAAGCGGCATTTTCCGTGATATCATACACCCGATCTCCGCCAACATTCGCGAAAAGATCGAAGAGCAGATACTGGACGCCTATAATCAGTATATTCAGTGACCGCCGTCAATAAGCAGCTTTGCCTTTAAAATCGCTATCTGCGTTTTGGCATCGGGCAGTTCATTGTTCATGATCATTTCTACCGCTTTTCCGAGCGGTATTTTTTCTATATCAAGGAATTCGTCCCTGTCAAGCTGCTGCTCACCGTAGTGAAGTCCCCTTGCAAGATACATATGGATGACCTCGCCGCAGTATGCAGGTGTAGGCACAAGGCTGCCGAGATAGATGTACTCGTCGCAGGTGCAGCCTGTTTCCTCCTTCAGCTCACGCAGACCGCACTCGTGATGGGATTCACCCCACTCAAGCTTACCTGCGGGGATCTCTGTCATCACCTGCTGATGCGGATAACGAAACTGCTTCACGAACAGCACATTACCTTCCTCGTCAAGGGGAACGACGCACACGCCGCCCGGGTGCTTGATGACCTCTCGTGTCACCTCCGCTCCATCCTCAAGCTGTGCCTTGTCAACAAACAGCTTTACGACCTTGCCGTCAAATATCTGCTCGGTTGAGAGCGTTTTTTCTTCAAGATGCATATCATTCACCCTCCAGATCGTCAATATTGATCACATCCAGCTCCCTCAGAGCGTTTATCTGCTCCTGCGTAAGAGGTCTGGGAACATTTCCTGCTTCCTCTGCCTCGGATATGCTGCGGGAAAGCTGGTTGATGTACGCCTTGTGAGCACGTACCACACGAAGCTGCCTTTCATCGTAGAGATGGACATATCTCCTCGGTCTGCGTCTTAACAGCACATAGTGTATGAAAAGATATCCGCCAAGCAGCAGGACGCCTGCAACAGAACAAAGTCCGCCTGTTCCGAGCCCGGGAGTTTCGTAGGTAAACACAAGCGCACCCTTGCCCGCAGGTACTTTTACCGCCATGAAGCCGCCGTTTACCTTTTCGATGAATGTGGGAACACCATTGACTTCGGCTCTCCAGCCCCTGTCATACGGCACGCTGAACACCACCAGCTCGTCGCTGTCATAATCCGTGGTGGCAACAAAACCCGTATTGGTCACATTGAACGCCTCAACGCCAGCCTCCTGACGTGCTCTGACATCCTCCTTGAACTGGTTGAGCGACACCTTCGCCGCCTCAGCCTCGGGCATATCCGTCAGGATATCGGAATACCTCTCCGCCTGCTCATCGGTGAGCACAACGGCACGGCACATCAGCTTATCCGCCGCACCGTGCTTTTCGGCACGGTCATACGATACGTATCCGTCATATGCAAAGCCCATCGGCAGCACGAGGTCCGATACATATATCTCATAATCGCCGCAGGTGGAGTGATGCTCGTATATCTGCAGCTCATCCAATGCTTTCTTTGTCTTTTCCTCATCACGGTCGTTGCGGACGATGACGTACTTCACTCTCGTCAGTGCACGGAAAGCATAGCGGTCCGTATCGGGAGCTGAATTCACGTCACGGGTGATGTCCAGCAGCTCATAAAGATCGAACGTGGAGCTTGGGATGATACTGGTGAAGCTTTTGAGGCTGCTCTTGTCCCACAGCATATTCACGTTGTTCATCTCCAGCAGACCCTCGATGCGGTAGTAGGTGGGATCATCGATGCTGATATCCGCACTCACCGCACGGTCGTAATCACGGACATAGGGACCAAGAATACGTCCGTAGCCCACGAACCATATACTCAGCACCATGCTGCATACCACTGTCATCGTAAGAGCAAGCTGCGAAAAATGCCATTCGGACGACTTCTTCCTCGTGCGGAGAAGTATCCCCAGCAGCACAAGGAATAGTGCCGCAATAACGAACTGGATATACACCGTTGCATCCAGCTCAAAAAGATTGAGATGCATCGCCTTTTCGGTAACGGTCTTCCCTGCTTCGTTTACTATCTCCTTGTCGTACTCAACAGGGTGCAGCATTACAAGAAGTGCCATAACGCCCGTCGTCACCGCTGTGAACACCAGTCCCCGGCGAAGATCGCACTCCTCGCTGTGCTCCAGAGCATAGACCGTTGCAAGGATACACATCAGCTCCAGCATATAGAACCAGCGGGTATAGAAATTGCCGTTGAACAGCACGAACGCGGAATTAAGACCCGGAACGAACGCCATCACAAAACAGGCTATCAGCACAGGACGCAGCCAGTGGCGACGTCTTGCCCCGCCGATGAACGCCGCAACTCCCGCCATAGAGAACAGCGGCAGATACAATGCCACGCTTGACCACTTTGCTCCCGCCTCGGGGAACATATGCGTCCTCGCAGGAATCTCGGGCGGGAAGAACATAGCCTCCAGCAGCAGACCGTAACGCTGCGTCCAGCTATCGTGGAACAGGAAGTTCTTGCCCGAGATAAGATCGGTGGAGCGTGGAACATCCAGCACCTGACAGATAGACGGCACGAACAGAATGCCTGCCACCGCCACTCCGACAATGCTCTCGAACGCAAGGCACAGGAAATCACCTGCACCAATACGGAAACGCTTGTCGCAGCAAAGACGTGCGATGAAATATATCACCAGAAAAACACATTCTCCGATAAAGAAGAAGTAGTTCACAAAGGCGTTGACAGCCACTGCCACTGCAAACGCACCACGACGTTTGTTTATGACCGTTTCCTCAAGTCCGATAAGCAGCAGCGGAAAGAAAACGATAGCCTCGTGGAAATGGTTGAAAAAGATGTTGTACATTGAAAATCCCGAGAAAGCGTATAGCAATCCGCCGATCACCGCATATTCGGGCTTTGAAACAAAACGTCTGATATAGATGAACGCAAAAAGTGAGGATAACGCCAGCTTCAGCATCAGCAGCGGAGCCATCAGATAATGCGATACGGATGACGGGAACAGTGCCGCAAACCAGAAGAACGGGCTGCCCAGAGTATAGAAGCTGTATGAGCCCATGAAATTCACACCCAGATCGGTGTTCCAGTTCCAGCCCAGGTTACCGTCCTGCACCGCTTCGATGCAGACCTTGTAAAAAGGTATCTGCTGTGCATTATAGTCGCCGTAGAACACGAAGTATCCGCCGTCGATGATGACGAACGGCAGAAGTATCAGCGACATCAGCAGTGCATAAAAGAACGCCTGCTTATAGTATCTTTTTTCCTGTTTGAACATTATAGTTTTCTATCTCCAGCTCTCATATCAGATGATACTTTTGATATAATCATAATCAGCAAAAGCCTGACCCGCCGCACACAGCGGCAGGTCAAGCCTTAACTGTCTGATCACATTTTTTCGGGTGCCTCTACCTTGAGGAGTGTGAGCACGTTACGCAGAGTGGTCCTCGCAGCCTCGCACAGTGCAAGTCTGGAGAGCTTCACAGCCTGCTGTGCATCCTTGATGGAGCAGCCGTCGTAGAACTTGTGGTATACCTGAGCAAGCTCGGTCGCATAGCGTGTCAGTGCAGCAGGGTTATAGTCCGCAGCGGCAGCGTTTATCATCTCAGGCATCTCTGCGATCTTTCTGATGAGGTTGAGTTCGGCAGGCTCGGTGTATTCCACTGCACCGCCGTCGTACTTTACGCCGTCCTCTGCCATCTTCTCGATGACACGGCAGATACGTGCGTGAGCATACTGTACATAGAACACAGGGTTCTTGCTGCTCTCCTCCACAGCGAGGTCAAGGTCGAACTCCAGATGAGTATCGGAATTACGCAGGTTGAAGAAGAAACGTGCAGCGTCCAGCGGTACCTCGTCCAGCAGAGTGGTGAGAGTGATAGCCTTGCCGCTTCTCTTGGACAGCTTGATGGGCTGACCGTCACGCACCAGCATTACCATCTGCATGATAACCACGTCAAGACGGCTGTCGTCGATACCCATTGCGGAGAGTGCGATCCTCATTCTCTGAACATAACCGTGGTGGTCCGCACCGAGAACGTTGATAGCCTTGTCGTAGCCACGGGTAACCAGCTTGTCATAGTGATATGCGATATGGGGAACGATGTATGTGGGAAAGCCGTTTGCACGTACCAGAACGAAGTCCTGATCGCCGCCGAAATCGGTAGCCTTCAGCCACAGAGCACCCTCGCTCTCATAAGTGTGACCGCCTGCCTTGAGCTTCTCGATAACGTCCTTTACCGCACCGTTGTTGTGCAGTGTGCTCTCCTTGAACCAGTTGTCGTATCTGATACGATACTTCAGCAGATCTGTTTCAAGGCGTGCCTCGTTAAGGGGCAGTGCGTAGTCAACAAGGGCAGCCTTCCTGTCCTCCTCGGACGCTGCTGCGAACTTGTCGCCGTTTATGTCATAGAAATTCTTTGCGTGTTCGATGATATCCTGACCGAGATAAACGTCCTCAGGCATAGCAAAACGCTGACCCTCGCCGCTTTCGTCAAAGATGGCCTGTGTCAGTGCCTCCATCTCGGGATTTGCGTCCATGTACTTCCTGCCGTCCTCGCTGCAAAGCTGCATATAACGCAGGGAAAGGGACTTGCCGAACTTCTCCACCTGATTGCCTGCATCGTTGATATAGAACTCACGGCTCACCTCGTAGCCTGCCTCCTGAAGCAGAGAGGAAAGGCTGTCGCCGATAGCACCGCCTCTTGCGTTACCGATGTGCATAGGACCTGTGGGGTTTGCAGAAACGAATTCCACCAGCACACGCTTGCCCTTGCCCATTTCGGTCTTGCCGTACTCCTCGCCGAGGGAGATGGTCTTTGTTACTACCTCGGAGAACCAGCTCCTGCCGATGAAGAAGTTAAGGAAGCCGGGACCTGCGACCTCGATCTTGTCAAATGCTGTGCCGGCAAGCTCCGCAGCCTCAGCGATCATCGTTGCGATGGCACGGGGATTGTTCTTGAGTGCCTTTGCGGATACCAGTGCGGCATTGGCGGAAAAATCACCGTGTGCCACATCCGCAGGGATGGTCACCTGAAAAGGCGGCAGCGGCTCTGCAGGGAGCTTGCCCTCTGCTACTAATCTTCCCAGTGCCTCCATCATTATTTCCTTGACCTGTAATTTTGCCTCGTTTACAGCGTTGTACATTTTCTTTATGTCTCCTTTACTTAGTTGTTACATTTATCTTTATCTCGTTTTCCAGCATCAGACCGCCGTTGACATCTATGCTGTATCTGACTTCGATCTCACAGCCGTTGTCCGCCATCACATGACGCAGATACGATGTGGTTATGCCGATCATGCAGTCGCCGAACTCCGTGCCGTAATGGCAGAAGTGACGCTCACCCTGCTCGAACACAAGGCTGGAAAAAGCCCTGCCCGTACGTGTCATCGTGACGATATCGCCCTTGACGGAAAGCTGCACGTGACTTCCCTCAAAGCCTGTCGCCTCACTCTCATCGTAGTCGATGTAATACACGCCCTCATGCAGGCGGTACTCGCCCTTTGTGAACAGATCCGACTGATCCGTCTGACCGTCAGCCGTCTGCTTTATCTTCATTCTGATATTTGCGTTGTCAGCCAATTTCTACACTCCAGTTTTATCAGTTCTCTGAGTTCTTCTCTATCGCAAGCCCGATAAGTCTGTCAACAAGCTCGCCGTAAGGTATTCCCATGTTCTCCATCATCTTAGGATACATGCTGATGGGTGTGAAACCGGGAATGGTGTTTATCTCGTTGAGGATGATGTCATCCTCAGTAACGAAGAAATCCACGCGTGAGAAGCCGCTGCAGCCCATAGCCATATAAGCGTCCTTCGCAAGCTGTCGCAGCTTTGTCATCTGCTCCTCGCTGATCTTTGCGGGGATATCCAGCACAGATGTGCCAAGCGTGTATTTTGCATCGAAATCATAGAATTCCTCAGCAGGCGTGATCTGTCCCGGGATGGACGCAAGCAGATCGCTGCCGTTGCCAAGCACAGCACATTCGACCTCCTTGCCGATGATCTCATTTTCGATCACTACCTTCTCACAGTGAGCAAACGCGATCTTCAGACCATTTCTGAGGCCATCTCTGTCCGCGGCTCTGGAAACGCCAACGGAGGAACCTGCACAGGCAGGCTTCACGAACAGAGGATATCTGCCCATCTTTTTCTCGATGTCCTCACAGGCGGCGTCGATATCCGAAAGCACAGAACGTGTGACATAGCAATAGGGTGCGGTCTTTATTCCTGCCGCATCAAGAATGGTATGAGTTATTGCCTTATCCATGCAGGCAGCGGAGGATGTCATATCACAGCCTACACAGGGAATTCCGGCAAGCGTGCAGAGTGCCTGTACCGTGCCGTCCTCGCCGTTCACGCCGTGCAGCACGGGGAACACAGCGTCCACCTTACGCAGGCGGCAGCCATCGTCCTCATCCAGAAGCAGGATGCCCTTGTGTGTGGAATCGGGGCTTATCACTGCGGTGCAGCAATCGGGGTTGTTCTCCCACTCGCCCGTCTTTATATCCTCGTACTCGCCGGGATAGTACATCCAGTGACCCTTTTTCGTGATACCGATGCACATAACATCATACTTATCCTGAGGTATGTTGTTCAGAACGGAATACGCAGACACCAGCGAAACCTCATGCTCACTGGAAGCTCCTCCGAACAGAACCGCTATCTTCAGCTTAGCCATAACCATCACCAGCACAGTGCAAAGCACTGCGTCCTTTCAGATATTAGGGAGCATATCTCCCCTTATATGAATATGCCGCAAATACCGTGTATAACACGGACGGGCATACCTCTGCATAATAACACATTCTATATTGTACCACAATATCCCGTATTTTTCAAGAGGTACAACAAAAAATTGCTCCCCTCATACCGCCTGAACGGACAAAGGGGAACAACGGACTATTATGCCGTCACTCACGGCTGAGAGATCACTGAAAAACGCCTGCGTACCGTCCCGATAACGGCATTATGCCGCAGGTGCTCATCTGCTGCCGTGCAGGGGATTTATCGAAGCTATCACCGCACGGTAGCCAAGCGGTATCTGCACGCTGTTGTCCATCGGCAGACCCACCGTTTCTTCATCGGCAGTGCCGCTCATATCAGCAGCACTTCTCCTTGAAGCTGAGGCAGTCGGTGCACTGGCTCTGGGAGGGGTCACACTCGTGAGTGCCTACCTCGATTCTGTCCAGAGAGCAGTAGTTGTCTGTGGTACAGTGGTACTCGCAGTTTCTCACAGTACATCCGATGTGCTTGTTTGCAAATTCAGTTCCCATGATGATCATCCTTTCAAAACAAAGATCACGCCATGTATCCATGACGTGACCTTATTATTATCGTTTTTTTCAGATTTATTCACACAAATTTCAACACATCGGGCAGAGTGTCTGCAAGATGATCCGCACCGTGCTCGATAAGCTCTTCCCTGCTTCCGTAGCCCGCAAGGAAGCCGATGCACTTCATGCCCACCAGATGTGCTCCGTCGATATCGTGCATACGGTCGCCCACCAGAACACATTCTTCAGCGGTGACATTCATGCTCTTCATCACATGACGCAGCACCTCGGACTTTGTGGAAATGCTGCCGTCAAGCTGTGCCGCTCCCACGAAATCAAAATAATGCAGCAGCCCGAAATAACGGAGTATCTCCCGTGCGTACGGCTCGGGCTTTGTTGTCGCAAGGCTCACACGCTTTCCACGCAGCTTCAGCACCGCCAGAAGCTGCTCCGCACCATCTATGACGGCATTCTCGTACAGACCCTTCTGCGGATAGTATTCACGGTACAGACGCACCGCCTCTCTCGCCTCGGCGTCGTCCATGCCGAATTTACGGCGGAACTCATCATAAAGAGGAGGTCCGATAAAGCTGAGCAGCTGCTCACGCGGAGGTATCTCACGTCCCAGCTTTTCCAGTGCATACATTATGCTGTTGGTTATGCCAAGATACGGATCGGTAAGTGTTCCGTCCAGATCGAAAAGGATGGTGGTAAACATTTTTTCGCCTTTCAGAGTTTTACTTATTGTCCTGTGCGATAAGTCTTCGTATCGCATTCACCGCACACTGTATCGCCCTTTCGCTGCTCTCGCAGTTCTTATCGGGAAGCTGCAGCTTTGTACGTTCCACATTCCAGAGAGCGGTCAGGACCGCACCTGCACGCACGCCTCTGCACTGTGCCACAGAGAATATCGCAGCAGCCTCCATCTCGGAGGTGAGGCAGCCGCACTTCACATAAGCGTCCCATGCAGTGGAGAGCTTGTGTGCAACGCCCGTGGTATTGGGATCTATCTCACCGTAGAAATTATCCTTGCTGTGTACGACACCCACATGACAGCGGTTTCCGTCCTCGTTAGTGGAAAGCTCGTCGCCTGCGTCCTTCAGAGCACGCATAACATCGAAATCACCCACGGCAGGATAATGATCGGGCAGGTACTCATAGCTTGTGCCCTCGCTGCGGATGGCCGCAGAAGCCACCACCAGATCACCGCCGATGACCTTCAGGTCCATGCCGCCGCTGGTGCCGACGCGAATAAAGGTATCCGCACCGCACATGATAAGCTCCTCAACTGCGATAGCGGCAGAAGCACCGCCGATACCCGTGGAGCATACGCTAACCATAACGCCGTCAAGATATCCCGTATATGTGGTGTACTCACGGTTCTGTGCGATCAGCTTTGCATCATCCAGCTTTGCTGCGATCTTCGGGACCCTGCCGGGGTCACCGGGCAGGATGACATATCTGCCGATATCGCCCTTTCTCGTCTTGAGATGGAAACGGATGTCTTCGGAAATGATGGATGCCATATTAATCCTCCTTGTCCTCTTCGGCGAGAATAGACGGAGCTACCTCAGCGTCCCTCTCAGCCTTCTTATCCAGCCACAGCGGAATGTTCACCACCGCAGCGATAACGATCGAGATAACAGCAATGAAGATGCAGGGCATATAGAGCACCGCAGGTCCTGCCGTTTGAAGGTTTGCGGTCTTGCTGACAAGACCGAACAGGTAATACATGATAAGCGACATCGCCAGTGCTGCGATATGCACGGCGGATGCGATCTTCGAAAAGCCGAGGAACATTATCAGCGTACCGATAACATACACTATGGAGCTTATCAGCCACAGCATGATAGCGGTCTCAATATATCCCTGCACAGAGCTTATCATTCCCTCGTAGCCCTCAGCCATCATACTGATGGAGCCTAAAACGCCCAGACACAGTGCAAATATCGCAGTCGCCGCAAGGGAGATGACCTGAAGTATCATCACCACGATGTTGGTCGAGCGTGTTACGGTGTAACGGTGAAAAAATCCGCCCTGTATATAAAATCTGCCGTCAGCCTCGGACTTCTTCTTTGTGCTGAGCTTAACATTCTTTGCCATGATAATGCCTTTCGTTTCAGGTCGTATTTCCGTAAGTACGGATGATATCCTCCGCGATCTCCCGTTTGGAGCGTCGGGTGTCCATGGATAGTCTGGTTATGTGCTGCTGTGCCTGCTCCTCCGTGAGGTTCAGATACTGTATCAGACAGCATTTTGCACGGCTGATGAGCTTACTATCATCCAGCTTGCGTGACAGCTTGTCGTTCTCGTCCTCAAGACGGCGAATATTCTCGCCGGCCAGCCTCGCCATACGCACAGTCTGCAAAAGAGCCGCCTTCGTAAAAGGCCGCGGCAGCACGAACGCTCCCGTGAAGCGTATCCTGCCCTGCACCTCCTCTGCGATATCCGTCTTTACAAGACAGATGAGGCTTGCCCGTGTGCGGCGGTGAGCATCTGCAAGAAAGTTCAGCCCGAACTCCGTTCTCAGCGGCGTGGATACTATCACCACATCATATCCCGTGAGATCAGCGTTATCAGCGACGTCATCCTCAGAGCAGCAGGTGATGTCCGCTCCAAGCTCCGCAAGAGCCGCAGCAATGTTGTCGCAGATATCCCTTGTCTTTGCGTTGATAAAGATATTCACGACACACCTCCCACAGACTTACTACTTAAATTATATCATCTCACCCTGCCGGAGTCAAGGAAAAAATGACGAACAGCAAAACATCCTCCCCATGAAGCATGGAGAGGATGTGTGTTATATGCGGATGATTATACGCAGCCCTGAGCCTTCATAGCCTCAGCAACCTTGATGAAGCCTGCGATGTTAGCACCTGCAACGAGGTCATCGCCCAGACCGTACTTGTTAGCAGCCTCAACGGATGCATTGAAGATGTTCTTCATGATCATCTTCAGCTTCTCGTCAACTTCCTCTGCTGTCCAGCTGTAACGCATAGAGTTCTGGCTCATCTCGAGACCGGAAACTGCTACGCCGCCTGCATTAACTGCCTTGGAGGGAGCAACGATAACACCCTTGCTCTTGAGGTAAGCAACTGCGTCGTTTGTTGTGGGCATGTTGGATACCTCAACGTAGTACTTAACGCCGTTAGCAACGATCTTCTCAGCCTCAGCCATGCCAACCTCGTTCTGAGTAGCACAAGGCATAATGATGTCAGCCTTAACGCCCCAGGGCTTCTCCTTGGGGAAGAACTGTACGCCGAACTTGTCTGCGTAGTCCTGAACTCTGTTGCGGCAGGAGTCACGCATCTCGAGCAAGTAGTTGATCTTCTCCTCTGTGGAAACGCCATCGGGATCGTAGATGTAACCGTCAGGACCGGACAGGGTAACTACCTTACCGCCCAGCTCAGTTACCTTCTTAACAGTACCCCATGCAACGTTACCGAAGCCGGAGATAGCGAAGGTCTTGCCCTTGATGGTGTCACCGAAGTGCTCCAGCATATTTGTGGTGTAGTAAACTGCACCGTAACCTGTTGCCTCGGGACGGATGAGGGAACCGCCGTATGTAATGCCCTTACCTGTAAGAACACCTGTGAACTCGTTTCTCAGTCTCTTGTACTGACCGAACATATAGCCGATCTCACGTGCACCAACGCCGAGGTCGCCTGCGGGAACGTCGAGGTTGGGACCGATGTGACGGGAGAGCTCTGTCATGGAGCTCTGGCAGAAACGCATAACCTCTGCGTCAGACTTGCCCTGAGGATCGAAGTCTGCACCGCCCTTGCCGCCGCCCATGGGGAGGGAGGTCAGGGAGTTCTTGAAGGTCTGCTCGAAGCCGAGGAACTTGATGATACCGCTGTATACGTTGGGAGCAAATCTGATACCGCCCTTGTAAGGACCGATAGCGGAGTTGAACTGTACACGGAAGCCACGGTTTACGTGATGCTTGCCGTTGTCATCAACCCAGGGAACACGGAAGAATATCTGTCTTTCGGGCTCTACGATTCTCTCGAGTACGCCTGCCTCTACAAGGTCGGGACGCTGCTCAACTACGGGCTCGATGCTCTCGAGTACTTCTGTTACTGTCTGGATAAACTCAGGCTCGCCTGCGTTTCTCTTCTCTACTCTAGCGAGTAAGTCGATAAGATACTGGTTCTTTAATGCCATTGGTGTTGTCCTCCTGAAAGTCTGTTTAAGTATGACGGGCAGTACATCCTATTCCCGTCTGACCTTTTTTATTATACATCAACACTGTCGATTTTGCAAGTTTTTTTTTGCGATTTTTCATCACAAATCTTCATTTTGTGCAGTATATACATTTTAATTCAACGCAAAAATATCACTTTACCGCACTTTACACACCAAAAGTGAGATTGTGAAATTTTCAACTTTCATTTTTTGACTGAAACCGCATCAGGAAACAAGCAAAGTCAGTATAGCCGCGGCATCCAGTGCGTTTGCGTTTCCGTCGCAGTTGATATCGGCAGCGGCAGGAAGCTGAGTGCCGTTCGTCAGCGACGTCAGGATATACGCGGCATCCATCGCATTCAGCATACCGTCACCATTCGCGTCGCCCTTGACGTCAGCAGCAAACTGCTGTGTCATGGCGTCAGTTATCATCGGGTGCAGGTTGCGGTACTCCCTGCGATCGAAAAGCTGATAGGATGAACCGTTGTCCCACCAGATGCACCTGATGCCGTACTTCTTCGCCTCAGCGACCGAAAGCTTTGCGTGAGCAGCCCTGTGCGGCTCGTTGCCCTTGTCCTGCGATCCGAATTCACCCATAACGAGCGGTGCCCCCTGCTTCTGCGAGAAATCATACAGGCTCTTGTAAAGCCGCTCTATCTCTGCGATCTGGTGGTCCGCACCCCAGACATCAGTCATAGTCGTCCAGGTAGCGTCATCAGATGTGAAGCCCCACGGAGCATAGCTGTGCACATGGAGGATGTGGTGATTCTCTGTGCTGTCCTCGGGAAGCACGAACGCCGCCAGTGCATCCGCCTGACAGGATGCGGCATAGGTCTGCACCATGAGATTTCTGTCAGCGTTTCCGCCGCCTGTTGCTCGTACAGTGTCAACGAAAAGCTGGTTGAGATCATTTATCCTGCCGTGGCCCTCGGCATCCGAGTTGTTCCAGCGATCCTGCTCATCCAGTACTTCATTGAAGCTCTCAAAGATAAGACGCTCGTCGTAGTCACGAAAACGCTCTGCGATGTTCTTCCAGAGGCCTGCGAACTTGTCCGCATCCGCATCGTAACATTCATCGGACGCAACCAGCCAGCCTTCCGCACCGCCGTCATGGTGGACGTTCAGTATGCAGTACATATCCTCATGTGCCATGACATAGTCCACAACAGTCTGCACGCGGTCAAGCCACACCTTGTCGATGTTGCCCTTGTCGTCGATGTGCTGTGCCCATGTCACCGGCACACGTATCGTGTTGAAGCCCGCCGCCCTTACTTCGTCGATCAGTTCCTTTGTGGCAACAGGGTTTCCCCACGATGTTTCGTAATCCGCAGGTGTGTTGTCCGTCCACTTTTCTATCCACTCACCATGAGCGTCAAGGGTATTTCCGAGATTCCAGCCCACCGTCATATTCTCCACTGCATCGTATGCATTCTCATGTTCCGCCGCGGATGCACCTGCCGTCAGCAGCGTCGCACACAGCATCGCAGCACATAAAACAACTATCTTTTTCATCTCTGCTCCAGCCCAAGTAATCTTTCAGCGTTCTTATAGAGTATCAGCTCACGTTCCTCGTCGGTGAGGGGGATGGCATTGAAACGCTCCAGCTCCTCCTGTGCGGTCCACATGGGGAAATCCGTACCGAAAAGCACCTTATCCGCACCGAAATTGCGGATGATATCCGCAGCACGCTCTGGAGTCAGCATATACATGGAGCTGGAAAGGTCAGTGTATATCCTGCCGTCCCTGAACAGCTCATATGCCTGATCCCACTGCGACCAGCCTGCGAAATGAGCACCGATCACCTTCATCTCGGGGAACATATCCACAGCACGGCGAAGTCTTTCGGGACCCGAAAAATCATAACGGCTATCGCCCGTATGGAACAGCACGGGGATAGAATACTTCACCGCCGCCTCGTAGATAGGATATGCCCTCGGCTCATCTATCTGAAACTTCTGGAAATCGGGATGCAGCTTGATGCCCTTCAGCCCAAGCTCCTCAACGCAGCGTCTGATCTCGCCTGCGATATCCTCGTAATCGGGGTGCATCGCTGCAAAGCCGATAAGCCTGTCAGGGTAAGCCGCAACGCTCTCGGAGATGAAATTGTTGATGCTCTCCACCTGATGCGGTACCGTTGCAACGGAATGAACAAGGCATATATCAACGCCTGCCTCGTCAGAAAGCTTCAGCAGCGTTCCGAGTGTTCCGTCGCTGTCCATGGGTATGTCGTAAAAATCGCCTATTCCCTGTGCCGCCTTTGCTGCGATCTTTTCAGGGAATATATGTGCGTGTGCATCGATTATCATTTGTTGCTCCTTAGTCTGTTTTGAATTTATGCCAGTATCAGTAGCCGAACACGAATGTCGCAGCAAGTGCCGCCCATTCTCTCAGCCATGAGTTCATGAAGTAGTATATACTTGTGCTGCCCGAGTAATGTCCCGTGTCACCAAGACCAGCTCTCTTGGCATAAAGCGACGCTCTGTACTGGTGGTAATCGCTCGTGACCACTGCCACGTTTCCCGAAAGTCCCTCACGCTCCATGATATCCAGTGAGAACGCGAAGTTTTCGGCGGTAGAGGTGGACTTATCCTCCTTGTAGACACGGTCCTCGGCAATGCCGTACTGCAGCATAAGACGACGCATCGCCTCGGCTTCGGTGATATCCTCACCCTCGCCCTGACCTCCCGCAACGATACACACCGCTTCGGGATGCTCCTGAAGCACCTTCGCGGCATTGTAGCAGCGTGACGCCAGCAGGGAGCTTGGGGTCTCTCCTCTTACTCTGCAGCCAAGCACGATGACAACATCGACCTGCTCAAGCGGCTTATACATATGTGTTGCCATGTTGACCGAAAAGAACGTCACAGCGAACAGACAGACGCCTGCCAGTGCTCCCACGGCAATTAGCGATATCCTGCCCCATAACCGCTTCCACAGCCATTTTATGAGCCTGCCAAGCTGTCGGTAGAACAGCGTGCACAGGATGATTCCGCCGAAAAGGATGATGCCGATAAGAGTGCCTGCGGAAAACCTGTACAGGCACGCCCACGCCAGACAGACGAACGCGGGAATGATGATAAGTAACTGAATCAGAATTCTTATTGCTTTTTTCATTTTCCTAAATTATTGCATCGGGACATATCTCGTACGCCCTCATTTCTGTTGATTATGTCGGTATACAAAAACGGTGCCGAGCAAAGGCCCAGCACCGTATGTATTATGCGTTCTTGCCAAGCTCGATTGCTGCGATGTTCTTGTCGATAAGCTGAGCCTTTGCGGGGGGGATGATCTTCTCCAGAGCCTTGCGGATAACTTCATCGGAAGCAATGCCTGTCTCCTTGATGAGCTTACCGATAAGGATGATGTTAGCCATGCCCTTCAGACCGCTCTCGTCTGCCATCTGTGTGGAAGGCACGTAGAAGCACTTGATGTCGGTACGCTCGCACTTCTGCTCGATGAGAGTGCTGTCGATAATAGCGATACCGCCGGGCTTAACGTCGTTGATGAACTTGTCGTAGCTGGGACCGTTCATTACGATGAGCACATCAGGCTCAGTAACGAGGGGGGAACCTACTGCGTCATCACTGATGCATACGGAACAGTTAGCTGTACCGCCACGCATCTCGGGACCGTAGGAAGGAAGCCAGGATACTTCCTTGTTGTCCATAAGTCCGAAGTAAGCAAGCATCTTGCCTGCGAACAGGATACCCTGTCCGCCAAAACCTGCGAGTATAGTTTCTGTCATCATCTGATCGCACCCTCCTTGTAAACTCCGAGAGGATAGTAGGGAATCATGTTCTCCTTCAGCCATGCGATAGCATCAACAGGCGACTTGCCCCAGTTTGTGGGACAGGTGGAGAGCACCTCGATAATGGAGAAGCCCTGCTTGTTCTTCTGGAACTCAAATCCCTTGCGGATAGCGGCCTTTGCCTTGCGGATGTTCGCAGGATCAGCTACTGTAACACGCTCAGCCAGAGCAACACCGCTCAGTGTGGAGAGCATCTCGCACACTCTGATGGGGAAGCCTTCAACGTTGGTGTTTCTGCCGTAGGGAGTAGTCTGTGTCACCTGACCGGGAAGAGTTGTGGGAGCCATCTGGCCGCCTGTCATACCGTAGGTGGTGTTGTTAACAAAAATAACAGTGATGTTCTCGCCTCTTGTAGCAGCGTGAACGATCTCAGCGGTACCGATGGCAGCGAGGTCACCGTCACCCTGATATGTAAATACGAATGTATCGGGATTAGCACGCTTGACACCTGTAGCAACTGCGGGAGCACGTCCGTGAGCAGCCTCGATCATGTCACATGCGAAATAGTCATAAGCCATTACAGAGCATCCAACGGGAGCAACACCGACTGTGTTTCCCTCGATACCCATTTCATCTATTACCTCGGCAACCAGACGGTGGATGATACCGTGTGTGCAGCCGGGGCAGTAATGCAGAGGTGCATCTGTAAGTGCGTGGGGTTTCTTGAATTCAGGCATTACTCTGCTCCTTTCTGTGTCATTGCAATGATCTTCTCGAGAATCTCAGCAGGCTTGGGGATGATACCACCTGTTCTGCCGAAGAACTCTACGTTCTTGTTGCAGTTCAGTGCGAGCTTTACGTCCTCGATCATCTGACCCATGGACATCTCTACGCACAGCACATTGTCCGCATTTGCACAAGCGGCATTGATCTCCTTTACGGGGAAGGGCCACAGTGTAATGGGACGGAACAGACCTGCCTTGATTCCCATCTTTCTTGCGGAATCAACAGCGGACTTCGCAATTCTTGCAGTGGAACCGTAAGCAGTGATCACGATCTCAGCGTCGTCAGTGAGGTAGCTTTCAGCCTCAGTGCAGGTAGCCTTGATCTCATCATATCTCTTGAAACGCTCAACGATGCGGTCCTCCAGCTCATCGGGCTTGAGGTAGAGAGAGTTGGAGATATTGTGCTTTCTCTCGTTCTTGTGACCTCTTGCTGCCCAGGGCTTGTCAGAACCGTCGCCGAAGCTGATGTCAACATCCTCGAATGCAACAGGCTCCATCATCTGACCCAGCAGACCGTCTGCAAGGATCAGAGCGGGCATTCTGTACTTGTCGGCAAGGTCGAACGCCTTGGTAACTGTATCAGCCATCTCCTGTACACTGGAGGGAGCGAATACCAGCAGCTGGAAGTCGCCATGGCCGAGAGCCTTTGTAGCCTGCCAGTAGTCAGCCTGAGAAGGCTGGATACCGCCCAGACCGGGGCCGCCTCTCATAACGTTGATGATAACGCAGGGCAGATCGGCACCTGCAATATAGGACACGCCCTCGCTCTTCAGGGAGATTCCGGGAGAGGAAGAGGATGTCATGCAGCGGATACCGGAGCTTGCACAGCCGTACACCATGTTGATGGCAGAAACCTCGGACTCAGCCTGCAGGAAAACGCCGCCAACCTTGGGCATTCTCTTGGACATATACGCAGAGATCTCTGTCTGAGGTGTGATAGGATAACCGAAAAAGCACTTACAGCCTGCTCTGATGGCAGCCTCTGCGAGAGCCTCGTTACCTTTCATAAGCTTTCTTTCCATTACTTGTCACCTCCGCTGATAGTTATCGCACAGTCAGGGCACATCATTGCACAGAGTGCACAGCCTACACATGCATCGTCATCGACGCAGACAGCTGTATGGTAACCCTTTTTGTTCAGCTTTTCCTGCTGAATCTCGACAATTTTCTTGGGACAGGCAGTCACACACAGACCGCAGCCCTTGCAAACGTCGAACGCAACATTCATTTTTGCCATAGTTCTGCTCCTTCTTTTGTATTTAGTTAAGAACGGGGATTATCATGCTTTCACAGAAAATACCCCATCCCAATATCAATCATTTTCCCAGAACGGACGCACAAAGACATCCACCGGTTTCGTTCCGGGTACTTCGATGCCCTTCATCGCCGCGGTGAATACCAGCGGCAGCCCCGCAGCCTTTGCGGAAGCCTCGGCATAATCCATCGAACGGAGGATATCCTCCGCAGTGGTCTCCAGTCCCAGATTGGAACTGTTTACCACGCCCGTGGCCTTCAGTGAGGACACCAGCTCGATATCACGCAGAAGCTCCAGTGTTTCCTCGGGTGTGGAGGTGAGGAAGCGGTAGCTGTTGATGATATACAGCATCTCGTAACCGAAGTTCTTTAATATAGTGGCATACTGACCCAGAGCGATGGCACCTGCGTCGTCGCCGCCCACGTCCACAACGACCCTGTCATAGCCACGCAGTAACGCAGCCATGTCAAAGCCGAGCGACGGGATATCCAGATTTGTGTTTGCATACTGCGGTGCCACAAGATAGATGCCCTTGTCCTCAAACAGCGTACCGAAATCCGCTGTGCGGAAATAGGGATTCACGATATCAAGGTCGATAACGCATACCTTCTCGCCCTTTTCGGCGTATTCCACCGCAAGGTTTACCGCAATATTTGTTTTTCCCGAGCCATAGTGGCCCGTGATGATTATCGCTTTTTTATCAGTCATTTGAACCTTTCAAGATCAATAGTAGTATTCGGAACCACCCATAGCAGCACCGAGGCTCACGCCGAGTACCGCAATGATGATAATATATACAACAACGAGAGCTACTGCAACGAGCTGCCAGATGAGCATTGCACGAGCATATGTCTTCTTGTCGGGATACTCGTTATCACCGAAAGCCCATACGAACAGCAGGATCAGACCGATAAGACCAAGACCGGAAAGGAAAGTGGTGAGTACCCACTGACCGGTGGTCATGTGCTTCTGAACAGGAGCGGAGTTGTATGTATTGTAAACAGTTGTTGTAGGCTGAGCAGGATACGGAGCAACGTTGGGCTGAGCGTATGTAGTGCCGGCATTGTATGCAGGAGCGGGAGCAGCTGCAGGAGTAACGGGAATACTCTGGGGAGCTGTGCCTGCAGGCATAACATCGTTATTGTTGGGAGCACCGAAAGCCGCATCGCTGGGCTTGTTGAGGTTTACGCTGTTGCTTGCATTAAGCTCCATGGACTCGCCGCAAAGGGGGCAGAATGCACCTGTACCTGTTACCAGAGAACCACACTTATGACAAAATCTTTCCATAATATTTACCTCTCAAACATATTATTCCTGCGGGAACTATCCGCAATACAGCAGGAAATGCACACAAAGGCATAATCCTACACTTTTATATAATAGCACAGAACAGTGGATTTGTCAACAGTTTAGAAAGCTGTGCTATCAGATTTCTCAGCGGTGCTTCGCTTTGACAGCGATACTGTCATGATGCCCCGCCATCCCGGCAGACGAAATGGTTTCGCGAAGCGAAATCCGTTTTCCATAAGGGAAAACGGAAATGTAGTCTGCACCACGTGACCGCAAAGCGGTCACCGGGCGTCGGGAAAGGGGCAAAGTCGGTCAGATAACAGCACCTCGGCTGGTCACGCCACTGTTCCGCTTTACTCTTGCTCCGGTTTCGCGAAGCGAAATTCCCGACCCTCCGTCGGGAAAGGGGCAAGAGCGGTCAGATAACTGCACCTCGGCTGGTCTTGCAACTGTTCCGCTTTAACTTTGCCCTGGTTTCCACAGGAAATCGCCGACCCTCTGTCGGCGAAAGGGCAAAGTCGGTCTGATAACTGCACCTCGGCTGGTCACGCCACTGTTCCGCTTTACTCTTGCTCCGGTTTCGCGAAGCGAAATTCCCGACCCTCCGTCGGGAAAGGGGCAAGAGCGGTTAAATGACCTTCGGTCATTTAACCAACCATTGACTCATACCCGCACCGAGCAGCTCGTTAGGTCTGTCACGGAAACCAAACTGACGATAGAACGGCTCACGACCAGTTGCGGACATGAGATACAGTGCGATCTTCTCACCCTCCTCAAGGGTGGAACGCATATACTCCATCGTGCGGTGCATGAGCTGTGTTCCGATGCCTCGGTGCTGATACTCGGGGATGACGATGACGTCTGTGATGAAATTCGCATATCCACCGTCGGACAGCACACGTATCATTCCGATACATCTGCCGTTGTCCCTTACGCAGGTTATGTGGTATGCGTTGTTGAGCACGTTCGACGCTATCCTGTCGGACAGCACCATGAAGTTCACGAGCCTTCGCATCTCCTTGTATTCTTCGAGGGTCGGTGCCTCGTCGATAAATTCAAGTGCCAATATAATTACCTCCAGATACCTCAAAAAATCCGCCGCACGGGCGAGCCGTGTGACGGATCTTTGTTCGCTTTTATTCCTCGCTGTCAGTGTCAATATCGTCAGCGATGATGTCCTCTGCCGGGTTTTCTGCATCTGCTGTGATATCCTCAGCCTGCGCTTCGTTCTCGTCAGGGATCCTGTTGCCCTCGATATCCATTCTGCCTTCCATCAGATCATAGAAAGCAGGACCCTCGATCTTCTCGTGTCTGATAAGATACTGAGCACACTTCTCAAGCAGGTCACGATGCTCAGTAAGGATGGATTCGGCACGCTCCATGCCTTCCTCTACGAAAGCACGTACCTCCTCGTCGATCTGTGCCGCAACGTTCTCGGAATAGTTCCTGCCGTGGGAGTAGTCCCTGCCGAGGAACACCTCGTCGCTGTCCTGACCATACATGATGGTACCCAGCTTGTCGGAGAAGCCGTAACGTGTGACCATGTCCCTTGCAACGTTCGTGGCACGCTCGATATCGTTGGAAGCACCCGTGCAGATATCATCCAGCACGATCTTCTCTGCCGCACGGCCGCCCAGCAGAACCACGATCTGCTCCTTCATGCGTGTGCGTGAAACGTGACGGTTGTCATTTTCGGGAAGATGCATCGTGAAGCCTGCTGCCATGCCTCTCGGGATGATGGAAACATGGTGCACCTTGTCCTGCGTGGGGCAGAACATCGTAACAACTGCGTGGCCTGCCTCGTGGTAAGCTGTGATACGCTTATCCTCTTCGTCGATCACTCTGGACTTCTTCTCAGGACCTGCAACCACCTTGATGGTAGCCTCCTCGATATCCTTTCTGGTGACAGCCTTACGGTTCTCGCGTGCAGCAAGCAGAGCCGCCTCATTCACGAGGTTCTCAAGGTCTGCACCTGTGAAGCCTGCCGTTGTTGCGGCGATGGTCTTGAGATCCACATCGGGACCGATGTTCTTGTTTCTCGTGTGTACCTTCAGGATCTCCTCTCTGCCCTTGATGTCAGGGTAGTTTACGGTGATCTGTCTGTCAAAACGACCCGGACGCAGCAGTGCGGGATCAAGGATGTCACGACGGTTTGTCGCCGCCATAACGATGATGTTTTCGTTTTCTGTAAAGCCGTCCATCTCAACAAGGAGCTGGTTGAGCGTCTGCTCACGCTCATCGTGACCGCCGCCGAGACCTGCACCTCTGCGTCTGCCGACAGCGTCGATCTCATCGATGAAGATGATGGAAGGAGTGTGCTTCTTGGCCTGATCGAACAGGTCACGCACTCTGGATGCACCGACGCCGACGAACATCTCAACGAAGTCGGAACCCGAAATAGAGAAGAAAGGAGCACCTGCCTCGCCTGCAACAGCCTTTGCAAGCAGTGTCTTACCTGTACCGGGAGGGCCAACGAGCAGCACGCCCTTGGGCACTCTAGCACCGATCTCACGGTACTTGCCGGGGTTCTTCAGGAAGTCAACGATCTCGATAAGCTCCTGCTTTTCCTCATCGGCACCCGCAACATCGTTGAAGGTCACCTTCTTGCCGCTCTGCTGGCGGACATTCGCCTTGGAGAAAGTGCTCATCTTGCCGCCGCCTGCGGAAGAACGCATAATGACTACTGTGAAGATTATCATGATACCGATAAGCAGCAGATAAGGCAGCACAGCAGTAAGGAATGTGTTGTCTGCAATGGGGATGTAATCCTCAACGAGCTTCACATCGTTCACTTCGTTGTAGCGTACACGATATGTCGCAAGTTCACCGCTCTCGGTGTAGCCGGAGTTGATGTCACTGAGGAAGATGCTGACGTTGGGGACAGTGTACGATCTGTACTCAGCCTCGCCCTTCAGCTTGTATGCGATCTCACCGCTGCCGAGATCAAGTACATACTCCGAAACGTTCAGGTTGTCGAACTCGGCGATGACCTGAGAGTAGGGAGTAGTCTTTGCACCTGTTCCGCTTGCCATGTTCAGCACTGCTACCAGACCGAATATCAGCAGAAAGATCACAAGAAAATAGATGATAATGCTCTTGAACTTGTTAGATTGCATTTAGACCGCCTTTCCGAATACAGGAAAATTCCAGAATATGATTTGCTTTTTTTGTGAAAATATGTATTACGAGTAAATCTCGGGCTTCAGAATTCCGACATAAGGGAGATTTCTGAACTGCTCTGCGTAATCAAGACCATAGCCCACCACGAAGTGATCCTCGATGGCAAAGCCGGAATATTCCGCAGAAAAGCCCTTCACCACACGTCTGGAGGGTTTGTCCAGCAGTGTGACGATCTTCAGGGATGCGGGGTTGCTCCGCATCATCTCTGTTTTTACCGTGTACAGCGTCCGGGCTGTATCCAGAATGTCCTCGACAAGGATGACATCCCTGCCCTCGATCTCAACATGACCGCCGACGGAGAAATTCACCTTACCGCCGCTTACAGTGCCGCTTCCGTAGCTGGATGCACGGATGAAATCGATCTCCACGGGACATTCGATCGCACGGATAAGGTCCGCATAAAATACCACAGAGCCCTTCAGCACACACAACATAAGAGGGTTCTTTCCGTCATACTCCTGTGTGATCTGCCTGCCGAGCTCAGCCACCTTCGCCTTTATCTCTTCCTCGGTAATGAGGATCTTTTCTATTGCGTCAGGGAGATACATATCCTAAGACTCCTTTGTTGTTATAGTAAAAAGATACAGATTATATTATAGCACAACTCACATCAAAATGCAAACGATTTGAGTGAAGATTATCTGAAAATTTCCCGACAAAAGGTTGATATATATTAGTGATTTCGACGGATACGGGATACAGCAGAAAAGGAGCACATCATCCGTGCTCCTCCTGATATTTTCTAATGACCTCGGCAAACTGCCTGCCGAAACGCTCCGCCTTGATGCTTCCGATACCGCTTACCTGCATGAACTCCGCTGTGGTGAGCGGCTGCTTTATGCTCATATCACGCAGTGTTGCGTCCGAAAAGACAACGTATGCAGGCACGCCAAGCGTTGCCGCAGTCTTTTTACGCAGCTCACGCAGACGCTCCATGAGTACGGGATCTTCCTCGCCTGACGCTGCAGGTCGTTTTTCGATAACAGGTGCAGTGACGCTCCTGCCTGCAGGCCGCTTCATGAGCAGCGTCCTCCGTGCTTTTATGAACTCATCCGCACCGTCTGTCAGCGTGAGCGGCTCCCCCTCAAGATAGGAAAGCTCACACAGATGCTCCGTCACGGCGGTTATCTCCTCGCGTGAGGCGTCCTTCATGATGCCGTAAGTGGAAAGTCCCTGACATTCGGATGCTACGCCACGGCCGCCCCTGAGGACATCAGCAACAAGCTGCTTGTCCGCTTCGATTCCACGCTGCTTCATGCGGAATACGCAGGAGAGTATCTTCTGTGCCTGCACCGTCACATCCACTGTTTCGTAATCGCCGTTGCAGCTGCCGCAGTTTCCGCAGAAGCTGCCCGTGTTCTCTCCGAAATAACGCAGCATAAAGGCTCTGAGGCAGCGGTCGGTGGTGGAATAGAACGTCATCTGCTTCAGCCGTTCCTTGTCACGCTCCATCAGCAGCTCCGCCTGCTCCTCGGTAAGACCCGCCTCCTCCTTGCCGTGCTCGATGAGATATGTATTCGTGCGGACATCCACACCGCTGTACAGCAGTATGCAGCGTGCATCCGAGCCATCTCTGCCCGCACGCCCTGCTTCCTGATAGTAGCTTTCGATATCCTTCGGCATATTGTAATGCACCACAAGCGACACATCGGATTTGTCGATGCCCATGCCGAATGCATTCGTCGCAACGATGACGTGTGCCCTGTCGTAAATGAAATCCTCCTGTGCCGCCGCACGCTCATCGGCGTTCATACCTGCGTGGTATTTCACAGCGGAAATGCCGTTAAGACACAGGAATGCACATACCTGATCCACTGTTTTTCTCGTGGAGCAATACACGATGGACGGACGCTCATTCGACGCCCGCAGTATGGAAAGAAGCTCAGGCTCTTTTTCCTTCGGTGTGCGTTTTCTCACCTCAAAATACAGGTTCTCCCTGTCAAAGCCTGTGGTCAGCCGAAACGGCTCCTGCAGACGGAGCATCTCCTCGATATCCTGCTTTACCACCAACGTTGCGGTTGCAGTGAATGCCGCCATGACGGGACGCTGCGGCAGGCTCTCCACAAAGGACGTTATCCTGAGATAGCTCGGGCGGAAATCCTGTCCCCACTGCGATACACAGTGGCTCTCATCCACCGCCACAAGAGGTATCCTGATGCTCCTGCACAGCGAAACGAACTCCTCGACAGGCAGCCTTTCGGGTGCAACATAAAGTATCCTGCAGCTTCCGTCAGCGATGCTGTCAAGTGTGGAGTAATACTCATGCGGCGTCAGTGTGGAGTTGATATAAGCCGCCGGTACGCCCGACTGCCTTAGCTGCTCCACCTGATCCTTCATCAGCGATATCAGCGGAGAGATGACGATGGTCGTGCCCTCCATCAGCATTGCAGGAATCTGGTAGCACATGGATTTTCCCGCACCCGTCGGCATTACTGCAAGGCAGTCCCTGCCGCTCAGGATATGGTCGATTACCGCCTCCTGACCTTCACGGAAGCTGTCGTGTCCGAAGTAGTTTTTCAGGATGACGTATTTATCCATGCACTCACCGCCTTTCTGTTACTCTTTCAGATGCTTTCTGTACACCTGCTCATCCGTGTCCACATAAACTCTGCCCTTCTTCACCACAACGAACTTGTTGCGGCAGGGATTGATCTTGCCTCTGCCTGCGAGGATGATCTCCTCCGCCATGCCGATACGCAGGCTGCTCGGCTCGATACCGCCCTCGGAAAGTATACTTCTTATCACCCTGCGGCGGACCGGTGCCGCAAGCGATGCTATCGCCCGGACAAGATATCCGCCGTCCGTAACGGCAGCCGCCTTTGCATCCTCCGCAATTACTTCAAGGTAGCCGCTGTCCTCGCGGAGGTTTTTCTGCATCCGTGCCGCAATATCAAGGAAGGACGGATTTATCTTCAGCATTTCGGGAAGTATGCTGTGACGCACCTTGTTGCGGGTATAATCATCCGAAAGATTGGTCTTGTCCGTCACATAGTCAAGTCCGTTTTCGCTGCAGTAACGCTCAACTTCCTCACGAGAGCAGTATATCAGCGGACGGATAATGTTACCACGCACGGGCGGTATCCCGCAAAGCCCTTTCAGACCCGTGCCCCTCATCATATTAAGCAGCACAGTTTCCGTGCTGTCGTTGAGGTTATGGGCAGTTGCGAGCTTTTTTCCGTCAGATACCCCTGCGAAGAATTCATAACGCACCTTGCGTGCAGTTTCTTCGATGCTCTCGTGCTTCTGCTGTCGCCTGCGGACATCCGTCTGAAGCAGATACAGCTCCACTCCGAGTCGTTCACAGAGCCGCTGGCAAAACGCCATATCGCCGTCGGATTCCTCGCCGCGAAGCCCGTGATTTACGTGGCAGGCACTGACTTTGATGCCAAGCTCACCACTGAGCGTATGCAGGGCGTGCAGCAGCGAAACGCTGTCAGCACCACCGGACAGTGCACAGACCACCTCGTCGCCGCACACGAGCATACCGTGCTCCGTTACAGCCTCTCTTATGCTGTTGAGAAAATTCATGTTTATCATATCGTCATACCTGCTGCCGTCATCGGGCAGTACCGCCGTGCCTCAGCTGAAATGCTCTGCTGAAGGCACGGCGGAAAAAAGTTCTTCTGTTATCCGTTCTGCGGCGGAGCAACAGCCGCATTTGTAAAGCGTGTGAATTCGCCGTCCCAGCCGAGATACACCGTTCCCGGCTCACCGTGACGGTTCTTTGCCACGATACACTCACAGGAATTCACATTGGGATCAGTCTTGTCGTAATATGCGTTTCTGTACAGGAACATTACGATATCCGCATCCTGCTCGATGGAGCCGGATTCACGCAGGTCCGAAAGCAGCGGACGCTTGTCGGGTCGCTGGTCAGAGCCACGGGAAAGCTGCGACAGGCAGATAACGGGCACGTTAAGCTCCTTCGCCATTATCTTCAGATTACGTGTGATATCCGAGATCTCCACAACACGGTTGCCGCCGTAGTTCTTGGTGGATGTCATAAGCTGCAGGTAGTCTATCACCACGACGCCGAGGTTCTTCATACGACGCAGCTTGGATTTGATACCTGCCACGCTGACGCCCGCCGTGTCATCTATGTAGATATTCAGGCGTGAAAGTATATCGGCAGCCCTGCCGACATCCCTCCACTTTTCCTGCGAGATCTTTCCTGTCCTCATCTGATCGGAGCTTAGCGAAGCCTCTGAGCTTATCATACGGCCGACGATCTGCTCCTTGGACATTTCCAGGCTGAACACAGCGATAGCCTTGTCGTTGTACTTCTTGCCGACATTGGTGGCAATATTCATCGCAAAAGACGTCTTACCCATACCGGGACGTGCCGCAAGGATGATAAGGTCGGACTTATTAAGTCCGTGGATACGCTTGTCCAGCTCCGTGTACAGAGTGGAAAGACCCGTCATAACGGGACCGCCGCTTTCTCTGGCAGCACGGGAAAGCTCGTCAAGGGCGTTGATACGCTCAAGGACGATGCCGCTGATATGCGTCAGGCCCTTGACCTCAGCACCGCTGCGGATATCATAGATACGCTGCTCCGCATAGTCAACGAGAGTGTTTGCGTCCTCACCGCCCGTGTTGGCGGTATCCATGATGTCCTTAGCCGCAAAGATAAGGCTTCGTGTCATGTATTTCTCGGAAACTATGTCCGCATATTTTCCGATGGTGGAGATACTGGGTACAGCGGAGATCAGCTTTGCAAGATACTCCTTGGCCTGCTCTGCCGTCTCGAAGATGCCCTGAACCATC
Organism: Oscillospiraceae bacterium; assembly: GCA_045606085.1. Lineage (GTDB taxonomy): Bacteria > Bacillota > Clostridia > Oscillospirales > Ruminococcaceae > CAG-115. The sequence goes on from JAZURJ010000070.1 coordinate 36,792, forward strand.
ACCTTGTCAAGCACAGTCACTACATCTATACGCTCGCCCGAAAGGAACATCTGCAGCATGACTGTATAGATATCCTTATGGACAGATATATGGAAATGCTCAGGCTGGAGAGTGGTGGCAATATCCGCCATGGCATCGCCGTTCATCAGGACCGCGCCAAGAACAGATTGCTCCGCATCCAGATTATATGGCAGGTTTATACCCGTGAGATCATATTCAGCCATATCAGCCCTCTACAACAGAAACGGTGAACTTGGCGATAACGCCTGCGTACAGTCTTGCCTCGGCGTTGAAATCACCGAAGCCCTCGATCTTCATGGAAATGCTGATCTTTTTCTTGTCAACATCGCAGCCGAGACTCTGCTTGATTGCAGCGGATACTTCCTTTGCGGTCACTGTACCGAAAAGTCTGCCGTTTGCACCTGCCTTAGCCTTTACAACGATCTTCTGATCGTTCAGCTTCTCTGCGATAGCCTTTGCGTTCGCCGTGTCAACATCGATCTTGTGCTGTGCGTGATCCTTCTGTCCCTGCAGCAGGTTGAGGTTCTTTGCGTTAGCCTCCTGTGCAAGGCCCTTCTTGATAAGGCAGTTGATAGCGTATCCGTCCTTCACCTCGTGGATCTCGCCCTTCTTGCCTGTGCCCTTGACGTCCTGTAAAAGAATTACCTTCATTTTATTTGTCCTCCTTAGAGTAGTTTATGTCTGTGATAAGCTGTCGTAATATGCGTCGATGGATTCGTACAGCTTCTGTATTGCTTCGGATGCGGTTATTCCATAGAGCTGTGCTCCTGCCATGGTGGAATGTCCGCCGCCGTCGTCCTTCTTGTTGCCGAGGCTCTCCATGATGAGCTGCACGTTTATCTTTCCGAGAGAACGTGCACTGAACGACCAGCCACGCTCTTCGCCGTTCGTGATGGGGTATACCGTAAACGATGCATCAACGCCGTTGATATACAGCATCTCGTCCGCAGCCTGCGAACAGATGACACGCATATCCTCGAACTCGTCATGCACTACGGCTACCGCACAGCTTCGGTATATCTCTGCGTTGCTTGCAATATCGGAACGCTTCGCCTTAGCCTGCATAGAGATATTGAACAGGCTCTTGACGGAGATAGTGTCCGCACCCATCTTTCTGAGGAACGCCGCCGCCTCGAACGTGGAAACGCCCGAACGCATAACAAAATCCTTGGTGTCCAGAGTGATGCCCGCAAGCAGTGCCTCTGCCTCCAGCGGAGCAAGCACCTGACTGACGCCGAAATACTGGATAAGCTCCGTTACCATCTCGGATGCGGAGGAAGCGTTGGGATCCTGCCACATGATGCCTGCGTTCTCGATGGCACCTGTACTTAGTCTGTGGTGATCTATAACGACAAGGTGAGCGGTGTCAGCCTTTTCGTACAGCTCCTTGTCATCCAGCTTCTTTATGATATGTGTATCAACGATAATCAGCAGCGAGCTGTCTGTAAAACGCTCTCTCGCCACCTCGGGATCGATAACGATCGGCTCCTCATAATCATCAAAACGTGCTATAAGATCCTTGGCTGCATTAAGCTGTCTGTTCACTACCGCATAGGCAGGTATGCCTGTCTTGCGTACCGCAGCAGCCATACCTATCGCCGCACCGACGCTGTCGAAATCGCCGTAGCTGTGTCCCATTATGTACACAGTATCAGCTGTACGTGCCGCCATCTTGATATCATCAGCCATGATACGTGTCTTGACACGGTTGTAACGTGCAGTACCCTGTGTTACCGCACCGTAGAAATGGAAGCCGGATTCGGTCTTGATAGCCGCCTGATCGCCGCCTCTGCCCAGTGCCATTGAAAGAGCCTGACGTGCATAGCTCTCGCTCTCCGCGAGCGTAGCCGCAGTGCGTCCGATACCGATGGAGAGAGTGACCGTGGTACGGTCGGTGATCTTGATCTCTCTTGCCATATCCAGCAGGTTTACCTTGTTGTAGATCATCTCACGCACATAACGCTCCTCGATGACCACCATGAAACGATCGGCAGACAGCTTCTGAAGTACCGCCGCCTTTTCTGTGAAGTACTCCTCCATCAGACGGTCTATCTGAATGGTGACGTACGCCTTTTCACTCTCCTTGCTGTCGTTGAACAGCTCCTCGTAGTTATCGACCATTACGATCATAACCATGGGCTTTGACATACGATGCTCTTCCTGTAAGCCCTTGAAATCAGTAATATCATCGAAGAAGAGCATGGTGATATGATCCACGTTCTCGGGGATCTCGGATGGCTTTCTGATATCCTCTGCCACCTCGTCTGTGGTGAACTGCGGCACACGGGCATATACACGATATGTCCTGCCCTTGAACACGATCTCCCTGCCATCGCCGATGAACATCTCCACAGGCTCGTCAGTGACGAAATCCAGCGAATTATCCTCTTCGTTGGGTCTGTAAAAGCAGTCACGGAAGCTCTCGTTGCTCCAGACGATAAGCCTGTTGTCGTTGACCAGTGCAACAGGCAGCGGGAAGCTGCACAGTGCTACTCTGTTGGCACTGTCGATGGTATCGTTGAGCTGCTCAAAATAGCAGTATTCGTTTCGGCGTATCTGGATGAGCTTACCTATCGCAAGACCCGATACAAGTATCAGTATCGGCAGCGATGTCCAGAATATCAGCGGTTCTTCCCTGAACAGGATGGCGTCCAGCGTAAGCAGGCACACGACCAGTGCTCCGATGGCAGCCAGCAGGAAGTTACTCTTGTAAAAATTCTTCATTTGTTCCTCCGTTGTTTATGGGGGATATCATCAGTTGCTCTGATGTAAATATATGAGATACGCATCTCAAATTGGTGTCACCCTGCAGTCATCCGCCACGTTACAAAAGGGGGCGGACTTAGCGTCAGCCTGCAGCCATTTGCCACGTTACAAAAGGGTGGCGGGAAGTCTGCAGATGCAAGGCATCCGACCGCCGGCGTACTTTCTGTACGTCAAGGGAGGATAACGCAGCAGGTGCGGACTTAGCGTCAGCCTGCAGCCACCTTATACTTCCATGATTATAGGAAGGATCATGGGGCTTCGCTTGGTCTTTGAATAGATGTAATCGCTGAGGGCGTCACGCATCGCGGACTTGATGTTGCCCCATTCGCGGATGTTACGCTCCTGACAGTTGTTCATGACATTCTTCATGAGCGTCTTTGCCTCGTCCATCAGCTCCTCGCTCTCGCGGACGTACACAAAACCTCTGGATACGATATCGGGACCTGCAAGCACTCTGCCCGTTTCACGCTCGATAGTGGCAACGATGACCATCATACCATCCTCTGCGAGATGCTTTCTGTCACGCAGAACAACAGAGCCGACATCGCCGACGCCGTAGCCGTCTACCATGACACGTCCGCTGGGCACAGTTCCCGTGAACTTCATCTCGACGCCGTCCGTTTCAATGACCTGACCGTTATCGCTGATAAAGCAGTTCTCCTCGGGAATTCCCATCTGGAGAGCCAGCTTCATGTGCTTTTTGAGATGCTTGTATTCGCCGTGGATGGGTATAAAGAACTTCGGCTTGGTAAGCGAGATCATCAGCTTCAGTTCATCCTGGCAGGCGTGTCCCGAAACGTGAACTTCGTACATACTCTCGTACACGACCTCGGCACCCTGCTTCATCAGCTCGTTCACTACCTTTGTGACCAGCTTTTCGTTGCCCGGGATGGGTGTTGCGGAGATGATGATGAAATCATCGGGAGTGATGGTGACCTGTCTGTGGTCGCCGCTGGACATTCTCGAAAGTGCGGACATCGGCTCGCCCTGCGAGCCTGTGGTGCATATTACAAGACGCTCGGGCGGATACTTGTTCACATCGTCGATATCGATGAGCGTGCCCTCGGGCACCCTGATGTAATTAAGCTCCGCAGCCTTGGCGATAACGTTCACCATGCTCCTTCCGGAAACAGCGACCTTTCTGTCATGGATGACCGCCTGATCGATTATCTGCTGTATTCTGTGGATGTTACTGGAGAAGGTCGCGATGATGACACGCTTGCCCTCTGCGGTATTGAAAAGTCCCTTGAAGCTCTCGCCTACGCTGCGTTCGGACTTGGTGTATCCGGGACGCTCTGCGTTGGTGCTCTCGCTCATGAGTGCAAGCACGCCCTGATTTCCAAGCTCGCCGAAGCGTGCAAGGTCGATGATGCCGCCCTCTATGGGAGTGTAGTCCACCTTGAAGTCACCCGTATGGATGATAACGCCTGCGGGCGTGTGGATGGCAAGTGCACAGGAATCGGGGATGGAGTGATTCACGCGGATAAACTCAACGGACATACATCCGAGCTTCACCTGCTGACGCGGAGTAACGACGTTGAGCGACGCCTGCGAAAGCAGATTGTGTTCCTTCAGCTTGCCCTCGACAAGGCCAAGTGTCAGCCTTGTGCCGTAGATAGGCACGTTCACCTTCTTCAGCAGATACGCAAGAGAACCGATGTGGTCCTCATGGCCGTGAGTGATCACGATGCCCCTGAACTTATCCTTGTTGCGTTCCAGATATGTGAAATCGGGTACGACAAGGTCAACACCCGGCATATCATCGTCAGGGAACGCAAGACCGCAGTCAACGATGAGTATATCGTTGCCGCATTCGTATACATAAAGGTTCTTGCCGATCTCGTTAAGACCGCCGAGAGCCATAAAACGCACAGGTGTGCTGCAGGGGATGTCATTGCCTGCCGCAGGGATTCTGCCGCTCTTTTCGGAGCCTGCATTCCTCGCCCTGAACTTCTTGACGGGAACGCTGCCCTTTGCCTGCTTTGCGGGCTTCTGAGCCTTGACTGCACCTGCCTGCTTTGCGGGCTGATTCTGCTTTGCGGACTTCGTCTGCTTTGTGGTCTGGCTCTTCTTCTGCTCATTGCCGCTGTTCTTTCGGGAGGATTTCTGTGCGGCCGCCCTGGCAGCCTTTCCGCCCTTGGGAGCAATATTCTCTGTTTCTGTCAGTAATTTGTTGTTGGAAAGTAAACCCATTATATCTTCCTTTCGTGTCACAGGCTCACACAGCGGCCATCGGGGCCACGCCGTTCACAGAGCCTTTCTGTTTATGTAAAAGTTTATATGTCATATCAAAGATCACATCTGATATGCTGATATCCAAAGGATATATCATGGCAGACTTCGCCATCATATAGTTAATGATATTATACTCCCAAACGCCTGAAATGTCAAGGGCAGGCAGGTTTGATTGACATAATATGTAAATTTGATATCATCCCTTTTATCAAGCCGCTGTGCGTGATTTTCAATAAATCTTCCTTTTATATTTTTGCTGGATGTGCAAATATTAAACCTCGTCAGAAAAAAATCTCTGCAAGGAGTAGATATATGGAAAAAATATGCAAGATACTGTCACGGCTGTTGTGTGCCGTGATAGTCGCTGCCGCCACAGGTATCTCAGCGGTGTATGCGTTGCTCCCGTCGGAGCTGAGCGTAGAAGCAGGCTCCGCCGCAGGAACAGGGTGGCTCGGCACCGAGTTGCGTGAAGAAGACGGCGGCACAGGTTATTATATAGGTGCGGTACCGATAAAGCAAGTGGAGCTTCATCAGCGTGAGCGGCCGATGCTCATCCCCTGCGGAACGCCGTTCGGAATAAAACTGCACACCAGCGGAGTGATGGCTGTGACCGTTACGGATGATTCCCCCGCAGAAAAGGCAGGTATCCGCGAGGGCGATATCATCACCGCCGTAAACGGCATACAGGTCAGCAGCAACGCCGCTCTCAGCGATGCGATACAGCTCTCCCCCGACGCCTGCGAGATAATCCTCACACGCGGCGACAGTGAGATCATGACAAACGCCACACCGTACGAGGACGACGGCTGCTATAAGATCGGTCTGTGGGTGCGTGACAGTGCGGCAGGTCTTGGAACGATGACCTACTGCGACCCCATCCGCCGCAGCTACGGAGGACTCGGACATCCCGTAAGCGATGTCACCACGGGCGAGCTAATGCCGCTTGGCAGCGGAGAGATAACCGCAGCAGACATCACAGGAGTCGTAAAAGGAATGCCGGGCAGCCCCGGAGAGCTCTGCGGTACACTGATCGCTGACTGCACTGTGGGAACTCTGGAACGCAACACACGGTGCGGAATTTTCGGCAGCGTTTCACAGTCGCCCTGCGACGGCGAAGCTATCCCCATGGCGTTCCGTCAGGAGGTCACCACGGGCGATGCTGTGATACTCGCAACAGTAAACGGCACTCAGCCTGCGGAATACGACATCCGTATCGAGCATATCAATCTCTGCGACATGGAAAGCTCCAAAAGCATGGTGATACGCATAACGGACGAGGAGCTTCTGAGAGAAACGGGCGGAATAGTCTGCGGAATGAGCGGAAGCCCGATAATCCAGAACGGAAAGCTGGTCGGAGCGGTAACGCACGTGTTCCTCAACGACCCCGAAAAAGGATATGCCATATTCTGCGAGACCATGCTGGACAACAGCCGCTGAAAACATCCGCCTGAGAAGATCAGGCGGAATTCTGCTATTTTCTGAGATCGATGCTACGCACCTGCTCACGCACTCTCAGCACAAAGGACGGCGACACCGAAAGCTCATCGATACCCATCCGCAGGAATTTCTCTGTGAGAGAAGTATCCGCCGCAAGCTCACCGCAGATGCCTATCCACGCACCATTTTTGTGGGCGTTCTCTGCGGAAAAGGCTATCAGCCGCAGCACAGCCTCGTGATGGGTATCGCAGAATCTCTCCAGCCTCGGATTCTGCCTGTCGCAGGCAAGCGTATACTGGATGAGATCATTCGTGCCGACGCTGAAAAAGTCCACCAGCGGTGCCAGCCTGTCGCTGATGAGTGCCGCCGCGGGTGTTTCTATCATGATGCCGTGCTGTATGCTGTCGGAGAATTCCACTCCCGCTTCGTTCAGCTCACAGCGGACCTCCTCGCACGTTGCCAGTATCTCCCGCAGCTCCCACTCGGACGCTATCATCGGGAACATGATGCCAAGCTCCCCGAACACCGATGCACGGTAGAGTGCCCGAAGCTGCGTGCGGAACATATCGGGACGTGCAAGGCACAGACGTATCGCACGAAGTCCAAGGGCAGGATTATCCTCATGCCCCAGCCCGAGATAATCCGCCTGCTTGTCCGCACCGATATCCAGCGTACGTATTATCACCCGTTTTGCCGCCATGCTCTCCAGCACACGGCGATACACCTGAAACTGCTCCTCCTCGGTGGGGAGCGTGTTTCTTTCCAGATACATGAATTCGCTCCTGAAAAGACCTATACCGCCTGCGTCGTTGAGCAGCACCGCTCCGATACTGTCAGCACTACCGATGTTTGCGAATATATCTATCCGTGTTCCGTCTATCGTTTCGTTCTCTCTGCCCTTCAGCCTTAACAGCAGCTCGGTCTTTTCCTGCTCCTCACGCAGCCTGCGGCGGTACTCTGCAAGCGTGACATCATCGGGTGATACTATCAGTTCACCCGAAAAACCATCCGCCACCGCCATGTCACCGTCACTTACTGCACGCAGGAAATCCTCGCCAAGCCCGATTATCGCCGGAATGTTCATGCTGCGTGCAAGGATTGCTGTGTGCGAGTTGGAGGAGCCGTGTGCCGTCACAAAGCCCAGCACTTTATCCTTATCAAGTGATACCGTTTCACTAGGGGCAAGATCATCCGCACATATAATAACAGGCTCATCCGTGAGGTCGTCTGTTTCATCCGCACCGCCAAGACACGCTATCAGGCGATTGGAGATATCACGCACATCTGACGCCCTCGCCTGCATATAGCTGTCCTCCATCGCCGCAAACATATCCGCGAAGTTATCCGCAGTCACCGCAACCGCATATTCGGCGTTCACGCCCTGCGTGGTTATCATGCCCGTGACAGCGTCGTTGTAGTCCTCGTCCTCCACCATCATCATGTGTATCTCAAATATCTGTGCATTTGCCTCGCCGACCTCCACAAGAGCCTTGCCATATATCTCCCGAAGCTGCGACAAAGCCTTTTCCTTTGCCGCACCGAGCCGCTGCAGTTCCCTTTCGCTGTCCTCGGTACGCACACGCTTCACACGTATATCCTGCCTGCGGAACAGCCTGATCCGACCCACCGCCACCGCTCCGTATACGCCTTTTCCCTTATATCTTGTCATAGTTCACCTCTGTATGTTTTCATGTAATTACATTTATATTATCCTTTTTCTTCCCGTTTTTATACATACAAAGACCCCGATGCACGGAGCACCGGGGTATGAGATATTCTGTTTATCCTCTGTTCTGGGATGCTACGAGGCTCTCGCCGCAGTAGATCTGACGGAGCTTCGGCTTTTCGATCTTGCCTGTGGGATTTCTCGGCACCTCGGCAAAGATGTACTTGTGAGGACGCTTGTATCTGGGCAGCTTGCCGCAGAACTCCTTGATATCGTCCTCTGTGCAGGTCATGCCATCCTTGATGGAGATGATGGCAGCTGCGATCTCGCCCAGACGCTTGTCGGGCAGACCGATGACTGCTACATCCTTGATGGCGGGATGTGCTCTCAGGAAGTCCTCGATCTGTACGGGGTAGAGGTTCTCACCGCCGCTGATGATAACATCCTTCTTGCGGACAACGAGGAAGATGAAGCCGTCCTCGTCCTCCTGTGCCATATCGCCTGTGAACAGCCAGCCGTCGTGGATCGTTTCGTTTGTGGCCTTTTCGTCACGGTAGTAGCAGGTCATCACGCCGGGACCGAATACCGCAAGCTCACCAACGCCGCCTCTTTCAACGGTGTTTCCGTTCTCGTCAACGATCTTTGTCTGCCAGCCGTAGCCTGCCTTGCCGATAGCACCGACCTTGTGGATGTTCTCAACACCAAGGTGAACACAGCCGGGACCGATGGATTCGGACAGACCGTAGTTGGTATCATACTGGTGGTTGGGGAACTTCTCCTTCCAGCGTGCGATAAGGCTGGGAGGAACAGGCTGTGCACCGATGTGCATCAGACGCCACTGATCCAGCTTGTAGTCGGAAAGACTAAGCTCGCCTCTGTCGATAGCGTCCAGTATATCCTGTGCCCACGGAACGAGCAGCCACACGATCGTGCACTGCTCCTCGGAAGCGGTCTTGAGTATGTACTCAGGCTTTACGCCCTTCAGGAGGACCGCCTTACCGCCCACAAGGAAGCTGCCGAACCAGTGCATCTTCGCACCGGTATGGTACAGCGGAGGGATGCACAGGAAAACGTCGTCCTTGGTCTGGCTGTGGTGGTTCTGCTCTGTCTTGCAGGAGTGCATCAGGCTCTCATGGTTATGAAGGATAGCCTTGGGGAAGCCTGTGGTACCCGAAGAGAAATAGATAGCCGCATCATCCTCGTCAGTGAGGGCGATGGCAGGAGATGTGCTTGAGCAGTTTGCCGCAAGGCTGTCGTAATGCTCTGCGAACGTGGGGCAGTTCTCACCCACATAGAACAGAAGTCTGTTCTTGCTGATCTCGTCCGCAATGCCTTCCACACGGCCGATGAATTCGGGACCAAAAACCAGCACGTCCACCTCTGCGAGATCCAGACAATACTTGATCTCATCGGGTGCATAGCGGAAATTCAGAGGCACAGCCAGTGCACCTGTCTTGAGGATGCCGAAGTAGATGGGCAGCCATTCAAGGCAGTTCATCAGCAGGATAGCGACCTTGTCGCCCTTCTTGATTCCACGGGAGAGAAGCAGGTTTGCAAAGCGGTTTGCCTTCTCATTGAATACGCTCCAGCTTATCTCACGGCGATAATGGGATACAGGGTTAGGCTCTATGAGCTCATATTCCTTCCATGTCACACGTCTTGTTTCCTTGATATCGGGGTTTACCTCAACAAGGCTGATATCATCGCCATAGAGCGAGGCGTTGCGTTCGAGTATCTCGGTAATAGGCATATTATATTGTTCCTTTCATAATGTAGTAGAAGTACTACTTTTAAAGTGTCGAACACTATGAAATTAATTTTACCACAAAAAAGCGTAAAAGTAAACAGTTTTCGTAAAAAAATATCATCTTTTTTAAAAAACAGTGATTCCGTCAACGATTCCGCGGGTGATCCTGCGTGCGGGTGTCGTGTAAAAATAGTTCTCCGCAAAGAACTCATCAGGTGCCGCAACGCTGACTATCTCGCCGCCGAAAAGCATCGCACATACATCCGCACTCTCAGCCGCAAGCTCCGTATCGTGAGTAACGAGCACGACTGCCGTTCCATTCTCCGCAATATCCCTCAGCATAGCCGCCAGCTCTTTTTTGGACACAGCGTCCATTCCCTTTGTCGGCTCGTCCAGCAGCAGGACATCAGGCTTTCTCTGCATAAGCACCGCAATAGCAAGCCGCTGCTGCTCGCCGCCCGACAGATCATACGGGTGACGCTCGTACAGGCTTTCGTCCAGCAGCCCGTTGTGTTCTCCCGAAAGCTCCTCACGCACAGTGTCATGGCGGAAAAGCTCACACGGCTCCTGAGGAAGATACGCCGTTACGATATCCTTTTTGAAGCTGACCCTGCCGCCCAGAGGACGCAGTGTTCCCGAAAGACATTTCAGCAGCGTTGTCTTGCCGCTGCCGTTGCCTCCAAGCACAGCAAGCACCTCGCCGCCGTACACCTCCAGCGACGTATTACGCAGCACATCAGGCTCCTTCCTGCCGTAGCTCACCCACAGCTCACGTGCGGTGATGAGCGGTCTGTCATTTCGTGTCAACGATCGCTGCTCCCTGCGTGCAAGTCCATTCATCGCACTGCGGCATATCTCGTTATTCCTGCCGTCACGCACTGTAAGCGGAGCATCCTTTCTGCCACCGCCCATGGAAAAAAGCCGCACAGAAACAGGCATCGCAGCCATCATCGGATGTCTGCCGGGCAGAACATCACATATTGCGGACGGTGCCGCATCCGCAACGATACGCCCCTCCTCCATCACGATGATACGGTCGGACACCTGCAGAAGCTCCTCCAGCCTGTGCTCCGCTATCACCACTGTCACACCGAAATCACGGTTGAGCTTTGTCACCGCATCGATAAGCTCCCTTGCGGAGATAGGGTCAAGACGGGAGGTCGGCTCGTCCAGCAGCAGAAGATCGGGATGGACCGCCACAGCACCCGCAAGTGCCAGAAGCTGCTTCTGTCCGCCCGAAAGCACTGCAGTGTCATCAAAAAACCTGTCCTCCAGCCCGAAATAACCTGCCATCTCTCCTGTCCTGCGTCGCATATCCCCCTGCGGCACGCCTGTGCTCTCCAGAGAAAACGCCAGCTCATGCCACACCTTGTCTGTGACTATCTGCTCCTCGGGACGCTGCATCACAAATCCTGTTTTCTCGGCGGCAAGCTTCGGGTCAAGCTCATCAAGAGGTGTGCCACGGTACAGCACGCTGCCCGTAAGCCTGCCCCTCGGAGCAAGACCCTGCTTCATCAGCCGCAGCAGGGTGCTCTTGCCGCTGCCCGAAGCACCGCACAGCGTGACAAAGGTGCCCTCGGCAATGCCAAGGCTTATGTCCGTCAGTGCCTTTGTTCCCGAGGGATATATGAACGATGATATGTCAACTGTGATAATATCCATCTCAGTGCTCCTTAATGCGTGAATAGCCACGCAGCCTGTAAAACTGCTCCCACGCCGATGTCAATGAAGGCAGCAGGCATAACGCCCCGAAAGCTACATACAACGCCACATCCGCAGCATGAACGCTCAGCCGTGACAGCCCGGGATAACACTCAAAGCTGCCGCTGCCCGTTGCCATCATCACGATGCAGACAGCGGAAAACGCAGCCACAACGATAAGCTGCAGCACCTCACGCCCGCCGAAGCGATATATGGAATAGCTTGTACGGACAGCAGTGCCGTAACCGCGTGCTTTCATGGAATCAGCAGAGATCATCGCCTGCTCCGCACTGTAACCAAGACTTGCCGAAAACGCAGACAGGCTTCCCCTCAGCGTATCGCTGCCATCCGCTTCGGAAAAGCTCCTGATTCTGCGTACGAACAACGGTATCATACGCATGGAGCAGCTAAGCACCAGACCGCTGACGGGAAGTATACGCCCGAACAGCCAGATATATTTGTCGGAGGTGACAAATCTCACCGAGCATATTCCCCAGCCGCATACCGCAGCAAGCATACCGCCGAATACCGCACCATACACCAGTGCTTCCAGAGTATATGCAGCATCTCCGATAAAAAAGAGAACGGTATCGCCGCTGTGAGAAAACAGCGGATTTGTCAGTGCACACAATATCACAGCAGGCACAGACCACAGCACCGCCGTTCCTTTTCCGCTGATGACAAGCAGCAGTGCGGCTCCCAGCAGCGACTGTGCGACAAGCAGCGGATTGCGTGTAAATATCGTTACGCCCATGACAGCTATCATATAGACAAAACAGATGAGCGGATGTGTTCTTTCAAGCGTCCTCATGAAACGATTCCCTGCTCATACAGCCAAGCTATGAGTGCCTCGCAGCCCTCTGTGACATCCGCCTGAGTGTCATCGAAATTACCCGTATACCAGGGGTCAGCAATGTCACGGGGACGGGAAGTGAGATCCAGCAGACGGAGTATCTTGCCCTCGTCATCGCCGCCCGCGATGCGTTTCATGTTGATGATGTTACGGCTGTCCGCACCGAGCAGCAGGTCATATTCACTGTAATCCGCACGGGTCATCTGCCGTGCTCTTTTAAAGGAGCAGTCGATGCCGAGCGAATGGAGCACACGCACCGTACCGCGGTGAACGCCGTTGCCCAGCTCCTCGGTCGAAGTCGCCGCAGAAGCTACTTCAACACCCTGTATCCCTCGTTTTTTCAGCATATCTCTGAGAATAAACTCCGCCATCGGCGAACGGCAGATATTGCCGTGGCAGACCATCAGTATCTTGTACATCTTCGTCTATCCTTCCATATATTTTATAACGCACAGATATTGCAGCTGAAGCTTTGCCCACCGACATCCGCGGCAGACCATCAATACCTTATACACAGGTGAAAACCTCCGTATTTTGCAATACTCTTCCTGAACATTATACATTATATCGGAGCAATCGTCAACCACAGCACAAAACGCTCCGCGTCTGCGGAGCGTTCAACCTTATCCTGACATTATTCTGTACACGAAAGGACGCACACGATATATCCACCAGCTTCTGATGATGAAACGCAGCGTAGCCTTCTCGCCGGGCATCAGGATATCCTTCAGATACTTCCTGTCCCATTCCTTCTGCTCCTCGCACGCCATTCTGATGCGTTGCACACCGCACGCCTGAGAATATCTAACCGCCCTGTCGAACTTCGCCAGCGTTTCGGGACTTGCGTCCACCGTAACGACAGCCTTGCTAAGGTCCAGCATGATGACCCCTCCTTACACGAAACCATATCGGTATATCGCCGATATTCGGAATAGTTTGTGATCACACTTATGTTATAGCACATAAAGCGGATAAATACAAGGCTTTCAACGCAAAAACGTGAGTGTGCATAAAAATCCATATATGGATTTTTGGGCATATCATACAATGCGGAAAGTCATCCGAAATGTCTTTCGTTCGCATGGGAGTAAAAGACCGTTTCCGGCTCATGTGACAACACCTGCTCCCAGCACTTTCCGAGACACTCATCCTGATACCCCTCGGCGATATCGTATGGCGGCAGGTCACCGACTATCGCGACGCCCTCATCCAGCAGGACAGAAATGCTGTCCTCACTGTGGGCAGGCGTGTGGATGATCTCTCCATCAATGCCGAGCGACGCCAGAAAGCTCCTGCTCCCGCCGCATGATATCACACTTGCCTGCGACATATCCACGGGCGTGTATCTAAGCCGCTCGTCCCTGCCGAATATCTTGTCCGAAAAATGCACGTGACCCACCTGAACATCAACGACCAGCAGCTTTACACCAAGCTGCATCAGCTCGCTCACAAGCCCCATGTGATCGGGATGATAATGCGTTGCCAGCACATACCTGATATCCGATATATCTATACCCTGCCGCTTTATCTCCTTGAAAAACGCAGGAAGAGTGCCTGCCCAGTCGGTATCCACAAGAATGCCTCCGCTTATAAAAAACGTATTCGTATTCCCGTACCGAAGCAGCTTTACCATACTTTACCTCCGTCAAGATCAGGCAGAAACGCAACCTATTCTCTGTCTGTGTCGTTTTATTCATAGGATATGATATCACGATGCGGGCAGTACGTCAACCCCTCACGCCCAAAACGCCCCCGATCTGCTCGGGGGCGTTCAGGAAATTTTGGAGGATCATAGTTCTTAATGAGGATTTTTTCTTTCTGACCTTATTCTAGCACGCATAAAAACAAAAATCAATATTAATGACAGAATTGTAACCTTAATTTCAAATCTGTAATTTTTCAGTAACCATTTTGTGCGTTTCTGTAACCGTTTTGTAACCTTTTGTAATCTCGCTGTAATCACACTGAAATAACGATGAAAATTTTTAAAAAATACTGTTCAAAACGATAAAAGTGTGCTATACTATATAATAGATAAAAATGGGTAATTCTGTGCACTGCACGAAAACCCTCAGAAGGAGACATAAATGATATATCTGGACAACGCCGCAACGACGAAGCCCTGTGCCGAAGCCGTTGCCGCCGTGACCGCGACCATGCAGAGCTGCTACGGCAACGCAAGCTCCCTGCACAGGCTCGGTATAAATGCAGCAAACGTCATCAACGCTGCCCGAAGGACCCTGCAGGGAAAATTCGGCGACGGCGATGTATATTTCACCTCGGGTGCCACGGAGAGCAACAACACCGCCATCTTCGGTGCGTGTGAGACCTACCGCAGAAACGGCAACAGGATAGTCACCACCGCAATGGAGCATCCCGCAGCCGCAAACCCCATCGACAGGATGGCTGAAAAGGGCTTTGAGGTGGTGCGTCTTGCTCCAAAGGATCACGATGACTTTGAAGCGGCACTTGCGGATGCCGTGGATGACAGGACGGTACTCGTAAGCTGCATGGCAGTCAACAATGAAACAGGCTTTGCCGTGGATGTGAAAAGGCTGTACAAGCTCATAAAAAGAAAGAACGAAAAGACTATCGTACATATCGACGCTGTGCAGGGCTTTCTGAAAGTACCGCTGGACGGCGATCTGATCAGCATATCGGGCCACAAGATACACGGACCCAAGGGAATCGGTGCACTGTTCGTTAGAAAAGGCGTGCGTCTTTCTCCGCTGATGCTGGGCGGCGGTCAGCAGAAGAAGCTGCGTTCGGGAACAGAGCCTGTGGAGCTTATCGCAGGTCTTGAGGCTGCAGTGAAGAACTACCGTGGCAGCAGGGAAAGATTTGCCGAGCTGAAGGCACATCTGCTGGACGGTCTTTCGCAGATAGACGGCGTGACGCTTAACTCCACAGACAGATGCGTACCGAATATAGTGAACTTCAGCATAGCGGGCGTGCGTTCCGAAATAATGCTGCACTCGCTGGAGGAACAGGAGATATATGTTTCCAGCGGCTCTGCCTGCTCCAAGGGCAAGACGAGCGGAGTGCCCGCGGCGTTCGGGATATCGGACAAGGATGCGGATTCCGCTATCCGTGTGAGTATGTCGGCAGAGACCACAGAGGAAGAGCTGGATACCCTGCTGTTCCACATAAAAAAAGGTATTGAAAGGTTCAGAAGGTAATATGAAAGAGATCGTAATGGTAAAATACGGAGAGATCGCTCTCAAGGGACTTAACAAGTCCACTTTTGAGGATATCCTCCAGAAGAATATAAAACGCAGGCTGAAGGATATGGGCGACTTCACTTATTTCCGCAAGCAGTCCACCATCTACATCACCCCTGAAAGCGATGTTGATATGGATGAGGTGGTAAAACGCCTGACTTATATCTTCGGCATCGGTGCCATCCAGAGAAGTGCAGTGTTCCCCAAGGATTTCGCAGTGGTTGCGGAAAATGCGGCGGAGTACCTGCGGGACGCCCTTGAATGTGCTAAAACCTTCAAGGTGGAGGCAAAGCGTTCCGACAAGAAGTTCCCCATGCAGACGCCCGAGATCCAGCAGGAGCTTGGCGGCGTGGTGCTGAGTGCATTCCCCCACCTCAAGGTGGACGTGCATGAGCCTGAGGTCGCTGTCCGTCTGGAGATACGCGACAACGGTGCATATCTCAGTGCACAGCGTATCGTAGGTGCAGGCGGTATGCCTGTCGGAAGCTCCGGCAAGGCACTGCTGATGCTCTCAGGCGGTATCGACAGCCCCGTGGCAGGCTACATGATGGCAAAGCGTGGACTTATCGTGGACTGCATCCACTATGTAAGCCCTCCCTACACCTCCGAAAGAGCACGCATGAAGGTCGAAGCCCTGTGCGAGAAGATGACCAACTACTGCGGCGATATCAGGTTCTTCTGCGTTCCCTTTACAGAGATACAGGAAGCCCTGCGTGACAACTGTCCCGAAGAATATTTCACCGTACTCATGAGAAGGATCATGGTGAAGATCGCAAACAAGATATGCGACCGTGAGGGCTACGGTGCGATAATCACAGGCGAAAGCGTTGCACAGGTCGCAAGCCAGACCCTTACCGCTCTCTACTGCACGAACGAAGCGGCTGAATACCCTGTGTTCCGCCCCGTTATCGGAATGGACAAGAAGGAGATCATCGATATCTCCAGAAAGATAGACACCTATGAGACCTCTACTCTTCCTTACGAGGACTGCTGCACGGTATTCTCTCCGAAGCATCCCAAGACAAAGCCCCGTCTGGAGGATATCAAGGCCGCCGAACAGTCCTATGATTTCGACAGCATGATCGAAAAGGCTGTTGCAGAGACCGAGATAAAGCGTTTCAAATGCGGTGAGCAGACCATCGACCTGTTTGACTGATATGAAATACGGAAAGCTACTTGAAGAGATAGGCCAGCTCAGCACGCACATCGTCCGTGTCTGCACCGAAAGAGGTCTGCATGTGGCGACGGCGGAAAGCTGCACGGGCGGTATGATATCCGCTGCGATAACTGCGGTATCGGGCAGCAGTGCCGTGATCGAGCTTGGCGTCTGCTCTTATTCCAACAGGATAAAGCAGGAGATCCTCGGCGTTTCGGCTGACACGCTGGACCGATACAGCGAATACAGCACACAATGTGCCGAGGAGATGGCATGCGGTGCAGTGAAGCTGTCGGGTGCCCTGCTCGGCGTATCTACCACAGGCGTGGCAGGACCGACAGGCGGCAGCGAGGAGCATCCCGTCGGCGAAGTGTGCATCGCCGTGTGCTTCGGCAACGCAGTACATTCGAAACGCTATGTGTTCACGCACGACGACCCGAACGTGCCACTGCGTGATTATATAAGAGCCTGTGCAGCAAGAAAAGCACTTATGCTGCTGGATCTGATGATAATGGCGAACGATCGCTAATATATACAAAGGTGATGATATTTTATGGCAAACTACATGGAAAAGCCTAAGAAAAAACAGACAGCGTCCCGTGACATTGCTCTGGACAAGATGGACCTTTACGAGGGTGCTCCCCGCAAAAAGGCACCAAAGCAGGACAAGATAAAGGGCAGACCAAAGAACATCTTCGTGCGTTTCTGCGAGGCGGCATTCCCTCAGAAGAAGGATTCCAGTGCGGAAAAGATACGCAAGATAGTTCTGTTGGTGGCGATAGTCGTGTTTGCGGTGACCATCGGAATACTGCTGTTCCAGCTCATCGGCATCGATGACGGCACAAAGATCACGGAAAGCAACCAGATACTCGCAGGAGTTGACAACGGAACCATCGATATGGATAACTTCCAGGATCCCACTGTGGTCACTCCCATCCCCGGCACGACGACCTCAAATTCAAACTCAACAAGCGAGCCTGAAGAGGAAACGGAGGAGCCTATCAACGTCACTCCCGTTGTGAACACTCCCCTCAACGTAAACTTCAATGCACTTCTTGCAGAAAACCCCGATACGAGAGGCTGGATAAAGATCACAGGCACCTACCTCAACGACGTTGTGGTACAGGGCAAGGATCACGAGGAATACCTTAACAAGGCGTTCGACGGCAGCGAATCCATCTCGGGTACGATATTCTCCCACAAGAAGAACAAGTGGGACGGCACAGACGGTAACATCATCCTGTTCGGACACAACATGATGAACGGCGACCGCTTCGCATCCGTGAGATACTACATCCCCAACGATGCAAGCCGTGAGCCTATCGCATTCTACAAGGTGCACCCCACCATCATGCTGGCAACTCCCGACGGCGGCAGTGAGACCTACAAGATATTCGCAGGCGTGCTCGCCAACACGCAGGAACAGTACGGTGAGGTGTTCAAGTACACCAATAAGACCTCCTTCAAGAGTCAGGATGATTTCAATAAGTTCATCATCAGCATCATGGACAGAAGCTGGTTCTACACAGACGTTGACCTGCAGTACGGCGACCAGCTGCTGACGCTCTCTACCTGCTACTGGCCTCTCGGCGAGGAAGTGGATACCAGATGGGTCATCTTCGCAAGAAAGGTACGCCCCGGCGAGAGCGAATATGTGGATACCTCGCTCGCTACCAGAAACTACGGTGCAAAGCTGTTCGATTACTATTACAGCATGATAGGCGGTCAGTGGTACGGCAGCAAGTGGGATACTTCCAAGCTCAAGGGCTATAACGGATAAAAAACAGAAATATAAAACCGCATTGAAAGGACATTGAAATGGCTAACTTTGTGGAAAGGGAAAATATACTCCTCCGGATCGTAAAATATCTCATCCCGTGGAAGGGCGACAAGCCTACCGAGATACTGAGAAAGATAGTGTTCCTTGTATCCGCCGTGGTGCTGACGGTATCGCTCGTGATACTATTCTCGGACATGAACGAAAATCAGCAGGTGGAACAGAACAACAGCATCATCAGCGATATCTACCATAACGGCACAGCAGGAGTGCCCATCACGGGAAACACGACGCTGGATCTCGATATCACCCCCGAACGTCAGGAGCAGCTCAAGGAAGACAACCCCGAGGTACGCGAGGAATTCCTCCCGCTGCTTGAGATAAACGAGGACGTTGTGGGCTGGCTGTATATCGACGGCAAGTACGAAGCCACAGTCGATAACGTTGTGGTACAGGGCGACGACAACGAGTTCTATCTCGACCACGATATCAGCGGAGCCTCCATGCTGGGCGGCACGGTCTTTGCGGATTACCGTGCACCCATAACCGCTCAGGAAGAGCCTGCAAACATCATCCTGTACGGTCACAACATGGCGAACGGCTCTTTCTTCGGAAAGATACCGCGATACTTCAACTACAAGCCCGGCAACAGCTACGGTCTTGACTATTACAGAAGCTACCCCACCATGACCTTCAGCACACTGTACGAGGAGCACACCTACAAGATCTTCGCAGGCATGCTGGTTAATACAAAGAAGTCCGAGGGCGATGTATTCTACTACCTGCGTGGCAGGAACTTCGAGAACAAGGAAGCGTTCGATGAGTACATCGTCAACATCCTTGACCGCAGCACATTCTACACCGACGTTGACCTGCAGTACGGCGACAAGCTGCTGACGCTCTCCACCTGTATTCTGGATTATCAGGGCTGGGATCTGCGTTTCGTGCTGTTCGGCAGAAGGGTCCGTGAGGGAGAAGACCCCACAGTTGACGTAAGCAAGGCATACGAAAATCCCGATCCCCTCTACTTCGACGCCTACTACCGCGTATACGGCGGCGAATGGGGCGGCAGAAAATGGGACGAGGAGCTTCTCTACGGCTATACATACTGATAACATCTGCGGTCTGTATACCGCCGCAGTATAAAACAAGGATCACAGGCATAAATATATTTCCTGTCAGAAAGGATTTGATCAAAATGGCAGATATGGATATGGGATTATCCCCGCAGCAGCAGAAGAAAAACAACGGCAGCAGGAAGAAAAAGAAGAAAAAGCAGAATCTGTTCATGAGTATCGTCACGGGTCTTATTCCGTGGAAGGGCGACAATGCCACCGAGATATTCAGAAAGATCATCTTCCTTGCATCGCTCGTCATTCTTGTAGGTGCACTGATATTCATCATGAACCACTTCCTTGTGGCACTGGATGACCCCAATCAGATCAGCACAGGCGATAACGAGGACGGCACCCAGAATCACGCATACATAGTAGACCTTAAAAACCAGGCTCCCACACAGGCACAGATCGACCAGATGCCCGAGGGCACCATCAACGAGGAATACGCTACGCTGTATGCCGCAAACGATGATTTCATCGGCTGGCTGAACATCCCCGGCACCAATGTTGATTACCCCATAATGCAGTCTGATCCCGACGAGGAATTCGAACCCTGCAGCTCCTATACCGATTACGGATACTGCGAGCAGTGCTCCTCCATCCTCAAGAATGACGGAGCAGGTGCACATGAATTTTACCTGCACCACAGCTTCGACAAGTATTACAGCTTTGCAGGCACGATCTTCGCTGACTACGAAGGCGAGTTTGATGTGAACAAGATGCCCAACAACACCATTCTGTACGGACACAATATGCGTTACGAGCACCAGTTCACCGCTCTCAACAACTACCGTACCGATATCGGCTTCCTGAGGCTCTCCCCCATTATCCACTTCGATACCCTCTATCAGAAGAATCAGTACAAGATATTCGCTGTTTTCCTCACCAACACACGCGAGGATCAGGGCGAGGTATTCGACTACTACAACAACGTTTCCTTCAGCAGCAGTGCTGATTTCTATAACTATGTGCTTGAGTGCATGGACAGAAGCATGTACGAAACAGGCGTTGACATCGAGTACGGCGACGAGCTGCTCACGCTCTCCACCTGTGATGCGTCCATCGGACTTGAGGATATGCGTCTTGTCGTAGTGGCAAGAAAGGTACGCGAGAACGAAAGTCCCACGGTGGATCCCGACAACATCGTAAGAAAGAACAGCATCAAATACTGCGAGGCTTACATCAGAGCCTACGGCGACAAGTGGGAAGGCAGGACCTGGGATGTATCCCTTGTCAAGGGCATGGCTGAGTACCTCAGGGAAAACGGCCTTGAGGATCCTGCCGAATAACTGAACGACGGAGATAACGATGAAGAAGATTTCACTTTTCAGGATCATAGTTGCACTTGTGATATGCAATGTGTACGTGTTCACCTGCTCGGTGATGGGCAAGATAGACCAGAAGCCGCCCGTTGCACCGATGGATAGCACACCGTCCGTCACGCAGCCTGTCGCTCCTCTGCCAGGTGCAGACGGAGAGAATATCGATCAGGCTCAGGGACAGGGTACTATCGACTTCCTTGTGCCGCCCGACACCTCAACAGGCAGCAACAACAAGGCGGAACTGGATCTCATGAGCTTCCTGACGCCATCCATGGCCGACAGGGTGATACATACTACCGTCCCCACCGACGGAACCGACCCCGAGGATCTCGGCACGATGGAAGTGATAACTCCCGAGGAGATAGAAACGGAAACAGTAGAGCAGCTCATCATCCCCGATGAAGAAGAGGAGGACGAGCCGGAGGCTACCACCGCAGCGACCACGCCTGCTACGACCACGACTCCCGCAACTACTACACCCGCAACAACTCCGATCACGACAACACCCCCCGCAACCACTACTCCTGCAACTACTCCTGCGACCACCACACCGGCTACTACGACTACGCCCGCTACCACACCTGTGACCACAACACCTCCTGTGACCACAACACCCGACCCATACGAGGGCGGAATACGTGTTGACGAGCCTGAAGATGACCCGTCAGAGCTGCCCGATGCAACACAGGAAGCGGACGAGCCGGAGGATGAGCCTGACCGCTCCACAAATCACGCGGAAGCCGCTGAGGAGATAGTATATGTCCGCAATAACGGAGCTGTCATCTCAGGCACTGCACTCGACATCGTTGCAGGCATCACCCAGACCGAGGTGGGCAGCAGCTTCGACCCCGAAGCCATCAAAGCACAGGCAGTCGCTGCATACACATATGTTATGTACTACAACAAGCACGGAATGTATCCGAGCGTTGCGGTGAGCGGAAACGTTGCATCCAGCGTAAGAGAGCTTGTTGAACAGGTGATCGGCGAGGCTGTCTACTACAACGGCGAGCTTACCCAGACAGTGTACTCCGCATCCTCGGCAGGCTATACAGCATCCAGCCGTGCGGTATGGGGCAACGAATATCCCTACCTCATCAGCAAGTACTGCGAGCTTGACGAACTGTACGATCCCAACTACGGACGCACAGCATCCTTCTCCTCTTCGGAGATAGCCTCAAGAGTATACAGCCTGACAGGCATCTCGCTTTCCGGCGACCCGTCGGAGTGGCTGTATGTTGAGGACTATGTTGAGGGCAAATACGTCGGTCAGATGAACATCGGCGGCTACCACAGCTACACCGACAGCGACGGAGATTCCGTGAAGCTGACAGGACGTGTGTTCCGTGAAAAGATCATGGACTACGATATCCGCTCCCACGCATTCGATATCAGCTATGACGAAGGAACAGATATGTTCACCTTCACCACCTACGGTTACGGACACGGCGTCGGCATGAGCCAGAACGGTGCAAACGCACTCGCTACCCACTGGGATTACGACTACCGTGATATCCTCACCTATTATTACGTAGGCTGCGACGTTTATTGATCATAAAACAAGACATCCGAGGGCTGCTGCTCCTCGGATGTTTCTCAATGTATAATTAGTTATTGTCTGATATAGATGCCCTGCTCCTCGATGTAATCCTCAAGCTCCTGCTTCATATCGTCCACCCAGGTGCTCTCACCTGCTACGAACTCATCAGGCTTCTGCGGAGCGTTCTGCTTTTCCTTATCGTCCATTTTCTCAACTCCTTTGCGAACATATTGTAACACAATTCTCATCATTTTTCAAGTATACGGAGGTCATTTATGGCTACCTGGCTCGCACATCTGCGTATCGCAGAAGCACTGGCAGAGATGTTCCCCTTTGACAGGGAGATGTTCTACGCAGGAAACATCGGTGCCGACTGCGGAATACCCACGGCAAACGGCTTTTATCCACCCAAGGAGATAACTCACTGGAAGGACGGAAACGTAATATCTCCGATGCGTTTCAAGGCGGAGATACTGGACCGTGAGCATGACCCGCTGCGTCTGTCATTTTATTGGGGCTACTTTGCTCACCTGATGGCAGACTGCATCTGGACGGACATGATAAACGAGCCGACCAAGAAGCGTTTTTCCGAACTCTATTCCGCCGATAAGACCGAATACTACCGTCTGGTGAAGCGAGACTGGTACGATAACGACTTCCTGTACCTCGGAGAGCACCCCGATTTTCCGCCGCTGAAGATACTGCGTGATGCGGCCGTTCCGTCGGATCTTCTTCCTTATTATAAAGAAGACAATATTGCGATACAGCAGAAAAGCATCTGGGATTTCTATATGGAAAGCGGCGAGCAGGACTTCTATAACGGCACACGCAGGGATATCCACAGGGAATATCCCTATCTTACATCACAGCAGTATGAACTATTTATTTCCACCGCAGTGCAGCTTATATCAGCGGAAATAACAAAATACTGCCAAAAGGTTGACGAAGCGTAAAAATAATGATATACTTATCAGTGGCAAAAGCTGAAATATATAAATGAAGGAGAAACTTACAATGACTTATGAGGAGATCGTACAGAGTGCAAAGGACATTCTGCTGAAGAAGGATGTAAGCGGGTTCAAGGGTCACCTTGCTGTTCAGGTAGATGTTACAGGCGAAGGCGAAGGTATCTTCTACATCGAGCTGAAGGACGGCGAGCTTTTCGTTGAGCCTTATGACTACAACGACCGCGACTGCAAGCTCATCGCTTCCGCTGACACACTGACAAAGCTGGTTACAGGCAAGCTGGACGCAGTTCTGGCGTTCACAACAGGCAAGCTCAAGGTCGAGGGCAGCATCGACAAGGCTCTGGAGTTCCAGAAGATCTGCAAGGCTAAGGATAAGAAGGCTCCTGCAAAGGCAGCAGCCAAGAAGCCCGCAGCAAAGGCTGCTGAGAAGAAGGCACCCGCAAAGGCAGCAGACGAGAAGCCTGCAGCCAAGACCGCAGCAAAGAAGACCACAGCAGAAAAGGCTGACAAGAAGTAAAAAACAACGCCGTGAGGATGTTTCCGCACGGCGTTTTCATATGTAGCAGGGCAATGCCCCGCAATAGATATCAGTCGTTGTTCTTGCTGTTTCTGGACTGGTTTGTCTGCTGGTTCTGCTTGTTGTTCTGAGACTGGTTGTTCTGCTTATTCTGGTTGTTCTGAGAATTATTATTGGACATGATGTGTTCCTCCTAAATATTTACTGCGGTGATCCCGCACTGATATTATGCACACACTTTTCACGATTATACACCTCAGATGTTCCTGTTGTCATCAACCGTACCCGACATCACTGCAGCCGCAAACGCCGCCATACAGTCGTACTCGGATGTCCCCTGAAGATACCGTATCGGCAGCTCAAACGGGTCACACACACCACGCAGGGTAACTATGCTGCGGTTGAGCGACAACGTTATGATATCCGTCGTGCGTGACGTCATGGATACAGTGTTGCGTCCGCTCATACCGCAGGTCAGCACGGCACTGCCACGCACAGCCACAGCATCAAAACCACGGTCAGCATCCACCGTCACCGCAAATACATCGGGACGTTCAGGAAGCACCGCACCTTCCCCTGCGATCAGCACAGACCTAGGTGCACACAAAAGCTTAAATCCCCTTGCACATATCAGCTCATCACAACGAAAGATACCTTCACAGAAATACGCCGCTGCATTACTAGCGCCTGCAATGACAACACCCACAAAAACACCCCCGAATGATACTTTTCGCGGGTATTATATCTCATTTTGCTGCAATAATCCGCGGAAAAATAATCCGTATCAATCAACGTGCGGCGGCAGCTTCCGCAGGCGTGGCGTTATCTTTTTATCCTCAGGAATTAGCGAGTGATCGTACATCACCTTCGAATGATTGTCAAGGATAAGCTCCCTGCGGATTATTCCACGTTCCTTGTCCAGCGTCAGACGGTACACCTGACTTACACGGTAATACTCGCCGTCCTCCTCGGTGAAGCCCTGATTGTCCTCAGTTATGCGGTAGCTGTACGGATACGGCTCCGTAGTGCGAAGCTCTCCGACAAGCTCTGTGTCTGTCAGCCAGACAAGAAGCTGCACAGGCTGTGAGGTCGTATTCTTGAAACGATAATCCACGTTCTTGTAAAACACGCTGGTACCCGTTCCGAAAGGCACGCGTCTGCCCGAATCAGGGAAGAGTGCATCGGAATGATGATGAAGCTCGGTCACGGTCAGCGGGCTGTTCAGCACAAGCCAGTGTATTAGGTTCGCAAGCTGACAAAGACCTCCTCCGATGCCGCTGGATATCCTGCCTTTATCTATGACAAGGCCTTCCTTGTAGCCACGCTTAGCAGAAGGATCACCCACCAGTTTCCAGAACGAGAATGTCTCCCCGGGAGCAAGGATGATACCGTTTATCTTCGCCGCCGCAAGACGCAGATTCTCTGCTTTGTTTCGCTGCAGTGAGATGTCAACGCCATGCAGCTCACGCATGATAACAGAGCTATGCGTCTTTACCGCAACGGGCATCGGTACGGTGTCGAGATGTGTCGCAAATGTGTCGCCGCATCGCAGGTCATGCAGATCACGCAGGAGATACTCCTTTCGCAGCGAGATTTTATAGCACAGCGGCGATATCTCGCAAAACAGCCTGCGTTTCATTATGCGTACACCTCCCCGTTCATTTTATACCTTAATTATATTGCCACACAGGCTCCCTGTCAACAATTATGACAAAACTGTAAACAAACTGTAATTAAATTGTAAACAAAGCAACAAAAGCAGTGCAGCAAAAAATATTTTTCCAAAACCCCTTGACAAAACAAAGCGATAGTGTTATAATAATTAAGCGTTATGTAACGCAGGGCTTTCCTGCGGGTGTAGTTCAATGGTAGAATTCCAGCCTTCCAAGCTGGTCGCGTGGGTTCGATTCCCATCACCCGCTCCAAACGCAGAAATGCGTTAATGGGCTATGCGCCATTAGCTCAGCTGGATAGAGCAACCGCCTTCTAAGCGGTAGGTCAAAGGTTCGAATCCTTTATGGCGTGCCATACATGGTGGGTATGGCTTAGTTGGTTAAAGCGTCGGATTGTGGTCCCGAAGATCGTGGGTTCGATTCCCACTACCCACCCCACTGATAATCAAAAGGCATAGGTTAACCCCTGTGCCTTTTGATATATTTAAAACACCCTGGGATGTCGCCAAGCGGTAAGGCAACGGACTTTGACTCCGTTATGCGTGGGTTCGAATCCCGCCATCCCAACCAGAAGACTTGTACATCTGTACAAGTCTTTTTTCTTATTGCCAAAATGTGCGGGATGTGGTATAATATAAGAGGTCGGACAGACTGATAAATAAGAATTTGACGGAGGAATGTAAAATGAACTTGGATGATCTAAGAAACGATATTACGGTAAAACAAAAGAAGGGCTTGCCTTTCATTTGTGCATCTGTAGTTATTTGGTGTTTGATTCTAATCGTAGTAATACTTGATTTGCCTCAGCAGCAAGAGAATATGCTCGTGTTTTGTTGCTCGTGTCCATTGATGCCAATTGCATGGTTGATAGGTAAAATATTAAAGACCGATATTTTTGATAAAAGCAATCCGCTTGGCAATGTGGGGTTTCTGTTTACCTGCAATCAATTTTTGTATCTACTGATTGTGATGTGGGTATTTAGTGCTGTGCCCGACAAAATGGTTATGGTATATGCGATGGTTTTTGGAGCGCATTTGCTTCCGTATTCATGGCTATATAGGTCAATTAGTTATCGAGTTTTTTCAATCATTATTCCGATAGTATCATTGGTAATAGGCTGTATGTTCTCGGCTTTTTGGGTTGCTGTTACGCTTTTAATAGCAGAAATTATATTTGTCCTTGCTTTGTTTGCTGAGTTACATAAGTTCTCCAATAAATAAAGAGAAATTCTCAGTTCGCACAACCGACAAATTCCAATTTATAAAACCGAACATATTCTTAAATGTCATCTATTTTGAGCAAGAGTGACAGCGTTCCGCTGAACCTTGTCCGAACGAGGTTCAGCGGAATTTCTTTTTTATCATACGTTATCAATGTCCTTCCCCTGCCACACATCTTGACTTACGACATCGCTCGTGATAAAATACCAGTGGGGTGAGTATATGAAAAAGCTGATATCAATTTCAGTCACAGCGGTCATCCTGATCGCTGCGGCAGTATTGATATTTTTGTGCAGCAGGACCGAAACAGCACATCAGGCGGCAGAGAATATCAAGGTCGGCTGGAATCTCGGCAACACGCTGGAAAGCAACGGCGAATGGATAGGTCTGTACACCGAAGGCAGGCCCGAGAACTACGAAACAGCCTGGGGAAATCCCGTGACCTCGCCTGAACTGATAGCCGCAGTAAAGGCGGCAGGCTTCAACGCAGTGCGTATTCCCGTGACATGGCATGAGCATATCGACGAAAACGGAAACATAGACGCCGGGTGGCTCGCCCGTGTCCAACAGGTCGTGGACCTTGTTCTTCTTCAGGATATGTACTGCATACTGAATGTACATCACGATTCAGGCGGCGGCTGGCTTCGTGCCACTCCCGAATGTTACGCTGAAAACAGCGGACGCTTCGCACTGCTGTGGAAGAACATCGCCGAGTATTTCAGGGAATATGACGACAGGCTGATCTTCGAAGGCTTCAATGAGATGCTGGACGCAGAAGGACACTGGGGCAGAGCCGGAAGTGCCGCAGAATACAAAGCACACAATGACTTCAATCAGCTTTTCGTGGATACCGTCAGGGCGACAGGCGGCAAAAACAGCAGCCGCAATCTGATGGTGCAGATATATTCGGGCGTATGCGGTGACGGTGCGATGGACAATTTCATCCTCCCGACGGATGCCGTCAGGGATCATCTGATGATACAGATGCACTGCTATGATCCGCAGCCCTTCACATGGACCTCCGTCAGCTATACAGAGCCGACCGACCAATGGGGCAGCGACGAGGAAATGAAACATATCGAGAGGCTTTTCGCCAGACTTCACGAGCTTTCACAGACACATGACGCACCCGTCATCGTGGGCGAATGCGGTGCCGACTACAAGGGCAACGAAGAAGCACGAAAGGCATATGTACAGCACTTCTTCAGCTGTGCATCCCGGAACGACATAAAATGCTTCTGGTGGGATACGGGAGCGATGGCTTTGTTCGACCGCACGAGCTGCACACAGAAATATCCCGATATCATCAGCATCATCATGAATAGCTGCGGATAAAAAACAAAAAGGGGCATTACGGTGTCCCTTTTCCGTTTGACAACTGCGGTATAATATTGTATAATTATCATAATGACCCCGAGAGGAGCATACGCATGAATCCTTTTATCCATGACTGTGCAAAATGCAAGACCCGCTGCGACGGCAAAAGCAAGGGCGTATACATATTCAAGGATGATGTTGAGTTTTCCGAGGAACGCGAAAACCACCTCATCGAACAGATAAACAGAATAGACGGCTTCTCCGCAAAGAAGTGCGAAAAGAGCGGTTATCCCGATGTTGAAGTGCTCTGCGAGGAAAGCGGAAAGATATTCTACATCGAGGTGAAGGTACAAAGACGTACCTTCATGGCTGTAAAATACAAGCTCCCTGAAGGTGACCTCTGCCCTTCCGAAACGCTCGCACTCAACCTCAGCGACCTGCTGAGATATTTTGATATACACGAAAAGGACAAAGTCCCCGTGTTCATCCTGTGGTGCCTGCTTGAACGTCCCTGCATCGTACCAGAGGGCAGAACGCAGTACTACTATCAGGATGTCGAGGTGCTGAAGCCTGTGTACATCCACTACGGCGACAAACGAAGATTCAGAAGAGAATCCGGCAAGGGCGATGTCGTTGACGGTCAGCACAAGGGCGTTGTGGTAAACTACCATTTCAGCCTGAACGAATTCAGAGAGCTGCACCTTCTGGAGCTGCTCAATTCGATGAAATAATGATACCGTATGATAAATGGAGTAAATCAATGGAACAGCGGATAATTTGCGGCGATTCAATAGAAGAAATGAAGAAGCTGCCCGATAAGAGCATAGACCTTATATTTGCGGACCCCCCCTACTGGATGCGTACCGAAGGCGTACTGCAGCGTGTCGAAGGCACAGCCTTTGACGGCTGTGACGATGAGTGGGACAAGTTCCGCTCCCTTGAGGACTACGACAGCTTCACCGAGGCATGGCTGAGCGAATGCTACCGCCTGCTGAAGCCCAACGGCTCTATCTGGGTCATCGGCGGAATGCAGTGCATCTATTCGATAGGTGCCATCATGCAGAAGCTGGGCTTCTGGTTCATCAACGATGTCGTATGGCACAAGAAGAACCCCACCCCCAACTTCAAGGGAACAAGACTTAACAACAGCCACGAGACCCTCATCTGGGCAACAAAGAGCAAAAAGTCTAAGTTCACCTTCAACTACAAGACCGCAAAGGAACTGAACCTTGACACAGTGTCGCAGGAGCAGTTCGACGGCGGCACAAGAAAGCAGCTCGGCTCCGTGTGGCGTATTGCTGTGTGTCAGGGCAGCGAGCGTCTGCGTACAGATGACGGCAGCAAGCTTCACAGCACGCAGAAGCCCGAGGAGATACTGTACCGTGTCATCGCGATATCCTCGTCGATGAACGATGTCGTGCTCGACCCGTTCGGCGGCACGATGACCACTGCCGCCATGGCGAAAAAGCTCGGCAGACAGTACATCATGATAGAGATGGACGAGGAATACTGCCGATACGGTCAGGAGCGTCTGGACGCCGTTGAGTTTGAAGATACTCCCATCGCACGTGCCGTGTTCGATAAAAAGCCGCCAAAGGTTACGATGGAAGAAATGATATCCGCAGGCTATTTCACTGCAGGCGAGGCTCTCTGCTTCAGGGACGGCGTAAAGGTCGCTTCGCTGCTGGAGGACGGAAAGCTGGATTACAACGGCAGGA
Organism: Oscillospiraceae bacterium; assembly: GCA_045606085.1. Taxonomy (GTDB): domain Bacteria; phylum Bacillota; class Clostridia; order Oscillospirales; family Ruminococcaceae; genus CAG-115. The sequence goes on from JAZURJ010000070.1 coordinate 66,763, forward strand.
CCATGGATATGCACTCCTGTGCCGCTGTCGCAAGAGCTGTAAAGGCAAAACGCCTCAACGGCTTCGATTACTGGTATGTGATACGTGACGGCGTGCCCGTTTCCATAGCGGATATCCGTGAACGTTACAGGGCAGAGATGAAATGATCAAAACGCAGCGTACAGGCTTGACAAATCCACACCCGTGTGCTAAAATATGTTTATCCAAAACAGAATACTTCTCATGGGGGAGTAGCGACGCAATGCGTGGCAAGTCAACATACTGACCGCAAGGTCTGGCTTGTCTTAATCAGCAAGACTCATGTGCAGCGGATAGCTGTGCGTGAATCTGTATGTCTTCTACAGACTCGGGCATAGTAAGTCCGGGTCTTTTTTGTTGCGGAAATACATAAGATTTACTGGCGTACAAGCCGGGAGGTACAGAATATGTCGATCTTAGAATTATTCCTCATCGCAGTGGGACTTTCAATGGACGCATTTGCAGTGTCGATCAGCAACGGTACTGTCATCCGCAACAGGAAAAAAGCCGTTTTTGCCGCTCTTATGTTCGGTGTTTTTCAGGCGGGAATGCCTGTCATCGGATATTTCCTCGGCTCCGCATTTGCAGATATCATCACCCGCTATGCACCCATCATCGCTCTCGGCGTGCTTGGCTTTATCGGCGGCAAGATGATCGTGGAGAGCATCGGCGACCTGCGTAACAAGGACAAGGAGCAGGAAAGCTCCCTTAAAGAGCCGGGCATCGGAGCTATCATGATTCAGGCAGTTGCAACCAGCATCGATGCACTCGTGGTAGGCGTCAGCTTTGCCGCAATGAGCGTCAGCATCATCCCTGCGGTCAGCTTCATCGGAGCAGTAACATTCATTATCAGCCTTGTGGGCGTATTCGGAGGAGTTAAATTCGGTCAGCTTCTGGGAGCAAAAGCGTCCCTGCTCGGAGGAATCGTACTCGTCTGTATCGGTCTGAAGACTTTTATCACAGGAATGATCGGCGGATAACAATGTCATATGAATGATATGGCGTCGGTTTTCTGCTACAAACGTCCGCTTTCTGCCATATATACAGCAAAAAAGTTATAAAACCACTTGAAAACGTTTTCAAAATATGATATACTGATCATAATGGGCGTTCACGGAATCCCGCCGTGCCGCTGTATATGAAAAAGACAGAAAGGGTATTATCATGGAATACAAAATTTATCCTATCGAAATGGGCCCTGCAAAATGTGCAGTTGACCTCGGCGACGGCAGTGAACGCGGCGAGTACGTAAATCAGGACTACATCCTTCACAAGATGGGCAGACCCCACCGTGCGATCAGCCTGATGTACTGCTACTATCCTCTGGACGAAACATGGCCCGTGAGAGCACGCGACGCTTTCGCAGACCGCGAAGTGAAGTTCCAGTGGGATTACCCCTATGACGACTACTTCACCTACAAGGGCGGTATCGGCGGTACCACCGACGATGAGCCTTTCACCTGCATGAAGGACGTTCGCCGTCACGGTCAGGATGTCATCCTCACCATCACAGTGGACCCCAATCTCACCGACGAATATCTCGTCAAGATCGCACAGGAGCTGAGAACATACGGACGTATGCAGCTTCGTATCAACCACGAGGCGACAGGTAACTGGTTCAGCTTCAACAAGCGTGCTACATATCAGGAGGTAGCAGATTTCTACGTTCGCTTCCACAACATCATCAAGAGAGAAGCTCCCAATGTGCAGACAGTCCTGTGCATCGGCGGCGTGGAGCACCCCGAAAAGGGCGGCGAGATCGAGATGGAAAAGGAATTCGCAGAGGCTGTACGTGCAACAGATATCTGGTCCGTTGACAAGTACATGGCACTGCACTGGGGCTGGCCCTATGACGTTGCAGAGCCGGGCGGAGATACCTTCGGCAGAAGCAAGGTCGCAAATGTATACAACCTCACAAAAATGTCCGAAAAGCGTTACAAGGAACTTTGCGGTGGCGTAAAGAAGCCCATGGTAATGAGCGAATTCAACGCAGACGGCGACGTAACAGGTCCCTACGAGCAGGCAGAGATGATCAAGGAGTTCTGCGATATCCTGAAGAAGGACGAGGAGCAGGGCTGGTTCAACGGCTTCACTTTCTATCAGTTCCGTGACAGAGGCAGACTGGGTCTTGAGATCGAGGATCCCAACAATCCCGACGTTGGTATCGAGCAGCCCGCTATGAAGACCTACAAGGAGATCATACACGACGAATACTTCTACCCCTCCATGAAGCAGGGCGAGCAGGAAGCAGCACTTCCCGCAAAACTGCGTTGGGGCGGCTCCGAGGACAGCACAGGTCTTGCTGTTCAGCTCCACTTTGAGAAGAACCCCGTATTCTGCGAGCTTACCTTTGATGAGCCGCTGAACCTCATGATCGAGATCAACGGCAAGTGGTTCTACAAGTCCCCCAAGGCAAAGACCATCGATCTTATGTCCGCATTCTTCGAGAAGCCTCTGGACGGTGCTGCCGATCTCACCATGAAGATCTTCGCACCTCCCGCAAGCGGCGAGAACGATCCCTCCCAGGGCGATGACTGGCAGACAAACTACTACACCACCATCAACAAGCTGCCCGATATCCGTATCAGATACGAGGCTATCCTTCCTGCAGTAAAGTAAGAAAAGCATATTTTCACCCGCCGTTTCCACACGACGGGTGATGTGCTGAAATAACAAATATTTCTTCGTTAATTTTTTTGCAACCTTTTTTGAGTATGCGTAGTGTTATCTGCGGTGAGTGAATGACGCAGAACACACTGAACTTCATTCACCGACCGAGGTATCAATATGAACTACAAGACAGATCTCGATGCACTGATGAAGAATCTGGAAGAAAAAAAGACAGATCCTTCAAGGCTCGTCACCGATGACCCGACACCAAATACTCAGCGGCTTTTCGATTTCCTTAAGGAATGTTACGGAAAGAAGCACATCTCCGGTCAGCAGTACCTTTTTGAAAGCGAGCTGGAGGATCTGGTGTACTACCGCTGCTGTGGAAAGATACCCGCCATCCGTGGCTATGACTTCATGGGCATAAGCGGTCTGGGCGGCGGATATGACCAGATAGAGCGTGCTCTCGACTGGGCAAGGAACACAGGCGGCATAATCACGATGTGCTGGCACTGGTACGCCCCCGACGACATGAACGACCCGAAAAAGCTGGCTGCGTTCTACTATAAGACCACAGGCTACGACCGCAAAACAGGCTTCGATATGCTGCGTGCGGTTGAGGACGGTACTCCCGAAAACGAGTTCGTCATCCGTGAGATAGACCTTGTGGCGGAGCAGCTCAGACGTTTCGAGAGCGAGGATATCCCGGTTATCTGGCGTCCGCTGCATGAGGCAAACGGAAGCTGGTTCTGGTGGGGCAATCGCGGCGAAGATACCGCACAGGGCGAGGAACGCCCCAGCGTCACCGCTTACAAGAAGCTGTGGTACATGATCTTCGACCGCATGATGAACCATCACAAGCTGAAGAACCTAATCTGGGTGTGGAACGGTCAGAGCAAGGAGATGGCAGTGCATCCGAATACTTTTGATCTGGCGGGAGAAGATATCTACTGCGATCCGCCAAATCATCATTCACAGGCGGAAAAATTCAGAGAGGTATCCTCCTATACTCACGGCAAGATGATAACCCTTTCCGAATGCGGAAGCATACCCGAGCCCGACGAGATGCAGCGTGATGACGCTATGTGGCTGTGGTGGCTGCCCTGGTGGGGTCAGTTCGTCTATGACATCGGCGAGGACCGCCGTCCTTACAGGGACGAGAACGGTATGCCACGCCCCAATCCCCGATACATGGATGAGGACTTCATGCGTCGCGTATTCAGCGACGAGCGTGTGGTCACTCTCTGTGATCTTCCGTGGTACGACGAGAAGAAGCACCGTTTACCGACGGCACTTCTGAAAAATCTCGCCGACGCTGAAGAGAAATAAGAACATATTACAGAATTAAAAAACCGAAAGGAAAGAAACAACATGAAAAAGTTTATGACACTCGCAGCAGTTATCGCTGCACTTACACTGGCAGTTACAGGCTGCTCCGGCAACAACGAAAGCTCCTCTGATGTAACAAACGAGGCAGGCTCCTCCACTGTTGAGTCCACCGTAGAGGCAGGCACAGCAGACGCAGGTGCTTCCGACACCGAGAACGAATCCGCTCTCACAGCACTCAACATGGCAGCAAACGCACTCGCAGCAGTAGAGTGGCCCGCAATGATGGAGATTCCCGATGCTGACACCGCTTCCATGCTGCTCGGCATAGACACTACTCTGTGCGATGATTTCTACCTCTCCACACAGCTCATGAGTGCACAGCTCAACGAGATCATCATCGTAAAGCCCGCAGCAGGCAACGAGGCTGCAGTTAAGGAGCAGCTCGACGCTCACTTTGCATACATCAAGGACGGTGCTGCGTTCTACCCCGCACAGGAGGCTTCCGCTGCAGGTGCAGTTCAGGGTACGACCGATGACGGCTATATGTATATCCTCGTTCACGAGAACGGTGCAGACGTTGAAGGTGCACTGCTCAACAACCCTCCCGCTGAGATGCCCTCCGCTGACGATGTTGCCCCCGAGGAAGACATGGGCGGTATGGAGCCCTCCATGCCTCTCTCCGTAACAATGGCTGACGCTGCTTACGCTGCAGTTGAGTGGCCCTCCATGATGCCCGTTGACGATCCCGAGCTTGCTCTCAGCTTCTTCGGCATCGACACTAACCTCTGCGAGGACTACTACATCGCAAACCAGCTCATCTCCGCACAGCTCAACGAGATCATCATCGTAAAGCCTGTTGAAGGCTGCGAGGCTGATATCCAGGCACAGCTCGACACTCACTTCGACTATATCAAGACCGACGCTGCTTTCTATCCTGAGCAGGAGCCTTCCGCTGAGGGTGCAGTAATGGGCGAGTTCGACAACGGCTACAAGTATATCTTCGTACACGAGTTCGGCTCTGTCGTAGCTGACGCTGTCGGTGCTTCCATTCTCGCATAATCACAACTGAACAGAAATTTACGGGGAGATCACAGATCTCCCCGTTTCGTTTATTCGGATAATACCGTCAACGCCCTCGCCATGCTGTTTCCGAGAAGCTCCGCACAGTAGAGTGCCTCGTCCAGAGAATTGGCATGACTTCCCACCTCTATCAGCAGCGAGCCTGTCGTGACATGCTGGTTATAGTTGCGGTAATCAAACAACACCGCCCTCGCAAGTCCCGGATACATCGCACCTGCGAAATTCTGGAACAACGCCGCCAGCTTGTAATTCTCCATGTAATCGGGCATATTGAACCTGCCGTCGTCGCAGCCTGCGATAATCATGAACTGTGCCGCAGTCCTGCCGTCTATCTGAGTTACGGGAGCGATACGGGTACCGTCTGCCTCCGCCATTGCATCACGGTGCAGATCTATCACCACCTTTATGGACGGATATTCCTCCAGTGCCGCACGGATGGTGGCTTCGCTCCTGTCATAGGAGCCTGTATATGAGGGATGATCGTGCACTGTACCATCATGCAGTACGGATATTCCATGCTCCGCCAGAGTTTCTGCCAGCACCTCGCCCACCGCTATCATGTTATGCTCCGCATCACGGGTGCGTGTGGGGAAGGATGCGTCATAATAACTGCGGCTGTACGGCTCGTAGCTCTCCGTGGTGTGAGTGTGCACGATAAGCACCTGCGGCTCGTCAGAGTACAGCTCGATGTCAAACTGCGGCAGCTCCATCGACGCCGAAAGCAGCTCATCATCCGATACATGAGTACAGTTGAGCACCTGTGCACCGCTTGCAAGGGTTATGTACCCGCTGCTGTCTGCGGCACTGTAGCTGCGACGTACTATGCCGCCGCTCTGCTCGCCCTGTGCTGTGTAGTCAAGTCCATCGTCGAAAAAAGTGATATTCCGTGAGATCACTGAAGCCGTCCGCTGCTGCTCGTCCGCTTTTTCAGGCTCGTCCGCCTGCAGCGGAAGCTCCGCAGGCTCGGCGGTGTCCGCAGGAGAAACAGGCATCTCAGCACTTTCTGCGGCCTGTTCCGTCACCACCGTTTCCGTGACACCTTCCGCAAGCTGAACGCCCGCCGAAATATACGCGGCACGCCGTGTGATATCCGCAGTGGCAAGCAAAGCCTCGTTTACCGTTGCACCAGACATCACCAAACTTCCGGGCAGCATTACGATAGCTGCGGCGGCTGCAAAAACATTACGTATCTTCATTTTTATACCTCCGTTGCATTTGTTTACGGTGAAAAAACACCTCAATAATAATATTGGCAATTTTTTGAACTTATGCGTATATCTGAAGAAATATTACAGATGATATATCCGACGGAATACACGAAAGTATCGTTTCCGACATTCCGGGCATAATAAACAGCGGGAGCATACCGCTCCCGAAAAGACCCGTAAAACGACAAGGAGAATGTGAAATGAAGAAGTTTCTTGCGATCGCCGCAGCTGCGGCACTGCTCATCTGCTGCACCGCCTGCGGAGGCAATAAGGACAACACCTCCGACACAAGCGGAAATTCCACTGTAACATCAGGCAATAACGGCTCAGGCTCTGCAGCCAACGGCTCTGATGACAAGGACAGCGGTATGAGTCGTCCCGACGACAGCAACATCACCGACGGCAACACCGAAAGCAACGCACCCGATGGCTTCATCGACCCCACCACTGGCGAGGGTGCTCTTACAGGCGGCACGAATGACGCCGCTCACCGTGATGACATCGCAGCCCCAGACGGTACAGCCGACGGCACGATGGTTTCCTGATACAGATAACTTGTCCCGCCTTGCTAAATTACACAAGTGCGGGGCAAATTTTCTGTATGGGGTAACAAATATTTGATATGTATCGGTATGGGTCTTGAAATTTATTTTCAGATGTGTTATACTTAAAGTGTAACAAAAATTTTCATAAACACGTCGTGATTTTGTACATTATGACCACAAACAGAGGAAAACATGATATATACAGTAACATTCAATCCCGCCATCGACTATGTTGTCAGTGCGGACAGATTATCGATAGGCGGCATCAACCGCACCACATCAGAGGATGTGTTCTTCGGCGGCAAGGGAATAAACGTTTCACAGGTGCTTTCGCAGCTTGATGTAAGCTCCGTGGCACTGGGATTTACGGCAGGCTTTACAGGCAAAGCCATCGAGGACGGACTTACCAATGAAGGCATACAGACAGACTTCGTACATATAGACAAAGGTTTTTCACGCATAAATGTAAAGCTGAGAGCAGACGGCGAGACTGAAATAAACGGACAGGGACCCGAGATAGACGATGCGGCTCTGACCCGGCTTTTCGAAAAGCTGGACAGGCTGACAGAGGGAGATACTCTGCTGCTGGCAGGAAGCGTTCCTGCGTCCATGCCATCGGATGTTTACGAGCAGATACTGGCAAGACTTGACGGCAGGGGCATACGCTTTGTGGTGGATGCCGCAGGCGACCTGCTGATGAATGTGCTGAAATACAGACCGTTTCTGATAAAGCCCAATCACATCGAACTCGGTGCGATATTCGGGGTGAAGATAACAGGCAAGGCTGAAGCGGCACTGTACGCCGCAAAGCTGAGAGAAAAGGGTGCCGTGAACGTGCTCGTTTCCATGGCGGGCGAAGGCTCGGTGCTGGTGGATGAGAACGGCGAAGTCCACACCTGCGGTGTCTGCAGCGGAACAGTTAAAAATTCCGTCGGTGCAGGAGACTCCATGGTGGCAGGATTTATCGCGGGCTACGAAAACGGAAGTGACTATGCGTTGAAGCTCGGAACAGCCTGCGGAGGAGCAACGGCATTCTCCGAAGGACTTGCAAAGAGAGCGGATATAGACAGGCTATTAAGAGAGCTTGACTGACTACACAGGCGGGAGGTGTGCTTTAATGATCACGATGCAGGGCAAGGGAGTTTCGTGCGGAATAGCTATGGGTACGGTGCGTATACTCAGCCGTGACGAGATCAGCATAAGCCGCACCCGCGTAGATGATACGAGTGCGGAGCTGAAGCGTTTCCGTACCGCAAAGGAAATGGCACTCGCCCAGCTGAATGAGCTGTACAAAAAGGCTCTGAAGGAGATCGGCGAGGAGGATGCACTCATCTTCGGTATGCACTGTATGATGCTGGAGGATCCCGATTACAACAACTCGGTCGAAGGTATAATCCGCCGCCAGAGCGTGAACGCCGAATATGCGGTGATGCTCACCACGGAAAATCTCCGCCGCCTTTTCGACGTTATGGAGGATGACTATATCCGTGAGCGTGCGGCAGATGTTCAGGATGTTTCGCAGCGAGTGCTGAACTGCCTGACCTGCCAGGGAAGTCCGAAACGCCCCGTGACAGAAGACAGCGAGAACACCATCATCTGTGCAGACGACCTCTCCCCCTCCGAAACAGTGCAGCTCGACCGCAAGAAGGTGCTGGCATTCTGCACCGCAAGAGGCTCTGCGACATCTCACACAGCCATCCTTGCACGAAATATCGGCATCCCCGCCGTGACCTGCCTCGGGGATATGCTGTTACGCATAAACGACGGCGACGAGATAATCGTTGACGGCGGCAGCGGTATGGTGTATGTAAATCCAGACGAGGTGACCCGTGCCGCAATGACCGCAAAACGTGATGAGCACCTGCGTAGAAAGCACAGACTAAATCAGCTGCGTGACCGTGACAACATCACACAGGACGGTCACCGTGTCAATATCTACGCCAACGTCAGCGGCGTTGAGGATATCCCTGCCGCACTTGAGAACGGTGCAGGAGGTATCGGTCTGCTGCGAAGCGAGTTCCTTTATCTCGACCGCAAGACCGCCCCCACAGAGGATGAGCAGCTTGCCATCTACCGTGCCGCCCTCGAACGCATGGAGGGCAGGCGTGTGATAATCCGCACACTGGATATCGGTGCCGACAAGCAGGCAAAATGCTTCAATCAGTCGCAGGAGGATAATCCCGCCCTCGGTATCCGCGGCATCAGGTTCTGCTTCGCTCACCCCGAGGTATTCCGCATCCAGCTAAGAGCACTGCTGAGAGCCTCGGTGTACGGAAAGCTCGCCATCATGTTCCCGATGATAAGCTCGCTTGAGGATATCCGTATGTCCAAAGCAGTGATGACGCAGGTCAAGCGTGAGCTTGAGCAGCAGGGCATCCCGTACAGCAAGGATGTGGAGATAGGTGTGATGATCGAAACACCCGGTTCCGTACTGATAAGCGATCTTCTTGCCCGTGAGGTGGATTTCTTCAGCATCGGCTCCAATGACCTGACACAGTACACACTTGCCGCCGACAGACAGAATCCATATATCGAGCAATATTTCAACCCGAGGCATATCGCACTTCTGCGTATGATAAGGATTGCTGCCGAAAACGCCCATAAAAGCGGAGCGTGGGTAGGCATCTGCGGCGAGCTTGCCGCTGATACGGACCTCACCGAAACGTTCCTTGCCATGGGCATCGACGAGCTGTCCGTGTCGCCGTCCTCTATCCTGCCGCTTAGAGAAAAGGTGATAAGCCTTGATATGAGCAGAAAGGAACGCATCCTCTCCGAAATAGGCACAGGCATTTAAATTTTGATTTTTACTTGACAAATCCGACAAAGCGTGCTATACTGTCAACAGAATAGTTGAAATGCGTTGATAGGAAATAAAGCCCTGACGTGATCTTCAGAGAGCCGCCGTATGGTGTGAGGCGGTGACACGGCCTGGTCATAGCTCCTCCTTGAGCAGGGTCGCTGAACGTTATCCAGTAGGTGGTCCCGGGTCCTCCCGTTACAGAGGGGCACATTGATGGATGTGTATGAGTGGGCGGATATCGATATCTGCCAATGAGAGTGGTACCGTGGAGTTACAGCTTCATCTCTTTATGAGATGGAGCTGTTTTTGTTTATGTATCATTTGCCGCAGCTTCAACCGTTCTGTATAATATATTTCCGAAAAGAAAGGAACGAACGAAATGAAGATCAGAAACAAGTACGAAAGACGCTATTTTATGCCGCCTTTCCCCTGCATGGACTGGGCACAGAAGGAGTATGTCGACAAGCCTCCGATATGGTGCAGCGTTGACCTGCGAGATGGTAATCAGGCACTGATAATCCCTATGAGCTTAGAAGAAAAGCTGGAATTCTTCCGCTGCCTCGTGAGAGTTGGCTTCAAGGAGATCGAGATAGGCTTCCCCGCAGCCTCCGATACCGAATACGAATTCTGCCGCACACTGATAGAAAAGAACCTCATCCCCGATGATGTATCCGTACAGGTGCTCACCCAGAGCCGTGAACACATCATTGAAAAGACCTTCAAGGCACTGGAGGGCTGCAAGAACGCCATCGTGCATCTGTACAACTCGACCTCCGTGGCACAGCGTGAGCAGGTGTTCAGAAAGAGCAAGGAGGAAATAATCGAGATCGCAGTTTCGGGAGCGAAGCTGCTGAACGAATATAAGGCAAAGACCCCCGGCAACTTCCGCTTCGAATATTCCCCCGAGAGCTTCACCGGCACAGAGCCTGAATTTGCAATGGAGATATGCAACAAGGTCATCGATATCTGGCAGCCTACTCCCGACAACAAGGTCATCATCAATCTGCCCGTAACCGTTGCGGAATCCATGTCCCACGTTTACGCTCAGCAGGTAGAATATATGTGCAAGACGCTCCACAGCCGTGAAAACGTCATCGTGTCCCTGCATCCCCACAACGACAGAGGCTGTGCCGTAGCAGATACAGAGCTTGGCCTGCTGGCAGGTGCTGACAGAGTAGAAGGTACTCTGTTCGGAAACGGTGAGCGTACAGGTAACGTGGATATCATCACGCTGGCATTGAATATGTACTCCCACGGCGTAGAGCCTGAACTTGATTTCACCGATCTGCCCGAGATCACCGAGGTGTATGAACGCCTCACCCGTATGCATGTATACGAAAGATCGCCGTACAGCGGACGTCTGGTGTTCGCGGCATTCAGCGGCTCGCATCAGGACGCTATCGCAAAGGGTATGAGGTGGAGGACCGAAAAGAATACCGAGCAGTGGAGCGTTCCGTATCTGCCCATCGACCCGAGGGATATCGGCAGAGAATACGAGGGCGATGTCATCCGCATCAACAGCCAGTCCGGCAAGGGTGGTATCGGCTATCTTATGGAGCGTAACTACGGTATCGCAATGCCCACCAAGATGCGTGAGCACTTCGGCTACATCGTCAAGGACATTTCCGATAAGGAACACAAGGAGCTTATGCCCAGCGAGGTATACCAGATATTCGAGGACAGCTACCTCAACAAGCACGGCAATATCAAATTCATCAGTGCCCACTATACTCAGGGCGATCTGATATCCGCTGTTGTCAAGGTCGAGATAAACGGCGGCGAACGCACCTTCAACGGCTGCGGTAACGGTCGTCTTGACGCTGTATCCAACGCCATCAAGAACGGTACAGGTCTTGATTATCACATCGCAGCATTCTCCCAGAACGCTATGGAGCAGTCCTCCAAGTCCAAGGCTGCTTCGTATGTCGGTATCACCTGTCCCGATGGCAGCATAAGCTGGGGTGCGGGTATCCACACGGATATCATCGTATCCTCCGTGCTTGCACTTATCTCCGCTGTCGATAATTCGGGTATGATATAACGAAAAAGAGCAGGATCTATTCCTGCTCTTTTGTATATGGAAGAAATTTTAAAAAATCAATAAAAGGTGTTGAAAAATCACAAAAAGTATGATATAATCACAATATATAGTGTACAGAACGGATGCAATGTGCAAAACGTGCACCTGTACTGCTATACCGTTACGTGAGAAACCGTGGAAAGAGAGTATTTACTATGAAATGTCCCGAATGCAGCTGCGAAGAAAGCAAGGTAATCGACTCCCGCCCTACCGAAAATAAGGTACGCCGCCGCCGTGAATGTATACAGTGCGGCTATCGCTTCACGACATATGAGATAGTCGAGGAAGTGCCGCTGATGGTGCTGAAAAAGGATAACTCCATCGAGCCGTTCGACAGAGAAAAGCTGGTGGACAGACTGTGCCGTGCCGCAGTCAAGCGTCCTATCTCGCTGGAGACCATTGAGAACATGGTGGAGGATATCGCAGCGGAGCTGAAGAACTCCCTGCAGCGTGAGGTAACATCCGATAAGATCGGTGAGCTGGTGCTGCACAAGCTGAAGAACATCGATCATGTGGCGTACATCAGATTCGCCTCCGTATACCGCGATTTCAGCGACGTGGACAGCTTCATGAAGGTAATCTCCGAGCTTTCCGAAACAACAAAATAACACACCACACAGCCCGTACATATGTATGGGCTGTTGCCTGTTTTCGGGGCAGAAATATGATATTTTTGTAATCAGACTGACCTTGCCGATGTGCACTTCTATAAATTTACAGCAAAATCACCAATTTGCACGGTATGTAATCGGGAAAAACGTGAAATTTCAGTGAAAACGTAAAAAAGTCCTTGAAATTTATTTTTATATATGCTATAATGATTGTTGTAGTTGTAAAGGGGGAATTATACCCTTTAGCAAATTTTACAAATTATTACGGGTGGTGTTATCACCCATGTTCGGAGCCATGATATGACATCTTTTATTTCTGTCGCTATCGACGGTCCCGTCGGTGCAGGTAAAAGCAGTATCGCAAGAAATGCGGCTAAAAAGCTGGGATTCATTTATGTTGATACAGGTGCGTTGTACCGTGCTGTCGGTCTGTACTGCCACAGAAAAGGTGTGGATATGTCGGACGGTGCCGCAGTTGCCGCACAGCTCGCCGATATCAGACCTGAAATTCGTCTGATAGACGGAACACAGCATATCTACCTTAACAAAGAGGATGTATCCGAGGAGATCCGCCTGCCGGAGATATCGATGGCGGCTTCCGCCGTTTCCGCAGTGCCTGAGGTAAGAGCCTCCCTGCTGGATCTTCAACGCAACATGGCAAAGACGAACAACGTCATTATGGATGGCAGAGATATCGGAACGGTAGTCCTTCCCGACGCCACCGTGAAGATCTTTCTCACCGCCGCTCCCGAGATCAGGGCAAAACGCCGCTATGACGAGCTCGCGGCAAAGGGCGTGGAAACAACGTTCGAAGCAGTGCTCGCAGATCTCAACCAGCGTGATTATAACGATTCCCACCGTGCTACCGCCCCGCTGAAGCAGGCGGATGACGCAGTGCTGGCAGATACCTCGGCTCTCGATTTCGAGCAGTCCTGTGAGCTGATCTGCAATATAATAAAGGAAAAGCTGTAATGTTCTACTCTTTTCTCCGGAACCTGTGCCGCATATTCTATATTATCTTCTTCAAGATAACTGTCATCGGCAAAGAGAATATCCCGAAGGAAAAAAGCGGCTACATAATCGCTTCCAACCACGTTTCCAATAATGACCCTCCCGTTGTCGGCATCACCTTCAAAGGGAAATACACCTTCATGGCGAAGGAGGAGCTGTTCCACAAGAACCCCATCTTCACATGGCTGATAACCCAGCTCGGTGCGTTCCCTGTAAAAAGAGGTGCCAAGGACGGTGCTCAGGCGATCGAAAAAGCTCTCGAAAGCCTGAAGAACGGTCGCATATTCGTCATCTTCCCCGAGGGCACACGCTCCAAGGACGGTGAACTGGGCAGGGCAAAGACCGGTGTCACACTGGTCGCCGCACAGGCTAAGGTGCCTGTCGTTCCCGTGTTCATCAAGTACGGCAGAAAGAAGTTCCGCCGTGAGATCCAGATATCCATCGGCGAAATGATACCCGCTGAACGCTTTGATGTGGATATCGAGGACAGGAAGATGCTCAAACAGGTAAGCTCCACCATAATGGATGAGATAGCAAAGCTCAAGGAGAATGCTCCCGATGTTGATTGAGATAGCTGAAAGATCCGGCTTCTGCTTCGGCGTCGAAAGAGCGATACGGCTCACCGAAGAGGCGGCCGCAGAATATGGAGAGCTGTACACGCTAGGTCCGCTCATCCATAATAAAACAGTTACCGACTCCCTTTCCGATAAGGGTATTAAAATAGCCGAGGATGTATCGGATGCGGCAGGAAAGCCACTGGTGATACGCTCTCACGGCGTTACGGAGGAAACAGAAAAACACGCACAGGCAGTCTGCTCCGTCTGCATCGATGCGACCTGTCCCTTCGTCAAGAAGATACACAAGATAGTTTCGGAGCAGCCCGAAGACACGGCTGTCATCATCCTTGGCGATGAAGATCACCCCGAGGTCATCGGCATAAAAGGTCACGCACACCGCAGAACGTTCGTATGTGCCGATATCGCAGAGATACACAGGCTCTACGACGACGGTATGCTGTCGGCAGATGAGGATGTGGCCCTCGTCATACAGACGACCTTCGACCGTGGCAGGTTTCTTGAATATTCACAGGATATCCGAGAAAACTATAGCCATGTAAAAATATATGACACGATATGCAACGCCACCTCAGAGCGTCAGAAAAATGCCGAGGAGCTTGCGAAAAGAGCTGCACTGATGATCGTTGTCGGAGGAAAAAGCAGCTCAAACACAGGAAAGCTCGCAGAGATCTGCACACGGCACTGCACTACCGTGTTCGTGGAGAACGCCGGACAGCTTTCCACGCAGCTCTTAAAGGGACTGCACTCCGATAGTATTATCGGAATAACGGCAGGGGCATCAACTCCCGCCTATACTATAAAGGAGGTTCATGACAAAATGAACGAAGAAATCAAAACCACTATCGAAAATGAGGAGGACTTCGCTGCTCTGCTCGACCAGTCTTTTAGAAGAGTATATACCAACAACAGAGTAAAAGCAACAGTTGTAGGCATCAACAAGAACGAAGCAGTTGTTGACCTCGGCATCAAGCAGACGGGTTACATACCCCTCGACGAGCTGACAAACGATCCCAACGCAACAGTTGGCGATGTAGTTAAGGTTGGCGATGAGATCGAAGCTATCGTAACAAAGGTAGACGATTCCAACGGCGTTATCTTCCTGTCCAAGAAGAAGGTAGATTCCGCACTCGGCATGGAGAAGATCGCAGCTTCCAAGGAAGCAAACGAGACACTCGAGGGCGTTGTTACTGCTGCTGTTAAGGGCGGTATCATCGTTATCACAAACGGCACACGCGTATTTATCCCCGCTTCCCAGACAGGTGTTCCCCGTACAGGCAAGCTGGAGGATCTCGTAAAGAAGACAGTACAGTTCAAGGTTATCGAGATCAACGAGCAGCGTGGTCGTGTAGTTGGTTCTATCAGACAGGCTACAAAGGAAGTTCGCGACGCTGAGAAGGCTAAGTTCTGGGATAGCATCGAGGTTGGCCAGAAGTTCGAGGGCGAGGTTCGCTCCATCGAGGATTACGGCGTATTCGTAGACATCGGTGCTGTTGACGGTCTGGTTCGCACATCCGAGCTGACATGGAACAGAGTTGGCCACCCCAAGGATATCGTTAAGGAAGGCGATAAGATCACTGTTATCGTTAAGTCCTTCGATCCCGAGAAGAAGAGAGTTTCCCTCTCCGCAAAGGATCCCGATGAGAATCCCTGGACCAAGTTCGTTGCTGATTACGCTATCGACGACGTTATCAAGGCTACCATCGTAAGCATCACAGAGTTCGGTGCTTTTGCTCAGATCATCCCCGGCGTTGACGGTCTTATCCACATCTCCCAGATCTCCACAGAGAGAGTAACAAACATTGCTACTGTTCTCGCTGTAGGTCAGGAAGTTGATGTAAAGATCATCGACATCGACACAGACAAGAGCAGAGTTTCCCTCTCCATCAAGGCTCTGATGGAAGATGCAGCTCCCGCAGAGGATGCCGCTGAGGAAGCAGACGCTGAGTAATCAGCTATAATGCAAACAACCGCCGCACTGAGTGATCTGTGCGGCGGATTTTGTTATCAGGAGGCTATATGAAACGGTTAAGAAAACTGGCAGCAGTAATCGTCGCTGCGGCTGTGATGCTGATCTCGATACCGCAGGTATCCGCAGCCGAAGCAACAGGCTTCGTTCACGCTGAGGGCAGACAGGTCATAGGCACCGACGGTACTCCCCTTCAGATAAAGGGTATGGCACTGGGCTGTAATGTATGGGACAACACCTCCACTCCCCCGAAATACCACCATACCGAAAATACATACAGAGAGCTTTCAGAGCTTGGCTTTAATTCGGTGCGTCTGTACCTGAATTACAGGCTGTTTGAAAATGACGATGCCCCTTACGAGTATCTCAAGAGCGGTTTCGACTGGATAGACCTAAATGTGCAGTGGGCTAAGAAATACGATATGGGCATCATACTCAATATGCACTACCCGCAGGGCGGTTATCAGTCACAGGGCAACGGATTTGATCTGTGGAGCCAGCCCGAGAACCTCAACAGGCTGACGGCTCTCTGGAAAGCCATCGCACAGCACTGTGCGGATGAGCCGACAATATGGGGCTACGGTCTTGTGAATGAGCCTTATGCACCCTTGATCGGCAACGAGCAGAACACTGTCAGATATTACACCAACGCTGTCCGCAAAATGACCTCCGCCATCCGTGAGGTATCTGCACATCAGGCGATATTTGCCGAGCGTATGATAAATATCGGTGGAACAGACTGGGGATATCTCACCGTCGAAAACTCCTTCCCTCTTATCGATGACGACAACGTGATATATGAGTTCCATTTCTACGAGCCGTTCCAGCTCACTCATTCCATCACCTTCAACAAGCCAGATCCTCCGAAATATCCTGCGGTCGATCTGCATGCATCAGAGTACGAGAGCACGTGGGTCGGCACAGTACGTGCAGACAAAATATCAGAGCGTAATGGCTGGGAATACTTTGAGAGCGAGCCGGTATACGTAACGGATGAATATAACGTAGGTATACTTGCTGTCAACGCAGGCGGTATGAGCAATGGTGCGGTTTACTTCGATAGCCTGAAGGTGACCGAGATATCCGGCGAAGGCAGGAAGGTCATACTGCAGTATGATTTCAACAGCAAGAGCGAAGCAGACTGCTTCTATAAGTGGACCGCAGACGGCTCAGGCACAGGAGAATACTCCCCCGACGGCGGACGCACAGGCGGTGCATATAAAGTGAGCGGTACGGATATGGACCTCACAGGAGGTGCTGACCGCTTCATTCTCGAGGAGGGCAAACAGTATATGGTGTCAGGCTATGTCCGCACCTCAGGCAGCGTGAAATACGCATCCCCGAGAATCGATCTTGCCAAAGCCACAAAGTTTGTTTCGATGGACAAAGCACGCCTTACAGAGATGCTGTCTGAATATGTAGAGTTCTCTGAAAAGCACGATGTTCCGCTGTATCTCGGCGAATTCGGATGCTGCAACGATGGCTTCAGGGATGGCACAAGTGCCCTCAACTGGGTAGGCGATATGCTGGATATCTGCCTTGAGCTTGGCATCGGCTTCAACTACCATGCTTATCACGAGGGCTGGTTCGGATTTTACAGCAGCAGCGGCTACGAATACCCCTCTCCCGAATACCGCAACGATGAGCTTGCCGACGTATTCGCCGCAAAGCTGAACACTTCTGCTCCGAAAGCAGAAAAAACAGATATCATCGCCATGCTCAAAAAGCTGCTGCCGTTCATATGACAAAACGATCCCCGTGATACTATCACGGGGATCTTATTATATCAGGACAAAGACTGCTTACGACGACGTTTTTCCTCATACATCAGTCCGTCAGTGCGTTTGATAAGCTCCTCAAACTGTGGTCTTTCACCACTGCACAGATCAAGCTGACCTATACTTCCCAGCACACGGAACGGCTTGCCGCTGGCAGAGTTTATCCCCTCCAGAAGCTGATCGAAACGATCTCTTACAGAGTAATCACACTTCGGGAATACCGCCAGCATCTCATCACCGCCAAAACGTGTACATACAGCGTCCGCAGGGCACGCCTCACGCAGAGCAGCAGCTGCCGTACGGATAGCGTAATCGCCTTCATCATGACCGTAATTGTCGTTTATCTGCTTCAATCCGTCAAGGTCCATCATTACAACAGACAGATCATCCGTCTGTTCAGTCAGTTTCTCATAATCGGAAATGAAGCCGTGTCGGTTAAGCAGACCTGTCAGCGAATCTGTCCTGTACATATCGTCTATTCGCTGTGCCAGATACTCCTGATACCTGCTGTTTCTGAAACTGCCGAGAGCATTGTTCAACGCAGTGACCGTCTGCGGTATCTTGAGGAAATTACCGACACCGTACTCGCTGTAATGGAACGCAAGATAACCCATCGAAACACCGTGATAATATAGCAGATTGAAAATGATACACCGTTCATCCTGAAGATAATAATCCAGCGACGGAAGTATGTCAGAGCTGCTCATAAAATGCGGCACAAAATGTCTGCCATGCAGTTTCTCGTAATTTATGCAATCGCCGTCAAACAGCAGGAACAGCTCATCTCCGAAGCCTTCGCCCTGCGACTTCGCAGGATCAACGGAGCAGTCCGTGTATTCCTTCTTCAGCATACATGCAACTGCATACATCTTGTCATCCTTGTGCATGAGATAGCATATATCCTCGAAGCTGCTGCACAACTGAAGCTGAGCACTTATCTCAGAAAGCAGTATGTTCTCATCCTGATAACGGAAGAAACGGTTGTTCAGCTCAATAATATGGTCCACCGAACAAACATCTTTCTCCCTGTCGCAGCCGCAGGATCGATACAGCTCCATACGGGTATCAACATACGCTGTACCACTTTCTCCGTCAAAAGCGCGTCGGAACGAATTTATCAGTTCATCACACAATTCGCTGTTGCCATGCGAAACAGTGGTAAGCTGAGGTATACAGAAATACGCCTCATCGTTGTTGTCGTAACCGGTGACCGCAACGTCCTCCGGTACGCGGTAGCCGTGCTTCTTGAGCACCGCAATAACTGCGATCGCCATGCTGTCATTGGCACAGACGATAGCATCAGGAATATTACCGCTTGCCACGATGGTTTCCGTTGCTTCTGCCGCAGGCATAGACCAGAAATCACCGTAGCTTACCATGCTGTCGTCGAAAGGAATACCGTATTCCCCGAGGACGCTCCTGAACACTTCGATACGAGCCTTGGAAAACGGATTCTCGCGAACACCTGCCATCATATGCAGACGTCTTTTGCCGTGATCATTTATCAGATGGCGTATGATATTACCTAAGCCATCGTCATTGAATTTCACGTTAATGCAGTTCTCATGCTCTTCGCCGATGACCACCACAGGCAGACCCCTGCTCAATGCATCGTTTATCAGCTTGTCAGAGAGATCGGGACTTTTTATACGCTCCTCGTCCACAAGCACAAGGTCGATACACGGAAGATCCAACAATTCAAAAATACCGATGCCGCCACTGCTGCGGAAATTGCCACCCTTATCCTTGATATCTGTATTGAACACAAACAGACGCATATCTGTATGACGGATGTGCTCGGTCAGTTCCGTGACCAGTTCATAGCACTCTCTGTCCTGAATGCGGCTCGTGCACATTGCTATTATTTTGTATGGACCTCTCATGACATCATCTCCACAAGCAAAAAAACTAACATATCGGTTATAGATCTATTATAACGCAAAATCCATATAAAGTCAATTATCTGCCAGTCTCGGGAAGATCATTTTTCGGGAATTTCCGTCGCATGAAGATATAACAGATAAGATGGACAAAGAATGTCACTGTCCAGGAGATGGGATAGGATACGAACAGCATGAACTCTGTGTGATATTCGGGAATTGTGAATATCGTGAATATCCATAGTATCCTGAGTCCGCAGGCACCAAGCAGCGAAACGATAGTAGGCGTCACCGCATAGCCCATTCCGCGGATAGAACCGGAGATACAGTCCATCAGTCCGCAGGTGAAATAGAAAACGCACACAAGGCTCATTCGTATCATGCCGGGAGCGATTATCTCGGGACGGGGATCGTAAAGTCCGAGCAGGAACTCACCGAAAAAGTACACCAGATTACCGAACACCAATCCTGCTATCGCACCGCAGGAGCAGGCGATCAATGCAATACGGTTGATGCGGCTGTACTTGGCTGCACCGATATTCTGGCTCGTGAATGTAAGAGCACCCTGCGAAAAAGCGTTCATGGACACCCAGACAAAGCTCTCGATGCTGGATGCGGCAGCACTTCCCGCCATTACTATCGGACCAAAGCTGTTGATAGAGGACTGGATGACTACATTGGACAGCGAGAACACGACGCCCTGAAATCCCGCAGGAAATCCGATGCCAAGTATCTTTCCTGTAATGACAGGATCGGGAAGCAGCTTTTTCAGGTCAAGACGGAATGCGTCGGTCTCCTTCATCAGGCAGCGTATAACCAGTGTGGCAGAAATGCACTGCGATATAACAGTGGCAAGTGCCACGCCCGCAACATCCATTTTAAACACTATAACGAACAGCAGATTAAGCAGTACATTTACAACGCCTGCAAAGGTGAGATAATATAACGGGCGTTTCGTGTCGCCCTTGGAACGCAGGATAGAGCTTCCGAAATTATATATCATCATAGCGATCATGCCACAGAAATAGATACGCAGATACAATGCGGAAAGCTCCAGCACCTCCGCAGGGGTCTTCATGAGCAGCAGCATCTTGTCAGCCAGAAACACACCTATCAGTGTCAGTATCAATCCGCTGACGATGCTCAGGAAAATGGATGTATGGACGGTCCTGCTGACACGCTCATTATCCTTTGCACCCATGTATCGGGATGTCATTACGTTTGCACCCGTGGAAAGACCAAGGAACAGATTCGTGATGAGGTTTACAAGCGACGCAGTAGAGCCTACCGCCGCCAGCGAGTTGTCACTCGCAAAGTTTCCCACAACGATTATATCAGCCGCATTGAACAGCAGCTGCAGCACGCTCGAAAGCATCAGCGGAAGCGTAAGCTTCAGCAGCTTCGGAAGTATAGGGCCGCTGCACATATCTATCTCATATTTTCTTGCAGCCATCTTCTCGCCTCTTTTCTTTATTATCTATATCCAGTATAACGCCGTTTCACAAAACAGTCAATGTCAATATTGAACAAACAAACTGCACCGCAAAAACACTTTTTGCATCACAAACGCCCCGCACTTGAAGCGGGGCGTCATACGTTATCATGATATACGCTCAACGGGTCTGAAGCCTGTGGTCTTTGCAAACTTCATGTTGTGCTCAAAGGAGCATACAAAATCAGATGCGTCGATGCGGTCAAAATTGATGTCAAGGAAGCGGTCACGCTCAAACTTCACCGAAAGGATGGTCATCTCCTCATCGTGACCTGTCGCTGTGTCAAGCATCACATCTGCCGCATGAACGATGACAGTGTCAACCGGAAGGACCGCAAACAGCTCTCTCGCAAGTCTTATGGAGCAGCTGCATACATAATCCTGAACGATATCAAAGTATGCACTCTTGCTGAACTCCTTCTCGCTCAGCTTGCCAGTCTTTGTAAGGGTAAGCTGCTTATCGGGAACCACATCCGCTGCCTTGATGACGAACTCTATCTCCATGCGTGCGGGATCATCCGTGCCGAACTCAAAATCACTGCCAAGCTCGGCAAGCTCCGTCAGCATCCCTGAGTTTTCGATCGCCTCGTAATACGCCTCGATATCGCCTGCCAGAATACGCTTTGCAAACTCCTTGCCTGCACTCATTCCGCCCATCTCTTCCTGATCCAGCCTGCGTGCTTCTTCAATGGCGTCAAGCAGCTCCTGTCTGCGTTCCTGCTCCAGCTTCTTCATGATCTGCTCCGCAAGAGTGGGACGATAGTTGTCATACTCCTGCTGTGCCTTCAGCTCTCTGGGGCCCTTTCCGCCTGTCGCAGCGGTGTCCTCACGGTTTGCAATAACATTCCAGTTCATCGCCAGGTCACAGTCGCGGTGCACGTGCGTGATAACTTCGATGTATCGCTCAAACTGCTCAAGCTCCTCCTGAGCCTCCTGAAGAAGCTGCTCTGCCTGTGCCTGCTGTGCTTCTATCTCCTTTGTAGTCTTTCCGGCGGATGCACCCTTGGCGGTGGCAGCAGCCTTTTTGGCAGATGTAGTCTTTTTCTTACTGTTGCTGAGGTTCTTGGTATAATAAAGACCCGTACCGGGCAGACCTACCGTCGCAGTGCGGCGGCCGCTGCTGTGCATGGAATATCTCGCACCCTTTGTGCCAACACTGACGCCAACACCTGTTTTGGAGATATTGAGGTTCACACCCTTGCATATCTTGATTCTTTTTCTAAATTGCAGACCCATAATATTTCGTCCTTTCCGAGAGATCATAGTTATATATCAAGTGTACCATATTTTTTCAGGAATTGCAACAGCAGTAACACGAAAACATCCTGACCTGCGTGAAAAAATATTACATAACTATTACAACAAAACAACAAAAAAAGTCTGCACAAATGTATGGTTTTTGGTGTTTCTCCGTTTTTTGTCAAAACTATTGCTTTTTTAGTGGTAATATGCTATAATTTAAGTTGTGAGTTAATGATTTAACGATGTAAAGCATAACGGACGATGATCCGCAGATAAATCGATGGGAGGAAGCGGCAGTATGACAGTTGCCAGCCCTAATACGGAGAGTAAGCTCAGGAACTCTCGTGTTCTTGTTGTTGACGATAATGCTATCCTGTTACGTACGGTAAAGGATATGCTCGCTGAAGATTATCATGTTTCTATTGCGGTTTCTGGTGCACAGGCATTCATGTCTATCCAGAAGCACAAGCCTGATATCATCCTGCTTGATTATGAGATGCCGATAGTGGACGGTGCTGAGGTGTTCCAGCTTCTGCGTGAGGACCCCAAGGCACAGGATATCCCGGTTGTATTTCTGACAGCATCCGCTGACAGAGAAGTGGTGACAAAGCTGATAAGTCTGAACCCTGAGGGATATATGCTCAAACCTCCCAAGAAGGAGAAGCTGCTCGAGATGATCGAGAGCATACTGGCAAAGAAGTAACTATACGGCGGCAGGGACCAGAAATAATCCAGGCTGCCGTTTCTGCATATGTGAAGGAGGCTAAAATGACTCATATCTTCATAATAAATCCATTTGCGGGAAATAAAACGTTTGCAGACGATCTGCGTACAAAGCTGTCCACGATACACGATCTGAATTACTTCGTGTTCAACACAAGATATGCAGGCTACGAAACAGAACTCGTTAAAAAGATACAGCACATTTTCCAGGGTGAGAAGCTGCGTTTTTATTGCTGCGGCGGCTCGGGAACGATGAGAAATATGCTCGCCGGCTTTGAAGATCTCACAGATGCAGAGGTCGCATTCTTCCCCTGCGGACTTACCAACGACTTCCTCAAGATGTTCGGCAAGGATGAAGCACGCTTTCATCAGATAGAGGAGCTGATCCACGGCGATATCCTGAAAGTAGACTACATACACACCAACCACGGCGTATCTCTCAATACCCTGTCCACAGGCCTTGACAGCAACTGCGTAAAAAAGATGAATGAGTACCGTATACTCAGATTTATCGGTGATGAGATGCCCTACCTTGTGTCCACGCTGTACTCAATTTTCGTGTCAAAGACACTTTCCTATGATATTGAGCTGGACGACAAAAAATACAGCGGTAAATTCGCTGAGGTGTTCATCGGAAACGGCTGCGTATTCGGCGGTAATATGTACTTTGCCAGGGAAACGGACGTCACTGACGGAAAGGCGATATACAGATTGTCTTCAAGCAAACGCGGTCTTCCCCTGCTGCCTACCCTTACAGCACTCACAGGCAAAAAATACGACAAGGTGCAGAAGCTGATGACCTGCGGCGATTGCAGACATATAAAAATACGCCGCACAGACGGTCAGCCTTTCGTTATCAATATGGACGGCGATCTCCAGAATGTTACCGAATGTACTGCGGAGATCGTACATAAGGGACTTAACCTCGTGGTACCGAAAGGGGTGGTATTATGATGGGTTCATTTAAAACAGGTGCACGCTGCAACCTTTATTTCTTCATATTCGAGGCACTGATAGTCCTGATAATGAGCATCTGCTTCCACCGTATGCCGACGCTCGTGATAATCGGATTTACAGTACCGATAACGCTGATATGCATTATGTTCGGTGTTAATATCCACAAGAAGTTCCTCTCGGAGAACGCCCATAAACGCATACAGAGTCTCGCATTCTTTGTGATGGACGGCTTTCTTTCAATAGCATTCGATTCCGCACAGGTATTTATCTACGCGGTGTTCTTCAGTGCAGTCACGCTGTTCGTGTTCCTTGATCCCAAGCTGGCACGCTTTCACATGATAGCATCTGTACTCGTGGTGATTCTGGTGGCGGCAATAGTAAGTTCCTTTACAAGATCTCAGCAGACCATGCTCGAATTCACCTTCGGTACGATAGTAACGCTGGTAACGAACTGGGTCATCATGAGCATGACGAACATCATCACATTCCAGCAGCGTCAGAACTACGAACAGGAACGAAGCCTCGATGACCTGCTGAAGGTAGTTGAGGCAAAGTGCGATCAGGCACAGGAAGCAACACGAAGCAAATCACTCTTTCTCGCCAATATGTCGCATGAGATACGTACTCCCATAAATGCGATCATGGGCATGAACGAGATGATACTGCGTGAAAGCAGCGAGGAGGAAATACAGAATTACGCCTCCGAGGCTCAGATAGCAGCGGATTCTTTGCTCGGAATTGTAAACGATATACTGGATATCACCAAGATCGAAGCAGGAAAGCTCAGCATCCTTCCTGTGAAATACGATACAGCTTCGATGCTTCATGACATCTACAATCTGTTCCAGTTCAAGGCCGAAAACAAGAAGCTTAAATTTGAGGTCATTGCAGATGAAAGCCTCCCCTCAAAGCTCATCGGCGACGATATGCGTATAAAGGAGATACTCACAAATCTGCTCAGTAACGCCGTGAAATATACCCACGAGGGCAGCGTTACGCTGAGGGTGCAGTATCTGGGCGAGGGTAAGGTGTATTACTGCGTAAGTGATACGGGCATCGGCATCAAGAAAGAGGATACCGAAAGACTGTTCAATGCATTCGTAAGAATAGACGAAAACCGCAACCGCAATATTGAAGGTACAGGACTCGGACTTAATATCACATACTCACTGCTTGATCTCATGAACAGCACGCTCTCCGTGGAAAGTATCTACGGCAAAGGCTCTGATTTCTCCTTCGTGCTGCAGCAGGATGTCGCAGACGACACACCCATGGGCAAGCTGAAGCTGCACAGAACACACGATCATCACTCCTACACTGCGAAATTCTCCGCGACAGATGCAAAGGTGCTCGTCGTTGATGATAACAATATCAACCGCAAGGTATTCTCGCTGCTGCTGAAAAAGACCAATATGCAGATAACCGAAGCAGCAAGCGGCAAGGAGTGTCTGGAGCTTGTCAGAAGCAACTCCTATGACATCATCTTCATGGACCACATGATGCCCGAAATGGACGGCGTTGAAACGCTTGAGGCACTGCGTAAGTTGCCGGACAACCTCAGCAGCGGTGCTCCCGTTATCGCACTGACTGCAAACGCCGTTTCCGGTGCAGAGGAATACTACCTGAAATGCGGTTTCGACGGCTTCCTTTCAAAGCCCGTTGATCCTCGCAAGCTTGAAAAGCTGATATATTCGCTGCTGGATGACGCCAAGCTCACCACAGAAGACCAGACAGCCGTCGAAGCTCCTGCGAAAGATAATGCGGAGCTTCCCGAAATAACGGGAGTGGACTGGAACATCGGCAGACTGCACTTTGAAAACGACGCCAGCCTGCTGGAGACCACAACCATGCTGAAAAACTCCATAAGAAAGGATGCAGCTGAACTCAGCGGCTACTTCGATGATATCGAAAACATGCTCGACAGCTACCGCATCAAGGTGCACAGCATGAAGAGCAGTGCGGCTCTTGTGGGAATAATCCCGCTGGCGGGCATGGCTCTCGAACTTGAGACCGCCGCAAGGAACAAGAATATATCCGTAATACGCTCGCTGCACCCGATCTTTACAGAACGCTGGCTGAGCTATTACAGCCTGCTGCCGTCCGCCGGAACGAACGGCTCAAGGGATGCAGAGCAGCATCGCAGCGAGGTCGAAGAGATACTTGCCGAGATACGCTCCGCCGCAGAGGAAATGGATGTGGACAAGCTGGATGAGCTGTCTGCAAAGCTCGGCGAATACGCTTTTTCTGCAGATGAGCAGGAAAAGATGGAACGAATCAGAGGTCTGATACTCGATTTCAATATCGAGGAACTGCTCAATATCTGATAAATTTTTAAAAAACAGTTGACAAATCCAAAACTCGGTGATATACTGTATTAAACAAGTGAATAACCTAAACCGTTGAAGCGGAGATAACGGCAATGATGCCTTTACAGAGAGCCTGTGGTGCTGAGAGTCAGGTAAGAAACAAGTTGTCAAATGGACCGCTGAGGGCGTAGTCAAATGTGCTGATGCACAGAGTATTCTGCGACGTGTGGGCATACGTAAGTTGCCGGGGATATGCAGGTATCCCGCAAGTGCACAGCGTCATTGCTGTGAATCAAGGTGGCACCACGGATAGTATCTATTCGTCCTTGACAGAAAGTAGTATCTTTCTGTCAGGGACGTTTTTGTTTCCGGCAGAATGGAAGATATAACGGAGGGCTGATATGTTTCTGCTGACAAAACGATGGCGTAGCTGATTTTTCTTCATGACCATTACTAAAACACTTATACTATAATGGAGGAATTTCACTATGACACACAACAATTTCGAATTTGACACATATTTCAAGAACTATCCCGATCAGAACGGCTTTTTCGGCAGATACGGCGGTGCATTCATCCCCGATGATCTCAAAAACGCCATGGAGGAGATAACCGAGGCATATTACACCATCTGCAAGTCCTCAAAGTTCATCGGTGAGCTGAGAAAGATACGCAAGGAATTTCAGGGCAGACCTACCCCGATATCCTATCTCGAACGTCTTTCCGGCAGCATCGGCAACGTACAGCTTTACGTAAAGCGTGAAGATCTCAACCACACAGGTGCTCACAAGCTCAACCACTGCATGGGCGAGGCACTGCTGGCTAAATATATGGGCAAGAAAAAGGTGATCGCCGAAACAGGTGCAGGTCAGCACGGAGTTGCTCTTGCGACCGCTGCGGCGTATTTCGGGCTTGAATGTGATATCTACATGGGCAGTGTGGATATAAGAAAACAGGCTCCCAACGTTGCGAGAATGAAGATACTTGGTGCCAACGTTATCGAAGTAACTCACGGTCTTGCAACACTGAAGGAGGCGGTGGACGCCGCTTTTGAAGCATATGCAAAGGAATACAGGGACAGCATCTACTGCATCGGCTCTGTTCTCGGTCCTCACCCATTCCCTATGATGGTACGTGACTTCCAGAGCGTTGTCGGCATCGAAGCGAGAGAGCAGTTCCTGGAGATGACAGGAGAGCTTCCCGACGCTGTTGTGGCATGCGTAGGCGGCGGCTCCAATGCGATGGGTCTGTTCTCAGGCTTCCTCAACGACCCTGTGGATATCTACGGCGTTGAACCTCTCGGCAGAGGCGAAAAGCTCGGCGACCACGCAGCCAGTCTGAAATACGGTACAGAAGGCATAATGCACGGCTTCAACAGCATCATGCTGAAGGACGAGAACGGCGAGCCTGCTCCCGTGTACTCCGTGGCAAGCGGTCTGGATTATCCCTCCTCGGGTCCCGAGCACGCATTCCTGCGTGATATCGGCAGAGTAAAGTACGACGTCGTAAACGACGAGGACACCATCGACGCATTCTTCACTCTCTCACGCATGGAGGGCATCATCCCTGCTATCGAAAGCTCCCACGCCGTGGCTTACGGAATTAAGCTGGCAAAGCAGATGAAGCGTGGCTCGGTGCTCATAAATCTTTCCGGCAGAGGCGACAAGGACATGGACTACATCATCGAAAATTACGGTATCAGATGACCATTCGTGAGATATGCGATATTCTCAGAAATGAATTGTATGATAACGGCTACGAATACGGATTTTATCTGGACGGTACGAAATACCGCCCCGATATGAAAAACGGTTTTGACCACAGATACGATCGCCTCGCAAGGACCGTCTACCGTGTTCAGCTGCCGCTCGTCACAATGAGAGAAAAAATAGGCACCTGCATAGATGCGATGCTCGTGATGAGGCTGCTGCTCGACAACTGCGGCATTGACAGCAGACTATGGCTGTTGTACAACAAAGAAAAAAACAGACCACATACGGTGCTGACCTTCCGTACAGAAAATAAGACAGTGTATCTTGAACTCACGCCGCAGTCATCTAAACCATGGTACGGAAAAGAAAGGATATATCGCTGCGATGATGAATTTATGATGGAATATCGTGATATGGGATATGATGTGTATGACATCACGGCTTCTGTAGTGCCCGATGAGCCACCCCATTTCCTTTTTCCGCAATGCAAATGATCTTTCCCCCTGCATTTCCTTGCAGGGGGAATTCATTATCGTGGCTAATTAATGCAAAATTGACGTAAAAAGTACCCGAAGTCTTCAAAAAACCGCTGTTTTTCATCAAAATACGAAAGATTTTCATAAACCACTTGCAAAAATCCTGCATTTGGTGTATTATAAGTGTAGCGTTTTGCAACATAACATTCAGGAAATGAGGACATAAAAGATGAAGGACGATCTGCTCCAGCGTATTTCGGATATGATGCCCGAATTCTCAAAGGGACAGAAACTGATCGCTGGATTTATTCTGGAGCATTATGAAAAGGCGGCATACATGACCGCGCTGAAGCTCGGAACGACTGTCAATGTGAGCGAATCCACAGTTGTTCGTTTTGCAAACAAGCTGGGATATGAGGGATATCCGCAGCTGCAGCGTTCTCTCCAGAGCCATATCAAGAACCGTCTGACCTCCCTGCAGCGTATGGATGTGACCAGAAACCGCATAGGCGATCTCGGCACAGTGGAGGGCGTGCTCACACAGGATATCGACAAGATACGCCGCACGATAAATGCGGTAAGCCCCGAGAGCTTCGAAAGTGCTGTAAATACCATCTGCAATGCACGCAACATCTATATTCAGGGCGCAATGAGCAGCGGTATACTCGCAAATTTCATGCATTATTATCTGCGACTGATATTCGATAACGTCAGCCACATCGGTGCAGTCGGCACGAACGAGCTGTATCAGCAGATGGTGCACATCGGCAAGGAAGATGTGCTGATAGCGATGTCCTTCCCTCGCTATGCCTCCAGTACCATTGAGGCGTGCCGTTTCGCAAAGGAGCGTGGTGCGAAGATCATAGCGATCACAGACAGCGAGAACTCGCCGCTTGTGCAGTACTGCGATCATCCGCTGTATGCATATTCGGATATGGTGTCCTTTGTGGACAGCCTTGTTGCACCAATGAGTCTTATCAACGCACTTATCGTAGCCGTTTCCGACCGCAACCGCACAGACGTGGAAAGCACGTTCAATATGCTGGAGCAGCTCTGGGAACGCACAGAGGTATATAAGAAGGATGTATGATGCTGTAATAGTCGGAGGCGGAGCGGCAGGCATGATGTGTGCCATTTCTGCTGCGGAAATGGGAGCATCCGTTGCCATCGTTGAGAAGAACGACAGGCTGGGCAGAAAGCTCGCCATAACGGGCAAGGGACGCTGCAACGTCTGCAACAACTCCGATAATGAGACCATAATGAAGAATATCCCACGAAACGCACGCTTTTTATACAGCGTGCTTTCGCAGTTTTCATCGCAGGATGTGATGGACTTTTTCGAGCGTATCGGTGTGCCGCTTAAGACAGAGCGTGGCAACCGTGTTTTCCCTGTATCGGACAAGGCTGCAGACGTGGTCAATGCCCTTGTGAACAAGCTGAAGGAGCTGGATGTGGATATCCTGCACGAACGCTGCACGTCGCTTGTCATCGAGGACGGATGCTGCCGCGGAATAATGGCTGGCAAGAAACGCATCGATGCCGCTGCGGTGGTAGTGGCAACAGGCGGAAAGTCGTATCCTGTTACAGGCTCTGACGGCTTCGGCTACAAGCTGGCACAGCAGGCAGGTCACACTATAATCACGCCTGAGCCTTCCCTCTCGGCAATGACCACTGTTCAGAACCGGACTGCCGCTGCGGCAGGACTTGATCTGCGTAATATATCCATGAAGCTGCTGGACAACGGCAAATGTATCTATGAGGACTTCGGTGAGCTGATGTTCACCGCAAGCGGTATTTCCGGACCGACGGTGCTGAGTGCCTCGGCACATATCCCGAAGATGGAACGCGGACGGTATTCCGTCAGGATAGACCTGAAGCCCGCCCTCACAGAAAAACAGCTTGACGCACGTATCCTGCGTGATTTCGACGCACGCCGCGGAAGTGCGTTCAGGGACAGCCTGCGTGGCCTGCTGCCTGCACAGCTCGTACCTGTTGTGGTGGAGCTTTCGGGCATAGATCCCGAAAAGCGTGTGGATGAGATAAGCAAGGAAGAACGCAGAGTGCTCGGCGGTATCCTCAAGGGTCTGACGCTGGATATCAGCGGTTTTCGTCCCATCGAGGAAGCAATCATCACCAGAGGCGGAGTATCCGTCAAGGAGATCGACCCGAAAACGATGGAATCCAAGCTGTGTGAACATCTTTTCTTTGCAGGAGAGATAATCGACTGCGATGCATATACAGGCGGCTTTAATCTGCAGATAGCCTTCTCCACAGCATATGCGGCGGCTATGGCAGTGCTTGCGTACTGATTCCGAACCACATAGAGCGTGATAAATAAGTATGACCCGTGAAACAATTTGCTTCACGGGTCTTTTTGGTTCTCACAGATAAATTGGAATTTACTTGTCTATATGTATGCTAAAATCTTCTTGTGTAAATCCTTTCATTACATCTTGGAAAAAAGCAATATCGTCATCAGACACACCTATTAAATACATCTCTGTTCCGTAATGTGCACTACAGAATTTGCGTTGCTCACGCTCAACATTAATTGTGAAATATTTTGTCATTTTGTTATATATACTCTTATCTGTTGGATTTTCAGATAACAACTCCGAAATAAATCCTTCCGATACTATTCCTTTGATAGAAATCTCGTAATTATCTTCTGTTGAATTCCCATAAGAGGTTGCTTGTTGGATTTCAGCAAATTCTTCTTTCCAACATCTGATTTCCAATTTATCGCCTGCCTGCACGAAATACTTGACAAGCTCCTTCCACCAGAATGAGGAAACATTATGATCTATCATCTGTAAACAAATTTCTCTCATACAATCACCCTCCATTGTCAAATTCCTATTTATAGCCGAAATGCTCATAACAAAAATCAGAAAAATTCAACGATATAAGCAACACAAAGCCACTTCTGACACTGATATCAAAAGTGGCTTTATGCTTCTATATCATTATCCGATCGTCCATGAGGCTTTATTATCTGTAATATACCTCTGCAAGCTCCTTCAGCTTTGCCGCTCTCGCAGAAGAAGCCGCTCCCTGCTTCATACGCCAGTTCCAATTTCCGCCGAGTGTGGACGGAACATTCATCCTGCCCTCCTTGCCAAGACCGATGACATCCTGCATCGGGATAACGGCAAGCCTTGCGGGAGATGCGTACACGTTCCTGATGAAACACATATTGACGCTCTCGAACAGACGCGGCTTGAGGTAGCGTTTCGCCATGCGGCGTGACTTCTCATCCGCCTCCTTATACCACTGCATGATGGTGGCATTGTCGTGAGTACCTGTGTATGCACAGCAGTTTTCAGGGTAGTGATGCGGCAGATGGTCGTTGTCGCTGAACTCGGGATTGAAGCCGAACTGCAGTACCCTCATGCCGGGGAAACCGCTGTCCTTGAGAAGCACCTTCACGCTGTCGAAGATATCACCGAGATCCTCCGCGATGATGTTGACGTCGCCAAGTTCGTTCTTTATCGCATTGAAAAGCTCCATGCCGGGACCCTTCTCCCATGTGCCGTGCTCGGCTGTCTTTTCGCCGAAGGGTATAGCATAGTAGGTGTCGAATGCACGGAAATGGTCGATACGCATTATATCAAAGCAGTCTGTCGCCTTTCCGATACGCTTTATCCACCACTTGTAGCTGTCCTTCTTCATAGCAGCCCAGTCGTACAGGGGATTTCCCCAAAGCTGACCCGTAGCCGAGAAATAATCGGGCGGAACACCTGCCACTCTCGCAGGATTTCTGCGTTCGTCCAGTTCGAACAACTCCGGCTGTGCCCAGACGTCGGCACAATCAGGCGATACATATATCGGGATATCTCCGATAAGCTGGATGCCGTTCTTGTTGCAGTAGCGATGGAAACGGTCCCACTGACGGTAGAAGATATACTGCACGAACTTCACGAAGCGTATCTCATCGGCAAGCTCCTCCTTGTACAGAAGAACAGCCTCGGGCTTACGCAGCTTGATATCCTCATCCCACTCCGTCCAGGGCTTGCCTACGAAGCGGTCCTTCAGAGCAGTGAACAGAGCGTAATCCTCCAGCCAGTCGGCTTCGGTACGGATGAACGAGGTGTAGCCGACATCGTCAGTGAAGCTGTGGTACGCCTCACGAAGCAGCTGCATCTTGGTGCTGTTCACCTTCTCATAATCCACATAGGACGGGTCTGCACCGAAATCAGCGTCCTCGCACATCTGCTTTGTAATAAGACCTGTTTCCACCAGCTCGTCAAGATCGATGAGCAGAGGATTTCCCGCAAATGTGGAAAAGGGCTGATACGGCGAATCTCCGTAACCGGTAGGTCCGATGGGCAGCACCTGCCAGTATTTCTGACCTGCTTCCCTGAGCCAGTCAGCGAATTTTTCAGCCTCCCTGCCAAAGGTACCGATACCGTACGGCGAGGGCAGACTCGTTATATGCATGAGTATGCCGCAACTTCTCATATATGTCACTCCTTACAGGGTAAAAATCATATATAGATTATAACACTTTTTCACAGAAATTACAAGACTAAAGCTGCCATTTGCCGCCGTTTCACTAAAATATCAGTTTTATTCCCTGTGCTATTGATAAACACAAAAAGATATGGTATAATTAACCTTGTACTGATTTTGTTGCATAAACGACAAAACAAATAATTTATCACATAAACAAAGGAATATCAAAAATGACTAATAATACCCCCACAAAGATCGCCCTGCTCACCGACTCCTGTTCTGACATCGCAGCGGCCGACCTTGCAGAGTACAACATACACGTTGTGCCGCTCCGAATACTCTGCGGTGAGGAGGAATTCTCCGACGGCGTTGATATAACTTCTGCCGATATCTACCGTCGCCTTGAAAACGGAGAGCTGCCCAGAACATCTCTCCCAACTGCAGGTGATATCACAGCGGTATTCGACAAGGTAGCGGCCGAGGGCTACGACGGCGTTATTGCGGTAATGCTTTCAGGAGGACTTTCCGGAACATATAATCTGCTGCGTTTTATGGGACAGGAACGCAGGGACCTTACCGTCAGCGTATTCGATTCGCTCAACGGCTCCATGGGACAGGGGCTGATACTTCTGCAGCTTGCGGAGGATATCCGTGCAGGCATGGGCTGGCAGGAGCTTACCGAAAAGCGTGTTCAGCAGCTTATAGACAACACCTACGCTTTCTTTTCCGTGGATACGCTGGAATATCTCCACAAGGGCGGCAGGATAGGCTATATCACAAGCGTTGCAGGCACGCTGCTGAAGATAAAGCCCGTCATCACATTTGCCCAGGACGGAAAGCTGCAGACTGCCGCAAAGGTCCGCGGCAGCAATAATCTAGAAGCGAAATTCGAGGAGCTGCTCACGGAAAAGCTGGGTGGACACAAACGCTATAATCTCGCAATCGCAAACGGCGGTGCTGCAGACGAAGCACGCTCCCTGCGTGCACGCCTGACATCCGTACACGACTGCTCCGACCATATCTGGGAGGGCGAGATAGGCGGTACGCTCAGTGCACATATCGGCAGCGGAATACTGGGTGCCGCCATCCAGATACTTGATTAAGCAAAAAGACCGACGGTTTTGTTCCGCCGGTCTTTCGTTACAAAGAATATGTCAGGATGTCCTCGCCGCTTTCAAGCTCCCTTATACAGAACACACCATCCTCGTAGATCATGTAGCTGCGGGGATTGTTCTCTTTCGGGAGGGACACCGAGCCGTCGTTAAGACAGTGGATGCCGTCCTTCTCAAATGCCTTCAGCACGTGCGAATGTCCGTTGATGAGAACATCGCCCTTCTTCAGCGGAGGAAGTGCATCGGGTGCATGATGATGTCCGTGGGAAAGGAAAAAGCTCCTGCCGTCGACGAACAGCACCGCATAATCAGCAAGCACGGGGAATTCAAGCACCATCTGATCCACCTCAGTATCACAGTTGCCACGCACGCAAAGAAGCTCGTCCTTCACATCGTTCAGCATGGCGATGACCTTTTTGGGTGCATGACCGTCAGGCAGATCATTCCTCGGACCATGATAGAGGATATCGCCCAGCAGGCATAGCTTGTCTGCCCCCTCGCGGCGGTATGCCTCAAGCATCTTACCGCAATACAGTGCGGAACCGTGTATATCAGATGCGAACATTAATTTCATATCTCTTCCTCCTATACTATCCCGAATAATCCCGTGATGATATCCGCAGCAAGAGCTGCTCCACAGGCACTCACCGCAACTGTCAGCAGGCCTCTTTCACACAGTGCCAGCACCAGTGCAACAGCAAGTCCCACTAGCGAGCTTATAACACCTGCCGTGGAGCTGCCGCAGCTTGTGAACACCGCAGGCACTGTCATGGCACTAAGCACCGCAAACGGCACATAATACAGGAAATTCAGCACGAACTTCGACTTAATCTTCTTGCGGAACACCGCCAGCGGCAGCATTCTGATGAGATATGTCACGACTGCCATCACGGCAATGCTGGTAATGAGGTACATCGTATTCTCACTCATCGCTGACCGCCTCCTCTCCGATGTTCTGAGGGAAACAGAGTGCTCCGAAGGTCGCCGCAGCCACCGCACAGATTATTACAGATATTCCGGAGGAGATGAAATCCAGCAGCGGAACATAATGGATGATGCAGCTCAGCAGTGCCGCCACCAGTGCCACCATGAGTATTCCGCGGCTCTTCTTTGCGGGCGGGATAACGATAGCGATGAACATTCCGTAAATAGCAATGCCGAGTGCCGCCTGAATTATCTGAGGAAGCACATTGCCCAGAAGTGCACCGCCTGCCGTTCCTGCTGCCCAGAAGATATACGGCAGCGTGATAAGACCGTACATATATCGCGGCGGAACATCTGTCCTCTGACCCGACGCCACCGCAAATATCTCGTCCGTGATGCCAAAGGATGTAATGATGCGGTGCAGCATATTGTAACGCCTGTCCAGCTTCTGCGAAAGTGAGATGCCCATCAGAGCGTATCTCATGTTGATGATAAGCTGCGTCAGTGCCATCTCAAGGCAGCCGCCGCAGGATGCGATGATATCAACGCCTGCCACCTGACCCGCAGATGTGAGGTTCGTCATCGATATTATAATGGCAGCAAGCGGAGGTATTCCCATATTCACCGCTGTTATGCCGAAAGTAAAGGACACGGAAAGATACCCCAGTGCGATGGGCAAGCCGTCCCTGAAGCCTTTTTTATAAGTAAGCTTTTCTGTTTGTTCTGACATCTTCTACACTAACTCTCTTTATATTTGTCAATATTACTGACATGACCTTGTATATTGTAGCATAAAAGCCTGATTTTTTCAATAATATTCACAAATTTTACACAGGGGCTTGCAATTACTGGTTAAGGTATGGTAAAATATTAAAGTAATTTTGAAAAGGAGAATTATTATGGAACTCAACATTTTGACTATCGTTGCATTCGTACTGTATGCACTGATGATCCTTGCAATAGGAATCTATTCCTATAAGAAATCAAAGAGTATGTCCGATTACTTTATCGGTGGACGTCAGCTTGGTCCCTGGACAACAGCTATCTCCGCACAGGCATCCGATATGAGCGGCTGGCTGCTGATGGGTCTGCCCGGTGCTATCCTCGTAAGCGGTCTCACCGAATCCTGGATCGCCATCGGTCTTTTCATCGGTACATA
Organism: Oscillospiraceae bacterium; assembly: GCA_045606085.1. Taxonomy (GTDB): domain Bacteria; phylum Bacillota; class Clostridia; order Oscillospirales; family Ruminococcaceae; genus CAG-115. The sequence continues at coordinate 102,815 of JAZURJ010000070.1, forward strand.
TCTCAACTGGAAGATCATCGCAGCAAGACTTCGTAAGATGTCCTATGCCGCAGGCGATGCCATCACCATCCCGGAATATCTGCAGAAGCGTTTCTTTACACAGAGTCCCGTGGTTCGTCTGGTATGTGCAGCTATCATCTTCGTGTTCTTCCTGATCTACACAGCATCCGCATTCAGTGCAGGTGCAAAGCTGTTCGCATTCATCTTCAACACAGATGCTTATGAGCTGTGCCTCACCATCGGCGCTCTCATCATCATCTCCTACACCTTCCTCGGCGGCTTCTTCGCAGTATGCTGGACCGACCTTATTCAGGGTATCCTGATGTTCGCAGCACTGGTCATCGTACCTGTTGTTGCTCTCGCAAACATCCCCAATCTGGCTGCTGTTGAATTCCCCGTGGCTGATGTGAACGGCTTCATCGTAGAATACTACACCAGCTTCATCATGAACAAGGACGGCTCCTTTGCATGGGCAACCATCCTTTCCGGTCTTGCATGGGGTCTCGGCTACTTTGGTATGCCCCACATCCTCGTAAGATTCATGGCTATCAAGTCCAGTGATATGATCAAAAAGTCCCGTCTTATCGCTGTTATCTGGGTAGCAGTGACACTGGTAGCTGCTGTTCTGGTAGGTATCATCGGTTATATGTACCTCAACTACCCCACAGAGGGCAACGCAGAGCTGCTTGCTAAGTTCACTGCTCTCGGTGACACAGAAAAGATCTTCATGTTCATGGCATCTACTCTGCTTCCTGCACTTCTCGCAGGTGTGGTACTTTCCGCGATCCTTGCCGCTATCATGAGTACAGCAGACTCCCAGCTTCTGGTTACCGCATCCGCAGTTACCAACGATATGTTCGCACTGTTCAAGAAGAACGCAAGCCAGAAGACACTGATGTGGATCAGCCGTGGTGCAGTTATTGTGATCTCTGTTATCGCATACTTCATCGCACTGGATCCCAACAGCTCCGTAATGGGTCTTGTATCCTATGCATGGGCAGGTCTTGGTGCGGCGTTCGGACCCGCAATGCTGCTCTCCCTGTTCTGGAAGCGTATGACCATCTGGGGTGCAGTTGCAGGTGCCGCAACAGGCGGTATCGCAGTTATCGTATGGGAGAGCGTTCCCGTTCTCTCCGGCACAGGCGTTTACTCTCTGCTGCCCGCGTTCTTCCTTGCTCTTGCAGCAGTAATCATCGTATCCCTTGTTACTAAGGTTGACAAGGCAAAGGTTGATGAGCTGTTCGCAAAGGCTGATGCAACGACTGTTGACGCTATCGCAGCTGAAAGCAAGTAATCAACATCCGATAAACGATCAAAGGAGCGGTGATATCCGCTCCTTTTTGTTGTGCCTGTATACGACGCAGAATGGCCTGCAACGCCTCGATACGCACCGGCACATATCCCTTCCTGCCACTGCATTTGCAGTGTATCTGAGCTGTCCTGTGCGACGCGAGAAATACCCCGACAAAGCACAGGGTGCACCTGAAAATATAAAAGCCGCCCGAAGGCGGCTTCTATATTTATATGGGAGAATTACTCGTTTTCTGCTTCTTCCTTGAGTGTGAAGAACTCTACAAGCTCCTTGAGCATAGCGGACTGACCGGAAAGCTCCTCAGCAGCCGCTGCGGTCTCCTCTGCGGTCGCGGAGTTGTTCTGTACTACATCGGAGATCTGATCCACACCAACGGTGACCTGACCGATAGCATCAGCGGCCTCCTGAGAGGATTCGGCGATGTGAACGTTGATCTGAGCGACCTCACCTGCTGCAGCTGCAACGCTGCCCATCTTATCAGCGACCTCACCGACAAGGCTGCTGCCCTTATCGATAGCGGAAACGGTGTTCTCGATAAGAACGGTGGTGTTCTGAGCAGCCTCAGCACTCTTACCTGCAAGGTTTCTTACCTCGTCGGCAACGACTGCAAAGCCCTTACCTGCCTCACCTGCTCTTGCGGCCTCGATAGCTGCATTCAGTGCGAGGATATTTGTCTGGAATGCGATATCTTCAATGGTCTTGTTGATCTCACGGATCTGATCGGAGGTCTCGCTGATCTCGTTCATAGCAGCGATGAGCTCCTGCATCTTCTCGCTTGCGGATGCCATCTCAACGCCCGCTTCATTTGTCTTGGAGCTTGCGTTGGCGGATTCCTTGGCGTTAGCGGTGATCATCTCATTGATAACATTGATGGTAGCAGACAGCTCCTGAATAGAGGAAGCCTGCTCTGTAGCGCCCTGAGAAAGAGCCTGTGCAGCGGAAGCGACCTGGTCGGAACCGGAAGCCACCTGATCGGATGCAACTTCGATCTGGTAGATGGTCTCGTTGAGGTTTCCGATAAAGGATCTCAGAGAAGCAAGGATATTTGCGAATGTGCCTGCATACAGATTCTCATGCTGGGTATGTACATCAAGGTTGCCCTGTGCAACTGTATCGAGGATGTAGTCGATATCCTCAACGACCTTCTTCATGCGGTCGGACATCATTCTCATGGATTCTGCCAGAGAACCGATCTCGTCCCTGGACTTGTATGTGATGCTGACGTCGAAATCGCCTTCAGCCATCTGAACGGCAGCCTTCTCAACTTCCTTGATACCCTTGAGGATCATACGTGTGATGATCGCAGCAAGAACAGAACCGATAACGACTGCAAATGCACCGATGCAAATGATGATAAAACCTGTGATTGTGGTTCTGCTATCCACCTCACGCTTGGTCTCATCGGCATTAGCCTGCTCATAAGTCTGGATGTTATTGATAGCAGTACTGATGGATGCCAGCTCAGGCTGGAGCTCTTCCTTATAGACCTTGAAGGAGGCTGCTGTGTCATGAGCAGCAGCGGCAGTCTTGAAATGATCAAGAGTAGCGTGCATCTCAGCGAGATTGTTTTCGATGGCGGTAACATCAGCCATGTCGCCTGTGTAATGTGCCTTCAGGTCTGTAATGATGGTCTCCATCTCAGCGAGAGCCTCGTCGGCAAGCTTCAGACGCTCATCTGTTTCAGCGGTATCTGTTGTGGAGGATGCATGAAGCATATTCTTTGCGATCTCGTTCATAGATATCTCAAGCTTATCGGCTGCCCGAACATCCGCAAAGGTCTCCGTATAAAAATCATCCACGATGCCCTTAACGGTCATAAACGCGGAAGATGCAAATGCAACTACAACGACCAGCAATACGATGATGCTGCCAAATGCGACAAGTAATTTCTTTGATAGTTTCAGATTTTTCATAGTACAAGCTGTCCTTTCTTAAGCCACGAGCTTTTCCTCATGGCGTAAAAATTTACAGAATTTTGCAAGAACACTGATCCAACCTTGCAATTCATATTAGAATTATATAACAAAAACGTCATTTTGTCAATATGTTTTGGTAAAAACTACACAGATTTTAAACATAATCACCAAAAAAGTATATTAATCCGTGCCTTTGATAAAGGTATTGAAATATTCGGTGTTTTCCTATATAATAATTATTAAGAAATATGACCCAAGGAGAAAAAAGATGAGTCTTTGCCCCAATTATAAAAAATGCGGTGGCTGCCAGCTCCAGAATATGACGTATGAAAAACAGCTCAGCTTCAAGCAGGTAAAAGTAATACGCCTTCTGGGCAGATACTGCCATGTGGACGAGATAATCGGTATGGAGGAACCGTTCCATTACCGCAACAAGGTACAGGCAGCTTTCGGCATGAGAAACGGAAAGATCATATCGGGCGTGTACCAGTCATCCACACATAACATCGTGCCTGTAGACGACTGCCTTATCGAGGATGTCGTTGCGGACAGGATAATCGTAACTGTACGCAAGCTGGCTGAGAGCTTCAAGCTGAAGCCGTTCAACGATGTTACCATGAAGGGCTTTCTCCGCCATGTGCTGGTAAAGCGTGGCTTCGTCAGCGGTCAGGTGATGGTGGTGCTGGTGACATCTTCGGGAGCATTCCCCTCACAGCGTTCCTTTGTCAACGCACTGCTGGGCAGACATCCCGAGATAACCACGATAGTCCGCAACATCAACGATAAACACACAAGCCTCGTTCTCGGTGAACGCAGCGAAACGCTCTATGGCGACGGCTACATCGAAGAACAGCTTTGCGGTCTGAAATTCCGCATCAGCCCGAAGTCGTTCTATCAGATAAACCCCGTACAGACGGAAGTGCTGTACAATAAAGCGGTGGAGTTTGCAGGTCTTACAGGCACGGAACGCGTCATCGACGCATACTGCGGCACAGGCACCATCGGTCTTATCATGGCAAAGAACGCAGGACAGGTCATCGGTGTGGAGCTGAACAAGGACGCCGTGCGCGACGCCAAGTCCAACGCCGCAGCAAACGGAGTAAAGAACATACAGTTCTTCTGTGGTGACGCAGGACGCTTTATGGTGGATATGGCAGACGCCCGTGAGACTGCTGATGTAGTGATCACCGATCCTCCGCGCGCAGGCTGCAGTCTGGATTTCCTCAGAAGCCTGATAAAGCTGTCACCAAAGCGTGTGGTGTATGTTTCCTGCAACCCCGAAACGCTCGCAAGAGATCTCGGTTTCCTTACACGAAAAGGTTATCGTGCAGTGAAGATACAGCCTGTGGATATGTTCCCTTTTACGGAGCATGTAGAGACGGTGGTGCTTCTGGAAAAGCGCCCTAAAAACACCGAAAAGAGATCGAATGATACGGAAACGAGGTGACCCATGGGAAGAGCATCCACCAAAAAGAACAAGACCATCTCCCAGCTGCGCCGCGAAGAGCTGGAGCTCACCCGCGACAAGGCAAGTGAGCTGCTGGTATCTCTGCCGCCTGAGAGGATAGAGAAGATAGAAAGCGAAAAAACGCTCCCTCACCCCGATGAGGTCATGATCATGGCAGAAGTCGGATCGTAGCCATGTC
>JAZURJ010000071.1:0-57054 GCA_045606085.1 Oscillospiraceae bacterium
TTTTATTTTGCGACATATTTCCCTCTTTTTCAATAGTTGTTGCTTATTCGGTATTTTTGATTGTCTATTCGGTAAAAATTAAGCAGCCTAGTTTCCTAGACTGCTTTCCTTTATTCATTTGGGAGTATCGCTTCGCAGGTAAACTCGTTGTTTGAACAATCAAATTTAATATGCCCGCAATATTTATCGACAATAGAAGTCATACTTCTGGTTCCGATGCCATGGTTGATTTTGTCTGATTTTTTTGTATGTAAATTTAACTCTGTTTCTATGCAGGAATTTTTGCATGAAATATACATAGCATTAGCTACTATACGTATTTTTATGGATATTTTTCGTTCCGTCTTATCTTCAACTAGTTCGCAAGATTCTATTGCGTTATCAAGCATATTACCTAATAAAATACATATATCAATATCATTGAACTTTTTATCACCTAATATAACTTGTTGTTCAAACGTTATATTTTTGCTTTCGGCGACATTCTTTTTGGCAAGAATAACAGCACTCACAGAATCGTGTCCAAAATCGTTTTGAAAAGAAACACACTGATTCAGGTATTCATTTATCATTGCAGTAGCCTTATCGTTATGCTGTTTATCAATAGCACCTAAAATGCCAATTAATACATTCTTCATGTCATGGTTTAACTTGCGAATTTCCTGTTGGTGTTTTTGCTGTTGCGTATAAAATTCCACCAAGTTTTCGTAATGCTCTCGCTCATGTTCAAAATGGGCTTTTTCTCTTTGATCCGCGATAATGGTGTTAAATACATTAAATGTACATATAAAAGAGATTACAACGATGAGAGCGACACATAAGGCAACAATATTAGAAATGATATTCTCTGTATTGTATACATACATTGCAACAAAATAAACAGAAACTATAGATGATAATATTATCATTGACAGAGAAAATGCTGTTTTCTTGTTGACTAAAGAGGTATCATTTTCTTTAAATAAATTGATAATGTTCAGTTCAATAAACATTATTAGCTTTGAAAGAATTGCTCCTTGCATATAAAACAACGGATTACTCTGAATGTTATATAAGTTACCATTGTGTATGCCCATCAACAGAATTCCGGATATGAGTTCTGCTAGCAGCATCGCTAAGAAAACAATGACAGCAGATAAAACACGGCTACCCTTATATGTAAATGAATAAAAAACGAATCCTGCTAATATTGTAATCGGAACTAAAGGCGTTCCCGAGAAAAGCGAGGAAACCATTGTCATAATTGCCCACAAAATAATAGGGCTTAAATGAGACAATATATTTTTTTTGTGGTTTTCTAATCTTCTGTTGAAAAATGAAGTTATAATAATTAAATCAAATGCAGAAGATATGCTATTTATTACCCATATAAGCATCATACCAAAACCTTTCCGATAAATTCGGTAAAATCCTCATGAACCTGTTTTGATTCTTGGCGTGAAATTGTAATTATTTCTTCGTTGCTCATTGTAAAATTTAGTTTAGATATATTTGTTACATGAAACATATTAACAATGCAACCTTGATGTGCTTTTGTGAATCCATAAGCTTTCAACTTTGCATATTCATCTCTTATTTTGGCGTAATATTCAAACGAACTGTTTGTTGTTTTTAACCTTAACTTTCGTCCAAGAGTTTCTATGTAAAGTATATCTTTTACAGAAATATAGCTTATAGAATTTCCGTATTTTATCGGATGAGTATAATGTTTTATTTTGTATGCTTCGAGAGCCTTATTGAATTCTTCAATAAATTTCTGTTCATTTACAGGCTTTAATAAATACTGAAACGCTTGAAGAGAAAAAGCTTCGGTGACATATCCGCTATAGCTGGAAACAAATATGATAATTATGCCCGGCATTCTTTTTATCAATTCTGATGCGGTATCAATACCATTGACTTCTTTCATTTCAATATCAAGAAAAGCGATATCAAATTTAATAGTTGATCTTAAAAGAGTCTCTCCGGAATCAAAAATGTATGTGTTGCACTCCGGAAGAATGCCTGTTATAAGCTTATTAATATATTCAGTACAGCTTGTTTCATCATCGCAAATACATATATTCATATGGATACCGCCTTTTTGTAAATGTCTTATAACAATTTTACTATATTTATTTACAAAAATCAAGTAAATAACTTGGAAAAGTACCAAATAAACAATATAATGTGCAGAATAGACATTCTTTATTGACAACACCTTTTTATAATGATATTTTTGAAGTATAGCAACTGGAGGCGATAGTTATGATAAAAAGAATGTCTGAGTTTTTGGCTGAAAAGATGGTATCCTTAGACAAAATTAACAACGAAGAAGTTGAAATGTATGCATATAGCTTTGAAATAGCCATTGCAACTTCATTAAATCTTTTAGTAAGTATGTTGATTTCGCTCTTTTTTATGAAACCGTTAGAGATTTTCTTGTTTGTATTGGGATTTGTACCAATTAGAATGTTAAAGGGTGGTTTTCATGCTAAAAATCACTTTTTATGTACTTCAATACTTGTAATGGTAGAATTGGCTTTGGTTCTAATCATTAATGGCAACATTTATGATATTGTTATATTTGCTTTCCTCGGTTTAAGTATGATACTTCTCTTTTTAAGAACTCAAGATTCTAATCCCTTACTAAGCAAAGTTAAAGAAAATAAAATGAATTTAGCCAGCAAAATCATAATAATATGCATAATTGCAGTTGCAATATTGTTTCCTATGAATACTTACTGTTTTTCTTTAGTTTATGGTGTTGGCATATCGTCTATATCTGTTATATTGCGGGTGGTGCAAAAGAAGAGTGAGAGATAGTTCTATATAAATAATAACATTTTTTTAGAAAGGCAAAGGTGGGTACGGTGGAAAATTACATATTATATCGCTATAAAGAGTGGTTGAAAACAAGAGAGGGCAGTTTTTTAAAACAACTAACAAAACTTCCAGTTGGTGCGATTGTTCTTTTAAGCCTTCTTCTCATAACTTTAATAGCTATGCTAGTTGTTGTCTTGGTGTCAAAAGGCGAAGGCGATTATATGATTTTATCATATGTACTAATGGGTGCTGAAGTTACACTAGGGATAATTATTACTATTTACTCGGAAAAAATCTTAATCTCACATAGCAAGAAAAATTTCGTGGAATACAAAACCAAATGTAATGAACTTGGGGAATTCCTAATCGAAAATGGCTTAACAATTGATTTCATTCCAAGATTGATTGAAAGCTATAATGACAGAATTTCCGAAATCGAAGAAATGATAAAGCATAAACATGAAGCGGTTAATAAATTCATGGAGATGTTATTAATCCCTATTTCTGCTATAATTTTAGGGGCTATGCTGGATAAAGATATTTCTGTTTCGGATACTTTGGAGTTGGGGATTTTAGGCTTGTTCATAGTGTTTTTAATATATGGAGTTATTGTTTTTACAATGTTTTTATATGATGTCGTAATGAGAATGCCAGAAGATAAATATAGGCAAATTGCGGCAGATTTACAAAGTTTCCTTGATTTTAAGGAATGCGAGAAGCCATCTGAACAAATTTCTTCGGAAGATTTGATACAACAAACTTAATTATGGACATTTGTGATTTTTTGTACAAAATTAAATACTATTTGAATTGATTATCATAGTGAAATGCTCTGAAATAAAGCCAGAGCTTTGTAGATTTTAAATATTATTTGAAAAATAGCTAACAAAAATCGATGTTATTTAGACTTTTTAGATGTAGAGACTCTATATTATTAGTGTAAGGTAGGTGAAATTAACCGTAGTTATGGTTTGCGGCGTAACATCAATGAGTATATCATGTCGATAAAGTGACGCAGTCTTATTGTTTGTTATAGTGAATACAATCAATTTAGTAAAAGGGAGAAAATCAATGCACAAAAAAACAAGAGTAAAACGTATTATTTTAGCATTAGCTTCTGTGTTAATCACTGGTTCAATGATCTCGGTTTTATCACATGCACATGTAGGTGATTTTCATAGTGGTTTTTATCTTTCTAGTGCAACCTGTAACCAAAGCAATTTGAAGTTGAAAATTGAAACAACTGCACAGACTGCTTTGCTTACCTCTGAGGTGTATTATGCTGCGTTTGACTGGAATGATATAAGCAGCAATGTTGATGTGAGTGTTGCTATTGCTTATTCTGGAATGCCCAGTTTGAGTGGTTTCTATTCGGTACATGGTAAGACATATTCGGACGGTACTTTTGGAGAAACCATTCCACGTGATTCGAATGGTAATATTGTAAGTATGGATAGCAACTGGTATTCAGTGTCCATCTATATGAACACGTCTGCAGCTATTTTTAATAATGATGTTGAATTCGCAACTAAGAGCTTTGTGCATGAAGTAGGTCATGCTTTAAAGCTCAAACATCCTACATCTAATTTTAATTTGACGGGTCATACATATGTTGGTGGTTATCCAAAATCTATTATGAATCAAAATCACCCTGTTGATAATAAACCATGGATATCACCAGTCGTTGTACAGCACGATATAGACAATCTGCAAGGAAAATGGGGGGGATGATTATGAAAAAAACTTTTGCATCTATTACCATATCACTATTGCTTTTTATGTCAGCTTGTAATACACAGATTTATTATCCTACAGATGATATGGAGGTAATACAGGTTGCAGGGGATCGTATAATTCATAGTAATATCACTGAATTGGATGGAGCAGCTGAGTTGATTGTTGTTGGCGAGTTTTCACAGAACACTCAACAAGAACTTAAGTACGAATATAGTAATGAATTTAAAAAGGATATCATTGTTGATGCTGTTTCAACTAATATGATATCTGTATCAAAAGTTTTGAAAGGCGAACTATCCGAGAAAACAATCAAATTATCTCAGCGGTATGGTGTAGTTAAAGATTTAAATCAGCTGATAACATTTAGTGGTATGACACCAATGAACGAAGGAGAACAATGGATTTTTTTCCTTTATTATGATGATATCAATGGTACATATTGGTGTGCCGGTGATTACAGTGGAAGATATCCAGTTTTCAATGAAGAATTAGAACAAATTTGTGAAAAAGCTAATAAAATCATAGATGGACGTGATAAGTGGCTGAACAGCAAGAAGCAATTATCCGAATCTCAAATCAGTGTATGGGCAGAAAATGAAGGTATTGTATATACAACTTCTGATGCTACCAATTATGGATTAACTTCTCAGGATATAGATACACTGATGTCTTTTGATCAAGAGTTGGAAGCGATACAGGCAACAGTATCTCCATCTGCGTTTGGTGTTTACGAAAAGGATGCAGTAAATTTGGAGCTGTATTGTGACATTTTGGAAAGGTACAAACTGAATTAATAAGTATCTGCTCCCAGGTGTGTGTCTGGTACTTGGGAGCAGATTATATATTTATTCAAGAATTGCTTTTTGAACGTTAAAATGTGCGAATATAGTAGGTGCCGAATCTGTCTTTGTTTATATTCGTAATTAATATGTTTGTCTCTTTTATTTTACAAAAACCTAACAAAAGAATGCATGTTAAAGGTATATATCTAGGAAATGTTCATATGTGATTTGATTTGCAGTTTTCTGCAGTAATATATCTGCGAGTATTACAGTGGATATATCTAATATGTTGTTTGGAGGATAATTAATGTCACTTACATTTAACAAAATTTCATGCGGAGATATTTTTACCCGTGATTTTAATCCTTTTGTTCGCTACAACGAAATATCTTTCCCAACTAATGAAAAAATTGCTGTTGTTTATGGACCTAATGGTACTGGCAAAACTAGTTTGATTAAGGTTTTGGGAGATAGTAGTAATACAAAGGTGAATTTTATATTTGAAGGTACAGAATATAATTCAGGTTCAGAAGTGTTTCATATAATCAATGATCAGAATAACAGAAATATCATATCTGGAGAAACACGTGATTTCTTTTTGGGAGATAATATTCGTCATGAATTTGTATTGCAGGAACAGGTAGAGGTAGATAGGGTTAATGTGATTAATCAAATTTTATCTATCATCAAGAATACATTTAGTATTTCAGCTGGTAATAGCCCATTAATTGATCTTTTGACGAACAAAGATTTAGCTGCATTCATAAAGGACTGTGCGAACAGTAAGTCCAAAGGGAATCGATATACTACAGATGAACTTGTAACATTGTTAAAATCGTTAGCATGCACTTCTCTTGCCAAATATGATGAAGAAAAATTGATTTTTCTCCAGAGTGATTTTTCCAATAAACAATCTATAATCAAACAGATCGAGATGTTAGTCAACGTGAAAATTGCGCCTAATATTCATGTTTATGAGATTGAGGAGAACACGGAGGCTATTAGTGTTTTATCACGTTTTCAAAAAAGCAAATGTATAGTTTGTGATAATGAGGGTATTGATTGGCGAGCATTGTTGGAAGCGAAAAAAGCAAATCGTGATGCTACGCTCGAAGCAATGGATAAAAAGGTAAAAGAAGCTATAGAAAAAACAATTCCGTTAGTTACTCAGACTGACCCGTTTGGTGTCAAGGAATGCTTATTGAATGCTATCGCAAGTGGAAATATTGAACCGATATTGGCCTTGTGCAATGTTATATCAGAATACAAACATATTTATGAAGCATTGTTAGTTAATGCCATTGTAAAGATTGCGAACGATAGTCCATTGGTGGAGCATTATGAAGAGTATAAGTGTATTATTGCTGAACGTCCGGATATAGCTGATGAAGATTACTTATATATTCAGGAGATAATCAGTAACAGTATGAGTAAACCACTTACTATTGAGCGTGATGAGAACAAAAGATTAAGGATTTATCTTTCAAATCAAGATTTTTTGGGTAAGTCGCGAGAGGAACTCCCTTTAAGTACCGGTGAACAGAATTTTCTATCTTTAACTTTTGAATTTCTTAGAGCCAAGAATTCTCCGTGCCCTATTGTTGTAATTGACGATCCTGTATCGAGTTTTGATTCTATTTATAAGAACAAAGTGGTATATGCTATAGTTAAGATGCTTCATCATAAGAAGCGAATTGTGTTAACGCATAATACGGACTTGATTAGGCTGCTTGATGGGCAGTATAGACATTGTTTCAAATTATATATGCTAAACAATACTGATGGTGAACTTAATGGTTTTATTCCGTTAAAAAATAATGAACAAGAAATGTTGATTAGTCTTGAAAAATTGTTGACTGCATTTCGTGAATGCGTGCCAAACTATGTAGTTAATCCCGAACTGTTTTTGATTTCTATGATTCCGTTTATGAGAGGATATGCTAATATAATATGTAACAAGGAGTTGTTCGATAAATTAACACAAGTCATGCATGGTTATAAAACCGAGCGTGTTGATATTGCAAAGGCATATACGTCTTTGTTTGGAGAGCATTATCAAAATCTTCCTATTTCCTATGAAGTGTCCGTGACAGATATCCTTAGTAAGACCGTTGATGGAGTACATCTGTTGGATACGTCAAAATATCCGTTGCTAGATAGAACATTGAGACACTCATTTGTATATTTATTTTTACGGCTTATGGTAGAGAAGAATCTAGTTGAAAAATTCCGCATAGATACTACGCATAAAAAACAGCTTGGAGAGATTATATCGGCAGCGTACCCTGATGAAACTAATATTGAGCAAATTCGTAATAGAATAAGGTTGACATCGAAGAAGACATTAATCAACGAGTTTAATCATTTTGAGGGCAATTTAAGTATTTTCCAACCAGCTATAGATATCACCGATCAGGCTCTTGGTAAAGAGCGAACTGATTTGATTTCATTTATCAGTACGTTATAATGCTTATGGTCCAGCATGTCAATTACATGGAATCTGTTCTGATAAAGTCGTTGTTTTGGGCTTGTAGGCATTACAGTGAATAATGGTTGTTGTAGGAATGGTTTGAGGCTCGCTGCGATGTGATATTGTAGAGTCTACGAATGGATGAACGAGATCATGATATAGCAACGCTATTGTTATACATAAGCAATGTAATGGAAAAATATGATTGTATGTGTTTGTAAAACGCATAGTGTCAAAACATTACCTTCAGCGTGATATAATGCCAAGTTGAGTGGATATGTTTGAATGGTTGAGTACGCTGATGTAAAACTGACTATATAATGATGGTGATGAATTTTGATGCGTTTTGTGACAATCAAATTTAAATTACAAGCGTGTTGTTTACATAAGTTAATTGTATATTATCCATGGTTTTATCTTTCTACACAAAATCTTTAAAGGATGCATACGTAAAGATTGCACGGATTGCACAACCGGAATGTTTAAACTATATGTAGATTTTATTTCCAATTACCGTGTGTTTGTGTAAAATTCCTGCTCGGAATTGACTAAATAGTGTGTAGGAATTGCTTTAATGTCAACGATAATAGCAAGGAAAGCCTTTTAAGAGCACAATAGAAGCCCTCAGAGAGGCGATATGACTTATTTTTGATAAAGGTTTGTTTTTGCAATATAATAAAAAATTCTTATTTCAAGGTGGTTTAAGGTATGAGCGATGACATGAGATTGTTAATTTTACTTATTACAGCAGCTATTGGATTAGTAACAGCTATTTTTTTATTCAAGAAAGCATATATTGAACTGAAAAGGTTATATCTGAAAAAGAATGGTCAATCAGCTGATATGGAGGCACCACCTATGAACAACATATCTACGGGAGACGTAAAAGCAAAAAATAGCACAGTACAAAGCACGATTTATAAAGATTCTGGGAACACTATAATTTTTAGTCACTCGCCATCACAATCCGGAAAAACAGATAACATTATGGACAAAAATATAATACTAAAGTCAACCTATACATCGCTTTTTGCCGAAAAAGGAACTGTCCAAAATGAAAAAATCGTAATAACCAATTTAGGAAATGGCAAGATAGAAGGCAAAGTCTATTTAGATAAAAATTATATATACAGTTTAAGCGGAACATTTAAAAATTGTATTTTGACAGGAGAGTTCACGTCTGTTGGAAAGTATACCGATGAAAGAGGAACAATTAATCTCAGACTTATTTCAGAGGATGTATTAAGTGGTTTTTGTTCTTTCTCAAAAGTATCGAAATTTGCCGATGATCAAATAAGAATGAGCCCATATGTTTGGGTTGCGGGGGAAGATAATAATCTTCTCAATGGAACATATGAGTTTTGCACACAATGTCATAACGAAAGGAAAAAGTGCTGCTGTTCATCATCCGATATAGATATGCCTATATTGCTTAACAATGAAGCGCATAGAATACAAGGAACAAATCCTCGTATGCATCGTATGAAAGTATTTTCCCGCAATATTAGAAATACCCAAGTACGGCAAATTAATGAAGTGAACCATTCTGGGAATGAACCATCCTGCTTTTTTTATGATCAAAATGAAAATAGGTGCAAAATATATAATATTAGACCTACTGATTGCAGACTATTTCCTTTTGACATTAAACTTGATAGGGAAACAAATGAATATTGGATAGGTTATTATGAAGATCTATGTGATAGACAACTTCCTGAGATTGATGTTATGAAGCAATATGCACATATTTTAAGACCTCAACTTTTTCTTCTTTTTCCTTATGCAAATACAATTAATGACGAAAGTGTATGTAAACGCTTAAGTAAATCATCTTTTGTTAAATTATACAAATTAGAAGAGTTTATTTTCTGAATTGTGAACACCCTATCAACTTCTGAACCCTTTGATTTTGGAAAGCTGATAGGGTTTCCTGTTTTTCCTTGATTTTATGCAGTTTTCATGTATTGACGAGGTTGGACTCATTTTGGATAAGAAAACAAAAAATACGAAAATCTCACCTAAAAAACTTAAAAGTACCGAATTCGAACCATCTTATCTAATGTCATTTTATCTCTGAATCCCCATTCTTATCATAAAAATCCCGTTACTTTTGCGGCGGAGTCTTGTGCCAGTTTTAAGCTTGATACATAAAATCTATTTCGCTCACCATAGACAATAACGCATAATCCGAACACTTTCGTAACGTCGAATGTGTTCGGATTTGTTTTTTATTTGTAATATGCTACAGCACTGCAGTATAAGCGGTGCTGTAATTATTATCTTATTGTTAGTCTGTTTTAAATTATTGTCAGCTAAATGAAAACATTGTTGTTTTTAAAGAAATTTTATGGTATACTAATACTAAATAATATTGATAAGGAGATCAAATTATATGAACGATGAAAATCAAATAGTTGTTTCTGGTGAAAATATAAGTATTGATGCATTCATAAATATTTTAAAGAGCAATCAATTTGTTTTTAGTGAACATAAAACGATGACAAGTACACGCAAACAGTCAAGATACGAAAATATGCTTTCCGTCTCTTTGCAGGATTTTTATAAACAAAAACCATTTGAATATGTTGAGGCAATAATAGGAGAAGCATATTATGACCATGAAAGCGAGGCGTATATTGGTGCAGGAACAACATAATCGCATATGCCCTTGGTGTGGTGAAAAGCTAGTTTTAAGAGGAAACATATTAGGAGTCCAATACAACGATTGGGAATTTGGGCAAAAATTCACAAATGCAAGCATGTACAAAGCTGCCTTTGAGAATGATGATTTGTGGTCTTTTGGTGAGCCTATGTTTTGCGAGAAATGCGGCATTCAAATACAATTACAAAATAACCCTATGATCGCAATGAAAATCACACTGTTTTTTTCGTTGGTATGTTTGTTAATAGGCTTTCTTGCAGCATTTTATATAAGATCGTATTTATGGGTGACAATTGCAATAATCGTTTTGTTTGTTATGGCAGTAGTATTTATATTAATGCTTTGCAAGTTGAAAATGATAAAGAAGTGGCGAAGCAACTTTGTTTATGTTACTGATGATACTATCGATTCTCTAAAACCTGATTTGAAAGTCAAAATATCTACAGATGTGTCAAAAGAAGTAGCCAAGGTCCTGTACCCTTCCAATGTTTTTATGATTCCATGGCAACAGTGCAATATATGGTTGGAATTGCTAAATGTTGATAGGCATGAAAAAAATATTGAAGTGTCTTTCAGAATATGCGAGGCATATAAAAAAGTGAAGAAAAACTTAAATCTACATGCAACTATATCGCTGTATTTTGAAGGTGTTTTTATTGCAAATGCTAAAGTAATTGAACTTATATAATAACGATTTGATGAGGTTATATATGCAAAAATACTGTTCACTCTGCAAGCAGCCGCTTGCAAATAACAACTGCATAGTCTGCGATAAGTGCGGCAAGCCGACCACACCTGTTGATATCTTTGACAAAATGGCATCTGATAACTGCCTTGACAACAAGGAAAAGCGAATGCTAGAGTTTATCGGCATTTTAAACATCATTTCTTGTGTTATTTCTATCATTGAATGGCTGATTTTAACAGCTGTGTTCGGCAATATGAGTACAACTCTTCAAGAGCAGATGAATGCAGGTTTGATCGTAGAAACTGCCGAAAATCTGGCAGCTTACGAATCTACACTATCAATGTGCGGATTGATGTCAACGCTTGGCATAATCGTAATTGTCGAGCAGCTTGCTGCACTGTTTCTCAGCATTATGATATTGCTGAAAAGAGCGTGGGCGGTGCAGGTTTCGCAGGTTCTGTACATAATCAATATAATAATATATTTCCTTTCAGGAAATATCATCAGTGCAATTATCACAATTTATATTGTGGTTAAGCTTAACGCCATTATCTCAAAGATGGATGGCGGCGTTGAATACACAGTTGCTGCAATGGAAGCGGCAAAAGAGGAAGCTGAGCTCGCTGCAGATCCAACAAGATGGCGCTGTAAATCTTGCGGCTTTATCAATTCATATACCGTTTCAGAATGCAAATCTTGCGGTAAGTGGAAGTAACGAAGCGATAATTTAATATTCTTACTCCCGAGGCCGACAACCTCGGGAAGAGCTTTACTCAAACCATATCAATACAACAGATTCACAAATAGTGAGGAATATATGAAAAAACTAATCTCCCTATTAATGGCAGTAATTAAAAAAATATTCATTATAATTTTGATTACTGTATGTGTTGTATTACCAATTGGATTTGTAGCTTTCGATTTTGCAGATCCACCATTGTTTTGGCAGAAAGAAGCTCAGCAAAATCAGAAAGTGATTCTTGAATATGCCAAAAAGCATTATCCCAATGCATTCGTATTACTGATTGAATATATAGAGGTGTTGTATGAAAAAGATCATCATAATAAGTTTAGGGGTAGTAGTCACATTGTTACTTGTTGTAAGTTTTTTGTATAATTATGCGTGGAAATTAGGCGGTTTTTCTTCTTGTGTCAATCCTAATGAATATACAATCCTAAAATATACCGTTGAAGGGAATAAGCTTACTTTGCTGTATCAAAAAGGTGGTATATATTCAACAAGTACTTTAGGTTATTTGATCGAGGAAGATAACAGTATATTGAAAGTTGGAATTAAATACTATAATGGATGGTTGGCATATTTAGATAAAAGTCCCCCAGTAGAACAAGTAACTGTTTCATATACAAGTAATCAAATTGATAAGATAATCTTGTGTGGCAATGGTGTGGAAATTGATATCAACGAAAGACATAGTCACGCTGAATATGAATCTTTACAAGAGTATATTCAATCGTGATTGAAGGTACTTATTACGGAATTATTGCTAACTCTTTCAGTGATTTTGCCAGAAGAGTTTATGACCACATTTTTGATCCGATTATACCTGATACATCTATGAACGCAATATTGA
This sequence comes from Oscillospiraceae bacterium, assembly GCA_045606085.1. Taxonomy (GTDB): domain Bacteria; phylum Bacillota; class Clostridia; order Oscillospirales; family Ruminococcaceae; genus CAG-115. The sequence continues at coordinate 12,737 of JAZURJ010000071.1, forward strand.
TAACTGGATATGAACCGATAGTACTTAAAGGCGAGCTGAGTGCAATCAATGATATTGATACTGATGGCGACGGTTTGACCGACTGGGATGAAGTTGATGTTGAGCACTGGGTAGAAGCAGGACTGATAGCATAGTGATACTCCTGATATGTAATTATTCTCCTATTATTATACAACCTTCAAGCCGTTTTGACAAGCCATTATATGTTTTTAACATATTATAACATTATTTATATAATATAACGCAAAGCGGCAGTAGATTTTAACCCTTCTGCCGTATTTTCTGTCACCAATTACTCAAATGCCTTTTTATATTTCTTTATAAGAAGTTTTTCTTTAGTTATAGTGCCAAGTCTACTGCCATGTCTATAACAGTCGATATACTACCTAAATACTTTTGGGATCAAAAAATCACGACAATACAGAAAGCACTTGAAAATTACCAATAAATGTGATATATTATATATAAATTTATATATAAACCATTTTCAATCCATTTGATTTAGAAAGGTAAAGTTATGAAAAAACAGCTATTAAGCATTCTGCTTGTACTGGTCATGGTAATCGGAATTATTCCGGTCAATGCAATTGCACAGGACATCGGTTCAAGCACTCCCCAAACGGAAAATTATGGCGAATTTATTGATGGTGAACAGGTTATCAGTGATATGATCGAAAAAAACGGATTGTACGCTCATCCACGTATCATCATGTCAGAGGAGAAATTCGAAAAACTGAAAACAAGCATCGGAGATGATTCGGTGACAGGAATTCTTCTTGATAAACTTCGTAGCGAAGCAGACAGACTCATTAATCAGCCCGTATCGGAATATGAAATCCCTGACGGTATACGTCTTCTCGAAACATCAAAAAGAATACAGCGCCGTGTTGCTGCACTTGCTATGGCATACAATATTTTCGGTGAAGAAAAATATGCTCGGCGATGCTATGCAGAGCTTGAAGCAGCATGTGATTTCGATGATTGGAATCCGAAGCATTTTCTAGATACCGCTGAAATGAGTACTGCCTTTGCACTCGGTTATGACTGGCTCTATCATTGGATGGATAATGAGCAGAGAGCACTCCTCAGAAATAACATGATCGAAAAAGGACTTAAGCAGGTCATGGAGGATTATGAGGACAAGCCGCGAACCCGCACGTACCACTGGTATCAGGATTATCCAGGAGATAACTGGAAGCTTGTCTGCAATGGTGGTATGAGCTTATCGGCACTTGCAATCGGAGATGAAGATGACGCAAGTGACATTGCCTCCGAGGTTCTCACCTATGCTTACAAGGAAGCCTATTCTTTCGTCCGCCGTGCTTACAGCGATAAAGACGGAACATACAGTGAAGGTCTGGGCTATTGGGATTACGCTACCTATTATCTTGGCTTGTATTCCTCGTCACTGACAAGTGCCACGGGAACTGACTACGGTCTTGCTGATTTTGAAGGACTTCGTAAATCGGTTGATTTTATCCGCTATATGAGTTCCAACACGTCAAAATCCTTCAGCTTTGGTGACGACGGTGATAGTCGCGATACTGGCTGGGCAGTGCTTCTGTGGTTGGGAGAATATTTTCAAACATACGATATAGCTACTACTCGTCTTAAGAAGATAGAAAACGACAGTTTTAATTATCTTGATGTTCTGTGGATCGATGAAGAAAAATGTCCCACTTCCACCGAAGACAGTCCTACTGACTGGGGAGAGATCGGAGCGTCAAATGCCAGCTTCAGAAACACCTGGGATGAAAGCGGTATCGTGGCTGCACTTCATGCCGGCATAAATAACTATAAGTATCACGGTCACTACGATTTAGGCTCATTCTATATCGAATCAAACGGTGCAAGATTTTTTACTGATCTGGGAAATGAGCAGTATGAACTTCCGAATCGTCAATATTCCTACCGAATAAGAGCTGAAGGTCATAATACACTTGCAATTAATCCATCCGAAGAGCTTGATCAGAAGGAAGGTGCAGAATGCCTTATAAGCAGTTTCGGCGGTGGAAACGAAGCCTACGCTGTCATTGATTTAACCGCTGCATATGAGCCGAGTGGTGCAGAAAGCGTTGTTCGTGGTCTGAAAATGATAAAGGATAAGGAATGTGTTGTCATTCAAGATGAGATCTCCCTTAACGCCCCCGGCGAGATATACTGGTTTGCTCATACAAAGGGACAGATCGAGGTTGCAAATAACGGCAAGAGTGCTGTTGTTACCGTTGATTCAGAGAAAATGTGGGTAGAGCTCATCAGCTCTGACGGTATATTTACTGTGATGAATGCCGAACCTCTGCCGTCATCTCCTGTCGTACGCGATGTGACAGACAACAGTGCTTACAAAAAGCTGGCTATTCATCTGACAAACACCAAGGATACAACGATTTGTGTAGCCTGCATCCCGCTGAAGCAGGGAGAAGCACAGCCTTCGTGGCTTCCGTCCATGAAAGCAATATCCGAATGGTCCTCTCAGGCACCTGAAAATACAGCCGATGTTGTTGAGATTCCCGAAGCAGATGATACCAAATTCATCTATAACGGCACAACACAAACATACTCTCTCGCTGAAAGCGAGCACTACACGATTTCGGGCAATAAGCAGACAAACGCAGGTACTTATACGGTTACAGTTGCTTTGAACGATAAAGAAAATACCGTATGGAGCGACGGTACAACAGACGATAAGACCTACACATTCACCATCGCAAAGGCAACGCCTGATACACCCATAAACGACATTGTAATGGACTTCTACCTGGATGCAACAGGCGAAAAGACGGCTACCGCATCGGGACTTCCTGTGGGTATGGGTACTGAAACACATACTATTGATATCACCGATGATAATGGTATTATCGCAGCAAATTCCGTAGTATACGGTCAGGGCAGAGTTCGTTTCACGCTTAACGGCTTTGATACTGGAAAGATCGGTATTTCGGCAACTATCAAGGTAACCCTTTCTTCACAGAATTACAACGATTTTTCGTTCAATGTTATTGTGAAATTAGTGGCGAAGAATGTTCAGACAATCACAGCGGATGATGTAATTCTTACCTACGGCGATACAGACGGCAAGATCACCGCAACAACAGACGGCGATGGTGCGATCTCCTATTCAACTACTTCTGATGTTATCAGCGTAGCTGCTGACGGTACAATAACAGTTCTCAAGGCAGGCACAGCAACAGTAACCGTCAAGGCTGCTGAAACTGATACCTATGCGGCTGCTACAAAGACTATTTCTGTAACCGTAAACAAGGCGGCAGCAACGATAACGGCAAAGAGCTACACGATAAAGGTCGGCGAGGCACTCCCGACTTATGCTTATAACGCAACAGGTCTTGTAAACGGCGATACTCTCCCGATCAATGTGACGATCTCTTGCACAGCAGACGGTAAGACCGCAGGAACTTATAACATCGTTGTTTCGGGTGCTGCAGCAAGCACAAACTACACATTCAGCTATGTAAATGGCACTCTGACTGTAAGCGAAAAGGAAATTGTTGCTGCTCCCGTATTCACTCCTGCAAGCGGTAAGAAATTCACATCAACACAGAATGTTACAATAGTCTGTGCAACAGAGGGCGCAAAGATCTACTACACTACTGACGGCACAGCTCCTACAACAGCAAGCCCTCTATATAAAGGCACGATCACTATAAACAAAACTACCACAATAAAGGCCATCGCAGTCAAGTACGGCATGGCAGACAGCTCTGTTGTCGCAGCAACTTACACCAAAAAGTCCTCCGGCAGCGGAGGCGGAGGTGGCGGCGGAACAGGCGGAGGCGGTGGTGGCGGCGGTTCGTCTGATTCTACTGACCCCGAGATCAACGGCAAGTCCGCAAGCTGGGCAGCAATTGCAACTGAGATCACAAAGCTCCACATCGGCAGCGAAACGATCATTGAGCTGAACGGCAATTATAATGTTCCAGTTGATGTAATCAAGGCTATTGCAGACAGAGATATCAAGGTTACATTTGTCGTTGACAGCACAAATAGTTGGATAATCGATGGTGCTAAAATCGAAACTCCTGTTGCAGCAGATCTGAGCATATTTACTATTGCATCGTTGAAGGCTGATACTCTGCGTGGTGAAGTAGGTACAAAGTTCCATGTTTACAGTACTAATATCCTGACAGAACCGAAACTAACATTTGCAAAGAAGAACGCAGGCAAGTTCGCTAACCTCTACAAGAAGGACGGCGACAAGCTGGTATTCATCGATAACGTAAAGATCGGTGCAGACGGCATCGCTGTGCTGGACGCTGCGATTGCAGGTGATTATGTTGTAATGCTCTGCGAGTTCTCTGACCGCAAGGGTGATGTTACAAACGACGGCGTTACAAATGCTCTCGACGCAGCTGCTGTCCTCAAGGATGTTGTAGCTCTCGAAAACGCAGCCAACCCCGAAATGCGTGATTATAACAGCGACGGCAAGGCTAATGCACTTGACGCAAGTTCGATCCTTATCGACATCGTAAACGGCAATATAGCATAACACAAAATGCCCGATAGCTTATGCTATCGGGCATCATATCTGTTATTGCTTATTTCTGTTTAATGTGACAAAGCACAACCTTTCGCCCAGCACAAATAATTGTTCTTTTGGTCGTTCAGGTGGGGAGCCAACTCAAGCCTCGTCTTTTGACGGTGCTTTTTGTTTTGCCTGTTTCCACTCCTATTGACAGAAGTGCTGTATTATATTACAATATTATTATGTGTAAATTTTCATAGCAAACAGATTGAATTATTCTTGGAGGCGATTTTATGAAACATATAAGAAAAATCTTATCGGTAATAACAGCACTTGCACTATTACAATATGTATGACTAAACCAAGAAAACCGCTTGAATATATTTTTAAGGAGAATTAATTATGAACATCCCAACGATCCCCAACAACAGCTTGACAGAGGAAATAATAATTGTTGTTGAATCATGTAACAATTTAAAAGATGAGTATTACTCGGAATTTTTTGCACCTGTAACAGAAGATCAGCTCCTGGAATGGGAGAACCAAAACAAAATTACTATGCCTGAATCATACAAGGATTGGTTAAGATTTTCAAACGGTGCAATAATACGTGACTTTTTGGCTCGACTATATGACATTAAAAACATAGAAATTAATAACAAAGACTATCCTGATGATTTGGTAATAATAGGTGAGCTTATCGGAGATGGTGAACGTTTGTGTTTTTCAAAAAGTACTGGAAAAATTATTAGAATTAATCACGGTGATACACGCGAATATAATGATTTTAAAACTTTTTTACTAAGAATGGTAATAAGAATGCTAAATAGATAACATATAGCGAAAGGATATAACGCAATGACGGAGCAGTAGTTTTTTATTCAAACGGAAGAGAAAATGATTATATCTTTGAATTGCTAAGATGTGATGATTACATAATATTATGTGGTTCTGACAGTTTTTGGGCAAATAATGATGCTCCTGTTAATCGCGAATGGGAATTGTCAGATTATATTGATATAAAATAGTTATATCATTTCTTAATCAAAAGGTTAAAAATGATGGTAATGCGACACTATCTTTATGGTTCGAAGGAAAGTATATCGGAAATGCCGAGGTAATTGAAATATACGACTACATAGAGGAAAAAACTTTGCCATATGATGCCCCTAAAACAAAATCAAAGCTAAATTGGAGTTGTGATGATTGCGGATTCAGCAATTTAGGAACTTCATCAGAATGTAAATCTTGCGGCAAATACAGAAAGTAGCATTGGAGGGTTATTGATTGAAAAAATACTGTTCACTCTGCAAGCAGCCGCTTGCAAATAATAACTGTATACCAAAGGAGTAACATATGAACAGAAAAACAATATCCATTATCATTGCTGCGACTATGCTGTTATCCGGATGCCGTACATCCGATGGCGAGCTGAGTACACCTGCCGCACAGACATCATCCACCGATGACACAGTAGCCGTAACCGAGGAGATAGCTGTTACCGCTGAAACTATTGATGATCTGCTCACAAGGGACGCTGCTGAAACCACGGAAGCGTCACCTGATGTCTGGAATCCCATCATTACGCAGCGTCAGGATTTGAGCGATCAGGGCTATCTTTGTGCAGTTGCCTATATAGGCTATACCGATCCCGAAATGTCACGTGAGCAGTGTGCGGAGATATTCAGTGGCAGCAGATATGCCGATGAGCTTGGCATTACCGAGATGCCGTTGGAGAATTGCATTGTTGATTGCGGCGGCTATGAGCTGTATCTCGTATTCCCGACAGATGAGAATGCAACAGTTTCCGTGTGTGAATGGCTGCTTACCGAGGAGAACGATTTTGCAGGCGAAACAGGCGAGGTATATTACCGCAGCGAAACAGGTGCCCCGGTGCTTATCAGATGTAATGTCAGCGATATCATGCCGAACGTTGTCGTGAGCATCGTTGACAGCAATGGTGACACGCTTCAGTGGTGCCCGTCGCTCAGCCTTAAGGATGGCAGCGTGAGCCGATACGGCCACGAGGATGAGGTATGCGACCTTACGCATTATATCTACAACGAAACCTTCGAGTGTTATCTGATAGAAGGAGATCCGCAGTGATCTGAGAAAGATCAAAGCCCGTGATATTTCACGGGCTTTTCGTTATTTTAATCCGATATGCTTTCTGTACTCCATGGGCGTCAGACCCTCGTGCTTTTTGAACACCGTGCTGAAATATCCCGCATCGGGGAAGCCTGAGTTTATCGCCACCTCGGAGATGGGCAGATCCTTCCTTTGCAAAAGCCGCTTTGCCTCCTGCAGTCTTCTCTGGGTCAGATACTCATTCGGACGCATATTCATTACCTCTCTGAAAACACGGCACAGGTGCTGCGGAGTAACGCCTGCCTGCTCCGCAAGGATGGTAAGAGGGAAATCTGTCTGGTAGTTTGCGTCGATGTAATTGAGTGCAGGGGTGAGGAGCCTGCTTCTGTCAAGACGCAGCTTGTTTGCACGGGTATCCATCATGCGGTGGAATTCTATCATGTAGTCATATACTAGCCCTGAACAGGTATAACCGCCGAAGATTCTGTCCGTTTTTTCGGCAGTGTACATCTTGTGGAATATCTTCTGCAGGGAGGAGGATTCCTGCGGACGTATAACGATAGGCTTCGTCATGTTGAACTGGCTGAGGATATGAGCACAGGCGTAGCCGTCAAACGTCATCCAGCGTACATCCCACAGGTCTTCATTTGTGTAATACTCATGCGGATAACCGGCTGGCAGGAAGAAGAAATCGCCTGCACCGATCTCCTCCGTTACATCATCGTATTTCAGTATTCCGTTACCCTCGGCACTGAACAGTATCTGGTGCCAGTGATATCCCTCGGGTCTTTCGATGTGGTATTGATATATGCTGCCGCCGATGCCCGTCAGGTGAACGGGCAGCTTTCGTACTTCAGTGTTGTAGGGGTAGATGTGTTCATTTATCCTCATATACATTCCCTCCTCGGCTTTATGAGAGAAGTATACGATATTTTGTGAAAATTGTCAATAGGTTTGTATTTTTAACTTGTATATCTTACTGTAAATCAGCGTTTTGCATACTTTCCTGACAAAAATATTGGTGAATTTAATGTTGCCAATGTTCAAAATTTCATATCATGTTCATAATTTTCGGTTGCGTATCAACGGTTTCAGTGCTATCATATAAACAGAAGAAAAGTTCAATTCTGAGAAGGAGAATTGCATTATGAAAAAAACAGTTCTTTCCGCTGCAACAAGAATGATATCTTTCGCTGCTGCAGCGTCCTTGCTGCTGACAGGCTGCGGTGACAAGGAAGCCGCTTCCGATGTCATAACAGAAACTGCCGAGAGCGGCATCGTCAACGCATCGCGTTATATCGTCGATCCTGATGACATCACCTATGCAAGCAGCTACGATTTTGACAAGTTGACTTTCGATGGTCTGGAAGAAATGGACTTCAGTTGTGTCGTTGAGGCAGAGAACGCCGAGGAAAACGGCGGCGTTGTCAGGAAGACCGACAAGGCAGGTTATTCCGGTGAGGGATATGTCGATATCTCCGATAATAACGGCTTCAGATTAACTGTTGATATTCCTGCATCCCAGTATTATAAGCTGACGGTACGTCATTGTGCGGGCAGCCACAAGGAAAATCCGCTGGTATTCAACGGGCTGAAGGCACTGGATATCGTTTCTGAAAGCGGTGACTGGCAGGTAACAGAGGTAGACGGTGTGTTCCTTGAAAAGGGAGAGAACATCATTACTCTCGGTGCAGGCTGGAGCTGGTTCAGCCTTGACAGCATCGCCATTGAGGACGGAAGCTCCATCAGTGACGACATCTATGCAAACATTGACGAGACCCTTTGTAACCCCTATGCTAATCTCAAGACGCAGAACATTTATCAGTATCTGAAGGCGATATACGGCAAGAGAACACTTGCAGGTCAGTGCACTGACTATGGCAACAACACCGAAACAGACGCACTGTTCCTCGGCACAGGCAAGTATCCTGCGGTACGTACATTTGATTTTATATATGATTCCATGAACTTCTGCCACGGCGAGCCCAAGGCTGAGGATGTTGATCTTGCAATTCAGTGGAGCAACGACGGCGGTCTTGTTGTGTTTGACTGGCACTGGTATTCCCCATGCAACGGCTGTTCCTTTTACAGCAAGGATACGTCCTTCAAGCTGGAGGATGCGGTGTCTGAGCTTGACCTCTCCATGACCGGTGCGGAGGAGCTTGAAACACTGTACATTGAAGACAAGATCAGCATTGAAACATATAAGCTCATCAAGGATATCGATAATATCTCCGCTCTCATGCAGAGGATGGAGGATGCGGGCGTCACTGTGATGTGGCGACCTCTCCACGAGGCAAACGGCGGATGGTTCTGGTGGGGAGCATCCGGAGCAGATGCGTACAAGTGGCTGTGGAAGCTGATGTACCACCGCATGACCGACCTGCATGAGCTGGACAATCTCATCTGGGTGTGGAATGCACAGGGTGCAGACTGGTATCCCGGCGATGAGTATTGTGATATCGCATCAATGGATATATACAACGGAGCTTATGATTATGGCACAAGTCCCAGCGTGCTTGCTGATATGACGACATGATCCGAAAGCGGTAAGCTGGTGACCATGAGTGAATGTGCTACCATGCCCGACCCGGATCTCATCGTGCGTGACAATGCGTACTGGCTGTGGTTTGCGGTATGGAACTGGGATTACATAGTAGTAAATGGCACCACACAGCTTTCTGATGCGTACACATCCTTTGACATGATGGAAAAGGTATATAACAGTGATGTTATAATCACAAGGGACGAGCTTCCCGTATTCTGATAACAAAAACACGGCATTACATTTTCAGTAATGCCGTGTTTCGTTTATTCTCTTTCAATATTGATAAGAAGTGCTTTCTGTGCGGATTTATGCGATATTACCGCAGCAAGTAAGGTGATTAGCGGAAGAGCAACATAGAACATCAGTCTGAGGGCAGTCACCGAAGCTCCGGTGTCGCCGATGATGAACAGTGCGATGGTAAGTCCGATCATCTCTGTTATGATGAATAGCAGGTTAAGGGCTTCCGCCATTTTTGTTCCTAATCTGAGCGCAAGCGGAAAAGAAATAAACAGTGCGATAGCTTCAACCATGCCGAAAGCGATGGGCATTACAAGAAGTATCTCTGCAGAGCCGCCGAACATGATCGTTGCAAATAAGTTCTGTATATAGCAGAACAGCACCAGTATCATTATGAATACCACAGAACCCATCATTTTTGATGTTACAATTTTGCTGCGGCTGATGGGCATTGTCATCTGTATGATCGACCATCCTGTTGTAACGTCGTCTTTCAGTGTGTTCAGCATAAGCGAGCCGAAGCAGGTTATCGTCATGAAGTTTATCATTGCATAAGGAACATAAGCGACGATCTCCATTGTGGTCCCTGCGAGTTCGATCAGCATTCCGCCGCCTGCAAATATCATAAGCAGATTGAGCGGAAGAGCCAGCAGCAGTGCGAGGATAAGCTGAAAGCGTGTGCAGTACAGATCCTTCAGTATCAGACCTTTCAACACAGATCACCTCTTTTCATGACTTTATAGAAAATAAGATATCCGATAGCATAAACAGCAGCAGTTGCAGCGACGGCTATCACCATGGTAAGCGGCTCGCCGAGCCATGAGAGGTCAAGCTCATCGCCCTTATCCAGTGCATATATCATTAAAGGGACGATAACAAAGCTTAAGATAACGCCTAAGATAAGTCCTGCCTTTTCCTGACTTTTCAGCACAGCGGTCAGAGGCATTGCTATCCAGTTTATTGAGCTTCCAAGAAGTGAGATCATCACATGAGCGGCAAACAACTCATACGTCATAGCAGTCGGGTCTGCTATCATGAACATCAGGTCGCAGAAGCTGACAGCTACAAGTGATATTAATTGTGTTGCAAGATGCTTTACAAGCTCGGTATTGCAGAAGCGGGTGTGTGTCATACCCGATAAGATGTAGTTCTGAAAGCGGCACTTCACGTTTGCTTCAAGGTCACGGTTAAGTCCCTCGCCGGGGATTATGGCACAGATAACAGGGAAGTAAATCAAAACTAATCCCGCTGTAAGACCAGCCATCTCTCTTGTGGCTGCTTTATAATTTTCGTTAGCAGCAGATAACAGCAGAAAACAACCGAGTGCAGCCACCAGTACCGCTGCTATTGCGGTGCCGATAAGAAACCCCTTTTTCTGCACCAGATAGGAGTAATAAAGACCCTTCATCTTATGCCTCCTTTACATAGAACACCATTATATCATCGATGGAGGGAATATCCGCCACGATATCAGGGTACTTCTCTGCGGCAGTGGTGAGCACTTCGCAGGTAAAGCGTGTCTTGCGTATGCCGACGATATCCTCCTTGTCGATAAGAGAGAGCTGCTGCTCGTCGCATTTCAGGATGCGGTATTTGTCGTGCATCTCGTTGCGTTCTTCGGTGAAAACGATACGTCCCTTATGTACGAAAGTAATGTAATCTGCTATGTGCTCGAGGTCGCTTGTGATATGTGTGGAGAGCAGGATAGAGTGCTGTTCGTCCTGCATGAATTCAAGGAAGATATCCAGTATCTCGCTTCTCATAACTGGATCAAGACCGCTGGTCGGCTCATCAAGCACCAGCAGCTGCGGATCATGGGAGAGTGCGGCAGCGATGGAAAGACGCATCTCCATTCCGCGTGAAAAGCCCTTGAACTTCTTGTTCAGCGGCAGTTCAAATCGATTGAGATATCCGAAGAACTTTTCGCTGCTCCAGTTGTTGTAGATGCCTGCCATTACCTTGTCAAGCTGCATGGCGTTGAGATTGTTCGGGAATACAAGACCGTCGAACACAACGCCGATCTTTTCCTTTGTTTCGTTGCTGAGCTTCTGTGCATCCTCACCGAGTACGGTAACGCTGCCTGCGGTGGGTGTCAGCAGACCGAGTATCGCCTTTATCGTGGTACTTTTACCTGCACCGTTCTCGCCGATGAAGCCCATTACTGTGCCGCAGGGCACGGTAAGCTCAACGTCTTTCAGTTCAAACTGCGAATATTTCTTGCAAAGACCCTTGATCTCAATACAGTTTTCCATAATGATAACCTCCATATATTACATTAGTTTACAAAATATGCCTTTTATGGACGCACTGACCCGCAGGACAGTGTGCTTAATCCTCCTGCAGGAGAGTGAGCATCTCACGCACTTCGTCGGAGCTGATACCGCTTCTTCTGGCGATATCCATTGCAGCTGTCAGGTGCTTTTCTATCTCACGCAGGTTCTGTTCCCTGAGAAGCTCCGGGTTCTGTGCGGCGATAAAGCTGCCTCTGCCCGTGAAGGATTCTATCATACCCTCGCTCTCAAGTATCTCGTACGCACGCTTTGTCGTGATAACGCTCACACGAAGATCCTGTGCAAGGTTTCTCATTGAGGGAAGTGCGTCGCCCTCTTTTAGCTGCCCGTTCATGATCATCGCCTTTATCTGGTCAGATATCTGCTCATAGATCGGAACGCCCGCAGAGTTTGTTATAATGATGTTCATCAGGTACCTCTTTCAGAAAGTGTTACTTGTTGATAATGTGTATGTTCGATATATACAATATATCACCTCCATATACATTTGTCAATACTTTTTTCACAAAAAATTAAAAAAATTCAGAAAAGACTAAAATTGTGCGTATTTCGACTTGACAATCACAAGTTTCTTGTGCTATAATGTTCATGTAATCCGAAATACGTGAACAAAAAGGGAGGCGTTGTGATGGCTGATATAATGGCTGTGCTGGAGAGAGCACGCAGCTACGAACAGGAAATACTCATTCAGCTGGAGCATATCGAACGTCTGCACAGGATAGCTGCAAGGGCAATGTCATCACCGCAGAGATCCGAGCAGATAATCGAAAAGCTGAACAAGCTTGAGCAGGAATTGAACGCCCGTATCGACAGGGCGGTGGACGCAAAGCTTGAGGCGTTTGAATACATGAGTATCCTTGAGGGCGAGGAGCGTGGCGTGATCGAATGTTATTATATCCTTGCGATGTCCTGGAGCGAGGTGGCGGATAAGATGTTCATGAGCGACAGGCGTGTGTACCTGCTGAGGAGCAGTGCACTCGGAAAGATGAGAGATCATTTCGGTGGTGTTCCAAGACGCTGTGACCCGATGCGTCAGGGCACTGAGCAGAGAGTATAGGAGGGAATATGGGAATAGGAAGACGTATACGTATATTAAGGGAGCGTGCCTGCCTTACACAGGAGGAGCTTGCAGCACGCATCGGAGTGACAACTTCTTCAGTGGGAAATTACGAGCGTGAGGTCAGCCATCCGAGGGAGGACGCACTGTACCGCCTTTTTGACGCCCTGCATTGCGAGCCGAATGAGCTTTTCGCCGATTGTTATCAGGATAATTCGGGCGAGAGCGGTCATATTGAAAAATACCGTGCTCTCGACAGCTATGGCAGGGAGCTTGTGGATGCCTGTACGGATATAGAATACCGACGCTGCACTGAAAGCGTAAGCGGAAACGACCTTATCCTTATCGCTGCAAGAAACGGCGGCTCACCCAGAACGGTTGAGATGAAGAAACGCAGCGGTGCGGGCAGTATCCTTGACAAGCCTGATTATAACGGAGGCAGAAGATGACCGCATCAGAGGTACTTAACAGATCGGGAGTATGTACGTTGCCTGTTGATCTGAATAAGATCGCAGCGGCGTATAACATCAAAACAGTAAACTACGAAAGCTGTGCAGAGTGTTATGACATGGAGCTTGAGCGTATGTACCGTGAGATAAGCCCACTTGGTTTCAGCTTCAGAGCGGATGGCAGCTATGTGGTGGCGATAAACAGGAATTCCTGCGGCAGCGAGCGGCGACGCTGGACGCTGGCACATGAACTGGCACACGTGCTGCTGGGGCATATCGGGGACGGCAACGCAAGAAAAGAAGGCTGCGAAAGGGCGGCAGATGAATTTGCAGCCCAGCTTCTGGCACCGCTGGCCGTGCTGCATTTCTGCTGCGTTTCATCTGCGGAGGAGATCAGCCGTATATGCGGTATCTCCGTACAGGCAGCGGAGATACGTTTCAGGCAGCTCACCGCACTTCGGAAGAAGAACTCTGCCGCTGTAAGGCAGGGAAAGTACACTGTATTCGCACAGACAGCGGAGGAGCTGGAGCTTCTGGCAAATTTCATGCCGTTTGTTTCGGAGTACATAACACGCCGATGTATGCACGACGGCTATGAAAAGTATCTCGGCAGGATAAAGGGCCACGATATGATAATAGAATAAGCAAAGCCCCGTGGATGACACGGGGTTTGTTGTTGACAAGAAAAGGATTATATAGTATTATTTTATAGGATAATTAATTATCGGAACAGTTGATATTGTTGCACAAACAATAATTTGAATTTTTGTGCATATTTTCTCCATAAAAACTACCATTCGCAAACGTATATTAAGTGCAAGGGGTGATAAGGGTATGACAGACAGCCGCTTTGAAAGCTGTATTGCTCTGATCAGGCAGGGCAGCACAGAGGGGCTCAGAGAGATCTACGAGGCTTATTACAAGCTGATATATTCCGTGATGTATTCTGTGGTCGGCAACAGGATGACGGCGGAGGACCTGACGGCAGATCTCTTCGTGAAGCTATGGGAGAAGCTCGCAGATGCCTATCGGCATGGCGGCGGACACAGAGCGTGGCTCGCAGCGTGTGCACGCAACATGGCAACGGATCATATCCGCAAAAGCAGCCGTGAACTGCTCACTATCGATGCTCCCGAGGATGAGAACACACCTCGTACAGAGCCTGTAAGTGACGGAGATTTCACGGACGATATCATCGGAAAGATATCTGTAAATGAAGCAATGAAACGGCTTGACGAAAGTGAAAGGACGATAGTGGACCTGAAGCTGTTTGCCGATCTCACGTTCAAGGAGATATCGAAAGCCCTTGCAATGCCTCTTGGCACGGTTACATGGAAATACCGAAGGGCTATCGGAAAACTGAGTAACTATGTAAAGGAGGTGCAGGATATATGAACGAACAGAAGTTAAGAGAGCTTCTCACTGCCGAAATGAATGATTCTGCACCTGCAAAGGATGAACTATGGGCAAGGATCGAAGGCAGACTTCAGCCGAAGCAGCCCGCATCCTCAGCACCCGGAAAGGTCATCGATCTCAGAGTAATAAAAGCCCTTGCGGCAGCCGCCGCCTGCGTTGCTGTCATCGCCATCATCCCTGCGGTGATGGGTCGCAGCGGCGTGCTGCCTGAAATCAACGGTGGCATTGTATCGGATGCACCCATGACGGATGCGGCAGACAATGCTGCTGATGCAGAGCACTCGGATGTGGGCAATACCATTACGGTAGAGCCGAAGGATTTTATGAATTACAAGGAGCTTCCGTTCGATTCCTATTCCGAGACCATCTACAAGCCCACAGGCACACCTCACGGCGAAAGCTATTTTGTTGAGGACGATATCCTGGCAGAGGCGGACCGCATCCTGCGTGGCGAGGTGATCGCCGTATATCAGGATGATGACGGCAGCATCTGCTATGAGATGTCGGTGCTTGAAAGCTACCCCGCGGGCACGGAAAGCACACTGACAGTGTTCAGCCGCTCGCCCTACACGATGAAGCGTGGACGTGAATACCTGCTGCCGCTTACCGAAACATCAGACGGCTGGCAGACGGTGTTTGACAATGTACCGCAGACGGAGTTTACCTCCGCAGGCGGAGCGGTCTACTACAACGGCTGGAGCAGTCTTGATACAGGCGACTCTGTGAGCCTGACATATCCCGAAAGCAGCGGCGGAGATCATTTCTACGACAGGATGATGTATGCCGAAAAAGGTGATATCACGGCTCTTGTCGAAAAGTGGGAGACCCTTGAAAGGAGTTAATCATGAAAAGAAGAATTACTGCATTTGCATCGATATTACTGGCGGCTGCCATGCTGACGGGTTGTGCTGAAAGCTCTGATATGGCAGCAGAGTCCTATTATGACGGCGGCAATTATGCTCCAAACTACGATATGAATAACGCAGTTGCAGGCGGTGCATGGACCACAACAGTTAGGAGCGATCAGATGAAGCCCGTTGAAGATGGCGAATACAACACCGAAGAATACAATGCCATCGTTGAAAACGCATACAAGAGCGTTGTTGCTGAGCCTCTCTCCACATTCTCCATCGACGTGGACACTGCATCCTACACAAATCTCCGCCGCATGATAAACGAGGGCAGAGATGTCATCCCCGACGCTATACGCATCGAGGAGATGATAAACTATTTCAATTATGATTATTCCGGGCCTGAGGACGGTGAGCCTTTCTCTGTAACCACAGAGCTTACCGAGTGTCCATGGAATGAGGATACACAGCTCATGCTGGTAGGTCTTCAGGCGGAGGAAGTGGATATGTCCGAGCGTGCACCGATGAATCTTGTGTTCCTTATCGATGTCAGTGGCTCGATGTACAGCGACAACAAGCTGCCGCTGGTGCAGAAGTCCTTTACACTGCTTACAGAGAATCTCACGGCACAGGACCGTATCTCCATCGTGACTTATGCAGGCGAGGACAGGGTAGTGCTTGAGGGTGCTGACGGCAACGATCAGATGGCTGTTCTGGAGGCTATAAATTCTCTCACCGCAGGCGGCTCCACAGCAGGTGCGGCAGGTATCACCACAGCATATAAGATCGCAGAGAAGTACTTCATCTCCGGCGGTAATAACCGCATTATCCTTGCGACCGACGGCGACCTCAACGTCGGTATCTCCAGCGAGGCAGAGCTGACAGACCTTGTTGAGGAAAAGCGTGAGAGCGGCGTGTTCCTTTCTGTTCTCGGCTTCGGCAGCGGCAACATCAAGGACAACAAGATGGAAGCACTTGCGGATAACGGCAACGGCAATTACGCTTATATCGACAGCCTTATCGAAGCAAAGCGTGTACTGGTTGAGGAGATGGGCGGTACTCTCGTAACCGTTGCAAAGGACGTTAAGATACAGGTGGAGTTCAACCCCGCCTACATCAAGGGCTATCGCCTTATCGGTTATGAGAACAGAATGCTTGCAGCGGAGGATTTCGAAGATGACACCAAGGACGCAGGCGAGATAGGTGCAGGCCATTCCGTTACCGCACTGTATGAGGTTGTTCCCGTAGACAGCCCTATGGAGTTCGCTTCCGCTGATCTTAAGTACGAGAGTAAAGAAGCGGCAGGCATCGAGAACGGCGAGCTGCTGACGGTCGCACTCCGCTACAAGGAGCCTGACGGCGAAGAGAGCAAGCTGCTTGAATATCCCGTGGCTGAAACGGCGTACTCGGCACAGATGAGCGACAACATCGCATTTGCTGCTGCGGTCGCAGAGTTCGGCATGGTGCTGCGTGAGAGTAAGTACAAGGGTACTGCCTCCTGCGAGAGCGTGCTGGAGCTGCTTTCTCAGTGTGACACAGCGAACGACCTCTACAAGACCGAGTTCATTGAGCTTGTTGAGGAGATGCAGGACAGAGGCTATTGATATTATGAGGACACAAAGGGATACCTTCGGGTATCCCTTATGTTTATATCGTAAAAAATAATAAACTTCTGTAAAGAAATATTGCAATTTCAGACAATATGTGATACAATATATATCAGCGAAAAATCGTTAAAAACTTTTAAAAAAAGGAGTAGCACCAATGAACGAAAAAATCCAGAGCATCATGGATCTCATCCGTGAAAAGGGTATCAAGATGGTTGACTTCAAGATGGTAGACATCAACGGTCAGTTCCGTCACGTTACCATCCCCGCAGAGGACTTCAGCGAGGACGTTATGAAGAACGGTATCGGCTTCGACGCATCCAACTACGGTTATGCGGTAGTTGAGAAGAGCGACATGGTATTCATCCCCGATCCCGACAGTGCGGCTATCGATCCCTTCTGCGAGATTCCCACACTCTCCATGGTGGGCAACGCAATGATCATCGACTATCCCGAGAACCGCCCTCTGGCTCAGTACCCCAGAAATATCGTAGCAGCGGCAGAGCAGTATATGAAGGACTGCGGCGTTGCAGATACGATGCTCATTCTCCCTGAGTTCGAGTTCTATATGTTCAATAATGTAGGCTGGGACGTAAGCCCTCAGTGTGTAGGCTTCAGCGTTGACGCTCCTCAGGCCCACTGGAACAGCTCCGGCTGCGGTCTTGGCGTTATCGTTCCCAAGCAGAAGAACTACCACATCGCAAAGCCGTTCGATATCGCCTATGAGGCACGCAGCGAGATGTGCCTGCTGATGGAAGAGGCTGGTATCGGCATCAACTACCACCACCCCGAGGTAGGCGCGGCAGGTCAGTTCGAGATCGAGCCGAAGCTCGGTAAGATGAGCAAGATGGCTGACGCTACCATGATGATCAAGTATATCATCCATAATGTTGCAAATAAGTATGGTATGTCCGCAACCTTTATGCCTAAGCCTGTTATGGGTGAGGCAGGTAACGGTATGCACGTTCATATGCTGCTCCTGAAGGATGGTCAGCCCGTATTCTCCGATGATAACGGTTACGCTCACCTGAGCAAGGAAGCACACTGGTTCATGGGTGGCCTGCTCAAGCATATCGCATCCCTGTGTGCCATCACAAACCCCAGCACAAACTCCTTCAAGAGACTTGTGCCCGGCTTTGAGGCTCCTGTAACCGTTGGATATGCTACATCCAACCGCAGTGCGGTAATCCGTATTCCTGCTTATGCCAAGACCCCCGACCGCAGACGTTTCGAGCTGCGTAACCCTGATGCGACCTGCAACCCCTATTTCTGCTATGCAGCTATCCTGATGGCAGGTCTTGACGGTATCAAGAACCAGATCGATCCTCATGAGAACGGCTGGGGTCCCTACGATATGAACCTGTTCCACCTGAGCGACGAGGAGAAGGCAAAGCTGACACAGCTTCCTACTTCTCTTGACAAGGCTCTGGACGCACTCGAAGCAGATCACGATTATCTGCTGGCAGGCGGTGTATTCCCCGAGGAGCTCATCAAGAACTTCATCAAGGGCAAGCGTGAGGAGTGCCGTGCAATGGCTGCAATTCCTCATCCCGCTGAGTTTGATCGTTATTATAATCTGTAATATCGCAGACATGAGGCAGATGTTGACAGCATCTGCCTCATAGTATATACTGGATATAAACATTTCAGGAGGTGATGCTGTGCGAAAGGGTGCAAAAGGTATTATGGCGGCTGTTGCAACTCTGATAGTAGGCGGCAGCATTGCTACTATGTCGCTGCCCGACAACCCTGATAAAACGATGGAGAATAGCGTACATACGGCACCTGCTGTGACAGCGGTCACTGTATATGAACATGAGCCTGTCACAACAGAATATTCAGAACCTGTTCACACTGCCGCTACCGTTGTAACTGTCACCGTGACGCCTGATGAAACGTTATCGGCTCATGTTGAACGTGAAAATGATGTATCGCAGAGTGCGGAGCATACGCTGCAGACGATAATTGTATATGTTAGTTCTGCGGGTAAATACCACCGTAACAAAGATTGTTCCGGTATGAAGAACAGTACCGCAATGGATATGGACGCTGCGATATATGACGGATACGTGCCGTGCAGGAAATGTTATACCACTGTATATCCCGAGAACGTTGAGCAGGCGAAGACAGAACTGCCTGTGGGAGAGGATATCGTATATGTGAGCAGCACAGGCAAATATCACGTCCGTTCCGATTGCTCCGGCATGAAGCAAAGTACCGCTATGACACGTGAGCAGGCTGATGCGGCAGGTCACGTTCCATGTAAGAGATGCTATTGACAAAACACGGCACTACCTTCAGGTAATGCCGTGCTTTTATGTTGTTTATAAAAAGTAGTTTACACAAGCGATAACCAGTGCGATAACGCTGAGGACGAGAGCGATGCAGGGCACTGCTCTGCCTGTTCCTTGCGGCAAAAGGGCCTTCAGCTTCTCGTTAAGCTCCATTATCTCTGCGTGTTGTTCATCTACAAGACGACGCAGCTCGATATCCGACGCAGTGTGTTTTGCCAGAATATTGTCACGCTCGCTGTCCTTCTGTATGTTTTCATCCAGGAGCTGTTCGAGGGCATCGCTCTTTGCCGCCTGCTCTGCGATCAGCTCATCACGGCGTTCGTCCTTATGTTCGTTTTCGCTGATGAGCCTGTCAAGCTGAACATCCTTTACTATCTGCTTTGCAAGCAGAGAATCACGCTCGGCATCTCTTTTTGCATTCTCGGAGATCATCTGATCCAGCTTCCTGTCGTTTTCCGTGTGAGCGGCAAGAATTCTATCACGCATGGCATCTCTCTTCGCATTTTCGGCGATAAGACGGTCAAGCTTCCTGTCGTTTTCGGTATGAGCGGCAAGTATCTTGTCACGCAGGTTGTCCAGCTTTGTGTTTTCAGCTATGAGCTTGTCCTGCTCGCTGTCTTTTTCGGTCTGCTGTTCAAGCTCCTGTTCGATCTCTGCCAGATCTTCTCTGTCAACAAGTCGCGAAAGCCCTGTGGGCGAGCTGTGCTTCTCCAGCATCTGCTGCAGCTCATCCTGCATCGTGACGAGGTTTTCCTCTGCTTTCATCTGTGTGATGACTTCCGTGAATTCCGCACGTGCAGTCCTGCCGATACGCACGGCGTCCAGATGCTCGGTAATGATCTTCAGTGCCCCCGCATCGCCTCTGTAACAGCTGCAGGTATCGTACAACTTCTTGACAGTATCATCCAGCATCCTTCGGTATTCAAAGGAGAGCTGCTGTGCCTTTTCCGATGCTGCCTGCGATTCTTTAATAGCATCAGAAGCCTTCTGAACAGCGTCGATATCCATTGCATCCTGTGCCGCATCCACGGACAGGAAATACGCCTTCTTAGCTGTTATTACAGCGGAATCAGCATCGTCCTGAGCCTTGGTGAGCACCTTTTCCAGCTTCGCAAGCTCGCTTAATCTGACGTCAAGCTCGGCAGTGTGTTCGCGTAATGTTTTCATATTATTGCACCCCGATCATATTAAATATCCCTGTATTTAATTATATCACTGCACAATTTGCAAGTCAAGAGAATATATGGAAACGGACAGGAATATCCATATGGCGATAAAAAACAGTACCCTCAGTCTGTGTGGCTGAGGGCTGCTTTATTGACGTATCAGAACATGAACTTTCTTAATGTAGTATGTTCGGATATGCTTATCTTCATCTCGAACGGCTCAAGTGTGATGCGGTCATCGTCGAGGATGAAGCTCTGGTCGCTGTTTGTATTGTTGAATATGAACTGTGCTGTCATGCCGTTTCCTGTTCGTGTTGTTATCTCCACATTGTCGGGAAGCTCATTCACAAAGGGAATATCAGTGGCGGAAATAATGTTTTTCACAAGTCTGTTGTACAGATCTTTTGTTCCCACAGTACCGATGTAGTAGGCGGTACCCTTGCCGTATTTGTTACGTGTGATCGCAGCCTTGCCTTTGTAGAAGCTGCTGTTGTAGCAGGCGATGACCTCTGCGGTTTCGGGGCAGAGCACATCGCACCACTGACGGCACTTGTATATGCTGCCGTCATCGAATTTAAGAGAGCCGCTGTCGTAACCGATGGGATCGTACTCTTCAACATATGCACCGACAAGCTTTCGGTAAATTGTTGGGAGCTGTTCCATGATGCAGTTATTGTGCTCGTCCTTGACACCGCTCCTGTTCGTGAGGATGACCGTTCCGCCGTTTTCGGTGAATTCATACAGCTTTTCGGCAACCCCCTTTTCCTTGACATACATTTCTGGTGCAACGATCATCTTGTAACCGGAGATGTCCGCACGCTGGTCGATTATATCCACGTTCAGTCCGTATTTGGTGAACGCAGAGTGGAACATCATCGGCTGTTCCATGTAGTACATACCGTTTGTCTGCGGCTGTATTCTGAAAGCGAACTCGTTGTCGGGTGAGTAGAGTATCGCAACATCTGCTCTTACCTCAGTGCCCTGCAGTATCTGAAGCTTATCTGCAACGCCGCACATATCAGCGAACTCCATGAAGCGTCTTCCGGGTACGTTTGAGTGATCGATAAGGCCGTGCCAGTGCATCTCGGCACCTGTTACGGCGGTCCTCCAGCGGAAGTGTACGACGGTATCCGCACCATGTGCAAACGCCTGAAGTGCATATCCCTTTATCATGCCCGGGAGAGGCGTCCTGCTCATGGGTGCCCAGCATCCAAGACCTCCGCTGAGCTGCTCCATCACCCAGAAGCTGCTGCGTTTCACGCCACGCATCAGATCGAGGTGGAAAGCGTGAGAGTAACATTCCTCGGGATCGTCGGGAAGCCTTGTGGTGGGATAGTTGTCGTAGGATATAAAATCCAGTGATCTGAATTCATCGTAGAAGTTCGGCATATTCGTGCAGAACCAGACGTTAGTGGTGATCTTCGTATCGGGGCAGTTTCTGCGGATTATCTCCGCCTGCCTGTTTACATAGCCGATCATCCCGTCTGACGCATAACGGTTGAAATCCAGCATGAATGACGGATTGAGCCAAGCAGTGGGGTAGCTTCCGAAGGGTGGCTTTATCTGCTCCCATGAGCTGTATTCGCCGCTCCATACGTTGTTTCCATAGGCCTTGTTGAGAGCCTCAAGCGTGCCGTATTTTTCTTTCAGCCACTCGCGGTATTTTCCTATGCAGGTGTCACAGCAGCAGTGATTTGCTTCCAGCTCGTTGTCTATCTGCCATGCTATCACAGCCTTGTTACCAGCATAGTGTTTTGTCATAATATCCACGATGCGGTCGGCATATCTGAGGTGATCCTCGTTGTTGAGGCATCTGTGACCTCTGATGCCTGTGGCAGTTTTGAGTCCACTCTTTTCCGTCTGAACAGCATCGGGATATTTTTCATAGAACCACAGCGGCGGACAGTTAGTGGGAGTACATAGTATCACATCGATGCCACGCTGTGCAAAGAGATCCACTGCTTCGTCCAGCCATTCGAAATCAAACACGCCATCCTGCGGTTCAAATCTGCACCAGGCGAATTCGCCAAGACGCACTGCCTTTACACCAGTGCTCTTCATAAGGTCGGCATCGGCGGTCCATAACGATCTGTCCCAGTGTTCAGGGTAGTAATCAACTCCAACTATCATAGTGAGGTTCCTTTCGGTATGAGATTTGTGAACGTTTGTATTCTGTTAGTATCATGATATCATCTTTAACTGTTCCAGTCAATTGGAAATTCTGAATTTTTGACTATGTATCAGTTTCAAAAATCATAATTACATCAGATGTATTTGGCGTAATATCAGGAAATTACCTGCGGAATGTGGTTCAAAACAGAAATGCTGTTTTATGTCCGTAACTATTGACATCTGTTCATGTACATGCTATAATATGTACGTAGTCCTGCAATGATTGATGCAGAACGTGACTTTTTACAGAAAGGTAATGAATATTATGATGAGATTAGACGGCTTCGGATTGATGGTAAACGATATGGCAGCGATGATTCGCTTCTATCGTGATGTGCTTGGTTTTGAGATCAAAGAGGGCGAAGATACATCCAATGTTTATCTCGTCAAGGACGGAACGCTCTTTCTGCTTTACGGCAGAAAGGATTTCGAGAAGATGACCAGTCGTGAATATCAGTATATCAAAGGACTTAACGGACATTTTGAGATAGCACTCTATGTGGATACTTTCGAGGAAGTGGATATTGCATACGCCGACGCAATAGCGAAGGGTGCGGTATCTGTGCTTGCACCTGAAACAGAGGAGTGGGGACAGCGTACCTGCTATATCGCAGATCCTGAGGGAAATCTGGTGGAGATAGGTTCGTTTAACAGACCGTTCGGCAGATGATATATTCATAACGTTTTGGAATTGTACTGGTTTTGCACGAAAAAGACAGGTTTATGTGCTATAATATAAGCGACAATGTGTTGAATAGTCAGAGTGTGAATAAGGTTGGCGACGATGCAGAACGATCTGTTTGATCTTGTTACCGAATAACTGTCGCAGGATACGTTTCTATGCCGGTGTGTAAACCGGATGAATTACGCCTCTCCGTACAACGGACTTGGAAGGCGGTGTTTGCTCTTGACATTACCCGGCACACATATTATAATAATTTATAGATGAATTTATCTGAAGTGAACACCATTTTCCGTGCCACTGCTCAATCAGGCAAAGGCTTTCAGCGAAGATGTGGTGTACTATGCAAAACACGTGAGCAGATGTGTTGACCTTCCTGACAGCAAACTGTTGATCTTTGATGCTGCTGTGTGCAGTGTCAGGAGCTAATTCAACGACTTCGCCGTAAAGTTTGATTCCACAAATGAAGTCCCTGAGGAATGTATCGGAGCTGTTGATGCCACTCATTCGTTGCTCAGAAGCTTTATACCTGAAAATATGTAATATAGCAGAAAGGTAGTTGACATATGGCAGATATTTTTATAAGCTACAGCTCAAAGGATAAACAGATTGCAGATGTCCTATGTTCCCAGATGGAGCAGAACGGCTATTCCTGCTGGATCGCACCTCGTGACATCATCCCGGGCGAGGACTGGGCGAGATCAATAAACACAGCAATAACTGCGGCAAAGGTGTTTATCGTGATTTACAGCCGCAATTCCTGCGAATCATCACAGGTGCCCAAGGAGATAGGTATCGCCGGTGCGAGAGATCTGTCGATCATCCCGTATAAGATAGATGATACACCCCTTTCGGGCGATTTCGAGTATTATCTTCTGGGATGTCACTGGGTCGCAGCCGATCCCGTCAAAGGTGATTACAAGACAAATGATGTACTGGCAGCGGTAGAGCGTGCTATCGCCAGACGTGAGGGAAGAGAGCCGTCAACGGTCACTATTACGAACAATTATGCAGGCGATAACAACTCTGTTATCAATGTTCAGCAGAAGAACACTTCAGGCACTGCGTTAAAGGTGGCGGTGATAGCGGCTGTGGCTCTGCTGATCATGGCAGTGGGCATCATAATAATGCTGCTGAGCGGCAGGGAAAAGGAGAATGACAGTTCATCGCTGCCCGATGTGATACACAGTAATGTCACACAGGATGCGTCTGCTGCAGTTACAACGGACGCAAAGCCCGAGCCGCTGTCCTATTTCGAGGCAGAAGCAATTTACAGCGAGATGGTACATACACTTCTGAGAACCGCTTCTGAGAATTCCTTTTCGGGCTTCGAGAAGTGCTTTGATGATACCTATACCTCTGCCGAGATAGCTGAGATATACAGTACCATAAGCTATTCTGCCGATCTGGACCAGATACACATTTCGATGTTCCGGTATACCGATGATGCGATATTCGGTATGTACAGCTTTTATGAGAATGTTTATGAAGGAATGCCCATGCATTATCACTGCGATTTCGTGGACGAAGCAAATGTGATCGTCCGCGACGGCGACAGATGGGTATTCAGTCGTCTGACGGAGGAACATCAGCTGTATGCGGAAATGGAAGAGATGCTGTATCCTTACGGACCCGATACAGAGAACAGTTATACCATCCTGAATTATCAGACAGCGGCAAGTGTGGTGCTTTGTGATCACTTTATGGCCGAGGTCGTAAATGTCACCAAAAATGAGGACGATACGATAACTGTGCGTTTTGAGCTTATAAACGGTGATTTCGGATTCCCGTCAGAGCTTAGCATCAGCCTGAACGTTTATGATTATAACAGCAATGTGCTGCTTTCTATGGATTCTGTACCATATGATCCGGACGTAGCATCGGGTGAGATACAGTTCTTTGAGGTCAATTCTGAGCCGCTCGCATATATAGATGACGTTGACCTTACATTTGCGTACTACGATTCTTATGTTCACGCTGCATTCGGTTGATACCGAGAAAGGATACGATATGATCAAAAGAACTACGGGGCTGATTTGTGCAGCGGCAATACTGCTTGCGCTGACAGCCTGCGATAACGGTAATACTTCGGCTACATCGGACGAAACGACTGAGACCGCTGATGTGCAGGCAACCACCTCTGTTACAGAACAGACCTCTTCTGTAACAGAGATCATCACGACGGTCGCTCCTTATGAGACTGAGGAGCCTGATGTCATCCCTGAAAAGGAGTGGGATATCGGCGGTTATCAGGCGTGGGACTATGAGGGCAATATCAGTGATATCTCCCTAAGAGTGCACAAGGTTGCGAACAGTTATTATCTTGAAGCCTCCCACGAAGGTGAGGAACTTAGTGATGTCATTTTGTCATCTCCTTACAGTGACCTAAAAGGCGTTGTGCTTGACGAGAGCGACATGGCAGGCAATTTCAGTTTGTCAGAGTCGTTTAATGGCGGGCATTATCTGACGTTCATGACAGGTAACGAGGATGTTCGTTTCTTTACGCTGTATCATGCCGATGACACGGGTGTTTATCCTATAACACTTCAGTTCGGTGAGGACAACGTGTTCGAGGGCAAGCCCGGCGACGAACTCAGCTACTACGGACAGTATGTGTATCTTGGTGATAAGCTCATCATGATGGAATATCACGATACATATATCCCCATCCCTGAGGTCAAAGAGGGCAAGACCTGGCTTGCTACACTGAACACAGGCGAGAATGTCTATCTTGAGGACGGCACATCGGTATCTGAGGATGTGGTGAATTATCCTTTTGCGATCATTCGTTATTCCACAGGAAAGTATGCCGACAGAATGACAGAGCCTGAGTTTTTCGCAAATGTTGATGACGGTATGTATGAGGGCGGTTTCGCCTATATCGGTGATGCAGTGTCCGTTGACGATATGTTTCCTTACAGCAAGGTGACGGAAGGCACAAGGCTTCAGGGCGGATATACCGTTGACGATGCTTCTTTGAATCTGCATTATTATCAGAATGACGATGGTTCATATAATTCCTACACCTATTCCAACAGCATCCATATCGCTGAGGATATCACACTGACAGGTACGCTCAGATATTTCGGAGAGGACTGCGATTACACCGAAAACGGTGATATGCTGTTCATTCCCGACGGCTCCTATGCGGGACTTCCCGTGCCTGTGAGCGAATTTTATTACGATGGCGGTATCACGAATATGTACGATCTCGGCGATGCGGCAGAGGATCCTTCTGTAATATACACTGACGCAGTTCCGTTCCTGCTTGGAAATTACTTTGCCGATCACAGTGACAATGCCGACGTGACCTCCATCCGCAATGACCTCTCCGAAAACGGCAATTCGTGGTCATCAAAGGTTAAGATCACACTTTCAGATGTGTGGATCAGCTGTTCCGTTGAGGATGGTCTTTCGGGCAGTGCAGAGATCGTATCCGTTGAGGGTGTAGGCTGATGCTTATTAAAGCAGTAACTAAAAACAACACCGTCGCAGTATTCCTGCGGCGCTGCTTTTGTATTATCATGTCGTCGTTTCATCATTCTACCTTGAAATATTCCCAGACCTTGAGCTTGGAAGGGAGATCTTTACCTGCGATAAAGCGTTCCGGTAGATCGGAATAAGTCACGATGTATTCGCTTTCAAAGTAGCTCTGAAGCATCTCAACGCTCATACGCCTGCTGTTTATGGAGGGAGTTCCGTTGAAATCTGTCAGCACTGTGCCATTGTCGGATGCCTCACAAAGGAATTCTCCGTTCCACAGCATATAATACAGCCACATAGCACCGGTCTCCTTGCAGTCATCGGGATTGGGGATACAACCACATTCTGAAAGTGCAAGCATCTTTCCACTGTCGGCATTCATGCTGTTGAGCTTATTGTACTGGTCGATCTTTGATGAGTGATCGTTTTCCTCGCCGTAAAAGTCAATTCCCGCAATATCGTAGGAATTGGGATATACCATGCAGTTTTTGGACTGGCCATTCCAGACCCAGATGATGTTAGTCAGCTTGTGATAATTCTCGATACGATCAAAAATCGTATACCACAGCTTCTGGAACACCTGATTTTCCGCTGTGCTTCTGTCCTGAATGCCCCACCAGAACCAGCTTCCGCTTGCCTCGTGCAGAGGTCGGAACAGCACTGTTACTCCTGCCGCTTCAAGCTTCTGCAGCTTGCTTGCGATCAGGTCGATATCGCGGATGACCTGCGTATACTCCTTAGTTCCGGGAGTGACTGCATTTATCTGGCTCCAGTTGAGTATCTCCTCCTGATAGAACGCATACCCCATATCAGGGTTGTCTATATCTCTTGGAACGTTCCAGTGCCATGTAAAGGTGACTAATCCACCGCTCTCGTTGTGCCACTCGATCGCTTCATCGACCATGACGTCACTGGGATCAGAGCCCATGCAGCGGTTGAAATCGTAACCTTTCATGGCAGGCATATCGCCTGTGTTGTCGTAGTATGCGATATCTTCAAGGCAATCATCGTTCTTCATCTGCTGGGCGGTCAGTATCTGCTCGCCATAAATGCTGTGCAGGAATTCGAATACTGCCAGAGTATCCTCGTTGGAGTTTTCTGAAACGGGTTTTGTAGGATCGATGGTCTTGGCTTCAAACGAAGCCAACAATGCATCAATATCAGTCTGATAAGCCATTGCCTTTTCCATGTCGATATCTCCGTCCGCCATGGCAACGGGTATGGAAAGAGGTTCAGCAGCATCTGCTGATTCCTGTATCACGGTATCAGTACCAACAGTAGTTTTCTGTTCATCTGCAGAAACACTCTCGGAGGAAGGCTTGCCACAACCTGTAAAAGTCATGACCAGTACCACTGCCATAATTGACGCCAGAGCTTTTTTCATGATCGTTTCCTTTCTGTAAGGACCGATGGTGATAGTATCACCATCTTACCTTCCACCGCTCACGGAGTTTATCAATGCTCTCTCCATGAGCGGACGTTATTTTTTTGAGCAGCTCTCATTCTCACAGAGTTCATGGAGATACTTCTCGAAAAGCACCTCGTCTGTGGGTATCTCAGCCCAGTCGTTGGTCCATGCGGACAGATAAGCGGCGTTGGAGATAGAAAGGGAGTTAAGACCCTCCTTGCCCTCGGCGATCATGGGCGTGCCGTTCAGGACAGACTGTGCGAACGCCTCAAGCACCTCAGGATGCCCCTCAGGCTCAGGAGCGGTAAATTCCTCATAGGAATTGGAGGGAGTTGCGAAGCCCTCCTTGGATGTAAAGCAGAATTCACGCTCGGGAACGTCCAGCTTCCACCAGCACAGTTTGCCGTGCTCAACAACGATCTTGCCCTTGTCGCCTGTGATCTCAAGGCGGTTTGTACCGCATGCATCACCTGTTGTGGTGATGAATGTGGCAGTGGCACCGTTCTCGTATTCGCCGAATATAGTTACATCATCCTCGACCTTGATGTTATGGTACTTGCCGAACTCACAGAATGCTCTTATCCTCTTGGGCATACCGAATATCCACTGCCACAGATCCAGATTATGAGGAGCCTGATTAAGCAGCACACCGCCGCCCTCACCGTTCCATGTTGCTCTCCAGCTTCCGGAATCGTAATATGCCTGTGTGCGGTACCAGTTTGTGATTATCCACACCATTCTCTTGAGCTCACCGAGCTGTCCGCTCTGAACTATCTCGCGAGCCTTTGCAAACATGGGGTTAGTACGCTGATTGAACATGATACCGAATTTTACGCCGCTCTTTTCAGCCGCCTCGTTCATCTCACGCACCTGTCTTGCATAAACACCGGCAGGCTTTTCTGTCAGCACATTTATATTTCGCTTGAAGCATTCCTTTGCAACGGTAGGGTGATCATAGTGGGGAACAGCGATCAATACTGTATCGACAAGTCCGCTGTCAAGCATTTCGATATAGTCTGTAAAGCAAGCGACTTCGGGATGCTCCTTAGCCTTGTCCATTTTCTCGGGAACGAGATCACATACTGCGGTTATCTCAACAGACGGACACTTGCCTCCGAATACATTGTAGAAATGTCCGCTTCCCATATTACCTAAACCTACGATACCAAGTCTGATCTTATTCATAATGTTTTCTCCTTTAAATCAGTTCCTTAAGTGCATTAACAGCAGCGTCAAAAGCTGCTCTGGATGTAGGGTAGCAGTAGCCCATTTTTGTTTTTTCGCTTGCTTCCAGCTTGTCGAAGCCGTCAAATACTGAAAGATGCGGCTCTAAGGTGAGCACGCTGCCCTTGTAATTTTCCAGAAGATAAGGAAGGTTTCCGATTCCCTTACCGGCGGGCACCACCGAGCCGTCTGCCATGGCGTCCTTGATGTGCATGTACTCAACATAAGTGCTGAGCATCTCCCATGCCGCCTTTGTATCCTGACCGCACTGTATGAAGTTTGCAGGATCGAAGACCGCCTTCAGCGAAGGGAACTCCTTATGAATCTCTGCACAGCGATCTGCCATATCGCCGTAGATGCCCTTTTCATTCTCGTGACAGAGGATAACATCGCTGTTTTTAGCCGCCTCGATAAAGCAGTCAAGTCTTCTGAAGACTTCGTCCCTGTACTTTGCCTGTTCGCCTGACGGAACATAGAAGCTGAACATTCTGATGTGCTTTGCACCGAGGATATCGGCCAGTTCAAGTCCGCGTCTGAATGATTCGAGGTGTTCGTCAAAGCCGTCGCCCATGCCTGTCTTGCCATAAGGCGATCCGAGCGACCAGACACCGAGTCCTGCATCATCAAGCTGCTTACGGACTTCCTGTGCTTTCTGAGTGGTTATTTCGGAAATGTTCTGTCCGTCAACACCTCTTATTTCGAGATAGCTGATGCCATTCTCGGCCATTGCCTTTATCTGTTCGGAAATTCTGCCATCTGCTTCGTCGGCAAATGCTGCAAGTCTGAAGTTCATAAGTGGTACCTCCGTTTCAGTTCTTGTTCTTATTGTACCATGATTTATTTGACATTTCCATTGTCTTTTGAGTACAACATATTGCAAATTCGTGCAAAGTGTGCTACAATACAGGCAGAGGTGATATCATGCTCAATGAATACAGCTTCGGAGATATTTATATACGTCACGCAATAGATGAAGCCCCTGACGCAAATGACTTTACGATGCATATACATGACCGCTGTGAGATATATTTTCTCGTTTCGGGAAATGTGGAATATCTGGTGGAAGGCTCAAAATATCCTCTGGAGATAAGCAGCATTATGATAATGCGTCCCGCAGAAGCTCATACGCCCAGAATAACCGGTGGGAGCACCTATGAACGCTATGCGGTCAATATGCCGCTTGCTTTTGCAAGTGCTATCGACCCTGAAGGACGTCTGACAAAAGCATTCACCGAGCGTCCGCTTGGAAAGGACAATATGTTCAGCCCATCCGAGATAGATGCGGCACTTGTGAAAAAGCTGTTTTCCGAAATGTGCAGCGATAATGATGATTACGGTAAGAAGCTCACGATAAACACTCACCTGATATCGCTGCTGGATATTATAAGCCGTGCATGGAGTGAAAAGAAAAAATCAGGGCAAAAGCGGCAAAGCGTAACTGAGCGTATCGTGATGTATGTGAACGACCACCTGACGGAGGATATCTCTGTGCCGAAGCTTGCCGAGCATTTCTATCTCAGTACATCGCAGTTCAATCGTGTTTTCAGACAGGCGACAGGTGCTGCACCATGGGAATATATCATCAAAAAGCGACTGACTATTGCAAAGGAATTGCTTCGCAACGGCATCTCTGCACATGAGGCATCCGAAAGCTGCGGTTTCGGGGATTATTCTGTCTTTTACAGGGCTTATACCAGGCATTTCGGGCATCCGCCAAAGCATAGTCAGACAAATCGCTGACATCTCATGTCTGATATCCTGTACTTTAGCAGAAAACAGCGGCGAAAGTTAGATCTCGCCGCTGTTTTTGTATAACTGCAGATTTCTGGAGGAACATATCTGCCGTGTTATTATCTTTGTATTCTTCCGCTTCCATCGCCGCCTGCGAGTTTTTCTACCTCAGCGACAGTGACCATATTGTAATCGCCTTCGACAGAATGCTTCAGTGCAGATGCAGCCACCGCAAATTCCACCGCTGATTGCGTGTCCTTGCCGTTAAGCAACGAATATATCAGTCCGCCGCCAAACGAGTCGCCGCCGCCAACTCTGTCGATAATATGAAGATCGTACTTTTTAGAGAAACAATACTCTTCTTTTTCTGCGTTATAGAGCATAGCACTCCATCCGTTGTCTGATGCGGAACGGCTCTCTCTCAGCGTTATTGCCACCATTTCAAATCCGAATCTATCTGCGAGCTGCTTTGCCACGGATTTATAACCTTCCCTGTCAATAACACCACCGTATATATCGGCTGCCTCAGCTTCAATTCCGAATACATCCTTTGCGTCTTCTTCGTTTGCAATGCAGATATCGACATACCGACAGAGATCTGTCATCACTTTCCTCGCGTGCTCTCTTGTCCAGAGCTTTCCTCTGTAATTGAGATCGCAGGAGATCTTGTTGCCGCGTTCCTTTGCTGCGATGCACGCCTGACGGCAGATGTCCGCAATATCATCTCCAAGTGCAGGAGTGATACCTGTGAAATGGAACCAATCTGCACCGTCAAAGATACTGCTCCAGTCAAAATCATCCCTCGATGCAAGCTGGATAGCAGAGCCTGCACGGTCGTATATACACACCGAACCTCTCTGTGATGCCCCCTTTTCATTGAAGTATATACCCACACGTTCGCCGCCGCGGACTATCAGTGAGGTGTCAACGCCATAACGGCGAAGGCTGTTTACCGCAGCCTGTCCGATAGAATGTGCAGGGAGCTTTGTCACAAATGCTGCATCCATTCCATAATTTGCGAGAGATACTGCAACATTTGCCTCGCCGCCGCCGAACGAAAACTGCACATGGTCGCACTGTACGAAACGCTCATAATTATAAGGCTGAAGCCTTAACATAAGTTCACCGAATGTAATTGTTCTTGCCATGATACAGGTCCTTTCTGTATTGTTTACGCACTCTTTGCCGCGGCACGGGCTTCGGTACAGAGCTTTGTTATGTTATCAAAGTTGCCTGATGCAATATCAGACCTCGGGCACACCCACGAACCACCGACCGCATGGATAAAAGGCATATCGGTATATTCCTTGATGTTTGAAGTATTGACACCGCCCGTGGGCATGAATTTTACGTTCGCAAAGAGCGTGGACAGGTTCTTTATAGCGTTAAGACCTCCGTATATGTTAGCGGGGAAGAATTTGACTACTTCAAGACCCTTGTTTACCGCTGCTGTTATTTCGGTCGGAGTGACACAGCCAGGAGTTACCGGGATGTTATGTTCAATACACCAGTCAACGACTTCTGCATTATAGCCCGGCGATACGATGAACTTAGCACCCATTTCAACTGCCAGTTTGCACTGTTCGATATCAAGCACTGTTCCGGCACCTACCAATACATCAGGACAGTTTTCTGCCACAGATTTTATTGCCAGAGGTGCGGCAGCTGTACGGAAGGTGATCTCCATAACATCAACACCGCCTGCTGCCAGTGCTTTTGCAGTGGGAACTGCGTCTTTCTCATCATCGATAACTACAACAGGAACGACGATAGCTCTTGCAAGTCTTTCAAGTACATTCATTATTCAGTGCCTCCTGTTTTATACGCCCGAGTAAGCAGAGAAGCCTGCGTCAACGGGGAGAACTACACCTGTTATAGCTGAAGCACTGCGGTCATCACACAGGAACAGCGTTGCACCTATAAGCTCCGATGCTTCTACATAACGATTTGTAGGAGTACCGTTGAGTATCTTTGCAGAACGAGCCGTGGGTGTTCCGTCATCATTGAACAGAAGTGCTCTGTTCTGTGCGGAAACAAGGAAGCCCGGAGCGATCGCGTTGCATCTGATACCCGTACCTGCGAAATGCGTTGCGAGCCACTGGGTAAAATTCGATATAGCCGCCTTTGCAGCAGAATATGCAGGTATCTTTGTCAGAGGAGTATATGCGTTCATCGAGGAAATGTTGAGGATACAGCCGCTCTTCTTTTCGGTCAGATCCTTTGCGAATACCTGTGTGGGAAGAAGAGTGCCCTGAAAATTCAGCTTGAACACAAGATCGACTCCATCTGATTCGAGATCGAAAAAGGTCTTGCTGTTTGGTTTGGCTTCATGCTGGTATTCGTTTGTTGTGGTAGCACTGGGATGATTTCCGCCTGCACCGTTTACGAGTATATCGCATTTTCCAAGATCACGGATGACCGACTTATGTACCTGCTCCAGTGCTTCGGAATCAAGAACATCTGCCTTATAGCCCTCACAGATATATCCCTCGGCTTTAAGTTCATCGGCAAGCTTTTTTACAGCGTTCTCATTAAGGTCGAGTGCGGCTACCTTAGCACCGCTTTGTGCAAATGCTCTTGCCATGGCACCGCAGATAAGCCCGCCAGCACCTGTGATAACTACTACCTTGCCTGTATAATCAATATTGATCGGAAGTTCCATCATTTTATATTACCTCATTTCAGTTTTTGTCCGAGAGTCTGTCAAGCATATCCCATACACCAAGCATATACATTATACCCAGTGCACGATCATAAAGTCCGTATCCGGGGCGTACATTTCCCGGCCCCTCATTCCACAGATGGCGTCCGTGGTCAGGGCGGATATATCCCTCATAGCCGCAGTCATGGTAAGCTTTCAGGATGTTGAGTATTCCTGTATCTCCGTCGCAGTCACGATGGCTTGCTTCGGAAAAATCGCCGTTTTCGAAGTGCTTTACATTGCGGATATGCGCAAAAGCGATGCGGTCGCAATGCTTTCTGACTATATCTGCCACATTGTTGTTTGGGTCTGCACCAAGCGAGCCTGAGCAGAGCGTCAGACAGTTACAGGGATGGTCTACCATCCTCAGGAAACGATCGATATTCTCTTCGTTTATAAGCAGACGCGGCAGCCCGAAGATATCCCATGGCGGATCGTCCATATGGATAGCCATTTTGATATTACATTCCTCGCAGGTCGGCATGATAGCCTCAAGGAAGTACCTGAGATTCTCCCAGAGCTTTTCATGATCCACGCCCTCGTAATCCTTGAAAAGCTGATCCAATGCCGCCATCCTTTCAGGCTCCCAACCCGGGAACGACATACCATACTTCTCGGTAAAGCTGAGGATGTATTCCGCCATGGCATTATAATCATCCTGTATCATATCCTTTTCGTAGTACAATGCGGTGGAGCCGTCGCCCACGGGATGGAAAAGATCCGAACGCGTCCAGTCAAAAATGGGCATGAAATTGTAGCAGATGACCTTTACACCGAACTTTGAAAGATTGAGGATACATTGCTTATAGTTTTCTATGTACATATCTCTCGTGGGCTTTCCTATCTTTATATCGTCATGCACATTTACTGATTCCACAACATCCATATTGAAGCCGTATTCGTCAAGCTGACGTTTTACCTCGGCTATCTCATCTATCTCCCACACTTCGCCCGGAAGCTTATGATGAAGTGCCCAGACTATGCTTGTAACACCGGGTATCTGTTTTATGTCGCCGAGAGTGATATTGTCGTTGCCTTCGCCATACCAGCGAAATCCCATCTGCATTGGCATATCCTTGTCCTCCTGTGTTTTTTCCGAATCAAAGGTTGAAGTAGCGTGCGGCATTGTCGTGACAGATGTCTGTTATCATTTCGCCAAGCTGCACCATATCAGCAGGATATTCTCCGTTTTCCACCCATTCACCGATAAGGCAGCACAGTATCCTGCGGAAATACTCATGACGCGTATAGCTTAAAAAGCTTCTGGAATCTGTAAGCATTCCCACAAAATTACCGAGCAGGCTCAGGTTTGCAAGCGATATAAGCTGCTCACGCATTCCCTGCAGATTGTCATTGAACCACCATGCACTGCCATGCTGGAGCTTTCCTGCAGCTTCTGTTCCCTGAAAAGCTCCTATAAGAGAATCAAGGAATGCATTATCGGTACTGTCAAGACTGTAAAGTATCGTTTTAGGAAGTTTATCCGCTGCGTACAGTATATCAAGCAGCTTTGCCAGTTTTTCGCTTCCGTTGTGCGGTCCTATGCAGTCAAAGCCTGTATCAGGCCCAAGCTTCAGAAACATAGCTGTATTCGGGTTTCTCAGACAGTTATAATGCAGCTGCATTACCCATCCCAGGCGTTTGTATTCGCTTGCACAGAACATAAGGAGATCTGTTTTGAACGCCTCTGCTTCCGCTGAGCTTATAATACCATCATTGAGTGCTCTGTTCATCACTGCGTCATTGTCTTTTTTAGAAGCTTCGCTGAATATCATGTGGTCAAGACCATGATCGCTGACCCTGCATCCCATGGTAGCGAAATAATCCATTCTCTTTGAAAGAGCTTTTTTCAGCGATGCCATATCATAGATCTTCACACCTGAAACAGATGACAGATTACCGATATATTCTTTCCAGCCGTATTTATCGATATTGAATGCTTTATCAGGACGGAATGATGGTGCTACCACAGTTTTGAAGGTGCCATCGGCAGCGAGCTTGCTGTGCCATTCAAGGTTATCGGTGGGGTCGTCGGTAGTTCCGATGAATTCGACGGCCGACTGCTGAATAAGCCCGCGGACGCTCATGTTGTCCTCTTTCAGCTTTTCGCAGGTGAGCTGCCACACCTCCTCGGCAGTTTTTCCGTTGAGGACGCCATTGTAGCCGAAATATTTCTTCAGCTCCAGATGACACCAGTGATACATCGGATTACCTATCGCTTTGGGAAGTACCTCGGCAAACTTCTGGAACTTTTCACGATCCGATGCAGCACCTGTGATATAATACTCATCAACGCCATTTGATCTCATGATACGCCACTTGTAGTGATCGCCCGAAAGCCATGCGTCGGTCAGGTTTTCAAAGTGCTTATCCTCATAGATCTCTTTGGGGCTGACATGGCAGTGATAGTCGATTATCGGGCATTTATCTGCGTATTCACGAAACAGTACGCGAGCAGTTTCGGTGGACAGGAGAAAATCATCATCCATAAATGCTTTCATACCAAATACTCCTTTAGCTTCTTTTGTGATTTCAGTATACCACAACTTATTCGCAATGTTAATTGCGAAATTTGCTTGCATTATTGCAAATGTTGTGGTAAAATTATTATAAACATCAGATGCAAAAATGGTGGGAGGAATCAATATGCGACAAAGGATACAGCGTTTCGATGAGCGTCAGGAGATGAAAACATCCAGCTATGAGGTGTTCCATTATAATGAGCCTATGCTTAATGAAGTTGAAGTTCATAACCACGATTTTTATGAGATATTCTTTCTTCTCGGCGGCAATATTTCTTACTGGATGGAGGGCGAGGTATATCATCCCTGCCACGGAGATATCATGCTCATTGATCCGATGATACTCCATCGTCCGATCATACCTCCCGATAAACCGTCCTATGAAAGAATAGTCATGTGGATACAGAAAAAATACCTTGATAGCTTTTCAGTGGGAGATTTGCGGTTATCCGCCTGCTTTGACAACAAATCCACCTGCCTTATCCATCTGAATCCCACGCAGCGTGCAGAGCTTACCGACAAATTCAGCGAGCTTGTACGGGAACACTACTCCACGGATTACGGTGCTTCAATATATGCCGATGGACTGTTCATGCAGATAATGGTCGAGATCAACCGACTTGGTATGAGATCCACAGAACCGCTGCGGTCTGAGAATTCTTCGCTGCTTATCTCAAGGGTCGTGGAGTATATCGGCGAACATTATGAGGAAGAACTTTCTCTTGACATACTTGCCGAAAGATTCTTTGTGAGCAAATATCATCTGTCGCATGAATTCAGCGACAATGTCGGAACGAGCGTGTACAGATACATAATGCTAAAACGCCTGAGTGCAGCAAAGCGTATGCTGATGAACGATACCGCTCCGGGGGAAGTGTGTGTCAGATGCGGCTTCAGGGATTACACCAGCTTCTTCCGTGCATTCAGGGCAGAATACGGATTAAGTCCCAGAGATTATGCTTCCAGACTATAACGTGCCGCACAAACTGACAGTTTAAGCTACAAGATCAAATTCCAATATCTGTTCAGTGATATTGTGTGATCGTGCTTTAGTTTTTTGAAACAGAATTGATTTTAAATAGCTCAATTTTTACGATCGACGCAATTTAAAAAAAGCTATCATAATATATCCTTCCATGATATCAGAACACCCTTCGCCAGCAGACGAAGGGTGTTTTATCTTCCTGTGATTATTTAATAATTTCTATGACATACTGATGTCACAACGAGGAAAAGGGGAAAACGTGGCAGAAAATTCAGGTGTGACCGGAAATTGCATTCCCGACCGAACGGATATTCAGTTATTTGTATCTTTGTTGCTCCAGGCATAAATACTCCCTGAATCAAAACCGTGGTCGAGCGGTCCGCTCCCCTTTCCGAGGTCAAGCATAGCCGAAAGAGCACCTGAAATATACTCCTTTGCGAACGTCACGGCAGATCTGATGTCATGCTCTTTTGCGAGATTCGACGCTATCGCAGAGGACAGCGTACAACCTGTCCCGTGTGTATTCGGATTATCGATTCGCCTGCCGCTGAACCATGTCATTTCATCGTTTTCGCAAAGCAGGTCGTTTGCGTCATTTATGCTGTGACCGCCTTTTAAAAGCACCGCACAGCCGTAGCTGCCGCTGATGAGTCTTGCAGCATTCTCCATGTCCGACTTGTCGGAAATTTTCATTCCGGACAGCACCTCGGCTTCGGGGATATTCGGTGTTACGATATCAGCTATCGGAAGCAGTTTTTCTTTCAGCACAGCTATTGCACTTTCGGAAATAAGCCTTGCTCCGCTGGTGGCGATCATCACGGGGTCAACAACAATATTCCTTGCCTTGTAAAAGCTGAGCTGCTCCGCAATAATTTCAATCAGCTTTTCATTTGCTGTCATGCCTATCTTCACCGCATCGGGGAAAATATCGGTGAATACCGCATCTATCTGCTGTCCGAGAAATTCGGGTGTGACCTCTGAAACAGCTATAACTCCCATCGTATTCTGTGCAGTGAGTGCGGTTATCGCACTCATTCCGTAAACACCGTTTGCAAGCATCGTCTTGAGGTCTGCCTGAATTCCTGCACCTCCGCTTGAATCGCTTCCTGCGATGGTGAGAGCGGTTTTAATCCTTCTGCAACTCATCAAACGCCTCCCTTAGCTCTTTGGCGGCAATTTTCGGGTCGTCCGCTTTCATGATAGCCGAAACAGCACAGATACCGTCGATTCCGCTGCCTTTGAGCACATGGATATTGTCCTTGTTAAGACCGCCGATGGCGTTGACCTTTATCGGCACAGCCCTTACTATCTCTTTCAGCGTGTCAACGCTTGTCAGCACGGTCTTGACCTTTGTTGTAGTCGGATAGATAGCACCCACTCCGAGGTAATCTGCACCCTGTTCGTAGGCTTCAACCGCCTGCGGCACCGTCTTTGCGGTTGCACCGACAATCTTATCGCCCATAAGTCTGCGTGCAACTGAAACCGGCATATCAGACTGTCCGACATGAACACCTTCGGCATTTACGGCAAGTGCAATATCCACTCTGTCATCAATGATAAGCGGAATATCATACCGCTGTGTTATCTCATGTACCTTTTCGGCTAGGGCGAGATACTCCCTTGTGGTATGCTCCTTTTCACGAAGCTGAATGAGCGTCACGCCGCCCTTGCAGGCTTCCTCAACACGGCTGAGGAATTCCTCCTCGCCGCAGAATGTGCTGTCTGTAATAAAATACATCGTTGTATTTAAATTTCTCATACGCACCTCACATATAGATATAGTCGTTCAATACAGGCTGTAAGCCCTCTGCTGCGATGTCCTTATACATAACATCAAGGCTTCTGCCGTCGTTTATCTCGAACTGCTCATCGCCCGCCGCGTCGTCGGTTTCAGTGCCGCTGTACTTGCTTTCATGATCGCCTATGCCTGTGGAAACACCTGCGGATACCTTTGTTGCGGCTATCTTCACGATGCCATTTCTGAAGCTCTCGCTCTCCCTTGAGGACACCGTGATTCCCACAAAGGGCAGGAATATGCGATAGGCACAGAGTATCTGACAAAGCTGTGTTTCATGAACATCAAGCGGGTCTATCCTGTCGTTGTTGATTATGGGACGAAGACGGGGACAGGACAGCGACATCTCCGCATGAGGATACTTCCTTTGCAGGAAATAGACGTGCAGGGCACTTGCAAGAGCGTCCTTTCGGAAGTCTGATAAACCTAGCAGAGCAGAGAAGGCAACTCCTCTCATGCCGCCCATAAGTGCACGTTCCTGTGCCTCGAAGCGGTATGGATACACTCGCTTGTGACCCAGCAGGTGAAGCTCGGAATAGCGGTCGCTGTCGTATGTCTCCTGAAATACCGTTACATAATCCGCACCGCACTCGTGGAGATACCTGTATTCATCCACGTTCACAGGATAAATTTCAAGCCCCACCATGCGGAAGTGTTTTCTTGCAAGCTTGCAGGCTTCTCCTATGTATTCGATATTGCTCTGACTGCGGCTCTCTCCTGTGAGAATGAGTATCTCCTCCATTCCGCTGTCAGAGATTATCTTCATTTCATGCTCTATCTGTTCCATATTCAGCTTCATGCGGTTGATGTCGTTGTAGCAGTTGAAGCCGCAGTAAACGCAGTAATTCTCGCAGTAATTCGCAATATACAGCGGCGTGAACATATACACCGTATTGCCGAAATGTTTAGATGTTTCAAGCCTTGCACGCTGTGCCATCTGCTCTAAAAACGGCTCTGCGGCAGGGGAGAGAAGCACCTTGAGATCCTCGATGGTGCAGTTTTCGTGCTCCAGTGCTGACTTTACGTCCTTTGCGGTGTAGCGGGTATAGTCGTAGCTGTTCATTTCACACAGCACCTTGTCCATAATATCAGAGCTTATACGCTCCATTCCGTTCATGTACTTCATATGGTCGGTGCGGCTCGTTGGGTCAGTTTCAAGGCGGTGCTTCTTTTCAAGAGCAGAGGGGGAAAGGTGCTTTCCGTCAACAAAAAATCTGTTATCCATCATGCACCTCAATCGTGGAGAAAACCTGTCAGCGGATCAGAGGCAGAGGCACCTCTCGTCAGCACCCGACCAAGCCCCGAGAGGTATGCTTTTCTTCCGGCTTCGACAGCATTCCTGAATGCCGCAGCCATCATAGGAAGGTCGCCTGCTGTTGCGAGGGCGGTATTCGCCATGATAGCCGCCGCTCCCATCTCCATTGCTTCGCAAGCCTGTGAGGGTCTGCCGATGCCTGCATCTACGATAACGGGCAGGTCTATCTCGTCGATCAGTATCTGAATGAACTCCCTTGTGGCAAGTCCTTTGTTTGAGCCGATAGGTGCCGCAAGGGGCATTACAGCCGCCGCACCGGCGTTGGCAAGATCTCTCGCCGCATACAGATCGGGGTACATATACGGAAGCACCACAAATCCCTCTTTGGCGAGGATTTCAGTAGCCTTGACAGTTTCGTTGTTGTCGGGGAGGAGATATTTGCTGTCCTTCATAATTTCTATCTTCACGAAGTTGCCGCAGCCTATCTCCCGTGCGAGCCTTGCGATACGCACAGCTTCCTCCGCTGTTCTTGCCCCCGAGGTGTTGGGGAGCAGCGTCACTCCTTCTGGTATGTAGTCAAGGATGTTTTCCTGTTCCTTTGTGTTTGCACGGCGTACCGCAAGAGTGATTATCTCCGCACCTGCGTCACGCACAGCCGCATCAATGAGGCTGAGGGAATACTTTCCCGATCCTAAGATAAAGCGTGAGTTGAACTCGTGTCCGCCTAAAATCAACTTATCATTATTCATTTCTGTTCTCCTTATACTTCAAATTCTCCTGCGATGATTCGCAGAACTGTGTTTGCCTGATGTGAGGCACAGAGCATTACACGCGGAGCGAAAAGTGTTCCGTCCGACGCTACGTCGCTTATTCCGTCGCCGCAGATGTACAGCCGCCTGCCGAGCCTTTTGGTCTGTATCGTGTTGCTTGTGTGAAGCCCCGACATTCCTGAAGCTGCAACAATGTACTTGTCGGGGCTGTGATCCGAGATGCCGTTCACCAGCATCGCCTTGCATTCCGCACTGTCGAAGCACTCGCAGATAATGTCACGATCGGCAATAAGTGAGAGGTTTTCCTCATTCAGCCGTACTGTGTCCGTCATCACCTCGCAGTAGGGTGATATCTCGGAAAGTATCTGTTTCATGGCGT
Organism: Oscillospiraceae bacterium; assembly: GCA_045606085.1. Classification (GTDB taxonomy): domain Bacteria; phylum Bacillota; class Clostridia; order Oscillospirales; family Ruminococcaceae; genus CAG-115. The sequence continues at coordinate 54,328 of JAZURJ010000071.1, forward strand.
CGGTCTTGTACATCCCAAGCTGTGAAACTCCGTACTGCTGACGGTGCAGATTTGAGATCTCAACTCTGTCAAAGTCTATGAGGTGCAGCTTGCCAATGCCTGCTCTTGCAAGCGATATCGCCACATTCGATCCCAGCCCTCCCAGACCGCAGACTGCAACCGAAGCGGCCGAAAATCTCTTCTGCAACTCCGTTCCGTGCCGCTGTTCAAGTGCATTGAGCCATTCGGATTTGGTCATGTTAGCCGCCTCCCACAAAGCTTACTACCTCAACGCTGTCGCCGTCCTGAAGAACCGTGCTGTCGTACTGCACTTTCGGCAGGATATCGCCGTTAAGCTCCACTGCAACACGCTTTGCGTCGTAACCGCTTGATGACAGATATTCGGCAACTGTTATGCCATTGATGTTTTCAATTTCCTCTCCGTTTATTTTAATCATCGTACACCTCACAAAATATCGATATACTCGCCCTCAAGAGCCTTGTTCATGCTTCTTACGGCACAGAATTTGCCGCACATCGAGCAGCTCCCCTCTATCTCAGGCTTTCTGTCGTCACGTATCTTCCTTGCAGTTTCAGGGTCGATAGAGCATTCCCACTGCTTGTCCCAGTCAAAAGTCCTGCGAGCGTCAGCCATTTCGTTGTCGATATCCATTGCATGAGGAATATGCTTTGCAATGTCAGCGGCATGAGCGGCGATTTTGGAAGCAATTATGCCTTGCTTTACGTCCTCTACATTCGGGAGTGCAAGATGCTCTGCGGGGGTCACGTAGCAGAGGAAAGCCGCACCGTTCATCGCTGCAACAGCACCGCCTATTGCAGAAGTTATGTGGTCGTAACCGGGGGCGATATCTGTAACCAGTGGACCCAGCACATAGAATGGTGCACCCATACATATCGTCTGCTGTATCTTCATATTGGCAGCGATCTGATCAAGAGGCATATGACCAGGGCCTTCTATCATTACCTGAACGTCCCTGGCCCACGCTCTTTTTGTCAGTTCTCCGAGCCGAACAAGCTCTTCGATCTGACAGACATCGCTTGCGTCGGCAAGACAACCCGGGCGGCAGGCATCGCCGAGTGAGATAGTCACATCATACTCACGGCAGATGTCCAGTATATCGTCAAAATATTCGTAGAACGGGTTTTCATTGCCCGTCATACTCATCCATGCAAATACAAGCGAGCCGCCGCGGGAAACGATATTCATCTTACGCTTATGCTGTTTTATCTGTTCGATAGTCTTTCGTGTAATTCCGCAGTGGAGTGTCACAAAGTCCACGCCATCCTCTGCATGGAGTCTCACAACATCTATGAAATCCTTTGCGGTGAGCGTTGCAAGGTCACGCTGATAGTGGATAACGCTGTCATAAACGGGAACAGTGCCGATCATTGCAGGACATTCCGCCACAAGCTTCTGTCTGAACGGCTGTGTGTTTCCGTGGGAGGAGAGATCCATTATCGCCTCCGCACCCATATCCACAGCCGCCATCACCTTTTCCATTTCGATGTCGTAGTCCTTGCAGTCCCTCGAAACGCCGAGATTTACGTTGATCTTCGTGCGGAGCATAGAGCCTACGCCGTTCGGCTCGATGCACTTGTGGAGCCTGTTCGCACAGATAGCGACCTGTCCCTTTGCGACGAGCTCCCGTATCTCCTCAGGAGTGCGGTATTCCTTTTCCGCAACGGCTTCCATCTCCTTTGTGACGATGCCTTTCCTTGCCGCTTCCATTTGCGTTTTGTACATGATGTACCTCCTTTTTGCAACAAAAAAGGAGCTACCTATTCAGATAGCTCCAGTTGTGCATATATATTATTTTATCTGCACTGACGTGTCAGCGTCAGCGCTGTCACAGTCATCCCTACGTTGGCATTATCCAAATCAGGTTATCGGTCGGAGATCACATCTCCCTCTCAGCCTGTAACACAAGCTCCCGTCTGTTAAATTGTTCTTTTATTATACACCAGCCTTTTGAAAAAGTCAATAGAAAAATTGTATATTTGATAATACGAGTAGTCATATCATAAAGCGGTCTTTCCTTATACCTCTGATTGATGTGCAAAAACGAAAAACCGCTCAACCATGATGGTCAAGCGGCAGCAGACGGCGATCTTTTCGGTTTTGGCGTTATGGATGAAATTGTCTTGAAACCGCTATATAAAGCCAAAATCCGACTGCCATAAGGGCAGTCGGAAGAAAAGATCGCATAAGAAAAAGGTCATCTTTCGATGACCTTTTTCTATGGCACGCCAGAAGGGATTCGACCCCCTGACCCCTTGCTTCGTAGAAATTTAACTCAGGGAACGGCTCAGTTGTGACCAAAAATTACTCCCCTGACCGAAGTCAGGGGAGTAATAAATTATCATATCTTGCCGTTAACGATATCGTTAAGTATCGCAGCAGCGTCAAGAGCGTTTGTGAAGCTGTCGCCTGTGTAGTCGCAGCCTGCCTTGTTCTTTGCGGGAGCGATACCTACAACATCCATGAGGATAGCGGCCGCATCAAGAGCGTTGACAGTGCCGCTGCCGTCAGCGTCGCCACGCAGCCCGTCATTGATGACGAGAGCGTAAGTTCCTGCTGCGTTGAGGGGAAGTACAGCCGAGCCGTCTTCAGCGATGGTGATCGTGCATACAGCAAATGCTGCACCATCCTTCTCGCCGTAGATAGTAGCTGTTCTGCCCGCGTCAGCCTTGTCGAACAGGTAGACGAAAGCAGTGGGAGCATTAGTG
>JAZURJ010000072.1:0-29941 GCA_045606085.1 Oscillospiraceae bacterium
CTAAGACCGCTTGGCCTCCGACTTGTCTATAGGATATAAGCCAAAAATTTAACACCCCGGGGGGGGCTATCTTATCTCCACAGATCCGTCAGGTGATACTGTATAGCGTAGATCCTCACGCCTATGCTCTGCTTCGTGGCACTCCCTGCATACTGCTTCGAGGTTCCCCCAGGATAAAGTGATCTCCGGGTTATTAATATTCTCAGGAGAAATATAAACCTTATGATGAACGATCACTGCTGGATGATACAGTCCCTTCTTAAGGCAGCGTTCGCACAGACCACCTACTGACTTGAGGTAGGCCTTCCTGGTCTCCTGCCAGCGGCGCGACTTGTAGAATGAAGAAGCAAAGTCTTTCATGTTATCCTCCACAAAAAAGAGAGCCACAGTGTCCCAAGCAATGTCTGTGGCCCTCTATCAGAAACTCGGCAGGTTCGGTTGCACGGGAGGTTTTTCATGTGGTTTCTGATGGTAGCAGTATAGCATAAGAAAATCCACATTATTCCACATCTTTCAAGTACTGTGCGTAGAATATCTGCAACGCCCGACCGTGACAGTTTGCTATGTACTTAGTATCATAGTGCAGCTCATCGGCTATCTTCCTGACCGACTTGCCCTCGAAGTACCGCATGATCAGGATGTCCTTATATAGACCTATAGCATCCAGGCTATTAATCTGATGAATGATCACAACATAGAGATCATAGTACTCTATCTTCAGATCAACCAGCTTCTGACGCAGTTCTGCAAGGCGAACAATACCGGCTTCCATACGGTTCTCCGGAGAGGTCTGTACATTAAGCTTGTCATAGCGGATAGCCCCGGCAGATGAGAGTGCTGCATCCAGGGTCTGAATCTCCTCGTCCACCCTACGCTGTTTAAGCTTTAACCTCCGCAATTGATTCAAGTATTCCTTAGCCGTCATTCTTCACTCCTGTTCGCGATCTCTGTCTGAGATCCGGGACGCATGTAATTATAGTAGTACAGAGGCATGGCCCAAATATCGACCTGTTCATTGCTTGTGATTTTAGCCATCATCTCCCTGGTAAAATAAAGGTCAGATTCCATCTTCACATCTGTGAATCGGGTGTCTCCGATGAACTCTCTCCGCCAGCACTTGCTCCACACATTCGGCCAGATCCGGCCAAGCGTGTTTGCTGTATACCCACGGCCTTTCCAAATGAAGCCGAAGCAGAGCACATCTGTAAGCGATGTTTCGGAAAGCCTGTCTGCAAGCTGCTGGAGCACGTATTCGTGCAGCCACCAGTCGTCATCATCCATAAAAAGAACATACTCTCCGGAGGCGATGTCAAGACCGGCGTTTCTGGCTAATCCGTCACGGCCGTAGCTTGTGATCATAGTGATATCCGCATATCTTGATGCCACTGCAAAAGTGCTGTCCGTGCATGCATCACAGACCACAAGCAGCTCATAGTCCTTATAAGTCTGGCTCCGGACGCTTTTTAGTGCCTTTTCGATGAAGTAGGAAGAATTATGAGCCGGAATAATGATTGAAAACTTCACTTGTCCACCTCTTCCCGGCACTCTTCCGAGAACTCTGCCCAATATCTGTCCTCTTCTTCACGGGCTATTTTCCGGCTGATCACGATGGCCGGGACAAGAGCCAGGGCGATCACGAACACAAGCAGTCCTAAGAAAATTGCTACCACGATCTGGTCAATCGTCATTCGCGTTACCTCCGAGATATTCAAAAGCTATGCGGTCTTCCGTATTGGTGCTGATCACGAGGCCGGTCTTGTCACGGAGCTCTTTCATCAGCTTGTTCCAGGACACGTCTGCATCCGGGTCCTCAAATTGGGCGTTCAATTCCTCAAAAGCCTTCATGCCCTTCATGATCCGCTTAACCCCGAAGCCATAGGCCTCATGAATGGCCAGGGCTAACAGGCAGAAGATCCGATCAACCCTCAGAGCGTCAGAGTTCCGGATTGCGTCATCGATCAGGGTAAGGCGGATGCTGTCGAACATTGCCGGAGGTACCCCGTGCTGGAGAAGGTAGCCCTTAATCTGCTGCATCGTGAGATTCTGTTTTTTTGCCATTTTTGTCCTTCCTTTGCTTATATTTTTCGCACCAGTCTCCGGGGAAGACATCCTCTCCGAAGAGCTGGCTTGTGTGGTTGACGCAGACGAAAGTCGAGTCGATCTGCGAGAAGATTCTGTAACGACAAAATTCGCACGAGTCCGGAGCGTTCATAAAATCGTCCATTATCTGATCCTTTGTAAAGTCGGGAAATGTGAGAGCACCTGCGTAAGGTAGACCGGGTTGATCTCCGGGCAGTAATCGCTCGTGTTGTGGCGGCTGATCATGCTGTAAACATCACATCCGGCAGCGGCTCTGGCAGCCATCATGGAGACGAACAGATCGGTCTGAGCGTAGGGATTTTGCCAGGCTAAACCGGGATGAAATTCGATTCGGAACTGGTAGAGCCCGAAGTCACGCCCATTAGGATTGATTGCCAGGTGGTTAAAACTGCTCTCCTGGTATGCCAGGCATAAGGCATATTCATAAAACCACCCTATATTAGCCTCACACAGCCTCTGGTAAAGGTACTCGGCTACTCCTGGATCCAGCTGTTCGCCCTCTACAAGGTAGAGCGGAGCTGACGCTTGATGAACGGCAGTAGGCTCTTCTGGTGGTGCGGTTTCAGCCGGGGCTGGGCTACTTTGCGGAACCGCTTCCACAACCTCTTCCTGTCGGGTCTGCTGTGCAGCTGGTGCTTCTTCGCTTGCCGTTTGTTCACTTACTGCCACCTCGCCAACGAGAACCAGCGGTGCTTCTTCAACTCTTTCAGACCTTGCTGGAACTGGGTCAGACCCTGGTAGTATTTCTTCGCTTGTCTTCTGTTCATATCCTCCCCTCCACAGATTCATCTGCATTTCGCAAAAAAGCCGTCTTTCGTAGACCTTAGTCCACTCTTCAGTATTTGTAGCGAACAATGATGCTACTGCCGTTAAAATAGCAATTTCGGCTGTTAAGAGCCGTAGTCGTATGTCCATTGGTTTCTTCTCCTTAACAAGTAGTGATGTCTGTGTTCTCAATCGGAACAGTCTTGCTTGTTGACCAGTAAGCCGGTGTTTTAATTTCAAGATCACGCACCCGGTTCTCTAAGCCCTGTACTTTGTACTGTAATTCTTCGACCTTTGATTTCAGCATCCAAACATCGTCCTGCCTCTCCCGGTTCTGGATAGCCATTTCAATATTCTCCCGGTATCTACGTTCTGTCATAAATAGCTTCATACATTCTCCTTTCACTGCAACGCCACGATCTGCCCGTTAAGAGCAAGCCAACCGTACATCAGTGCCATGCCGATCACGATTCCGATGACCACAAAAATGGCTAAGAATCCGGCAATTACGGCTTTATCGGTGCCGTCAAATTCTTCTTCATGTACTTTCTTCATCGTCTTCTCCTTTCATTCCATCTGCATCTGTTGCCCCGGAATATGGTTCCCTCATAAACAAAATCGTGGTATATGCAATCATGGCAATAGTAACGATTTCGTTTGCAGAAGTTATGATGCTTAATTCTGTTTATCAATCTTTTCAGCATCAATCTCTCCTTTTGCCCTTATCGCAAAAACCATCATCTGGAACAAGCCCATTTGGATATCCCCTCCCTGTACAAAAATCGTCAACATCACGATACTTGCATTCCCGGCACCTGACCAACTCTCCCCGGAATTCAGGCTTGAAAACCGCCGCCCCGGTGTCAGGGTCATATAGGGCTTTGCCAATTTCAATGATGTATTCCGGCATCGTCTCTCCTTTCCCCCCGGGAACAAAAATCATCATCATCCACATCCTCAAATCCTGTTATTTCGCAACGCTTCACAGGCATCCCAAAAGCACGCTCGTTGGCAAATTGATAATGTTTGCACTCCCGGCAACGTATGACTTCAACCACATCGGCGGTCTCGGCATTCTCAACAATTGCATCAATCGCATCGTTCCAACCACGCTCATACGCTTCTGTTTGCAGACCCTTTAAGTCTGACGGTACGATATGCGTATACGGCAATGCGTGATACTTTACTTTCGGCAATTCATCCGCATCAATGTACCTCGGCATCGGCTTCTCCTTTCCACGGCTCCGGCAAGGGCATCCATGCTCTGACAAAATAACTTCTTTCATTGCCTACAACCCATATTCCCTTGAAGTGCCATCCTGTTGTTGTATAGCTAAACTCGGAATCTCCGGAATCATCGGTGCATGACACAATAACTTCCGTATCATCTTCCGGCAACCGCTCCGTTACGGGAATCCACGTTGCTTTCGCTACGGGAAGCATTTCCATAAGTGATTGTATGGCGTTAGCCGCCTTTCTCCTGCCTGGTGCATCAAGTTCAATATCTCCAAATAAGATAAAGTTCTGAATTGCTCCAATAGCTACCTGTCTGTCAATTGGATACATCATCTTCTCCTTTCTCCATTTCGGCACCGCATACATAACAAAAATTAACGATTTTAGCTATGCACGAATCATATTTTGTTCCACAACAGGCACAATACCACTCGGGATCGTAAGATATATACTTTTCGGTTTTATTAACTGACATTTTTTTAATCCACCTCCCCTTCTTTCGCTCGGGCTGTGCGGATGGCAAGTCACAAAAGAACTGTCTCCATTTTTCGTACTGAAATCCGTCTCCGTCAGCAACTTCTGATTCGATTTCGTCAATAGCATCAAGTGCAGCCTGCCTCTCAATTGGGTCCATGCTCTTTCCTCCAATCATTCACCACCCACGACAGCACTTCATACGGTGTATATTTTCCTTTCATTTCTACTGTCTTGAGTTGGTAATCAAGCAACCATATCCATACTGCTTTCATATAGGCATCAGATAACGGTTCTGAATGTGCAGACGGCACCATATCCAATGCGTTTAACGTGTTGGAATCGTTGGTCTGCGTTGCGGACGGCACCATGTCCAGTGCTTCTCGCAAGGCTTTGTGCTGTATCTCGGTTCTGTGATGATAGTATTCCGACAAGACGGCATAAGCATCCTCACGCCGGATAAGGTCTTCACTCATGTTTATTCCTCCTCTTGTCTGCCAGTGTTTCCAGCCTCTGGTACTTCTGTACGTATGCCTCATAAGTCCTCTCGTCCACCCATTCGGTCACCCACATGCACGCTCTGGATCCGTAATGCTGAGGTCTGCACACTTTCACCACCTTCGGCAGGGCGGGCTTCTTCTTCATGCCCATCATCTGGAGTTCCTCTTCCGTGGGCCGGAAGTACTTCCCAAGGTAATCGTTCTGGGCAGTTTCATTCTTAGCCCCTGCCGTCCTAGACATTCTGGGCCCTCCTGTCCAGATCGTTTGCGAAGGCCGTGCACATGTCCATGATCAGCTGGTTCTCTCCGGAGTCCTCCCAGATCGCACGGAGTTCTTCCATCACTGCATCGAAATCGCCCGCAGCCATCTCCAGCTTCAGATACTTCAAGTAAGTCTGCCAGAGCTGCATCATCCATTTTGATAAGTTCTCAACTTCACTCTTCGTCATCCCATTCAACTCCCTCAAACGGATTCGGAACTTCTCCGATCTCCGTAAAATCCTGTTCCCAGCCGAGTGCCCAGTCAAACCGCTGTGTATCATTAGTTCTTCTGGAGCCTTCGTCATACCAGATAGGGATCGGGCTTCCCAGCTTTCCGGTCAAACGATTCTTTAGCACCGTTAATTCCCTCGGCCAGGTCGCCTCCTTATCCTTCGGCTTTCCGAACATAAGGACCACATCGGCCAGGTTCGTTATGTTACCGCTTCCGGACACATCATCAGCCGTTCTCATGGTCCCCTGGTTCTTCCGCTGATGGGCGATCAGGACGATCAGCACGTCTCTGGCTTTGGCGATCCGGGACAGCTGCTTCACGAACTTGGTCTGTGCCCGATAAAGATCGTACCGGGGATCGTCGTCCATGGCCGTCATAAGATTGTCGATCACGATCATCCGGAAGCCCTCTACTGTGGCTTCTTTAATCAGATCAATGATCTCGTCGTCCTCTTCTTCGGTGTCCAAATCCTCCAGCTGTTTGTTCTGGAAGATGTACAGGTTTTCCGAGTACCATTCTCCGATCTTGTCGCTGATGCCTTCTTCAATCGTGTAATCTGCATCCCCGAAGTTGTTCCGGTGTTCGATCATGTGGGTCGGTCCCGCTGCCTGACAGTCGATCCAGTCTCTGAGCGTCCCATCTGGCAGCTCTCCGGAGTAAATAAAAGTTTTTACTTCGCTGTTGACGGCCATAAGGGCTAACTGATTGCTGATGGTGCTCTTCCCTTCTCCACGTTCTCCTGTCAGGATTACAAGCTGTCCGAAGTACATGCCTCCCAGGATCCTGTCGAGTGACTCAATGCCGGTCTTGAAGTTCTCCATCTCTGCGATCGGCCTTGGGCGGATCTCCGAGAGCTTCACGAACTTCTCATTAACTATCTGAGCCGCATCGTCTATGCACTTCCGGATCTGTTCCGGACCGTACTTCCGTAAGATGTCATTAGCGTCCTTACATTCCTTATAATTCTCCGGCTTTACGTGCAGGATCTTGCCAAAGAAAAAATGCTGCTGCATCTCTCTCAAAAGAGTGATGTGCCCTTTTTCATAATCTCCGAAGACGATAAGGCTCTTAAACTGCCTCATAAAGTTCCAGCAGTACGGCACCCAGGTGAAGCCATTTGCCCCTGTCGGAACAGAGACAACATTCTGATATCCAGCTTCTGCAACCGCTAATGTGTCAAGCTGGCCTTCCGTCATGATCAGCGTGTCGCTGACAGCCGGATCACAGTGATTCATTCCGAACAGGATCGGCTTGCAGCTCAGGTCGTTCTTCTTGTCCCGGAGGCTCCATTCTTTATCCAGGCCGTTTTCCTTCGTTGCCAGGGTGTTCCGGTATTTGACCAGCTGAAGGACATTGTTCTCATCATAAAACGGGAAGATGAGGAGCTCCGGCCTTTGCTTGTCTGTCGTTATCTCATACTTCCGAGCAATCTCTTCTGATATCCCTCTGTTCCGCAGGTATTCGATCGCCGGTTCTGTGGTCTGAGGCCGGTCGTTTTGCGGAAGCCTGGCATAGCGTTTCCGAGCGTTGTAATACTCGTCTGCGTAGCCAGGAAGCTCGAAGCCGAAATACTTGCTCAGCGTGATCATGTTCCCATGTGCTCCGCAGGTCGCTCGGAAGCAGTTATATTGCCCAGTTTTCAGATTGATGGCGAACTTGTCCTTGTCTTCAGAATTCTCTCCGCAGAACGGGCAGTGATGAAATACAAGCTCGTCTCTCATTCGCCTTGCCTTAATATGGACGAAGTCAGCGAACCTTATCGCATCGTCTGGGGTAAACTCATAAAATGCCATTGTTTCTTAACTCCTCCCCAGTCATCCACCCGCCGTCATCGGAGGACTGGTCCCCGTCAGGAGGGACCATGTCCGTAGATGATAATGTATTGACATTGTCATTAGCATTAGCATTGACATTGTCATTTACATTATCATTAAGGGAAACCACTGGTTTTTTATTTTTTGAGCCCTTTGGGCGGCCTCCCTTTTTGCCATTTTCCCGCCTCTTCTCATTCGCCTTGATCAGGGACTCAATAAAGACGAATGCGGTGTCTTCTACCGGGTTGCCGGTCATCTCCAGCGGCTTCCCGGAAAGTCCTCTCTCGAAGATTGCCTCGTAAAACAGAACCTTGGCTCTGTCTGTCGGAAGGTTCTTGCCGATCTTGTAGTAATCTTCGTAGAACAAAAAACCAGCCACTATAATTCGCCTCCTTCCAGCCGTTCCTTAAGGTCTCTGAGCAACACCTCTCGGATCAGGTTTCCAGAGTTCTTCTTCGAACAGAACAGGACCTGAGCATTGTATCGGATCATCCAGGCTGTAAGTGAGGCCAGGAAGGCATTCGGGTGTACCCTTATCTGGTACATCCCGTGGAAGATATCCTCCCAGCTTCCACCCTCGACCAGAAGGTAGATCCGGCAGCCATTGTCGTAGGCCTTCTTGAATTCACGCTCAAACCTCTTCCGGGATCGGGTGAAGCACTGGGCCAGTTCGTCAAGGTCCATCTTCCGCTCGATCACGCAGAATTTCGGCTCAATCGTGCCTTCTTCCGGATATACCGGGCTTCCGTCCGGCAGAGTTGCGTTGTAGGTGTAATCACCATATTTCAGCGTTCTCCGCCGGACCGGTCTCCCGATCTGCTCATATCGTGCCCGTGCTCTCTCTGTGTCCTGTTCTCTGGTATCGACCAGAACCTCCATGCTATTCAGAACGGCTTTGACTTCAAACGGATCCATTACCAGGGTAACTCTACAGAGTCACTCGCAGGGAGCTGCATGAAGTCGGAGGCTTCTGTTACGGTCTGAGGCTGTGTTGCCAGGATCTTGTCTTTCGGAAGCTTATAGTTCCCGGCCTGGATCTTGGAGACCGCACACAGCTGGGCCAGATTGGTGGCTTCCCGGACCTCTCCGTTTACTTCGTACTGCCGGATATTAAAAAGGCCTCCGATCAGCTTGCCCTTCCACTTGGTCTCGTCCCAGTCCCAGTGATAACCTTCGTTGGAGTCTTCCAGGGCTTCCGTTACGGTCTTAAACCGCCTCTTCGTCCAGGTGTCCTTCTCGGAGCCATCGTCTTTCGGTTCGTTCAGAAGGTAATTGCAGTGCCACTTCTTATCTTCCCGGTCCTGGTTCTTGTAGTCCTCCATGAAGAAGCCCTTATATTCGCCCTCTTCGATGTCGCAGGAGATCTGAATGTACTTGCCGTTGCTGTTTTCCTTCTCTTCTGCGTTCATGATCAGGAGGATGTACCCGCCCTTCGGAAGCTGGCGGATGTCTCCGTAACTCTTGGTTTCGTTGTAACCGTTAAACTGTTTCAAATTTATCTTCCTCCTTGGTTAATCGTTGCTATGCACCTTGCTGTGGCAAGTGTCACAGAACGTAATAAGATCATTTGCGATGTCTTCCATTCCCCACACTTCCGGGTAATGGATATGGTGAACTTGAAGATTGATTGCCGATCCGCACATCTGGCACTGGAAATTATCCATCCTAAGCCGTTTCGCCCGGATCTTGTGCCAGACGGATGTATGCAAGTAATCATCAAGGTTCATTTGAGTCGTTGTATATTTGTTCGGGCCGCTAGCGTCTGCTATGTACAGCGAACGATAGCCTCTTGCTTCAGGCTTCGGCCTGTCTGTCACCTAATCCTCACCCCCTCCGTCTGCTCCAGGTGGGCGATGCCTTCCCAGAGCGGGGCCTCAGCATCATCTTTCAGAGCATTCCGGATTGCCATGGTGTCGACCTTCGGATCCTGCTCGATCAGATATTCCGGATAGATCCGGGACGGGTCATCAATGACCACCTTCGGCGGATTCTTCTGGATGCCGAACGAGAACAGATCGGTCTTAAACTTGGTCTTCCCCGTCAGAATCATGGCCGTTTTAAGCGATTCCTTCATGCGGTCGACATTCCGCTCGATGGTACGTTTCCGGGCCGTTAAACGGTCGATTTCGGCCTTCAGAGCGGCAGCATCTGCGTTCAGCTGGGCGATCACCTTCGCATAACCGTCAGCCTTATCTTCGATGTCCATGCTGAGGGCTTCCAGGGAGTCAGCCAGGGCCTCTTCCGGAATGTCCGGGTCTTCTGCGAGCTCCAGGATGGCCAGATACTCGTTTGAAAGTTCGTAAAGGGTCATTTATCCACCTCCTCATCAAGTCCGTAGTACTCACGGATCCTGTTGTTAACAAAGTTCAGATCATTAGGGATCTTCAGTTCAAACATGCCCTCCGGCGATTTTGCTGTGTTGGATCCATCGCTCTGGGTCATGAAGTAGTGAGTCTGTCCGTCCGTCTGTGCCAGCAGGACCACATCAACGCACCCTTCCAGTGTCAGATAGTTGTCGAGCATCTGCCCGACCGTCTTCGCCTTGATCCGACCGTCAGAAGTGATCTGAGTATGGTGGAGAAAATAGACCACCACATCATCCGGTACCTGGTAGGCGATGTACTCCAGCAGATCCGAGAAGTTTTTCCCGATTGAGGTGTACTTCTGATACCCGGAATCGTTCGCCTTGCGGAAATACTCATTAACCATCAAATATTGGCTGTCATCGACCACGTAGGTCTTCATGGTGGGATTCTTCAAAACCTTATAGATGATCTCGTAAGAGGCCTTTTTCGCGATTTTAAAGGATTTCCCCTCCGGGAAGGGGAGCGTGCCCTTACGGACGGAAAACACACCCACCTTATCCGGATCCATGTGCTTCAGAGAGTAAGTCTTGCCGGAGCCGGACTCACCTAAAATTAAAACTGCGATGCCGATAAGTCATCACCTCCCCATAATTCCGGGAACATCACTTTAAACACCTGATAGTCCACCGGGATGTCATCGAATTCGTCCCCTCTGACACCTACAAAGATGACCGGCCCGACATAATCCACGCCGTCAACCGTGCAGCAATGTTCCATGCCCAGCAGACGGCCTTCTTCGTTGCAGATCACCACAAGCCCGGGCGATGTACATTCTCCGTTCTCGTCCAGAGTCTGCGGGCAGATCGTAACGGTTTCGATGTAGCCCCGGACGAATGTCTGAAGATTCTCCAGGCTGTCGGAGATCCACGTGGAGTAGGGCTTAGAGTCTGGTCGCTTTACGATTGCCTTGATCTTCCTCATCAGCTTCCTCCTCCTTCCCCTGTTCCGCTTCCCATGCTCTGATCCGGTTGATAATCGTCTGATCCGTCATACCGAATTCAATGCCGATCTTCTCGAATGTCCACCCGGCCTTCCGGAGAGCCAGCACCTTCGGCATGTCAATATCCCTCTTGGTGGTGGTCTTCTTGGCCTTGACCTTCAGCGGCTCCTTAGTGTTGACGGCAGCCATTGTGGCCTTATCGACCAGGTCGAAGCAGTCTACACAGAGCTCCGCACCGAACTCGTAATCTACAGGGTCTCCGGTCTCAGGATCGATCGTCCTGTAGCCGATCTGAACCACGCTCGGAGCTTCTTTCCCGCACCGGTCGCAGTAATACGTGATCTTACGCATTCTCGGCCTCCTCCACGATCGGGACCTTCGGATCCAGGATCTCGTCCACTTCCATGTCCAGCACGGCCGTGGCTTCGATTGCCGCCAGAAGAGCCAGGACTTCTTCCAGATCCACTCTGGCACTGTACCCGAGGAGCTTCTTATGCTCCGCTGCTTTCTGGATTAACTTCGCCTTAAACCGGGCGATGATGTACCTTTCGTCGTTCATGAAAAACCTCCTTTTTTGTTGGTGTATCTACCTACACCGTGGTAAAAAAAATATCTTCCCGCTGCTTCTTAGTAAGACCTAAGACCTTACTGATCGCAACCACCTCGCGAAGCTTCCATCCAGGCCCGATGCCGTTCAGGAGTTCGTGAAGCCTTTTGTCGGTGACCCCCATCTGTGAAGCAATGAAGGTTCTCTTCATGCCCCTCTCATCGATGAGCGTCTTCAGCATCTGATAATTTGCCATTGTCCCTCCTTTCGATTTAGTCCTCCATGTAGACATTTCTGCCTACACGCAAGAGTATACTCGTTGTAGATATATTTGTCAACATCTTTCGAAAAAATATTTTCCTCTGCGTCTGATTTTTTTTCGTATAGGTTGATTTATTTTTCTACATGTGGTATTTTACTGACAGGAGGACAAGATCATGAAAGAAATAGCTGATAGGATTCGGAAGGTAAGACTTGAGCGTGGAATGACCCAGCAAGAGCTTGCTGATGCCATTGGCCTTAAGAGCAGATCTTCTATTAATAAGATTGAAATGAACACTTACGAGCCTGGTCTGGAGCAGATCAAGAGAATAGCCAGGGCATTAAACTGCGACCCTGACTATCTCGTGTTTGGGCAGGAAGATGATGTAGATGAAGAGATCAAGCGTCTGATGAGTCGCCTGAGTGCTGAGAAGAAGGAAGAGGCCCTCCAGCATCTCCGGCAATTAGCCTCAGAAGACTAAGGAATTCTTTTTTCTGATCAAAGCTTAACTGCGACAGAAGGATATCAAGTTCAGTCTTCATTATCACCACCTCCTTACAGGTGGAATCATACTCGAACATGTGTACGAAAAAACGGACTCAATGGAGGGAATTATGGGATTATTTAAGAAAGCGATCCTGAAGGTTACCGGCTATAAGGAAATAGAGTTTAAGGTCGCCGGTGTGTCGTTTAAGAACGGAAGGAAGACAAGACAGGCCCTGATCCGGGCGATTAAGTTTAAAGATCCTCCGTACCACAAGGAAGTGAACATCACTCTGGAACGATATGACTACGAAGGAAGCCTGGCTATCGGAGTATATGCCAACGGTGAACAGCTGGGTAATGTTCCGGCGGACCGTGTTGCCGAAGTGGACGCAGCATGGAAGAAGCAATACATGATCACCCATTACGAAGTGCTCGGATCTGGCCAGACTGCCCCGTTCGGATTCAAAGTTCGCATCCTCTTCGAATGACCTAATATGGGGCCCGGCAGGACAATTCAAGCGACCTCCGCAGAAACGCTGAAAACCCTTGTTCTGACCGGGTTCCCGCCTTATAGACCATCTTATCATATCTGCAATTCAAGTGGCCGTTATGCCCTAAATTCGGATTTCCGAGCAACAAAAAAAAGGCCCAGACAATAGTCCAGACCTTATTTCGTATCGGAGCGACAAGAATCGAACTTGCGGCCTCTTGAACCCCATGGGAGAACTTATGAGAATAGATTACACACTGTTAGAAGCATTCCAGGCATTTATACTGGATAAGCGTGCTGCCGGCCTCGCTGAGAAGACGCTGGAGAGTTATATTTTCCACTTCCAATCGGTGGCTAAGTATCTGGATCCAGACACCCCGCTGCCGGAGATCACCGATGCCAGGATAAAGGCAGTGGTCAGTCGCCTGGTTCAGGCGGATCTGTCCAAGAATACAGTCAGAAGCTACACTGCCACCCTTAAGACATTCTTTTCGTGGTGCCGATCAGAGGGCCTGTCGGAGGTTAACGTGAAGCTGTACAAGGGCGAGGAATCCGTCCCGGAGACCTACACGAAGGAAGAACTGCATAAGCTTCTCCGGAAGCCGAACCTCCAGAAGTGCGAATTCGGAGAGTATCGGAACTGGGTGATCATCAACCTTCTGGTGAACAACGGCATCCGGGCCGCCACTGTCCGGAGCATCCAGAACCGGGATGTGATGCTGGAGGCCTCCGTGGTCCTGTGTCGGCATACGAAGCGGAGAATTGCCCAGGCTATCCCCCTGTCTCCGTCCCTGATCAGGATTCTGTCGCAGTACATGCACATAAGGAAGGGAAAGCCGGATGATTATCTGTTCCCGAACCTCACCGGGGAGCAGCTGACGGAATCGGCCCTCCGGCACACGATTATGCGGTATAACAAGGCCAGAGGGGTCCAGAAGACCAGTATCCATATGTTCCGGCACACGTTCGCCCGGATGTATCTTGTGGAGTGTGGTGGTGATGCTCTAAAGTTGCAGAAGCTTCTCGGCCATACCACCCTACAGATGACCCAGCATTACGTGAGGTTGTTTGATACGGATCTGGTTAAGGACTTCCAGGACCACTCTCCGTTGGAGGCCCTTATGCCGGAGCGGATCGTGCTCAGGAAGAAGGCAAAAAAATAACCCCCAGGCGAACGACATGTCATGCACACATGCCGCCGCCCGAGGAGGTTTCTATCTGATAAACCGGGAAGAAAGTTGTAAAGACCCGGAGTATCTCATTTTATGAATTTTGAAGACGAGAAGCCGTAGCCGTCACCGAAGCGGATGTAATACCAATCTGCTCCGTTGGCGGCCTTCTTTGTGTCACAGACGACCACCTCTTCGCCGGTGTGGAGCACTCCGATCGAGCGGAAGTTTGCTCCAGCATTAACCCGGACGTAAACGTCACCAATGATCTTCATGGTCTTCAGAGGTGTCTTGCGGAGCACAAACTGCTTAAGGATGTAGCCGGTATGGACCTCTGCGATGCGAATCTTGTAGAAGGCTCCATCTTCCCCGATCACGCTGAAGAGGTTGCCTGTTCCGAGCGTAGGCCAGCTGCAGCGGTGGTCATCCTCGACCGGACCGGCATAGACCGGCACAAACTGTGCACCGTAGCACTCACCGACCCACTCGGGGTAGCCAGTGTCATCGCCTTCGACGACCATCACAACATGTCCTGTTTTTAGGACGATATCGCCCTGTTTCAGAGCCATTCCCTTAGTATAAGGGATTTTATCGAACTGCTCGGTGGCAACCATGGGAGCATCCATATTCCAAGTGTAAAAGGCTTTCGGGACATTCACGCCCGCTGACACCAGAAGCGTCATAACCATCGAGGAGCAGTCAAAGTCACAGGGCGTGGTGATCTTCGAGAAATCAAAGTTGACCTTCACAGCCTCATTAAACCCGGTGTAACGATCATCCTGCCCATACCCGATGTGGTCATTGGCGGCAATGGCTTCAGCATTTCTTGCCATGTGTTTGGCAATGGCGACTTCCTTCGCCCGGTAGACCGTATGCCATGTGTCATCGTAGAAGTCCTGTTTGACCACTTCCTGCGTGGTTTGGTCGCCGGGAATGCCGTACATGATCTGACCGTTTTCGTTGAGTCGTGCGTGTACTATCTTAGCCATTATCACCCTCTTTTCTGTCGCTCACGATGTAAAAATCCTGCTCCTTCATTTCGGCATTATAACTTGCTCGGTTTACGCCGATTAAAGTCCCTAAAAAGGTCGCCAGAGCCGCACAGGACCCCGTGATTTCAGTGCCATACGGCAACTGCCAGATTTTTGAGATTGCGAAATACAGTGCCCCGATTGCCGGGATTACGATCTCGCAGAGCGTCCGTAAAAGGTCAAACAATCTGTTGCTCATTCTTTGTTATCACCTCCCGTTTTGTTTATGCCGTATATGTGCCGTTTATCATGTTCGCATGGGCAACACTTGCAGAACCGCTGATTGCTGTGGTAGCACTGACAAATCGGTTATCATGAATGTAATATGTAGCACCACTGCTTCCGACACCTGTTGTGCATCCATTAAATGTGTTGTCGTGGATATCAACATTGTTGGCACTCTGTAAATTTATTGCACCTCTGGAAGATGTCAAACCATCGAAAACATTGTCATGGATTCTGATAAATGAATCAGATGCTTCACTGTGATTTCCGATAGCCGGGACAACTGTACTGTCATGGAATACGCAACCGCAAACTTCAACATATTTTGAAACCGTGCTATCCACTAAACCTCTGTTTGTCCAAGGCCATGTTGCGGTGTTATTGATGGCATCAATCTGAATCATTTCACCGTTTTGCCCGGTCTTTCTACTGCCTTCAAAATCGCAGTTTATGACTTTGACATTGTAAGAAGAATTGATTTCAAGATTGTGCCATGTGCCGTAAGCGTTTTTGAAGGTGCAGTTTTCAAAGGTGATGTTCTTTGAATGCACTATGCCAACAAGCGTGTTATTTGTGGTGTAATTCCCACCATCAAAGACAGCACCATAAATTAAGCAGTCATGCGTTCCATTATATTCCCCAACAGAAGAACCGCAGTATGACATAAGCAGATTGTCAATTAATGCCCCCTGAAGCAGTTTAGCACCATTTTCAAACCATAATGTCTGATTGCTATAAAACAGCACTGATGACTTGATCAAGTATGTGCCTTCCGGGAAAAAGACGATTCCACCACCTGAAGTGTTGCAAGCGGTTAAAGCTGACTGAATGGCTGATGCATCGTCTGTAACACCATCACCCTTTGCGCCATAATCTGTAACATTAAAAAACATACTGCCAACATCAAGCGGATTTCCGTTTATATCGTATATGCTCATTGGTTATACCTCGCCTTCGTAGACCCTAAGACCAGAAAAAGTAGATTGATACAGAAAATCGCCTTTATTAGACCCTATATACACATGACCATTCGTGTATGATGCAAATGCGCCAACGCTTGTTCCAAGGAATACATAAGTAGAATCGTCAGCACCTGTGGTTTTATATGACACAGAACATTTGCCTTCAGATGATATATAAAACTTCAGTGTTTTTCCATCAAAAAATCTATTATTGTAACTATTTTCTGGTGTTGCTGTGCCAATGTTATCAAAGGTTTGTGAATCCCAAGCACTTCCAGTATAGATTCCATACCCATTTGGGTTTTGTCCTGATCTCCTTGAACCTGTGAAAATGAATCCGCTACCACCGGCGTCAGTTTCATTATCAGTGTCTACCATGAAAAATCTGCCATAATCACTAAGACTGGTTTGAGCATGGTAGACAACATCAAGTTCATAAGTTCTGTCAAGCGCATAAATAGCACCAAAATCACAATACTGCATATTACCAAACACAAGACCAGTGCCTGATGTAAATGTGGCAGTCGTTATTGCCGTAATCCCACCCACGGAATCTGTCAGTGATGACTTCAAATCCCAATCATAAATTGCGGTTTTAGCGTTTTCTGTAACAATCACGCTGAAAGTCGTTGTCTTCCCCCCATAGCTGACTGTGATGGTGGATGTCCCCTCCGTCAGTGTCCCGGAGAGCGTGTAATCCGTGCTTGCAACCGTCTCAGTAGAAGAATCACTGTATACAGCAGTCACCACTAAGTCGCTCTTTAAGCTGTCGAGGCTATCGGTATCATATACCGTACCAGACTGCGTATATACGGCAGTGATGGAAGACAGCGTAGCCGGAGCCGTGACCGTCACATTAAAGGTCGTTGTTTTGCCACCATAGGACACCGTTATCACCGATGTACCTTCTGTCAGTGTACCGGACAGAGTATAATTGGTCACCGTTGCCGTGGTCTGGTCATCATACAGAGCCGTCACCACCAGATCAGGCTTCAGGCTGTCAAGCGTGTCGGTATCGTACACCGTACCGGACTGCGTGTAAACCGCCGAAATACTCAGCAGATTCGCCGGGGGATACAGTGCCGCTTCCAGTGCATCCACATAATCCTGACCGTGCTCGTCAGTCCATGCTACGTGCTCAAAGCAGTCCAGCAACGCTTCCTTGACTTCAGCAGTAAGACCATCCCCACTCACCTGATAGGTGTTGCCGTTTATGGTAAGAGTTCTCATTGCTCCTTTATACGCCATTGTCCACCCCCAAACTTAAAGTCACATTGCCCTGACCATCATCCTCTACGACCAACACGGGCGGTCTTATTGTCTGTGCCGCTTCGATCAGGTCGTAAATATCATACCCCAACTGTGATACCGGGAGGCCGTCTACGGATTCCTGTACATCGACATAAAAGGTATAGGTAGCCACATCAGTCGCCGGAGCCGTCCCTTCGCCCAACGTATTAACCTTAACCTGGCATGCGACTCGTCCGGGACGGGTTAACACCTGAGTCATGTCGAAGTAGAACCCATTAACGGGGAACTCCGGATAAAGATCGTTTAAGGAATAATACGACCCATCCGGCCGCATAAAATGGAGAGTCGCACTCATGCTGCCATGCATGGCTACGAAGTCGTCCATATATGCGTCAAGTATCCTCCCGGTATCGTTCTGGACCATGTGAACTATCGGCGGCATGCTGTAGTTTTTCTGGCTGAGATGCACTGTTTGATAAATCATGCTTTACCCCTTTCCAAATCGTCAATCCTATGGTTAAGACTCTTTATCTGCTCTTCCACCACAGGCATACGTTGGGCGAAGTTGTTGTGTGACCGGACTTCCCGTGTCAGTTCCTCTATCTTTGTTTCCGTGATGGCCTGTGAAATCTTCATCTGCTCTTCGGTCTTGCGACTCGACACATATACTGACAATGCATTCCCGATAAGAGCAAGGACACCAGTGATTAACGCTACGATTATTGCTTCACCCATGATGGCCCCCCTTATGAGTCGATATAGAAAAGCTGGACCGAAAGCCCTGTTATGACCGCACCCGGTTCGCCGATGATATAGGCATAGTTGGAATTTGAATTGTACCCCGTCAGGGAAAAGGCTCCTGTTGTGGAAGTCCACGAATAGACCTCTGCACTGATGATCGTCTTCCCCCGGACTTCTGTTGGTTTTGTGATCGCTGCCCAACCGTCACTTCTTATAGTGTAATTAGCAGCCGGGATGATTACGCTTTTTATCTGATTACCTGCCGGTGCGTCACTGGATCCATTCTGATTATAATGTTGTTCAATAGCCGTTACTTGTGCCGATAGTGTCAGTGTCTGTTCAGATCCGAGCGTAATGCGTGTGTTGCCAGGGTGGTTAAGGTCAATCTGCAAGGCTGTTAGAAGGAAATTCCGATCAAGCCCATGAGGTTCAGAAACCACCCGGATCGTATCCAGAACCCGGAACTTCTGCATGTCTTCTTCTGCCAGGCCAAGGTCGAAAGCCGTTGCAGTGATCACCAGGTTCGCCCACTGTGCATCACTAAGATAAGCCTGGCCTTTTGAGAGCAGATTGCTGGCCACCGTCACATCATCCCAGACAGCCGTCCGCCAGACATGGCCAAAGTAATCCGCGCCGGTGCCGATGATATACTCTTTGTTGTTGTTAACGCTCTTAATGGTCAGCCGCTCTTCCAGCCCGTCAATGGAGGACTCTTCGAGCTTTGCTCCCAACGGGATCAGCACAGTGCAGATGTCCATCGTGCTCGTGTCCTGCACAAGATCCATGAGGTTTTGCCCAATCCGGATGACCTGGGTGGATGTTCTGGGCGAGTCCGCAAGGTAATCTAAGTACCGGACTCCGTTTGCATGCCTAACACGCAGATAACCACCGTAATTATCAAGCAGGTCGTCACTGATCTCCTTCATGGTGGTCTCGTAATTGGTGTATCTGAGAATGCTGGATCCACCGTCTACCTCTACTGTTCCAAGCTGGAACTGCTTAAATGTGTCCACCTCATCGTTATGAACCCCTAAATAGGCCGTCAGGAGACTTGTGACTGTTTGTCCGGTATACTTAGCTTGCCTCTGGATGCTGTCATTCAGAAAGCTGAGTTCGCCCTCACAGTTTACGGTTTTGACATTATAAAAGTCTGTGGAATCGCTTACTGGCACGCCCTCGAAGATCAGCTCATCGTCCAGATAGACATCGATCAGAGTCTTCCGGAAGTCCAGCGAGTCATAGCAAGGATGGTCTGGAGCCATTTTGAAGGTGAATGACCCGGCCATGTTTGCTTCAAGGTTAACGACCGGATCTAGAAGGGCAGTCTGCTCTGCGTCAGGCGTACATAGGATCTCGCTACCTGCATACACCTTATACATTACAGTGCCCCCTCTCTGATATAAACCTTAATATTCCCTGAGCCCCTAAACGTGAGGGTGTTTCTGCCGCGGACGAAGAACATGCCATATGGGGTCGAATCCCCGTCTGACAGGTTGTAGGTTACTCCATTATATTCTACTGTCAGATAGAGCCCCGTTCCATTTACTCGGAACATCGGATAGGCCCGGAGAGTATCGACAGCTACATTCATCAGGACTGTCTCCGTAGGCATTGTAGTGCTACCAACCAATTCCATAGCTCTGGATCTCTTGAACGGCTGTGCCTGTATATGGATTGTCCACCCGGCAGATCCGCCTTTGTCTTCCATCTGCTCTACAGCGGCATACCCCTCCCAATACCAGTCGGGATCGTTATCTAAAACCAACTGAACGCTCTGGCCATGAAAATCACGCATTAAGGCTGCCTGGATCAGGGGCCATTTAGAGCGGAGTGCCGTGGTCTCCAATCCAAGCGTGATCTCCCTGGTAGAATAATGCACCACATCCGACAACAGTGCAGACGTGTTAAGAGCACCATCCCGGAGCGGTATTTCCAGCATTTCAATCCGAGGTTCCGGGGGAGCAATCTCTGTGTGGATGTGATAGCAGTCGTAATCATCCGGCAGATGTCCATTTAACTCAAACATCAGATCCTCCTCCCCTGTTTAACCGCAAGCCGACCGAGGGCCTTGTCCATAGACGGAGCCAGCTGGCCGACCATTGTGTCTTTATCAAGATATACTCCGTAGCCGTTCATGAGTAGCTTGATCAGAGTGTCGAGCTTCTCTTCGATAGCCACAAAAGCGTTGTTATTATCATTTAGCGGAGTAACCCGTGTCTTCTGCCCGTTCGTCTGGAGCAGCTCCGGGCCATCCTCGCCTACGATGGCAGAGCCGCCTTCGACCTCACCACCTTTAGCCAAGAGCGGGATCTGAGGAGCCGTCAATTCCTGTAAGTTAAAACCGATTGAGTGGACACCGGTCAGATCTGCCAACCATCCGGGCACGTCAACATGGATCGTGTTGATTGCACGAATAAACGTGTTAATCCCGGAGACCACGCCGCTGATCAAGTTGTTCAGGAAGCCGATGACGCTATTAATCGGTTTCTTTACGAAGTCCACGATGGCCTCGAAGATTTCCTTAACTTTGTTCTTAAAGTCGGTGAACTTCTCCTTAACGATGCTTATCACGCTCTGGACGGTGGTCTTGAACCTTCCGAAGAAGTCAACCACCTTCTGGATCGGAGTCTCTATAAACTCCCTGACCTTCTCGAAGACTGTCTGCGTGGTGTCTTTAAAACTGGTGAACTTATCCACGATCCACCCTATAGCATCGCCGAGCAGATCTGACAGGACACCGGCGACCGCAGTCACAAGGTCAATAATCGGTGGCAAGATCAGGTTGATCAGCTGAAGCAGTGGATCCAGAACCGCCAGCAGCAGCTGTAAGATCGGATTCAGAAGCTGAATAATCGGATTCAGTAACGGCAGCAGCTGGTTGATCAGGCTTACCACCACCGGCAGAATCATCTGACACAACTGCACGAAGACAGGCATCAGCGTGTCAAACAACTGCACCAGTATCGGCAGGATCTGAGCAACGATATCCATGATCGGCGGGATCAACTGCTCCACCAGTGTGATGAGGACCGGCAGAAGCGACTCGATCAGGCTCATGATGGGGGGCAACAGCTTCTCAAATGTCAGCGAGATGACCGGGGCCAGCTTCTCGAAGAGGCTGTGAATCTGCGGCATATAGCTGATCAGCAAGTCTATAAACTGCTTTACGACCGGCATCAGCTCCACGCCCACGCCAGTCATGAGGGCTCCGGCACTGTCTTTGAGATTGGATAAGCTGTCGTTTAAAGCAGCACCTGCCGTCACCGCATCGCCGGAGAACACAAGGCCGAGGTCAACAGCCTCCTGACGCATGGCCGCAAAATCTTCTCCGGAAGCGTTCAGCATCGGAGTCAGCTTGTATGCTACAGAGTCACCGAAGAGGTCTGCCGCAACTCTTGCCCGGTCTTCTGCCGATTCCATAGAGTAGATCTGCTCCAGAGCCTGGCTCATATCGATGTCGGTGCCTTCCAGCTTCTTCGCCGCTGCTTCCAGCGTTCCCATCTCCACACCGGAGAGGTTCGCTGCGTGGGCCAGTTCCTGGTAATATTCCGCCGACACTCCCATCCTCTGAGAGGCCTTATCCACCACATCCATGGAGGACGCAGAGGACGAAGCCATGCCGACCACAGCGGTGGTTAATGCGGCAGCCCCGGCCACGGCAGCAGTACCGATCGCACCGGCTCCTTTTGCCACCTTACCTAGGGTCTCACCGACGCTGGAAGCCTTCTTATCCGTCTTTGAGAGCGACTCATTAGCCTGTTCATTATCTACGAAAATTGATCCAACAAGTTTAAAAAGGTCCATGAGTTCACCCCACCCACTTCTTTACTTCTGCGACCTCTGCGAGAATTTCTTCTGCGGGCCGCATATCGATGTCCCCGCCAGTTCGGCGAGTGTAATAATCGTCGAAAGACATCCACTTTAGCCACTGTATGATCATGAACGGCTGAAGAGCGACCCATTCAGAATACACTATGTCGCGCCGGTTCTTTTCAATGGCCGTTTTAAGCGTTTCTGCTAATGTTCTAAGCTCTGTCGCTTCAATCTGCGGAATTGCCCACCCATACCGGGACGCAAGTGTATCAATTACTTCCGGAGCATCTTGACGACAGATGTAAAAAAAGCTTTCCACTCCTCCACATCGATCGACTGGATCAGCTCTTCGGTCTTTGCGAACAGTTCTGACAGCCCCGTTTCCGCAAGTACTTCTCCGGTGGTCTCCAGAGGTCCTGCCAGGAAATCAAAAAAGGCCTTTTCCGCCGCTTCATCTCCGCAGTTGGCCAGGACGCTCAGGATCAGCTTTGCACCCAGCGTTGTCTGGGTTAAAGTGTTGTCTTTATCGTTTATAGCTTTTGCAAGCTCAACCAATTCCTCTTTGATTTCGATTTTCTTCATGACTCTTAAGGCCATGAATACATCGTGTCCGTTTAACTTTCTCATCTAAACCTCCATATAAAAAAATGCAGGAGGATGTTTCCACCCTCCCACACTCATCACGTTGAAACAACGATCGCCGGATAATAGTCGTCCATATGAACGAGCCATGTCAGCAGATTGCAGGTCAGCGTAGCACTGGATCTGTCGATCACGACACGGCCGGAAACGACTCCACGGTCACCGTCTGCGTTGATCTCACGATACTCACGCTCTACGGAGAAGGATGATCCACCTCTCGTCAGGGCGACATCAGTGCCGTTAATTGAGATAACGCCAGCACCAAGAAGGATGCCGTCAGCAGCCGGGTCAGCTGTGGATCCAGAATACGCGATCTCCCAGGGCTCTTCATAGTCGCCCAGGGTAGACACCATAGCGTTTGTGTTGCTGTAAGCTGCCGTAAAGGTTAAGCTTGCAACAGTATCGTCTTTTTCAACCATGCTCAGGTCGATGTTGGACATGTTGATGGCGTTGCTGAGGGTGATCCTAACGGCCTTGCCGCCTTTCGTAAGCCCACGCCAGACAACCGTCTTAAAATCAGAGCTATTGACGATACCGCTGCCCTTAATTGTTAATGCCATTTGTCTGCTCCTCTCTGAGTAAGCCGGCATCTGTCACGCCGGACTCATATACCTGGCATTGCATCCGAACCACACCGTGGATCAGAGTCTTGTCAGGGTCGTCTATTGTTCCCGATGACACATCGAAAAATGTCGGAAGGATCTGTGTAGTAGAATCCGGAGCATTCAAGAATTGAAACAGCTTCCGGATCGCTTCCATAATGCTGAAGGCTGAACTTTCGCTCTTTGCCCATACGTGGAAGTCGATATACAGATCATTCCTCCCCATGTCCGTCGGAGAAATTGATGTAATATTCCACACGACATGCGGAAATACCTTCTGATCAGATGCCAGCCGGTAGCCGATGTCTGCTATGCCATATTCGGACTTGATGGTATTTAATCTTGTGTCGATCAAGTCCCGAAGATCGTTAATCATCGGCGTCTCCTTCCATGTCGTCTTCGTTAATGAGTGATTCTAATCGCGCCGCTTCGTCTGACAGGCCGCTGAGGTACTGCGATTCGATCTTCACGATCTCTGATACATTATCTTCAACCACATGTGTAAGCAGTCCCAGCTTAGGGATGCCGTTGGATGTGCCAAATTCTTGGAAGTAAGCATAGAAGCCAGGCACTTTACCAGTCTTCAGGCCAACCTGGACACGAGGATGCGTTGTTTTCTGCCCGGATATCACTTTATACTTCGTTGCTTTGCCAGCATTGCCGGTGATTTTCGTGAAGTGTGAGTAGTAGGCAGCCCGGAATGCTTTTGTTACGAACTTGCCCACATCCCTAAGCGCAGCCCTGGTCAATTCGTAGATGTAATACTCTGTCGCATCCACGTTTGACTCATATTTGACCTCGGCCTTTCCGTCTTTAACAATGGTCTTGGTTGAGCTTTTAGGTGTCGGCATTGTCTTCCACCTCCAGCGGAGGCCATTCCTCGTTATCCTTGTAGCATGTCAGTTCCAGGGCATCTTCATCGTTAAAAGTCCGAAGCACCCGGAGGTTAACAGGAGTGGTGGATCCAAACGGAGTATACTGAAGCCGTTCTTCACCCTGGTAATCCAGCCAGTTTTCCAGACGGAACTTGACTTCCGGCTTATACCCGACTGCCATGCCCTGGTAGACTTCATTCATGCCAACAGAATATTCTCCGGCATAAACCGTGCGTGTTGTCAGGACTTTTACGAGGTCTCCGTATTCGTTCCGGGCATCTGTCTCCTTGATCAGAGTGATGTCGGTATACCTCATCCAACCACCTCCAGACCATACCCGGAGGACTCCCTGAGCTGCCCCTTCTGCTCGTCATAGCTGGCCTTCAGTCTGTCGTAGTCATCCGGAGATCCGAAGTTCATCACGCAGTATGTTACAACAGCACGGGAGACTAACGGGTCACTCACCTCATAGTCCACGATAGGATCTGTGGAATCCGAAACCGTATAGGTTATGCCATCGATCTCGACTTCATGCGACCCTCGAACCGCACTATAATTTATCGTCACCCCTGCATGCTGTATATCAGCGATCGCTGCGGCAATCAGATCTAATAATTCCTGGTCAAAGACCGATGTCTGGATCCTCTTCGCCAGTTTTACTTTCGCTAACATCGTTTATCCCTCCGTTATAGGCTTCAAAATAGCCTCTTGTGACTACGCAGCTTCCAACGTGGCCCATCTCAATGGTGGAGTCGCACCAGATCTCGTAACCACACTGTCTGGCCCTCCAGCAGAACGCCACGTCCTCGCCAAAGCCCTTCATTGGGTCGAACATTTGGCCACCGAACTGTGCTGCAACGCTGATCAGGACATCCGTGGACATAAGCACACCGGCAAGCCCACAGCCTCCGACCTGGAACAGGCCTTCCGGAACGGATAAAAGAGCGGTATAAGATGCTCCCTTATCGTCCGGAAGTTTGTCCAGGCGTTCAAACAGGCACGGGGTATAAGGCGGTTTCCGGCGGAAGCAAAGGGCTGTAAGGAAACTGATATCATTCTTCTCACAGACATCCAGCATCCTGTCAAGCAGATCCGGGTTAAACACCATATCGGAGTCTAACCACAGGACCCAATCAGCTTCTTCCGCCACTGCCTGACGAGCCAGGTTGTTCCGAGCATTGTACACGAGAGATCCGGACTCGATGCCGAACTTAACCTCATGTTTACGCTGCAACTGGAGCATACTTCCCAGGAACTGCACCGGCACGGTCTCCATCGTTGGAATCGCGATAAAAATCTTCATTTGAACCTCCCGTTTTTAGTTGCTTAGTGTACGATCTTGCAGAATGCGTTCGGGCCGACAATGCCGATGCCCACGAATTCTCTGCCCAGGATCCGGACGAGGTCGTATTCCATCTTGGTGATGTTATCGAACTTGATCTCAATACCTTCGCCATTCGGGAAGTTGGCCTGAGCACCGACACCAAGGTCGCCTACGATAGCGTAGGGAACGCCGGTCGTAGCAGCAGAGAACGCAGACAGGCTATCATTGAACACTACCGGAAGACCTTCGAACGGATCGTATCCGTAGCCGTTGGCTGCCTGAGCTTCTTTGAAGGCACCCCAGGTCTGCTTGTTCATGATGACTACCGGATTGGCAGCTTCATCAGAGATCTGAGCCAGAGCCTTAGCAACAAGGTCGACAGTAACAGTCGTAGCAGTGATCGAGTTCTGCATGGGATGGTTGTTGGAGCCGCCGGTCGTGCAAGCAATAATCGCCGCAACAAGAACGTCAGCAGCCTTCTTCGCAATGCGGTAGGTCAGTTCATCGTAGATATAATCCAGGAACTCTTCACCCTTCATGTCATTGACTTCATCAGAGATGGAGATCCACTTCTTGATGGACTGCGGGATCAGGGTGGTAACGCCCAGAACCAGGGACTCTTCGGTCACAGCAGAGTTGGCGGCTTCAGTGTGCACATAAGCACCGTCAGCAGATTTTTCCCAGCCGATCTTCAGGTTGCCCTTCAGATAGGACTTGCGGACACGGCTCATGATGCCTTCACGATTCCATGCAGTGCGGACTCTGTCCTCAGCATAGGTCGCTACGGGAACAGTTCCGGAAACATTCTCGGTCAGCAGCGCACGGCACTGAGTGTCATCGCCGGTTTTGATGTATTCAGCGTATGCCAGGTTATATTCATGGCTCTTTCTAATTTCCATATCGGTCATTTTCGTATTCCTTCCTGTGGCAATTTCCTTACCACTCATCATCACATCCTGGAGCTCTTTCCGCCTTGCTTCGGCAGCGGTCAGGATCTCGGTCTCACGGTCATTCAGCGACCGCTCTTCATTGTTAAGCTGTTCGGCCTCAACTGCCAGGGCATCGAGATCAGCATCTTCAGCTTCCATCTCCTCGGCAATCGCCTCTCTCCGGGCGACAATTTCCGCCATCCTGGTCTGGACGTCTTCCAGCTTCATCTCTTTAATTTCCATCAGTTGACTCCTTTAAGTAAATTCTTAATCCGCTCGATCTTCTCAGCACGTTCGCGCTCTCTCCGGTGCTCTTCTTCGATGACTCCCTCGAAGTAAGATCTGGCACTGATATCGGTGGACGGATTGGCCGGAATACTCACAGCACTCACATCGTAGACCTTCTTGACGCTGCCGATCGTGCGAGTGTGAGTTGCCTCGTCATAATCGTCTGCGGCAATAGTGAAGGCCCAGGACATCTGAGTCACTAATCCGGCTTTTATGGATTCAAACATCTCCCGGCTCGCCTCTGTGGAACCTAGGTCTGCCCGGACATGTAAGCCCTTTTCGTCAGACGAAAGCTGGAGCGTGCCGTTTGACTGCCTGGCGTACACCATGCCTTCGTGGTTATATAAGAAGATCACGTCGGACATATCAGCACCGGCTAATGCGTCACGGCTGATCTGCTCTTTGTAATCCACTCCATCAAAAGAAAAAATCGTGTAAGGATCGTCATATGTAGTGGCGTATCCTTCCACGATGTACTGAGGCTCTTCGCCTTCCTGTTCCGCTGCCCTGAACTGCATCTCCGGCAGCATCAGCGTTCTGTATTCGCGCTCATTCTTGATCGCCATTATCTTCTCCTTCCTCCGGAGGCTCCGGATTGGTATTTTCACTCGGTTCCGGGAGTTCCTCCGGTTCCGGATCGGGCTCTTTGCCCTCGCCAACAAAGTAGTACTCGCCTCTGATCGGGAGCTGGTCACCAATCTCCGGCGGCAGTGCTGAGTAGTTGATCAGTTCTCTGGCCTCGTTGATCGTGATCATTCCACGGTCAGACAGTTGGGCGATGAAGTTGATCTTATCTGTCGTACTCATGTACTGCAGCCTATTGGCCGCCACTTCCACCTTCGCACCGTGGCCAATCTCCAGATTAGTGAACAGCATGAATGTCAGCACCTGTTCCAGCTGGATGGCGAACGGTTCTATACAGCCATCGAAAAGAGCATCGAGAGCGGATCCGGAAGCCTTGTTTTGGATGACCTCTTCAGAAACACCGAAGTAGTCGAAGACATTCCGCTGGATCAAGGCCTGTTCTTCAGCACTTACTGTGTAAGCGGTGCTGTGAATCTGCTGGATGCCGTCATACGTATTCGGGAAAAGGAGAAAACCCGAAGCATCAGCACGCATGTTCCGTGCAGTAAAATTCTTCTGTTCCTGTGCAAGGTCTTCCGGGTCTTTGAAGTTAGTCGCACGGGCTAGGAAGCGGAATGTGCTAGCCGACTTAACGCCTTCCACAATACCCTGCCTCTGAATTCCAAGCAGATCCAGCGTATCATTCAGGGCTGTGTTGCTCTCGCCGAAGAAGTCACTGGCATACTGGAACCGGGTCATGATCCCACACCGCTCAAACTCGACAGCCGCCCTCTGGTGGTTAGCGAATTCATACTCCAGATACAGTCTGCCGTTCTTCGATTCAAGGATTTTGCACTTGTCCGGAAGCGCAGGCCAGATTCCCACCACATCGTTGTTCACATCCACGATCGGGATAATGAACAGCGTGTTCTGCATGTAAAGAATCGTCAGCGCACGATATAAGAACTGCGACCAGGTCATGAAACTGTTCGGTTTTTTCTTCAGGATCGTCTGGGTCTTAGGCATGGCCGCCCCATGTACCTTGATCTGAAGTTTGCTCACATGCCGCGCAACAGCATCAATAGCAGCGCGGACAAGTTCGCTCTCATAGATCTCACCACGCCAGCGTTTGAATACTGGCTCGTAGGCCGTCAGGGTGTGGAAGTATTGATCCGCCGCCCACTTCTTCGGCCTAAAAATCTTGTCAAGTAACGACATGCGTTCACCTCTTTGCATTCACCAGCTGGCCGCCTATTTCTGCATACCACTTCTGCCGGACACACATCGCATCCAGCAAGGCTGCCATTCCATCAATGCGTTGGTACTGGCTGAGTTTAACCAGCTTTTTTCTGTTGGTTTCGTTGTTCGTTTTTAAAGCAGCGTTCAGCATGTGGATCTTCAAAAGATCATTGTCTCCGAAGTCGAATGCTCCGTCCCGGATGAGGCCGTCAGTCTCGTTAATGACCGGGGTCAGGTTCTCGCCCTGGAACACATCGTCCATGTTGAAGCCATAAGAGGCCATGTCCTGAACGAGGTACGCCGCCGAGTATCTATCGTATCCCACCTTAAGCGGGTAGATTTTGTATTTTTCAATCAGATCCTGGAACCACTGCTCACAATCGTGGTAGTCCACAAAGTTCTCGCCGGAGAGGCTCAGAAAGCCCTTCGCAACGTAGGCCATATACGGAAGGCCATCCCGTGCAGTGGCTTCTTCCACCTTCTCCGCTGGCATCCAGAAGTGGGCGAACGTGTACAGCGTCCCGCTTTCCTCCACCACGCAGACAGCCGCCGTCAGGTCAGTAGTCTGAGAGAGGTCGAGACCGGCGACAGCGTAGCACCGGTGGAAGTCTTCGAAGTTAAGACTGTTTCCGGAGAAGCACTTCACCACGTCCTGTGTGTTCAACCACGCCTGTGATGAGTTTTGCTTAATGCAGCAATACTTACACAGGAATTCTGCCTTCTTACTCAGACTCTGCCTGGCGACATCGATCTCATTAAGAATGTAATCAATCGACACCGACTTCCCCAGCTGGGGCATCGACTTCCGGATCTCGTTGATATCGTCCCACTGTTCCGGGTCATCCACCATGTAGATCACCGGCAGCAGCCTCTTCTCTTCGGAGTCACCCAGAAGAAACCGGGTCGCACGTTTCATCAGTTCATCGTAGATGCCATCGTTCTCATAACCGGAGGTGGTCACCGACAACAGCAGAGCATCACCGGCCCTGGCACCCATGCCGGACTTCATGACCTCGTACATCTTCAGGCCACGATCTCCCGGCCATGCGGCGATCTCATCACAGATGCAAAGACTCGGGTTGAAACCGTCCGCCGTCTTCGCCTGGAATGCCACTTTCTTCATCGTGGAATTCGTTCCGACAATCTCCAGCTTCGAGATCCTCTTCTTCGGTAGCATGGCATCATCGTTGACCTTCTTGTTGTGTGGATCCTTCTCCGAGCAGATCTCTTTCAGCTCAATGTAATCCGGATCCAGCTGAATCATCTGCCAGGTCGTGTTATAAACGATGTCGGCCTGATCCAACTTCGGAGCCACGCAGTAGATCTCCGATCCGTAACCACCCTGCTGGAACTCATAGTCCGCAATAGCCGAAGCCAGAATGGACTTGCCGTTCTTCCGGCCCTCCACCAGCAGGGCTTCCCAAAAATGTCTTTTCCCGTCCTCGTCCACTATCCCGTATAATGCGGACAGGAAGGCCTTCTGCCACACCTCAAACTTTACCGGCCCCGGTGCCAGCGGCCCTTTAACGTGGAAGCAGTGGGCCTCCA
The DNA here is from genome assembly GCA_045606085.1 of Oscillospiraceae bacterium. GTDB lineage: Bacteria > Bacillota > Clostridia > Oscillospirales > Ruminococcaceae > CAG-115. The sequence continues at coordinate 29,677 of JAZURJ010000072.1, forward strand.
TCCATTCAATAGCCGAATTAGCTTTGACCTGATCATAAAAAAAGAGACCCTGCTCGAGCCCCTTGATCAAATAGTCATATATCTTCCGTGTCCACTGCCCCACGTGCTCGGATCCCTCCATGATCCGTTGGTAATAATCATAGATCCAGTTCGTTCCGTCCATGTCCGGATGCCTCCTCCCCGGAAGTGCTTAATCCGGACTGCGCCGGTCTGGATTTGTTGGTTCGCTCTCGTTTTTGATGCGAAAAAAGAAGTCGGAGGCCAA
>JAZURJ010000073.1:0-102523 GCA_045606085.1 Oscillospiraceae bacterium
TACCTCTGTGTGTCGGCGGTGGAATTGCTACTGTTGACGATTTCCGCGATACTTTGAGAGCAGGTGCGGATAAGGTTTCCGTAAACTCTCAGGCAGTGAAAAACCCTAAGCTCATCAGTGATGCAGCTGAGATATTTGGCAGCCAGTGCGTTGTTGTTGGTATCGACGCAAAGCGTAATGACAAGGGCGGCTATTCCGTTTTCATCAACGGTGGCAGGGTAGATATGAACCTTGATCTCGGCGATTGGGTAAAGGAGATAGAGGAGCGTGGCGCAGGCGAGATATGCCTGAATTCCATCGATACAGACGGTGTAAGAGGCGGCTTTGACATCGAAATGCTTAATTTCGTATGCCAGCGTGTGAATATCCCTGTTATCGCAAGCGGCGGCTGCGGTGCCATCAATCACTTCTCCGAGGTATTCGAGCAGACAAATTCCTCTGCTGCTCTGGCGGCTTCGCTGTTCCACTTCGGTGAGCTGACCGTAGGTGAGGTAAAGGACTACCTCAAGAAAAAGAACATCGCGGTGAGGTAATTATGGGTCTTATAGAAGAAACGAACGAACTGATGCTGGATTTTGAAAAGCTGGCTAAGATATCTCCCGAGAACAAGGTGATCCCTGTTGCTGTGCAGAATCTGCATACCAGTGAGGTCATCCTGGTGGCTTATATCAATGAAGAGGCTCTCAGGGAGAGTATAAAGCAGCGTAAGGCTATCTTCTGGAGCACCTCCCGTAACAAGCTCTGGTACAAGGGTCTTGAATCCGGCAACACATTTACGCTGCACCACGTATTTGTCAACTGCGAGCAGAACTCGCTGGTATTTCAGGTGACGCCTGATAAGGGCAACATCTGCCACACCAGCTGGAACGGCGTAGCTAACAACTGTTACTACCGCGAGCTTGACATGGATACGATGAAGCTTATAAATCTGAATGAAACAAAGGAGTAATTACGATGCAGGCATTCAAGGATATGTACGACGTTGTCGTAAACAGACGTGACAACCCTCAGGAGGGCAGCTACACCTGCTATCTCTTTGAAAAGGGACTTGACAAGATACTGAAGAAATGCGGCGAGGAATGTACAGAAATGGTCATCGCTGCCAAGAACGCCGATAAGGACGAGCTTTCCAACGAGATCAACGACCTTCTGTACCACATGGTAGTTCTGATGGTCGAATGTGGCGTTTCCGTCGAGGACATCGAGAAGATCATGGAGGAGCGTGCCGCAAAGATCGGCAACCTCAAGCAGTTCCATGTAAGTGACCACAACACCTGATATGGATATTACAAAGCTGATAGATGATTACGGCGATGATATCTTCGCCCTTGCACTTATCATCACAAAAGACTTCAATTCCGCTAAGGAAGTCTTTGTAAAGACGACCACAGCCTGCGATGGATATTCCGATGACAGAGTGTTTTTCGAGATCATCTCAAAGGTATATTCGCTGTGTCAGGAAGTTGACAGCAATGAAAGTGCTTCCACGCTTACAGGAATTGAGCTTGACACAAGACGTCAGGCTGTGCTTGAACAGCTTCTCGTAAAACGTGAAACTGTCAGAGCCGTGGCTCATATGTATTATGAGAACGACCTTTCTGCGGAGGAGATAGCCGCTGTAACAGGGAAGAGCATCAGGTATATAAATGAGCTTCTTTCCGATGATCTGTCCGACCTTTCGGATAAGCTTGATGCGGATTACAAGGATATCTGTACGAAGATAACAGCCGAAGACAAGCTCAAGGCATATGTGATACGTGCGATGACAACAGGCGATAGGCGTCTTTTTGAGGTCAAGGAAGAGGCTGTGCCGCTCCATACTTGGAAGACATCGCATAAGATAGTGGTCGTCATTATAGCGATTTTCGCAACTTTGCTCGGTATGTTCATAATCCCCGTAATGACAAAATATCAGGAGATGCGTGAATCCGAAGCGGGTCTTTCCTATGAGGAAGTCGGCACGGACGAGAGCTTCTATTACACATACGAAGCAGAAACCGCCGATATCCGCTGATATTGTTAATTTTTTTGCAGAAATATATTGCTTTTTGCGATAAAATGAGTTATAATTAAAGTAATAGGGTCATGACCCGAAATAAAATCAAAGGAGATAATTATTATGTTAGTATCTGCTAAGGAAATGCTGAACAAGGCTCGCGAGGGCAAGTATGCTGTCGGCCAGTTCAACATCAACAACCTTGAATGGACAAAGGCTATCCTGCTCACAGCTCAGGAGCAGCAGTCCCCTGTTATCCTCGGTGTATCTGAGGGTGCAGGCAAGTATATGTGTGGTTACACCACCATCGTTGGCATGGTTAACGGCATGATCAATGAGCTGGGTATCACAGTTCCCGTTGCTCTTCACCTTGACCACGGCTCCTTCGAGGGTGCAAAGGCTTGCATCAACGCAGGCTTCTCCTCCATCATGTTTGATGGTTCTCACTATCCCATCGAGGAGAACATCGCTAAGACAACAGCTCTCGTAAATGCTTGTGACGTACTCGGCATCTCTCTTGAGGCTGAGGTTGGCTCCATCGGCGGCGAGGAAGACGGCGTAGTAGGTATGGGCGAGTGTGCTGATCCCGACGAGTGCAAGGCAGTTGCTGATCTCGGCGTAACAATGCTGGCTGCAGGTATCGGTAACATCCACGGCAAGTACCCCGAGAACTGGGCTGGTCTGTCTTTCGAGACACTGGCTGCTATCAAGGAGAAGGTAGGCGATATGCCTCTGGTACTGCACGGTGGTACAGGCATCCCTGCTGATATGATCAAGAAGGCAATCTCTCTCGGCGTTGCTAAGATCAACGTTAACACAGAGTGCCAGCTCGCATTCCAGGAAGCTACAAGAAAGTATGTTGAAGAGGGCAAGGACCTCCAGGGCAAGGGCTTCGACCCCAGAAAGCTTCTGGCTCCCGGCTTCGAGGCTATCAAGGCTACCGTTAAGGAAAAGATGGAGCTGTTCGGTTCCGTTGGCAAGGCTTGATTCCTTATCTGACAGACTTAATAAGGCACTGCTTCTGCGGTGCCTTTTGTCATAGTGAAAGGCGGTGATATATTGGAATGCATTATACGTGTGATGGATACAGAATGTTCTCTTGCCATTGAGCCTGATACAGATAATGTACGTTATCTTAAGGGTACAGGACAAAGGATAAACGGCTTTTACCATGATCTGTATACCCACAATACACGCTGGTATTATGCAGGAAAGGAGTATTCCGATACTCACTGCTATGCTCGCATGGTCGTCGCAGCAGACGGTAACAGCTTCTGCGGCTGCAATGCAGAATGCACCACAGTGGATATGTTTGATGCCGAGGGTAAGCTTATATTGAGCTATCACGTAGGTGATGTTGTTGTGTTTCCGTTATCACTCGGTTCGGACATGATAAATTACGTTTTCAGAACAGGTGACAGTATCTGGTGGATATACAACGGCAGACGTATAGTCATTCAGGCGTCATCCGCTGTTTCAAAGGTTGTTACAGGCTTTCACAGCGGTCTTTATATCAAAGAGATGACCAGGCTGCACGACATTGTCTATTCTGCTGATGGCAGTCTTATCTACACAACAGATAAATTCCCGCCATTGCTTACTTTTGGCGGAACTGGGGAGCAGCTTCACGGCGATATTTACCCTGTTCTTCTTGAAAGATACGGTCTTGTTGCATTATGCAAGAACAGCGATCATCGTATCTGCAGTATCACACTGTATGATATCAGCGGACATCTGATAGCTGATATGCCGATTCCTCAAGGAAGCATTGCATTTCATTCAATAAAACTTCTTGAGCACACAGATATTCCCGTTGTTTTCTGCAGTAACGACGATACGATGATAAGAGCATACGTATTGCTGCCTGATGATAATGGTGAACTCGCCTTATATCCGCTTGACACGACAGACAGAGGCTTCTGCGTCATTGATGATACATCATTCGAGGACAAGCACGAGCAGCTCTGGCGAAGAAGATAACAAAAAGCCGCATGGAAACTGACCATGCGGCTTTATTATCTGTTAAACTAATTACTTTTCACCCATCAGGCGAACCATGACAGCCTTCTGTGCGTGCAGGCGGTTCTCAGCCTCGTCGAAGATCTCTGCAGCGTGGGCCTCGAACACCTTAGCTGTGATCTCCTCCTCACGGTGAGCAGGCAGACAGTGCTGTACCATTGCGTCGGACTTAGCAACACCCATAACAGCGTCGTTGATCTGGTATTTGCCCTCGAATACAGCCTTACGCTTTTCTGATTCGCCCTCCTGACCCATGGAAGCCCATACGTCAGTGAAGATAACGTCAGCGTCAGCAGCAGCCTCCAGAGGATCAGCCACCAGCTTGAAGTTAGGATACTGCTTTGCGAAATCCAGGACCTTCTGATCGGGGTGGTAACCATCGGGGCAGGCAAGGGAAACATCCATACCGACCTTCAGACAGCCGACTGTCAGAGAGTTCGCCATGTTGTTACCGTCACCGATATAGCACATCTTCAGACCATCCAGCTTTCCCTTGTACTCACGAACTGTCTGCAGGTCAGCCAGTACCTGGCAGGGATGGCAGAAGTCTGTCAGACCGTTGATGATCGGGATATTACCGAACTCGGCAAGATCCTCAACTTCCTTCTGCTCAAATGTACGGATCATGATACCGTTGATGTAACGTGACAGAACGCGTGCAGTATCCTGAACAGGCTCACCACGACCGATCTGCAGATCGCGGGAGGAGAGGAACAGTGCATTACCGCCGAGCTGATACATACCTGCCTCAAAGGAAACACGTGTACGTGTGGAAGACTTCTGGAATATCATACCGAGGGTCATGCCCTTTAAAAGGTGGTGGGGGATACCGTGCTTCTGCTCATACTTGAGCTGATCAGCAAGGTTAAGGATGTCGATGATCTCTTCAGAGCTGAGATCAAGCATTTTAAGTAAATGGTTCATTGATATATTTTCCTTTCTGTGTGATCATGTATATATTTTTTTATCCGTTCAGCAGACCGATGAGTATCTCCAGACCCTTGTCGATCTCGTCATAAGAGATAGTCAGGGGAGGGAGCAGTCTTACCTTGGTCTTTGCGGTAAGCAGCAGCAGACCCTTATCCAGTGCCGCCTTAACGATATCGCCTGCGACCTTGCTCTTGAGCTGGATACCGATCATCATACCCATACCGTCAACGGAAACAACCTCGTCACATTCAAGAAGCTTTTCCTTGATATATTCACCCTTTTTGGCTACCTCGTCAAGGAAGCCGTCAGCAGTAACTGTGCTGAGAACAGCAGTACCGCCTGCACAGGAGATGGGATTGCCGCCGAATGTGGAGCCATGCGTACCCGCTGTCAGAACATTCGCACATTTTTCACCCGCAAGACAAACACCGATGGGAACTCCGCCTGCCAGACCCTTAGCGAGTGTTGTCAGATCAGCCTTTTTTCCGAAGTTGTCGCCTGCAAGGAATTTACCTGTTCTGCCGACACCTGTCTGTACTTCATCAGCGATGGTGAGAACATCCTTCTCTGCACACAGCTTGTATATCTCGTCAACAAAATCCTGCTGCAGAGGCATTACGCCGCCTTCGCCCTGAATGTATTCAAACATAACAGCACAAACGGTGTCGTCCAGCTTCGCACGCAGATCATCGATGTTATTTGCCTCAACGTAGATAAAGCCCTCAACGAAAGGGAAGAAGTAGTTGTGGAACACATCCTGACCTGTTGCGGAGAGTGTGCACATGGTTCTGCCGTGGAAGGAGTTCACCAGCGTGATGATGTTGTGACGACCCTTGCCGTACTTATCGAAGCTGTACTTTCTTGCTATCTTGATAGCACACTCGTTAGCTTCCGCACCACTGTTTCCGAAGAACATATTCTTATATCCTGCGGTCTCGCAGAGTGCCTTTGCGAAATCAGCCTGAACCTTGGTATAGTAGTAATTGGAGGTGTGCTGGATGCTGTGGGCCTGATCACAGACCGCCTTTACCCATGCCTCGTTACAGTAACCGAGAGAGTTCGTGCCGATTCCGCTGCCGAAATCAATATACTGCTTGCCGTTTTCATCGGTTGCAAGCACATCCTCGCCCTTGTCGAGGACAAGGTCATACCTTCCATAGGACGGCATGACATAGTTGTTGAACTGTTCGATTGTACTCATATATTTTCCTCTTTGTATGTATTTACGGAATTATCATCGTACCTGCACCGAGGTCCGTCAGCAGCTCGATGAGGATGGAGTGGGGGATACGTCCGTCAATGATATTTGCCTTGGGTACACCACGGCGTACAGCCTCAACGCAGCATTCGACCTTGGGAATCATGCCGCCCGAAACGATACCCTGCTTTTCGAGATAAGGTATCTCGCTGACACCAACGGTGTGGATAAGTGTATTCTCATCATCCTTGTCTTCGAGAAGACCGATGATATCTGTCATAAGGATAAGGCTGGATGCCTTCAGCTCAGCAGCGATTCTCGCAGCGGCTGTATCAGCATTGATGTTGTATACGGTCTTGCCGTCGCCGCCTGTTGCAACGGTGGAGATAACGGGGATATAGCCGTTGTTAAGTGCAGTAGTGATAACTCCTGTGTTGACCTGAGTGATCTCACCTACGTAACCAAGCTGAGGATCAAGCTCCTCAGCCATCAGGAGATTGCCGTCCAGACCACAGAAGCCCATTGCGTTACCGCCGTGGCTCTGGAGCAGGGACACCAGATCCTTGTTCACCTTACCTGCGAGCACCATCTGCACGATATCCACAGTTTCCTCGTCAGTGTAACGCAGACCGTTGATGAACTTGCTCTCCTTATTCGTCTTCTTGAGCATTGCGTTGATCTCGGGACCGCCGCCGTGCACAAGAACGATCTTGATGCCGACCAGAGAAAGCAGTACGATATCACTCATAACTGCCTGCTTGAGAGCGTCATTTGTCATAGCGTTGCCGCCGTACTTTACTACAACGACCTTATCATGATATTTCTGAAGATAGGGGAGAGCCTCAATCATGACATTGGCTCTTACATCATAATCTATATGCATCGTTCTGTCCTCTCTTATGTTCTGTATTCAGCGTTGATCTTGACATACTCGAATGTCAGGTCACAGCCCCATGCGATAGCAGAGCCGTCACCGCTGTGCATATCGATGAGTATCTTCACCTCGTCATCTGAGAGGATATCGGATGCGGTATCCTCGGAGAAGCTGATACCTGCACCGTCAACGCAAACAGTGATCTTGCCCTTCTTGTCGCTTGCAAGCTCAACGGAGACCTTGCTGATATCGAAATCGCCCTCCGCATAGCCGATGGCACAGAGGATACGTCCCCAGTTTGCATCGGAAGCGAACATTGCAGCCTTCAGCAGGCTTGAGCCGATAACAGACTTCGCAACAGATCTCGCAACAGTGTCGTCGGGAGCACCCTTTACGATGCATTCGAGCAGCTTTGTAGCACCCTCGCCGTCACGTGCAGTTTCACGGGCAAGGTTCATCATAACAGCATAGAGAGCATTTACGAAGATCTCGTAATTCTTGTCCTCGCAGATGATCTCTGCGTTCTTTGCAAGACCGGAAGACATCAGCACCAGTGTATCATTAGTGGAAGTATCACCGTCAACGCTCACCATGTTGTAGGTGATGGAGTTGATCTCACGCAGTGCCTTTTCAAGCAGCTCACCGCTGATAGCTACGTCGGTAGTGATGAACGCAAGCATCGTCGCCATGTTGGGATGGATCATTCCGCTGCCCTTGGAGATACCGCCTACATGGCAGGTACGACCGTCAAGCTGGAATTCTACCGCAAACTCCTTCTTGCGTGTATCGGTGGTCATGATAGCTTCACAAGCCTCGCCGCTCTTCTTGGGGGAAAGCTCAGCAACAAGCTGACCGATCTTTGCTTCGATAGGTTCGATGGAAAGCGGCTGACCGATAACACCTGTTGAACCGACCAGTACATCCTCCACCTTGATGTTCAGAGCGTCAGCAGCAAGCTGGCACATCTTCTCGGCGATCTCGATACCGTTGTCGTTGCAGGTGTTTGCGTTACCGCTGTTTACGATGACCGCCTGAGCGACACCGTTTTCAAGGTGCTTTTTAGTAACATATATGGGAGCACCCTTGACTTTATTTGTGGTGTAGAGAGCAGCAGCCTTGCACTTTTCCGCACAGTAGATGAGAGCAAGGTCACGCTTGGTGGTATTGCCCTTCTTAATGCCTGCAATAACACCCGACGCTGCAAAACCCTCCGCTGCACAAACGCCGCCGTCTACAAAATTGTAGCCTTCAAATTTAACCATTGTTGTTTCCTCACGATCATTCTGTCATGTTATAGTTTTTAATTAAAGTGCTCCAAGTCCTGTTGCCTCGTCAATGCCCATCATGATGTTCAGGCACTGTACTGCGGCACCGCTGGCACCCTTGCCGAGATTGTCCAGACGAGAGCAGATTATCATTCTGTCATCGTTGCCGTTTACGAAAAGCTGCATATTGTTCGTACCGCTGAGGTCATTTGCTCCGATGAAACCGCTTTCGGGATCGCCCTCGGGCATCACCTTCACGAATGTAGCACCGTCGTAGTATTCAGCAAGAGCCTTACGAACATCGGAAACGGTGTATTTCTTCGAGAGCAGCCTTGTGTGGATGGGGAGAGAAACCACCATGCCTGCGAAGTAATCGCATATCAGCGGATTGAATGTGGGAGCATAGTCAAGACCACATATCTTCTGCATTTCAGGCAGATGCTTATGCTGCTGTGTCAGTGCATACTGTCTGGGAGAAGAGTAATCTGCGGGGCGGTCATCACCCTCATAAACTGCGATAGCCTTCTTGCCCGCACCGCTGTAACCCGATACCGCATGAACGGAAACGGGGTAATCGGCAGGGAGGATGCCCAGCTTCACAAGCGGGTAGACCATAGAAGCAAAGCCGCTTGCGTAGCAGCCGGGAACAGCAACTCTGTTGCTTGTTTCGATCTTCTTTCTGAATTTGGGTGAAAGCTCAGGGAAACCGTATGCCCAGTCGGGATTTGTTCTGTGAGCAGTTGATGCATCAATGATACGTACTCTTTCGTCAGCCATAGCGACAGCCTCGATAGAAGCAGCGTCAGGTAAACAGAGGAAAGTAAAATCGGAGCTGTTGATAAGCTTCTTTCTTTCGTCGGGATCTTTTCTCTTGTCCTCATCAATGCGGAGCAGTTCAATGTCGGTACGACCGGCAAAACGCTCCATTATCTTAAGGCCTGTTGTGCCTTCCTGTCCGTCAATATATACCTTAACCATTATAATACCACCTTTGGTTTTCTATAGGGATCATCAGCTGAAAGTACATCCTTGCAAAGCTCCTCCAGCTTCTTGCGTGCCGAGTTGATCTGATACTCAACACTTTCAGGAGCAGGACCGCCCAGCGAACCGCGTTTCATTACGCAGGTGTCAAGGCTTATTGCATCGTAAACTCCGTCATCAAAGAGGTCTGTCTGCTTCCTGTATTCCTCTAAAGGCAGCTCCTCAAGTGTTGTACCGAGTTCTGTGCAGCGTGCTACAAGACCACCGGTGATCTTATAAGCGTCACGGAAGGGCATACCCTTCTTTACAAGATAATCTGCACAGTCAGTAGCATTGATGAAGCCCTTTGCAGCAGCCTTACGCATATTGTCCTTATAAAGTGTCATAGTCCTGAGCATGGGAATAAAGGGAATAAGGCACATCTTCAGAGTATCAACTGCGTCGAAGACAGCTTCCTTATCCTCCTGCATATCCTTGTTGTATGCAAGGGGAAGACCCTTCATCATTGTGAGCAGTGTAACCACATCACCGATGCAGCGTCCTGTCTTACCACGAATAAGCTCTGTAACATCGGGGTTCTTCTTCTGCGGCATGATGCTGGAGCCTGTTGCATATGCGTCATCAAGCTCAATGAACTTGAATTCCCAGCTGCTCCACAGGATGATCTCCTCGGAGAATCGTGAGAGATGCATCATGCAGATAGCGATGTCGCTTGAAAGCTCAATGCAGCTATCTCTGTCAGAAACACCGTCCAGGGAATTGACCATAGTATCATTCATGCTGAGCAGTGCAGTTGTCAGACCACGGTTGATGGGATATGTAGTACCTGCAAGAGCACAGCTTCCGAGAGGGCAGACATTCATGCGGTCTTCTGTCTGGATAAGTCTTTCAATGTCACGCAGAAGCATCTGTGCATAAGCCATCATGTGATGACCGAATGTGATGGGTTGAGCACGCTGAAGGTGAGTGTAGCCGGGCATGATCGTCTCGGTGTTCTTTTCGGCGATATCGCACAGAACAGTGACCAGCTCAGAGAGCAGGGAAATGATCTCCTTGACCTCATCACGAAGATAAAGACGGATATCCAGTGCGACCTGATCGTTTCTGGAACGGGCAGTGTGCAGACGCTTGCCTGCATCGCCGCATCTCTTTGTAAGCTCCGCTTCGATAAACATATGGATATCTTCAGCAGTAGGATCAAGCTCCAGATCACCGCTCTCAATATCAGCACAGATCTCACGCAGACCCTGTGATATCGCACCGTGATCCTCCGCGTTGATGATATTGCACTCGTAAAGCATCTGTGCATGAGCAAGACTGCCCAGAATATCATGCTTGTACATCCTTCCGTCAAAGGAAATGGAGGAATTGAAATCATTAACCTTGCTGTCAACTTCCTTGGAGGAGCGTCCAGCCCACATCATTTGTGCCATAATAAACCTCGTATAAATGTATTCTATAAATAAATGTAAGAGCGGAAGGCTTATCGGAGCAGTGCATGAACACCGCTCCAAAGTTTCCCGCCCTTAGATCGTTTTGTTAGTGATTACTTGTTACGCTCAGCGTCCAGCATAGCCTTGACCTTGATAGGCAGACCGAACAGGTTGATAAAGCCTGCGGAATCCTTCTGATCGTAAACATCATCCTCACCAAAGGAAGCGAAGTCCTCGCTGTACAGTGTGTAGGGAGATGTAACGCCTGCGTTGATGATGTTGCCCTTGTAGAGCTTAAGCTTTACATCACCTGTAACAGTTTCCTGTGTCTTGTTTACGAATGCGTCGAGAGCCTCACGCAGGGGAGTGTACCACTGACCGTTGTATACGATGTCAGCATACTTCTGAGCAAGACCGTACTTGTAGTGCTGTGTCTCCTTGTCGAGGCAGATAGTCTCAAGAACCTCGTGAGCGTGGTAAAGGATCGTACCACCGGGGGTCTCGTAAACGCCTCTGGACTTCATACCAACCAGACGGTTCTCTACAACGTCGAACAGACCGATACCGTTTTCGCCGCCGATCTTGTTCAGTGTCTTGATGAGCTTAACGCCGTCCATCTTCTCACCGTTGAGAGCAACGGGGATGCCCTTCTCAAAGGAAAGAGTGATATATGTAGCCTTGTCGGGAGCCATTTCGGGAGAAACACCAAGCTCAAGGAAGCCGGGCTTGTTGTACTGGGGCTCGTTAGCGGGATCCTCGAGATCCAGACCCTCATGAGAGAGGTGCCACAGGTTCATATCCTTGGAGTAATTTGTTTCTCTTGTGATCTTGATGGGAACATTGTGAGCCTCTGCATACTCGATCTCCTGATCTCTGGACTTGATGTCCCAGATTCTCCAGGGAGCGATGATTGCGAGGTCGGGAGCCAGAGCCTTGATGGTCAGCTCGAAACGTACCTGGTCGTTACCCTTACCTGTACAGCCGTGGCAGATAGCGTCAGCACCCTCTGCACGAGCGATCTCAACCAGTCTCTTTGCGATGGGAGGACGAGCAAAGGAAGTACCGAGCAGATAGCCCTCGTACTTTGCACCGGCTTTCAGTGTGGGCCATACGAAGTCGTTTACGAACTCATCCTGAATGTCCTCGATGTAGAGTTTTGTAGCACCTGTCTTCTTAGCACGCTCCTCAAGACCCTCGAGCTCAGCGTCCTGACCAACGTTACCTGCAACGCAGATTACTTCACAGCCCTCATAATTCTCATGCAGCCAGGGGATGATGATAGATGTATCAAGTCCGCCGGAATATGCGAGTATGATCTTTTTGATTTCCTTAGCCATTTTGTTTATCTCCTTTGTTAAAGAAAAAATTATTTACAATAGATATTATACACCCTTTTACGCAAAAGTCAAGCATATTTATTCAAGAGAATGTATAATATACAGCAATTTTTCGTGAAAATACGTATTTTATACATTTGCAGTATTTCCGAAACTGCCACAGATCATTATGTAGAAAGCGGTGAAGCCTTTATTGATGCTACTTTGTGAAACCTCTGGCAATCCATCTCCGAAGCCCATAGCAACAACGATTATACAATGCAATGTATAAAATATTTTTTCAAATATGCATTGACAAATCTTTCGTTCACGTATATAATGAAACTATGAACGTTCACTTGTTGAGATTTTTGTGAACGATGGAGGTATTTATCATGCAGATGAATGAAAAGATCGAGATACTCCTTGCACGTAAGAGGATAAGGAAAACGGACTTTGCGGAAAGCGTCGGAGTTACCTACCGTGCCTTTGCGAATTACATGAACGGCTCCCGTAAGCCAAGAGGGCAGATACTCAGCAAGATAGCACAGGAGCTGGAGCTTACACCGGAATTCCTGCTGAACGACGATAAAGAGCTTGAGCTGACCATTGAGGAGCGTTTCATCAAACGTACCTGCCGCAGCGAGCAGGACAAGGCTGCGGCAATGCAGTTCCTGACCGAGACCCGCGGACTTTTCGCAGGCAATTCTTTTTCCGATGAGGACAAGGAAGCTCTGTTCCAGTGTCTGATAGAGATATATAACGATTGTAAGAAGAATACCAATGAATCTTGATGTTATAATTGAATGTGCCGCCGATCTCCGAGGCGTTCACGGCAGTGCGGATATCGTCACCTTAGCCGAAAACACGGGTGCAAAGGTATGGTTCAGACCACTCGGCAGCCTCAAGGGCTTCTATATTTACGAGCAGGGCACGCCTTATATCGTTATCAACGACGGGCTTGACGAGTGCACAGCAAAGGTCGTGTGTGCACATGAGCTTGGCCATGACGTCCTTCACAGAGAGCTTGCAGGCGGCGGCATCCGTGACGGAACGCTGTTTCTTGCAAATAACAAGACGGAACGTGAAGCGAACCTCTTTGCGGCAGAGATACTTCTTCCCGACAAGGCGGTGCTTTCCGAGCTTGATTACAACAACGACCCGATCACCGCTGCGTACAACCTTGATGTTCCTGTGGAACTGCTTGAATACAAGCTGGAGCTGCTGGTCCACAAGGGATATGAACTGAATTACACTCCTGTGCGGAGCGATTTTCTTAAATGACAGATAATTATCTGAATACTATTTCAGTATTCTGAAAGGAATAACAATGGATATAAAACAGACACTCCGCCTGCTGACATCCCAGACAGGCGTTTCGGGCGATGAAGGCTCCGCATCTGAAATTGCGGCAGAGCTTCTTCGGGAATACGCATCCGATGTCAGCACAGACCCGTTCGGCAATGTAACAGGTACTATTAAATGCGGCGTCGAAAATGCAAAGACACTCATGCTGGACGCTCATATAGATCAGATCGGCATGCTCGTTTCCTATATCGATGACCGTGGTTTTCTCAAGGTAGGTGCCTGTGGCGGTCTGGATATGCGTACCATGCTTGCTCAGAGCGTTACCGTGCACGGCAGTGAAAAGGTGCAGGGAGTTATCTGCACGCTCCCTCCGCACGTTTCTTCCGATCACAGCAAGGTACCTGAAGTCGGCGAGCTTGCCATAGATATCGGCATGACAAAGGCACAGGCCGAAGAAGTTATCGCACTTGGCGACAGAGTAACCGTAAACAGCTGCTTCCGTGATCTTGGCAGATTTATTTCCGCCCCGTCAGTTGATGACCGTGGCGGTGTCTGCGTCATTCTGCGTGCACTGGACATTCTGAAGGAAAGAAATTCCGCATACGATATCGCTGTCTGCTTCTCCGCACAGGAGGAAACAGGCGAGCGTGGTGTAAAACAGGCGACATTCCGTCTGGAGCCTGACGAAGCTATAATCGTTGATGTGTCGTTCGGAAGGACCCCCGACAGCTCTGCACACGAGACCGCTGAACTTGGCAGCGGAGCGATGATAGGCGTTTCGGCTGTGCTGGATAAGCCGATGACATCCGCTATGCAGACGATCGCTGCTTCTGCCGATATTCCATATACAATTGAAGTCATGCCGTCATCCACAGGAACGAACGCAGACGCAGTGTCCGTAAGCCGCAGCGGAGTTAAGTGCAGCACGATATCGATCCCCATCAGATATATGCACACGCCGATCGAAACAGTTGATATAAGCGATATCGAAGCTGCAGCACAGCTTATCGCAGCATACGCAGGAGGTGACGTAAGATGTACGACAGATTAAGAGAGCTTTGTAATATCGACGGAACTTCAGGCGATGAGATCAGAGTACGCGATCATATCATGGCAAGCATAAATGCCGATGATATCACGATTGATAATCTCGGAAACCTCATCGTGTTCAAAAAAGGCAGGAAGATGCCGAAGAACAAGGTGATGCTTGCCGCACATATGGACGAAGTCGGATTTATGGTGACGGATATAACATCTGACGGATTTCTGCGTTTCGGTGCCGTCGGAGGAGTTGACCCCCGTGTCGTACTCGGCAGAGGTGTGCGTTTTGCAAACGGAACGCTTGGCGTTGTCGGAACAAAGGCTGTACACCAGCAGTCCGCCGATGAACGTAAAAAGGCACCCGATTTCGATGATATGCTGATAGACATCGGTGCCAAGGACAAGGAAGATGCACAGCGGCTCGTCAGCCGCGGTGATTGTGCGTATTTCGACAGCGACATCTTCGCTTTCGGCGACGGCTTTATCAAGGGCAAGGCGATCGACGACCGTGCAGGCTGTCTTATCATGATGGACATGATAAACAGTGAGCTTGAATATGACATGTGGTTCGTCTTCACCGTGCAGGAGGAAGTCGGAACACGCGGAGCAAGGACCGCATCGTTCTCAGTTGCACCCGATATCGCACTGGTACTGGAAACGACCACAGCCTGCGATATAGCAGGTGTTTCGGGCGATAAGCGTGTGTGCTGCCTTGGCGAGGGCTGCGTGATATCCTACATGGACCGTTCCACGATATATGACCGTGAGCTTTACAGGCTTGCTTTTGATACCGCAAGGGAGCTTTCGATCCCTGCTCAGACAAAGACTGTCGTAGCAGGCGGCAACGACAGCGGAGCGATCCACGTCAGCCGCGGCGGAGTACGCACCTGTGCACTGTCTGTGCCGTGCAGATATCTCCATTCTCCCGCCTGCGTGATAAAGGAGAGCGATTATGCTGCTGCAAAGGCCCTTGCCGAAGCAATGGCAGTTCGCTGCTGCGAATTATGATAACGCAGATACACGATAATAACGAGTTTTCTGCTCTGCCCGAAATAGGGATAACAGCAGGGAAGATACGTGCACTTTACAACGCCTATGGAACTTCATACGATTTCTGCCGCTTTTACAGGCAGGGAAACAGCTACATCTCAGCATTGGACGGGTCGTTTGTACTCTGTGGCGATGGAGCAGCGGATATATCCGAGCTTGCGGATTTTTTCCGCATGAGCGGTTTTGTCGAGATATTCTGTTCGAGTGACATCGGACAGGCACTAGCCGCATTAATGAACGCACAGTGCGATGTCATAAATTCAATGCGTTATGTGAGAAGCGACATACGCTGCAGCTTCGACACCACCACGCCTC
This sequence comes from Oscillospiraceae bacterium, assembly GCA_045606085.1. GTDB lineage: Bacteria > Bacillota > Clostridia > Oscillospirales > Ruminococcaceae > CAG-115. Next base: position 15,727 of record JAZURJ010000073.1, read on the forward strand.
TGAATGATGTGTATTCCATAATCAGCGAGGGTTTTGATATCCCGTTTGAGCCTTGGTATCTGGATATGTCGCATCGTGTCCGTCACGGTGTTTCCGTCTGCTGCACGTATGAGAACTCTGCGGCACTCGTCATTCAGCATGATATCTGCGGCGAAGCACTGATATCTCAGGTGGCTTGCCGCAAAGCATACAGAGGGCAGGGGATTGCAGGCAGGCTGGTCACATCTGTCGCAGCTTCACTTCTTCCGTCCGCCGTGTATGTACTTTGTGAGGACGAGCTTATCTCATTTTACGAGAAATGCGGCTTTATGAGCGAAGAAAAATATACTGTAATAAGCCGTAGATAATAATTACTGCTGTAACGTATACCAAAGAAAGAGGTGTGATACCATGACATCTGCACCCGATAAGACCACAGATGGCAAAGCAAAACTCTTTGAGATCAGTTCATTTGCACTTCATATCATAGCCATGCTTCTGATGTTATGCGATCATATGTGGGCAAGGCTCATTCCCGGAAATGACTGGCTGACCTGTATCGGACGATTAGCTTTCCCGATATTTGCATTCATGATAGCCGAAGGCTACACTCACACCTCGAGCCTTAAGCGTTACGTGCTCAGGCTGTTGATATTCGCTGTTATCTCAGAGATCCCGTTTGATCTGATGTACAGCGGAACATTTTTCTATCCGTTTCACCAGAACGTTATGTGGACGTTCCTTATCGCAATCGGACTTATACACCTGAACGAAACAGCACGCAAAAAGAAAAAGCTGTGTCTTACGATCATCACAGCTATCGGTACTGCTATTATTGGATATCTTCTCGGTTTCGTCTTTATGACAGATTACTACGGCACTGGCGTGCTTACCGTCCTTGCTTTCTACTTTTTCCGTGGCAGGAGTGCGTGGCAATATATTGCCCAGCTAGCAGCCATAATAATTATCAACTTCGTGATGCTTGAGGGACTTCAGTACGAATTTACTGTACTTGGCGGAACATTCTATTTTCCTCAGCAGGGATTTGCCGTACTGGCACTAATTCCTATATGGCTCTATCATGGCAGACAGGGATATCACAGCAAGTGGTTCAGGTGGCTCTGCTACTCATTTTATCCTGTACATATGCTGTTTATCAGTGTTATCAGGATGTTCCTGATTTAAATTATGTATTCTTAATTATAAAGGGCTGCTGATATTGCTTCAGCAGCCCTTTGCTTATTCAATTACAGTAATAGAGTTAGCTAGCTTCAGTCTGCACAGCTTTTCGTCCTTGCCGTCTGCATGAAGTATCCTGACAGCGTTTCCATTGGAGTACACGATATCGCCGTTTTCGGTGATCCGATAATCCATGACCCCCTTTTTGAGTACAGTTTCAGTGCCGTTTGAGTACCTCACCAGCACCCAGTCGGATGGTATCATACCCTCGTCAGAGTTCTCAGACAGCTTCTGTGCCTTTATGAGATTTCCCTCGACGAACAGCTCACGCTCATCAGCTGTCTTAGTCTTGGCGGGATTTCTTCCGCCCGTGCGTAAAGGCTCGCCACCGAATGCCATGGAAAACACGCTGAGAAATCCGCCGATAGCTCTCACGATACGGACAGGGAAGAGCAGGATATCCATAAAGATGTTGCTGTCATGCTTTGTAGGCTCATACTTTCTCTTTATGTAATAAAGATTTCCATCCATATCATCACAAGGCTTGATGTAATCAAAATTATCATCAGCACGTATCTCCTGTAGATCTCCGCTGCTCTCGTCATAACAGCATATCGAGCACGGGCTCTTTTCCATCACCGCACCGCTCTGATTTCTTGCATAACCCATTGAGGTATAATAGATCCTGCGGTCGTCTTTCACCGAGATGAACGGATGTGTTTCACTGGTAAATCCTTCTGTTATCTGGTCAACATCGCCATTTTCCATGTTTACCTTGCCGATGTGCCGCTCATATCTGCCCATTGCACAGGTCAGAACACACTTGCCGCCGCGGGATGCTATACCGGTAAGATCATATTCCTTGTTGGCAAAGATATAGCTTTCATCACCGTTCTCAGTGTCCTTGCGGTACATTCCGCCCATACCGTCAGTAAAAGTACAGTACAGCAGCTTATCACCAATGCTGCCGATTGCTCTCAGCAGCGGCTCACCGTGAGCTGTAAGATCACCGTAATCCTTTTGCTCCACGTTCATGAATTTCGCGCCCTTACCTGTGGTCTTCCACTCATCACGCTGACGCATACGCTGCAGCGTTTCAAGATAATTGGTGATACGCTGACATTCGACCCGAGTGCTTTTACCGTCAGCAACGCAGTGTAGCTCACCCTCGCTAATACAGTATATTTTCATTTCTTTACCTCGTATACAGATCGGCAAGCGACTGTATCTCAATTTCATTTACTATATACTTTGTTCTTCCGCCGACTATCTTTATCTTATCCTCGCACAGATATTCAGTAACATCTGCAACGGAACCAAGCTCAAGCGTCATATCCGAACTGAGCGTCGATATCTGTGTTTCGTCACCGAAGCCACCGATCACAAGTGTTTCCTGACCGATAACGGTAATAGCTGCGGATGCCTTGTTTAAATTAAAATAAGTATTACCCCTGAGTGCTGCTATGGCAGATGCAGTTTCAGCAGAAATATCTATCACAGTACCGGCTTCACTGATGCTGACTTCAGTCCTGCTGCCGGACAGCGAGCCAATACCAATGACTTCTTTACCAGAAAGTCTGATCTTGATGGAACAGTGTTCCGCATCCAGAGTAAGATCGCCTGTCAGCGTACCGATCGCAACACCGCGTTCCAGAGCACCGTTCAGTGTCAGATCAACAGCATAAAGCTCAAGTGAAGTGTCAGAGGTATAAGAGCCAACGCCGACACCGTAAGCACTTCGCATTTCGATGTTAAATTTACCTCTCCTGAGCAAGATCCTTCCGCCCTTACCGGAGCCGATACAAACACATGATGCAGAATGGTTCTGTATCGTGACACCTTGTTCAAATATGAGGTCGCCGTGTTCCGAATTAACGTCATTACCGATGCCGTAGAAAGCATTTGCCTCAATAAAAATGGTCATCAGACCATCTCCGCACACTGTCAGCTTAGAGCTCTTAGGAACTCGTATGCCGCCATATTTCAGGAAGTTTTCGCCGTTGAGTACCAGCATAACATCGCAGTTCTCTTCGATGTCGATGCAGGGCCTTTCTTTTATGCTGCAAAGGTTAGCGTTATCAAGTACGACAGTACCGATAAATCCATTTTTTATATCGATATGTATCGGTACATCAGTTCCGGGAGTACCCGCAACCGTAACGTTTCCCTTACCGCTGCTTATCTGAATGCAATCGTAATGATCAGATGCAAGCCTGTCAAGAAGAACACGTTCAGCACCCTTTGCCGCATAGATATGCTGCTTGCGGCCATCGACCCTCTCCTGATAGCATGAACGTATCTCCTGCCTTACCTCATAGGAAATACTGTCAGCAACGGCAGCAGAAGGGCGTGCGGTGTAGTAGCCCTGAATAAGGTCAGCACCGAGATGGATGACAGTCTGAAGCTCTTCCGAGGTCTCAATTCCCTCTGCCAGAGCCTTGATGCCATTGTCATGACAGAAATCGATGATCTCACGTACAAAATGCATCTTCTTTGCGTTGCTTTGAATATCACTGAGCAGTGAACGGTCGATCTTTACATAATCGGGCATATATCTCAGCAGATTCTGCACGTTTGAGTAGCCTGTACCATAATCGTCGATCGCAATTTCAACACCAAGCTCACGATAGATGGCTTTCAGTCTGTCGTAATCCTCATCATCAAGCTCCGATTGCTCCGTCATCTCAACAGTTACAGTATCCGCATGCTTTTCAAGCAGTGTACTGATGCATCTCATATCGTCATCGTCAAGCTGTGCCTCAGGGAAGCTGTTGATAAATACCTTGCGATCACCGAAAACATCGGTGTTTTCATCAATATATCCAAGTATATTAAAAAACGTGCATCTCTCGATATCCACAAGCCTGTCGGTAAGCTCAGCATATTTAATAATATGGAACGGACTTGGACACAGCTCGCTTCTCGGACGCATCAGTGCTTCGTAAGAATATATGGAGCCATCCACAACGCTTACGATAGGCTGGAAATGATAGTCGAACAGATTGTTATCGATAATCCTGCCGGCCTCTTCAAGCTCCAGACGCTCCTGCTCATTAAGCGAAGCCAGCAGCATAGCGGAATCGTTATCGGCAGTGCTGCCATTGCGAAGCGAAACGAGCTCATCAGCAACTGCGAAAATATCAGCCAGAAGGGAAGTACACTGCTCGTTCTCATCACAGCATAACTTTCTTCTGTATTCATCCTGCAGTACCGCGAGAGCTTCATTACTATCAGCCAGACGAACTCTGTGCATCATTTCACTCAGTAATTCAATAAATGATCCTTTATCAAGCATAGGTTGATAACCACCCTTCATCCCGTAAAAACAGTATCAGAAAATGTTTATACATATTATATTATATCATATTATGTTAACGATTTCAAGTAAACAGTATAAAATCCATTATTCTGTATAAATTGTGTAAGCATTGAATACAAATGCAAAAAATCTGATATAAAAAGATCGCAACTCCGATCAACATATCGTCTGCGATCTTCTTTATATTAGTACTGAAAAAGAATAGTACCACAAAGAAAAAACCGCTGAGCCTTATTTGCATAAGATTCAGCGGAACGGTGGTCGGAGTGACAGGATTCGAACCTGCGGCATCGAAGTCCCAAACTTCGCGCGCTACCAACTGCGCCACACCCCGATAACTTTAATATTATACTATATAAGACATGATTTGTCAAGATGTACAGGTCAAAAAATTTGCAATATAAATTTTAACAAAATATCAATGCTAAATATATTGACATTTTGAATATTATGCTGTAAAATATAACTATCTTGTAATCTGAAAGGAGTAATATTATGGGATTAATTAAAGCAGCAATCAATGCAGTAACCGGTACACTTGCAGACCAGTATAAAGAGTATTTCTATTGTGATGCAATGTCTTCTGACATTCTTGCGTCCAAGGCTCATAAGAGAGTTGGCAGCAAGGGTACTAACAACGGTGCTGATAACATTATTACAAACGGCTCTGCCATCGCAGTTAACGAGGGCCAGTGTGCTCTTATCGTTGCTGACGGTAAGGTAGTTGAGGTTGCAGGCGAGGCTGGCGTATTCGAGTACAAGTCCGATATGTCGCCCTCCGTTTTCGCAGGTGACCTCGGCGACGCTATCATCAATACCCTCAAGGATGTCGGCAGCAGACTGACATACGGCGGCGAAGCAGGTCGAGACCAGCGTGTTTACTACATCAATACCAAGGAGATCCTTGATAACAAGTACGGCACAGTAAACCCCATTCATTTCCGTGTTCTTGACAAGAACATCGGTCTTGACGTGGATGTTACTCTCCGCTGCAACGGTGAGTTCACATACCGTATCACAAACCCTGTACTGTTCTATACAAATGTATGCGGCAACGTAACTGACGTATACCGCAAGGCTACACTTGACAGCACACTGAAGACAGAGGTCGTTACCGCTCTTCAGCCTGCACTTGCTAAGATATCTGAACTCGGCGTAAGACCCAGCGGTCTGCCTGCTCACACAATGGAGATCTGTGATGCTCTTAACGAGATACTCTCCAAGAAGTGGGGCGACCTGCGTGGTCTGCATATCGAGTCTTTCAATATGAATCCTCCTTCTCTGTCCAAGGAAGATCAGGCAATGATCACAGATCTGCAGCGTAAGGCTGTTTACCGTAATGCAGATATGGGTATGGCTCACCTCGTTGAGGCACAGGGTGACGCTATGAAGATCGCTGCGGGCAACCAGGGCGGTGCTATGATGGGCTTCATGGGCATGAACATGGCTCAGCAGGCAGGCGGATTTAACGCTCAGAACATGATGGCTATGCAGCAGCAACAGGCAATGGCTCAGCAGGCAGCTCCCGCTCCTCAGGCTACACCTGCAGTGCCTGCTGCTAATACATGGAAGTGCAGCTGTGGTACTGATAACACAGGCAAGTTCTGTGCTAACTGCGGTACTCCCAAGCCTGCCGACACTAACTTCTGGACATGTGCCTGCGGCGCACAGAATAAGGGTAAGTTCTGTGCAGAGTGCGGCAAGCCCAAGCCTGCCGGTGCACCTCTCTACAAGTGCGACAAGTGCGGATGGGAGCCTGAGGATCCCAAGAATCCTCCTAAGTTCTGTCCTGAGTGCGGCGATCCCTTCGACGCAGACGACATCGTTTAATACATGACTTCAGCCGCTCCTGATCAACAGGAGCGGTTTTTGTGTAACGGAACAATTTACATTTGACAGTATTTCAGTTGACAAACTATCCTGTTTGTGCTAAAATATCAGAAGAAATAAAGTGCACCACTCCTGCGAGATCGTTTGGAGTGGCGTTTGTGCGTACAGAAAAAAGGAGTAAACTATGTCCGTTTTCGATATCTTCAAGAAGCTGGAGAGTGAGCGTGCACCTGAGCCTTCGGGAGCAGTCGAGTATATTATAGCAGGTCTCGGAAATCCCGGTACACAGTACGAGAACACCCGCCACAACATCGGCTTCATGACCATCGACACCCTCTGTGAAAAGCATAAGCTGAGCTGCAAGAAGGTGCGTTTCAAGTCGCTCACGTGCGATGCGATGATCGGCGGTAAACGCTGCCTCATCATGAAGCCTACGACATTCATGAACAACAGCGGCCAGGCTGTCACCGAAGCGATGAGCTTCTATAAGATACCCTCCGAGCGTGTGATCGTCGTGTACGATGATATTTCCCTTGAACCGGGCAAGCTGCGTATCCGCAGAAAGGGAAGTGACGGCGGTCATAACGGTATGAAGAGCATTATCTATCTTTCCGGTAAGGACACATTTCCCCGCATAAAGATGGGTGTAGGAGCAAAGCCGCATCCCGATTACAGCCTTGCTGACTGGGTTCTGGGACACTTCAGGAAAGAGGACGGCGATGCTCTCATCGCCTGCATGAATAATGCCTGTCAGTGCATAGAATTAATGGTGCAGGATAAGATAAACGACGCTATGAACAAGTACAATTCCTGAGAAACCGAGGTCTGTAATGGAATTCTTTATCAATGCCGCCCGTCAGAACAGGGAGTTCGACAGGCTGTGCAGATATATCGATGAGCATAACCCGCTGCCCGCCCTTGTGACGGGCCTTTCGCACATCCATAAATCGCATTTTATAAGTGCACTGCTTGCAAAGGAAGAGCTTCTTCCGATACTCGTTGTAGCGGAAAGCGAGGGCGAGGCACAGAAGCTGTGCCTTGATATCAATGCCATGTGCACAAGCGAAAAAGCATTACTGTATCCCGCAAAGGAGCTTGTCCTTGGAAACTACGAAGCTGCGTCCCGTGAGTACGAGCATAAGCGTATCTACGCACTGAATGCGATGCTTGAAGGCAGATGCTCCGTGGTCGTGTGCTCTCCCGAAGCCGCAGGTCAGCTCACAATTCCGCCTGAGGATCTCACGAAGCGTACTGTAAAGCTTACAGAAGGCGATGAAATACCGCAGGACGAACTCGTTGAGCGTCTTGTAGCGGCAGGATATTCACGCTGTGACATGATAGAAGGTGCAGGACAGTTTTCTGTACGCGGCGGCATAATCGACGTATTTCCGCCAAGTTCAGCTACGCCATACCGTATAGAACTCTGGGGCGATACCATCGACAGCATCTCGGAATTTGATACTGAAACTCAACGCCGTACTGAAGATCATGAGAGCATAAGCATCTCTCCTGCGTCAGAAACACTATTTGACAGCAGGGAAGTGCTTTGTGAGAAGATCGAAGCACTTGCGAAGAAGCTGCGTGGCAAATATGCCGCAGGAGCAAAAGAAAAACTGCTGGATGACGTAAACAAGCTGAAAGGCGGTATAGACCTCCACAGCTACGATAAATATTTCCCGCTGTGCTATGAAAACGAAGCTACCGTTTTCGATTACGCAAATGCTGTTTTCGTCTGCGAGAACTTCACTGCTCGCGAATCCTACCGAGGAACAGCATTACAGCACACAGAGGATATCCGTATACTTGCAGAGGAGTATCACATATGCAAAGGTATCGACCGTTTCATGCTCACTAAGGGCGAGTTCATCTCCGAGCTTGAAGCACGTACCTGCGTCTATTTTGATACTTTCCTGCGTGGCGGCGACCTTAAACTCGGTGTTATCATCGATTCACAGGCATCCATCCAGACCTCACCATGGAGCGGCGAATATAAACTGCTTGAGGATGAGCTTCGTAATTATCTCTCACGCGGCTTCAGCTGCCTTATCTACGCAGGTACAGACAAAAATGCAAAGACACTCACAGATGATCTCATCGACGACGGTTTTTCTGCCCTGTACAGTGCCTCACCGATCGAACCTGTTGCAAAGAAAGTTATAGTCACCGCTGGAACACTTACCGCAGGTATCGAATATGTTAACTATAAGCTTGCCGTATTCACACATACGGCTGTTCATGCTGCAAGAAAGCGTATTCCGAAAAAGAAAAAGGGAGAGGAGATACGCTCCCTTGCCGATATCTCAATCGGCGATCTTGTAGTTCATTATTCTCATGGCATCGGCGTATTCGACGGCGTGCATAAGATCGAAAATCAGGGCGTTTCCAAGGATTACATCCGCATAAGATACGCAGGCAAGGATGTACTTCACGTGCCTGTAACGCAGCTTGATCTTGTTTCACGCTATATCGGCACAGGTGATGCTTCAACGGTAAAGCTGAACAAGCTGAATTCCGAGCAGTGGCAGCGTTCCAAGGCGAAGGCGAAGGCAGCAGCTAAGGAAATGGCATCCGAGCTTATCGAGCTTTACGCAAAACGAATGAAAAGTCAGGGCTTTGAGTTCCCCGAGGACGACTCCATGCAGGAGGACTTCGAAGCACATTTCAGTTATATCGAAACAGATTCTCAGCTTCGCTGCATAGATGAGATAAAGGCTGATATGCAGAAGCCAGTTCCAATGGAACGACTTCTCTGCGGAGATGTAGGCTTCGGCAAAACTGAAGTTGCACTGCGTGCCGCATTCAAGTGCATCGAAGCTGGCAAGCAGTGTGCGATACTGGTACCAACCACCGTACTCGCATGGCAGCATTTCCAGACCGCCTGTGCACGTATGGAGGCATTCCCTGTGAACGTGGCACTGCTGTCACGTCACAAGTCGCCATCTGAACAGCGTGAGATACTCCGCGGACTTAAGAGCGGCAGGATAGACCTTCTCATCGGTACCCACAGGATCATTCAGGATGATATACAGTTCAAGGACCTCGGACTTGCCATAATCGACGAGGAGCAGCGTTTCGGCGTTGCCCACAAGGAAAAGTTCAAGGAAGCCTTCACAGGCGTGGATGTGCTTACCCTCTCCGCAACGCCTATCCCCAGAACGCTCAACATGGCAATGAGCGGTATCCGTGACATGAGTGTACTTGACGAGCCACCGCAGGACCGTCAGCCTATCGCTACCTATGTCCTCGAGCACGATCTGGGCGTGATCGCACAGGCAATACTGAAGGAGATGCGGAGAAACGGACAGGTATATTACATCCATAACCGCATCGATTCGATATACGGCTGTGCCGAAAACCTCAAAAAGCTCATCCCCGAAGCACGCATTGGCGTAGCACACGGAAAGATGAGCGAAGAACAGATTCTTGAGATATGGCGTCAGCTTCTGGATGGTGAGCTGGATGTGCTGGTCTGCACCACTATCATCGAAACGGGTGTGGATGTGCCTAATGTAAATACACTCATTATCGAAAACGCAGACCACATGGGCCTTGCACAGCTTCATCAGCTCAGAGGACGTGTCGGCAGAACGAACAAGCGTGCCTACGCATATTTCACGTTCCAGCGTGGCAAGGTGCTAACAGAGATCGCAGAAAAGCGACTCGACGCAATAAGAGAGTTCACCCAGTTCGGAAGCGGCTTCAGAATAGCACTTCGTGATCTTGAGATACGCGGTGCCGGTAATATCCTCGGTGCAAACCAGTCCGGGCACCTTGCAAATGTCGGATATGATATGTACCTGCAGCTTCTTGGCGAGGCCGTCAGGGAAGAACAGGGCGAGGTGGATGTCCACAAGGAGGAATGTCTTGTCGATATCCGTATCGATGCATATATCCCCGAAAGCTACATCTCCAATCAGGCACAGCGTGTCGATTGCTACCGCAAGATAGCACGCATACAGACTGAAGAGGACAGCCTTGACATCACAGATGAGCTTATTGACCGTTACGGTGATCCTCCGAAATCAGTTCTCGGTCTTGTGCAGGTTGCACGCCTGAGAAACATGGCATCAGCTGTGAACATCACCGAGATAACCCAGAATGATGACATCATCAGATTCTTTATCTCGAAGTTTGAAATGCAACGCATAGCCAATGTTGCAGATATACTTGGCAGCAGGATGCAGCTTGAAACGACCGGCAAGGCACATATCGCTGTAAGACTGAACAAATCCGACCGACCGCTTGATATAATGAAAGATGTTATAACCGCCATGAACCAATAAAACAACAAAGGATGCTGTATGTTCAGCATCCTTTGTTTATGTTTATTTCTCAAATGTCCTGAAGCAGCTCTCTGCCATCGCTCCGACCATTTCAGCTGCCTCGTTTATAGGCATCCTGTCATCGGAATAGTACCATTCACTGAAGAAAGCCAGAAAGCCACCTGCAACGAATGATGCTGCGAACAGATTTGTCATTGGTGTGTGTGCGGGGAGGGACCTGAAGATGTTTTCCGCATAGACCCTGATGGCATTCCGAAGCCTGCTGACAAGGATTCCTCTGGTGTCGATCTTCATAAGATTAAAGTAATCGTGATATTCTGTGACGATCAGATCATTAAAACAGATAAACTGCCTTGCGACACTGGTCTTATAATCACTGTAATCGATAGTCGAAAGCATTTCAGCAAGTGAAGAAACAAGCTCAGCCTCAAGCTCATCAAGGATATCTGTTATATTGCGATAGTGAGTGTAAAATGTACGTCTGTTAACATTAGCAGTGGAAGTCAGTTCACTTATACTGATGTCTTCAATAGTATTTTGTTCCATAAGCGTGAAAAGAGCATTGCGGATTGCTTTTTTCGTTCTTATAACGCGTTTATCTGAATTATGACGTACAGTTGCATCCATAATACACCTCTCCGTTTCCATTTTTTGCATAAATATTATATACATTATATAGCAAAATCGTCGTTATGTCAAGTGTTGTCAAATATTTTCGTTTTACAGAGGAATTTACTTGACTGAAAGACGCATTTGTGGTAAAATGATATCTGTACGATTTGATTTCGAAGGGAGTATAATCATGACAAAAATAGATGTTTTCTCAGGCTTTCTGGGAGCAGGCAAGACAACACTGATAAAGAAGCTGCTGAACGAAGCATACACCGGTGAGAAGCTGGTGCTTATCGAGAATGAATTCGGTGAGATAGGTATCGACGGCGGCTTTATGAAGGACGCCGGTATCGAAGTCACAGAGATGAATCAGGGATGCATCTGCTGCTCGCTGGTAGGCGATTTCGGAAAAGCGCTGGGTCAGGTGCTCGAGCAGTACAAGCCCGACCGTATCCTTATCGAGCCGTCCGGCGTAGGCAAGCTGTCTGATGTTATCAAGGCAGTTCTTGACGTAAAAAGCGATGACATCGTGCTTAATTGCTGCACGACAGTTGCCGATGCTTCCAAGATCAAGATGTATATGAAGAATTTCGGTGAATTCTATAAGAACCAGATAGAGTCCGCAAAGACTATCATCCTGAGCCGTTCCCAGAAGCTGTCTGAAGAAAAGCTTGCGGCTGCAGTTGAGATGATAAAGGAACTTAACGATAAGGCTACTATCGTCACAACACCTTGGGATGACATCAGCGGCAAGCAGATACTCGAAGCAATGCAGGCTCAGGATAAATTCGCAGAGCAGCTGCTTGACAGCGAGGATATCTGCCCCGTATGCGGACACGAGCATCACCACCATCATGAAGACGGCGAAGAGTGCCACTGCCATGATCATGACCATGAACATCACCATCATCACGAGGACGGCGAGGAGTGCCACTGCCACGATCACGATCATGAGCATCACCATCATCACGAGGACGGCGAAGAGTGCCACTGCCACGATCATGACCACGAACATCACCACCATCACGAGCATGGTGAAGAATGCACATGTGGCTGCCATGATCACGATCACCACCATCACCACCACGCAGATGAAGTGTTCACTACATTCGGCGTCGAAACTGCCAAGAAGTTCACTAAGGAAGAGCTTGAAGCTGCTCTCAGCAGGCTGTCCGATGAAGAATACGGTGCAGTTCTGCGTGCAAAGGGCATCGTAGCAGGCGACGGCGTATGGTATCACTTTGATTTCGTACCCGAAGAATTCGAGGTACGTACAGGCTCCGCCGATGTTACCGGCAGAATGTGTGTTATCGGTGCAAAGCTTGAAGAAGCAAAGATCAAGACACTGTTCGGAGTTTAATGAGGTGAAAACATGGAATTACCGGTATTTCTGATAACAGGCTTTCTGGAGAGTGGTAAGACCTCCTTCATCCTTGATACGATTCAGGACAGGCAGTTCAACCGCGGACAGAAGACCCTTATCATCGCCTGTGAGGACGGCGAAGTCGAGTATGACGAGAAGATCCTGCGATCCTCCAAGACAGTAGTAGAGTTCATCGAGGATGAAGACGACTTCAACGAGGATTATCTCAACGGCCTTGTAAAGAAGCACAAGCCCTCCCAGATTCTCATCGAATTCAATGGTATGTGGAGCCTGCGTAACATGGCTGTCAAAGCACCCAAGGAATGGATGTTCTATCAGATTTTCATGTTCATGGACCACTCCCGTTTCGATGTGTATATGAACAATATGCGTCAGCTCCTTTCTGACAACATCTCCATTGCTGACATCATCGTTTTCAACCGCTGTGACAAAAACAGCATTGACAAGAAGCGGCTTCGCAGGACCACAAAGGCTCTCAATCCCCGTATTGAGATGATGTTTGAATACAATGACGGTACAGTTGAGCAGGGCTTCCAGGGCGAAGATGAGATGCCCTTCGATGTGAACGCTGACCCCATTGATGTCATCCACGACGATTTCGGTCTGTGGTACATCGATATCATGAGCAACGCACCCAGATACAAGGGCAAGAATATCCGCGTAAGAGGCATGGTATACAGAGCATCCAATATCCCCGACGGCTACTTCGTTATCTCCCGCCGTGCGATGACATGCTGTGCGGATGACATCGCAGTTATCGGTATCCTCGTAAAATCTGCCGAAGGCAGGAAGTTCGAGAATGGCGAATGGGTCGAGGTATGCGGCAACGTTATCGCCGAAAAACACGATGCTTACAAGGGTCTCGGACCTGTTATCACAGCAGATACGATCGTTCCCACCGAAAAGGCAGAGAGCGAGCTTGTATATTTTAACTGATACCACAACATTGCGGCGAGATCTCTTGCCGCAATGCTTTTAGGAGATGCCATGAACGAAAAGCTATACACAGTCCGTCTTTCCGATGACGGAAAAACTATCTGCATACTTGACCAGACGCTTCTGCCGAATACGATCAGATATCTCTCCCTGAACAACGCAGAGGATATCTGGGAAGCTATCTTCATGCTTCGTGTCAGAGGTGCACCTGCAATCGGCGTTTGTGCGGGGTTCGGTATGTATGTTCTCGCACAGCAGATACCCGACGAAGACTATGATGCTTTCCTGTCACAGCTTGAAAGGGCAGGTGACTATCTTAATTCATCCCGCCCAACGGCAGTAAATCTGAGCTTTGCAATACAGAGGATGCTTTCCGTGGTACATCTTAACACCGGTCTGGTAAAGTCCGAACTTCTGCCTCTTCTGCACGACGAATGTATGGCTATCTATAACGAAGACCGTGCAATGTGCCGTGCCATCTCCGAAAACGGACTATCCCTCGTAAAGAGCGGCGACGGTATACTTACACACTGTAACGCAGGAGCACTTGCAGCCACCGAATACGGGACAGGTCTGGGTACACTGTTGCTGGGCAAAGAAAAAGGATATGATTTTAAGGTCTATTCCGATGAAACACGACCGCTTCTTCAGGGAGCAAGACTCACATCGTTTGAGCTTAACCACGCAGGCATAGATGTCACCCTTATCTGCGACAATTCAGCGTCGCTCCTCATGAAGCAGGGTAAGATAAATGCTTGCTTTGTTGGCTGTGACCGTGTCGCTGCCAACGGTGACACCGCAAATAAGATTGGTACACGTTCTGTGGCAGTCAATGCCAGATATCACGGAATACCGTTTTATGTATTCTGCCCGTCCTCCACGATAGATTTTTCCTGCAGGAGCGGTAACGATATAGTAATAGAGGAACGCAGCGGCGATGAGATAAAGACACTTTTCTTCGAAACCCCTGTTGCAGAGGCAGGCGTAAAATGCTACAATCCCGCATTTGATGTAACTGACGCAGAGCTTATCACAGCAATAATCACAGAAAAGGGAATAGCACGATATCCGTATACTGAAAGCCTTGCAAAGCTGTTTCGTTAAGGAACAGGTCTTTTCATAGAGAAATTGAATTTACAGAATAAGGAGCACATATGAAACTGAGATTTTACAACGCCAGGATAATGCCGATGTCAGATGATCGTATCATCGACGGAGAGCTTCATACCGACGGCAACAGGATAACCTATGTAGGTCCTGCAAAAAAAGAAGAGGTCACCTTTGACCGTGAGATCGACCTCAGCGGCAAGCTGATCATTCCGGGCTTCAAGAATGCACATACCCATGGTGCAATGACCTTTCTGCGTTCCTTTGCCGATGATCTGCCACTGAACGACTGGCTGTATGAGCAGGTTTTCCCTCATGAAGCAAAGCTCACAGAGGAAGCAATCTATGTGTTTACACAGCTTGCAAATATGGAATATCTCACAAGTGGCATCACCTCCAGCTTTGATATGTATTTCAAGCTGGACAGCTATGCAAAAGCCAATACCGACATGGGCTTCAGAACAGTTCTGTGCGGCGGCATCAACGATTTCGGCGGCACCGTCGAAGGTATCGAAGAAGAGTATAATAAATTCAATTCATTGCATCAGCTCATCAGCTATCAGCTCGGTTTTCACGCCGAATACACCACAAAACGCGAAACGCTTGAGGGAATGGCTGCACTCTCTCAGAAGTATAAAGCACCCATTTACACTCACAACAGCGAGACCCGTTCAGAGGTTGATGGCTGCATCGAACGCTACGGCATGACACCGACACAGCTTTTCGACAAGCTTGGAATGCTTGAATACGGCGGCGGAGGCTTCCACTGCGTATGGTTCGATGAAAAGGATATGGAGATATACCGAGAAAAGGACCTCTGGATGGTCACAAATCCCTCCTCTAACCTTAAATTAGCCAGCGGTATCGCACCGATATGCGAAATGAAGCGTCACGGCATGAAGAATTTCGCCATAGGTACGGACGGTGCAGCGTCCAACAACTGCCTTGATATGTTCCGCGAGATGTTCCTCGTTACTGCACTGCAGAAGGTGAAAGAGATGGATGCATCTGCCTGCCCTGCATTCGATGTTCTGGAAATGGCGACAAAAGGCGGTGCACTGGCAATGGGACTTACTGACTGCGATGCGCTTGCTGAAGGCAAATTAGCCGACTTTGCGGTAGTAGATCTCATGCAGCCAAATATGCAGCCGATTCATAACATTGCGAAAAACCTTGTTTACTCAGGCAGCAAGCAGAATATCTGCATGACGGTCGTTAACGGACAGATACTTTACGAAAACGGCAGCTTTCTCACTGTTGATGCCGATGAAGTATACAGCAGGGCTGAGAAGCTGGCACGTTCGATATGCGGTTAAAATCGGAATTTTGATTCATACAATTTCCTATAATATTTTTCTGCGACATGAAAATAATACTTTTGCGGGGATGAAAAGAAAAGTCCCTGAGATAATTACAAGTTATTAAGGAGAAAAGTATTATGGCTTCCAACAAGCAGAATAAATCCGCACTCAACAGCATCAAGATGCAGGCAGCAAGCGAAGTAGGCGTTGCACTGAACAACGGTTACAACGGCGATCTTACAGCTAAGCAGGCCGGCTCTATCGGTGGTCAGATGGTAAAGGATATGATCAATTCCTATAAGCAGTCCAACGGCGGCAATATGTCCTCCAACGGCTGATAAAGCAGAATAACGCATAATAAATACCTCCCCGCAATAGTGGGGAGGTATCTTCATATATGATCAGATGGCTTTCTCACAATCACAGCAGACACCGTTGAGGTTCAGTGTGATTACTGTCAGCCTGTGTCCGTATTTTGAAGAAACAGTATCATTAAGACCATCAAGCTCTGATAACTCCACATCAAAAACACGGGAGCATTTGTCACAGACCATGTGGTAATGAGCATCTGTACGCCCATCGAAACGATCACTGCCATCCGCAATGCGTATCTTCAGAAGCTCGCCCATTTCACTGAGCAGATTGAGATTTCTGTACACAGTGCCAAGGCTAAGACTTGGATTATCCGCTTTAAGCGCAGTATATACCTGATCCGCAGTTGGATGAACGGGGAATTGCTTTACCTGATTTAATATCATTTCACGCTGTCTTGAGAATTTCATATATCACCTCTAAATAATAGTAATTGTTATCAATATTATATCATAATAATTACAGTTTGTCAATACTAACTCTGAGAATTTCACGAAAAGACCGCAGCAATTTTTACCATGCTGCGGTCAGTTATTATAGAATTATGCAGATAAGTCCTCCGCAGCCATCGTTAATGATGCGTTGAATCGTTTCCTGCAGCTTCATTCTTGCATCTGTCGGCATACGGTACAGCTTGTTGTGAAGACCTTCGTTCACAAGATCGTGCAGCGATTTACCGAAGATATTGCTCTCCCATATCTTTGTCGGATTCTCCTCAAAATCAGTAAGGAGGTAAGATACAAGCTCCTCACTCTGTTTTTCACTGCCAACGATGGGATTTATCTCCGTGGTAATATTCGCTGACATCATGTGAATTGATGGAGCACTTGCCTTGAGCCTTACGCCGTATTTTCCGCCCTGACGGATTATTTCTGGCTCTTCAAGGCTGAGTTCAGACATTGTCGGCAGTACGATGCCGTAACCCGTTGCTTCGACCTCGTCCAGTGCTGTCTTTACTCTGTCGTACTTCTCCTTGATGTCTGCCAGCTCTATCATGCATGCCATGAGTTCACCTTCGTCAGCCATTTCAAGTCCTGTCGCTTCACCAAGAATACGGAAGAACAGATCGCTGTTAAGCGACACATCAATAACTCCTGAACCAGAACCAAGATCAACCGTTGCAAGGGAAGCGTTATCTACATATTCACATTCGGATATGCGTTCTGCTGCCACCTTTATATCGCTGATTCCGTGGACATCTCCTGCTGCCTCTCTGATATGACCGAAAATGCTCTTTTTGAGCCAGTGATCCTTTTCAAGCGAGTTGATCCACTTCGGCATAGAGATATTGACCTCACACACAGGAAATTTCAGAAGAATCTCGCCAAGTATCATCTTTATCTTCTCTTCATCAAGATCGAAACAGTTCACAGGAATAACAGACGTACCATATTTACGCGTAAGCTGCTCTGCAAGAGCCTTGCTCTCGTCGCAAGCGGGATCCTTACAGTTAAGAACGACAACATAAGGTTTGCTGATGTCGTTCAGCTCAGAGATGATACGCTCCTCCGCCTGTGCGTATTCCTCACGCGGAATATCTGTGATACTGCCGTCAGTTGTAACCACAACGCCGATGGTAGAATGCTCAGTGATGACCTTTCTCGTGCCTACCTCTGCAGCCATATTAAAGGGAACAGGCTCGTCAAACCACGGCGTAGCGACCATTCTCGGCACTTCATTCTCAATATAGCCGATAGCACTCGGTACGATGTAACCTACACAGTCGATTAGTCTGATGTTCATATCAACGCCGTCATCCACTGCGATCTTAACAGCCTCCTCGGGTACGAACTTCGGTTCTGTCGTCATGATGGTCTTTCCCGCGGAAGACTGCGGCAGTTCATCGTTTGCCCGCTCTCTGCGGTAATCATCGCTGATATTCGGAAGTACCAGAGTGTTCATCACCCTGCTGATGAACGTGGATTTGCCAGAACGCACAGGACCAACGATACCAAGGTAGATATTACCGCCCGTACGCCGTGCGATGTCGGAATAGATGGAATTGTTCATATATATTCTCCTTATCAGATGTTGGGGATAAGTATCATACCCGAAAGCTTTTCGTCCCTTTGCTCTATCTCATTTTCGGAAAGGATAGCTTCAACGGATGTACCGTACCTTTTGGCGATATCCCAGCTATCCTCATTTCCGTCAGCATAGAAGATACGTAGTGTATAGCTGTTATTACGATCTCTGGGCTTATCCTCATGAATAACGACCTTCTCAACCGCTTCAATGTTCACTGTGTTCATCACATATACATTTGCTGCGATCATTGCAGTCATCTCAAGAGCACCGTCAGCTTTGATAGAGTGATCCGCATCGATGCATACAGCGGTAACATCTATAACCGCCTCGTCATTGACATTATCGGAAGCGATGATATGTTCAAAGCTCTCCTGTTTTTCAATACAGCAGGGAACGCCCTCTGCATTTCTGCACATTGCCTGATATGCGATCTGACCAGTAAGCCTTAACTCTCCGCTTTCCGTCTGACGACAGCTTACATTATATACCTCAGCACAGCAATCCCACACACTTGTGATCTCATTGCCGTCAGCAGGCAGGGAAGACCTTAGCTGGAACTGCTTTGTAACAGGCACGCAGCTCTTCATGGCACGAAGCTGACGCATTGTATGTTCCGTTTCATATTCTGTGGAGAATACATCCACGGGAACTGAGATATCCTCTGTCCTGCAGCATCTTACCATGATATCAGCCATAATTGTACACTTGACTATACCGCTGTCAGGTGAACAGGTCAGCTCACAGTTGAGCACACTGATATCCGCCGTGCAGGTGTGTTCGTCATCGATGTCGCCAAGCTCGATTATCTGGCTTACAGGTATATCTGCTGTCATACGCTCAGCGTCGGAAAATCCCTGCGAACCGTCCTTACAGATTCCATATGCTGCACTCACTGTCATTCTGCCCTTTACGACAGCCTTGTCGCCGATTATGCGGACCTCAGTGATCTCAGGAATAACTGCAGTCCGTGTGACAGTACTGATGCCTGCCGCTCCGGTTTCGATCTCCTCACGCAGCGTGAACTGCTTCGTTGCATTGATGACATTACCGTAACAGCATATCTTCTCGGTCCTGACCTGTACACCTGCAGGTATCGCAGGCAGCTTTACAGCACGTTCGGAAGTAATGTGAACTCTCGTGCTGACCGCACCACGCACATCGATACGTCTGCCACTGACCGCACGACAGTTGCAGTAATCCGCTCTAGAAGTCAGCCTGATACTGATATCAGCTTTCTCGGGAAAAGAATTCCTGCCGATGTCCACAGTTTTTGAATATGTATACTTCTGCTCCACACACTGGATATCATCGCTGTTTTCGGCTACATACATTACCCTGATATCAACACAGCCATCTATCAGCAGTTTACTGTCACCAATAAGGCTGTATGACAGGATACGGGGCGTCATTCTGCAGCACAGGATCCTGAAGATCTCAGGGTAATAATCAGGCAGCACATGATCAAGCTCCACACCTTGTTCTGCCTGTCCGTCATAGATCATCTCGCTGACGCAGACGGCAGCGTTCTTCCGTAATTCTTCCATAGGTTAATCCTCCTCTTTCCAAAGGCTCGTATGGCTCTTTCACTGCAATATATGCTTGTATATCCTCTGTTATGTTACAACAGCAAATATTTTTCGTACATGCAGAAAATTCGTCAAAAAACATTTGAAATAATACTTGTTTTATGTTATAATAGAAGTGTGTTTGCATAACACGCCTTTCTGATGAAATAATATGTACAAAATATTATGATGAAAGGCGGATTAACATGAGCGATCAGAACACAGAAAACTTCGATGAACAGCTCCCCGAAAGTGAGGACAACGGCATCAGTGCACCGCTTAACGCGAAGCACAACATCCATTGCCTGACGATCATCGGACAGGTAGAAGGACATTATATCCTGCCACCGCAGAATAAAACGACAAAATACGAACACATCATACCCGCACTTGTTGCAATAGAGGAGGACCGCACGATAGAGGGACTTCTTATCGTGCTGAATACCGTCGGCGGTGATGTGGAAGCAGGTCTTGCGATATCAGAGCTGATCTCAGGTATGTCAAAGCCTACCGTATCGATAGTAGTCGGCGGCGGCCACTCTATCGGAGTACCGCTTGCGGTAAGTGCGAAGGTAAGCTATATCGTGCCATCTGCAACAATGACTATCCATCCTGTTAGAATGAACGGAATGGTGCTTGGCGTACCTCAGACGATGTCGTATTTTGAGCGTATGCAGGAACGTATCACCAAATTTGTTACCGATAACAGCAGCATCCCTCAGAAGCGGTTCATGGAACTGATGATGGAGAAGGATGAGCTTGTTATGGATGTCGGCACTGTCCTGAATGGAGAAGCAGCGGTAAAAGAAGGTCTTATCGACAGATTAGGCAGCCTTTCAGATGCTGTAAATTGCCTGTATGAGCTTATTGAAGGCAGCAATGACACTGCACCGAAGAAAAAATCCGAAATAACAAAACGAAGTCCAGGCAGACCAAAAGGAAGCGGCCGCAAAAACACTTCCACGACCCGTGAGCACAAGATAACCGCTTCGGTCGCACCTGTCAGCAGTACAGACAGGAGAAAGCGATGATCCACACCATAATCGACCTCAGCGAGGTCCTTTTCGACAACACTACCGCAGATATATCCTTTGAACGCACCAAAAACGGATATTGCGAGTATATAACAGTGAACGGACAGAAAAAGCTGCACAGGATGTTTTCCACAAGCCAGCGTGATTATCTTTCTGTCATCTGACATCATCAACACCCCCGCATATGCGGGTACATAGACATAAAGGGGAATAATATGGACTACATAACAGTAATAATTCAAGCAGTTGTACAGGGCCTGACAGAATTCCTGCCGGTTTCCAGTTCAGGTCATCTTTCTGTACTCCAGCACGTAATGGGAATCGCACAGGAAGACACGCCCGTCATGAACATCGTTCTGCATCTCGGAACGCTGGTTGCAGTGTTTGCCGCTTTCTGGCGACCTATATTCGAGATGATAAAGGAATTCTTCCTCACTATCCGTGACATCTTCACAGGCAGATTTTCCTGGAATAACTCAAACAGCAGCCGTAAAATGATGCTTCTCATAATCGTTGCAACGGCTATCCTTGTCCCCGTATATCTGTTCAAGGACTTCTTTACGGACAGACAGCATGATGGTGACATCATTTTTGAGGGCTGTGCATTTCTCTTTACAGCTCTGCTTCTGTTCATGTCAGATAAATGCAGCGACGGGGAAAAGCTCGGTAGGGACATGAAGCTGACAGACGGTCTTACCATCGGACTTTTCCAGTGCGTAGCATTATTCCCCGGAGTTTCGCGTTCGGGCAGCACGACAGCAGCAGGACTTTTCTGCGGTCTTGAAAAGCAGACTGCTGTAACATTCGCATTCATTCTTGGCATACCCGCCATCTTAGGCGGTAGTGTACTGGAGCTTGGCGATGCGATGGCATCTGACATCGAGCTTGACTGGATCGCACTTGCAATCGGATTTGTAACCGCCGCGGTCGTAGGCTTCCTCGCTATCAAAGCCGTATCATGGCTGATCAAAAAGGATCGTTACAAGCTGTTCGGCGTATATACACTGATACTCGGACTTGCCTGCATCGGAGTAGGCATCTGGGAAAACGTTACAGGCGAAACTATAATTTCACTCATCAAGTAAGATATACTGAAGAAAAGGGAAGTATAATGTCAGAGAAGAAAACAAACACAACATCAACTGCCAGAAAGACCAACAAGGGGGCAGCTCCCTCTGCAAGGACCTCCAGAAAGCTGGAGCAGGAAAAGCAGAGGCTCAGAGAAGAAGCAATGGCAAAGGAAAAGCTGCATCGACACATCACAAGCGTAATTCTGTTTGCAGCGGGCATTTTCCTCACGCTGTGTGCAATCATTCCGGGTTCAGAGGGCTGGCATCTTCTTTTTGAGATAATGCACGGCTTGTTCGGATATTCAGCATATCTTGTCGGTCCTGCTATGATATACATAGCTGTGCTCATATCCGCATTCAAGACAAAAAAGCATATCCGTAACAATATCATAAGCCTTAGCATACTTCTGATGCTGATAAGTGCCGCTGTCCAGATATTTGCAGTCGGTGTTCCTACCTCCGAAGGCTTTGTAGATTTCTTCAAGGATCTTTACACAGACGGTAAGGATTTCCGTGGCGGCGGTGTACTTGCACTGTTCATAGGCGAACCGCTGCTTCTATTAGGAAAGGTAGGTGCAGGTATAATCGTCGTGCTGCTGGCACTGGTATATTTCCTGATAATCTCCAAGCTGACTGTCGTTGATCTTCTGCATCATCTGTCCGACCCGATCAAGAAGACCAAGGACAAGGCTGTCGAACATCACCGCCGCCGTGCGGAGGAAAAAGCTCTCGCCGAGGAAGAGTTTGCTCGTCTGGAACAGGAACGCATCCTTGCAGAGATCGAAGCAGACGTAGCAAAACAGGAGAATGCAGACAGACTTTCCCGCATCGCTCACAGTGTTGATGATGACGTAAAAGCAGCCCGTGCTGCTGAGATAACACCCGATGCAGCAGGTCAGAACATACGTCAGCCTGTGGAAAATAAGAAGCCTGAGCCTCACAACATCCTTCAGGAGCAGAACGAGGACAGCAACGAATATCTTAAGGTCGTTCAGGACTTTGTGATGCAGCGTAACAAGCCAATCCTTGATGCTGCAGAAGCAGAGGAACGCGATCCTCTGGAGGACACCGACGGCGAGCTTGTGCCCATTATTGATGCGATCAACCGCTTCAAAGAAGAACAGCCGAAGCCTGCTCCCGTAAAGCATATAGTTGACGCACCTAAAGCTGATATCTCCACATCCGATGAAGCTGAACTCCCGTTCGATATCGACGATGTAGTGCAGCAGGTACAGCCTGTCGCTCCCATGTCGGGCAAGATACCTCAGATCGAGAAAAAGCCTGAACCTGTGGTACAGCCTAAGGCCGCTCCTGTCGAGCCTAAGCCCACAACAGTAGTAAGAAACAAGGACAATAACCCTCAGATAAAGCTGAGCGATGTATATACTCTCCCTCCTGTAACACTGCTTAACCCCATCGAAAAGAAGGTAACACAGCAGGATATCGACAGTGAGATAAAGAGAAATTCCGAAACTCTGGTTGAAACACTCAAGAGCTTCGGCGTTCAGACAAAGATAGTAGGCGTCAGCAGAGGTCCCTCTGTAACACGTTATGAGCTTCAGCCTGCACCCGGTGTAAAGATATCGAAGATAACCAATCTCGTTGATGATATCGCACTTAATCTTGCTGCAGCAGGCGTGCGTATCGAAGCACCTATCCCGAATAAAGCAGCTGTTGGTATCGAGGTACCCAACAAATCAAAGGATACCGTATATTTCCGTGAGCTGGTCGATACCACCGATTTCAAGAAGAGCTTTGATAAGAAGCTTGAAACAGTCCTCGGTAAGGATATCAGCGGCGAGACCGTTACTTGTAACGTTGCAAAGATGCCACATCTGCTCATCGCAGGTACAACAGGCTCTGGTAAATCCGTGTGTGTGAACTCCATAATCATGAGCATCCTGATGAAGTCCACACCCGATGAAGTACGCCTTATCATGATCGACCCCAAGAAGGTCGAATTCATGATGTATAACGGAATTCCGCATCTGCTCATTCCCGTTGTCACCGACCCGAAGAAGGCTGCAGGTGCACTCGCATGGGCAGTAAATGAGATGCTCAACAGATACAAGATGTTCTCCGAGAACAATGTACGTGATTTCAGTGGTTACAACGAGCTTGCCGCTGATCCGGACAGCGGTCTTAAGAAGATGTCACACATCGTTATCTTTATAGATGAGCTTGCCGACCTCATGATGGCATCCCCAAAGGATGTCGAGGACAGTATCGTTCGTCTTGCACAGATGGCACGTGCGGCGGGTATGCACCTTGTGATCGCAACACAGCGTCCCACAGTAAATGTGGTTACGGGACTTATCAAAGCTAACATCCCCAGCCGTATCGCACTGATGGTTGCATCCCAGATGGACAGCCGTGTAATCCTTGATGTAGGCGGAGCTGAAAAGCTGCTCGGCAACGGAGATATGCTGTATATGCCTGTCGGTCTTCCAAAGCCCGTGCGTGTGCAGGGCTGCTACGTATCCGACAAGGAAGTTGAACGCACCGTTGAATTCATCAAGCAGACCTTTGCCGCTGAATACGACGAGAGCATCATGGAAGAGATCGAACGTCAGGCAGAAATGGTAAACGCAGCCGACAACAAGGGCGGCGGATCCTCCGGTGGCTCTGACGGCGACATCGATGACAGCGACGAGAAGCTTGAAGAAGCCATAGATCTAGTCGTAGAAGCAGGTATAGCAAGTACATCTTCGCTCCAGCGTGCCCTTAAACTCGGCTACGGCAGAGCAGCACGTCTTATCGACACCATGGAGAAGATGGGTGTAGTCGGACCTTTTGAGGGCAGCAAGCCCCGTCAGGTGCTGATGACAAAGCAGGAGTGGTACGAAAGGAAGCTCCAGCAGAAGTAACGAACGATGTTTTGACAAATAAACATACGATTGGAGATACTATGAAAAGAGTAATATTGTTTCTGACTGCTCTGACGATAAGTGCAGTTGCATTGACCGGTTGCGGTAAAACAGATCAACAGCTTCTTGACGAAGAAGCAAGCTCTGTATATAATATCGTGGAGAAATACAGTGTGGATAACCCCGAAACCTCCAGATATACCTTAATATTTTCGCTTGACCTTGAAGATATAGAGGAAAGACTCGACAGTGATCTTGTCGAAGAACTAAAGTCGCATTTCGGCGAAAAGCAAAATGACTACAAGATAGCCATTTCTTTGACCCCTGACGGTACTCTTGATAAGGTAAAGATATGGTTCAGGGATGATTATGAAGAAGCCTGGTCCAATGGTGACTACAACATCGAAACAGCTATTTACGGTGAATATTCCGAGTGATACCTTTAGCACTTTTACAAATAATCAACACCGGCAATTCTATTGATTAAGCGAGGAACTGATATGCCTTTTTTACCTGTATGTAAACAGGATATGACAGAACGCGGTATCGAACAGCTTGACTTTATTGTTTTCACAGGCGATGCCTATATCGACCACCCTACATTCGGCATCGCGATCATATCAAGACTGATCGAAGCTGCAGGCTTTACAGTCGGAGTTATAGCACAGCCTGTTACCGATGCAGATTATAAGAAGCTCGGAAAGCCGAAGTATTGCTTCATGGTATCCGGCGGCAACATTGACAGCATGGTTTCCAACTATACCGTAGCACTTAAAAAGCGTAATGATGATGCTTATTCCGCAGGCGGCAGGGGAGGAAAGCGTCCCGATCGTGCCCTTACCGTATATTGCCGCAAGCTCAAGCAGCTTTATCCCGATGTCGAGATCTCCATCGGCGGTCTTGAAGCTTCGCTGCGACGCTTTGCTCACTACGATTACTGGAGCGACAGCGTTATGCCCTCCGTGCTCGTAGATACAGGAGCAGACCTTCTTATGTACGGCATGGGTGAGGTAACCCTTGCTGAGATGCTCAACAACTTCAAGGCAGGCATGAAGTTATCCGAAATGCACGATCTCCGTGGCACCTGTTACCTTACACAGCCAGAAAACACACCACTCGGAGCTGTACAGTGCGATTCCTATGAAATAGTATCCACCAACAAGAAAGCGTACGCAAAGGCATGCCGCAAGCAGTACGACGAACAGGACGAGGTATATGGCAGAACGATCGTCCAGCGTCACGGCAATATGATGCTTGTGCAGAATCCTCCCCAGAGGAGCGTGACGCAGTCTGAATTCGACTACACATATGAGCTGCCTTATATGCGTGCATATCACCCCATGTACGAAAAGGAAGGCGGTGTTCCTGCAATTCAGGAGGTAGAGTTCTCCATAACCCACAACCGTGGCTGCTTCGGATTCTGTAATTTTTGTTCTATCGCTCTGCATCAGGGCAGACGCATCCAGACCAGAAGCGAGGAATCCGTGTACAACGAGGCAGTAATGCTCTCCGAAAAACCGAATTTCAAGGGTTATATCCATGATGTAGGCGGTCCCACCGCAAACTTCCGCCACCCATCCTGCGATAAACAGGATGAACACGGAATGTGTAAGGGAAAGAAATGTCTTGCACCAACACCCTGTAAGAATCTCAGAACCGATCACAGCGATTACCTGAAGCTGCTTCGTCGCCTTCGATCAATAAAGAAAGTAAAGAAGATATTTATCCGTTCAGGCATACGCTTCGACTATATCCTCGCTGACAAAAACACCGATTTCCTTGACGAGCTGGTTGAACACCACGTAAGCGGCCAACTAAAGGTCGCTCCCGAGCACGCCAGCAACAAGGTTCTCGATTACATGGGAAAACCGCATATCGAGGTGTACGAGGAGTTCGAGAAGAGGTTTTATTCATCCACGAAAAAATGTGGTAAGGAGCAGTATCTCGTGCCTTATCTCATGTCCTCACATCCGGGCTGCTCGCTGAATGAAGCCGTTGAGCTTGCGTTGTTCCTCAAAAAACACAACATCCGACCCGAGCAGGTACAGGACTACTATCCGACCCCGGGCACGATTTCCACGGCAATGTTCTATACAGGCCTTGACCCTTATACCATGGAGCCTGTATTTGTTCCGAGAACACCTGAGGATAAGGCTATGCAGCGTGCGTTATTGCAATATTTCAAGCCCGAAAACAAACGCCTTGTCGAAAAAGCTCTGATAATGGCTAAACGTCGTGATCTCATAGGTTATGGCAAGGAGTGCCTGATAACACCATCTGAAAACAACAGAAGCACAGCCACCGAAAGGAACAGACCCAATAATGGCAAAAAAACGCAGAAAGGCACGCAAAAAAAGAAAACAGGCAAGGGAAAGCGTTAAGCGTTTCTTCCTTGTCCTGCTGCTTATATTCATAATATTTGCTTCAGTTGTCGTTATTAATGAGAGATTCATCCACAGCAAATACATACCCTCAACTTCCGATATCGCAGCTTTCATTGGTCTTGAACGACGCCCCGAGATTATTCTTGAACAGGACGAAATATCAGTGCACTTCATCGATGTGGGACAGGGAGATTGTATCCTCATTGATACGCCTGAAAAGGATGTGCTGATAGATAGCGGTGAAGCCGAATATGCGTCGCGAGTAATCCGATATCTGCACAGCTACGGGATAACAAGACTGGATCACGTCATTGCATCTCACCCTCATTCCGACCACATGGGCGGCATGAGCAGGATAATCGCATCTGTTGATACAGGCGAGTTCATTATGCCGCAGGTACCGTCCGATATGATACCTGACCTCAGTTTCTACGCCGATACCTTGAGTGTTTTAGACACCAAGGGAATACCGCTGAAATATTCAGTCCTCGGAACAAGGATAGATCTGTGCGAGGGTACTTACCTTGAAATAATCGGACCGATAGGAACAGGCTACAACGACTTAAACAGTTATTCCATTATCGCTAAGCTGACAAGCGGTGATCGCAGTTTCCTGTTCACAGGTGATATGGAGAAGGACGCCGAATATGTGCTTGCCGATTCATGGCTCACAGATCTTAATGCCGATGTCATCAAGGTACCACACCATGGCAGTGCATCATCAAGCTCTCTTGGTTTCCTTGCTCGCGTAATGCCTGAATACGCTGTTTTCAGCGTAGGTGCAGACAACAATTACGGTCATCCCAGTACGGAAGTAGTGACTTGCTATCGTGCTCTTAATTGCGAGATACTTATGACGATGTACAACGGCGATATCGTATTCGTAACTGACGGTAACGATATCAGATATATCACATCAAAAAATGCAGATAATGCCGCATAAACACAGACGACCTGAGGAGTACATTCTTCTCAGGTCGTTTATTTATATTCTGTTTCGCGTAATCTTTCTGTAATGAAAAAAGAAAAGTACGTTGGAAATGATAGCCGAAATACCCCATCCGATTGGCCATGACATCCATATACCTTCAGCACCATAAACAGGGCATAGGAAGAACGCCAGAACGACTCTCAGAATAAGATCGGAGAACGTCGTTATCATGAAAGCATTTATGTTGCCGCTTCCACGGAGCACACCGTCACTGTTCAGCTTCAGACCCACCGTAATAAAGAACGGAGATACTATTGAGAGAAACTTCATACCGGCATCTGCAGCAGCTATATTATTCGCATCTGCACTGTCCATGAAAACGTATATGAGTTGTTCTGCAAACATCACATAGCACAGCGAGAAAACTATTGCAATTCCTGCAGCAAGAAGTGCTCCAACCTTGTAACCTTTCTTTACTCTTGCGTATTCAAGTGCTCCGATATTCTGTGCAGTGAAGCTTGAAACACTGTTACCTACAGTGGAGAAGCAGGTCACAGCAAAGGTGTTCAGTTTGATTGCGGATGAATAGCCTGCCATTACATCGATACCACAGGAATTTACAAGACCCTGTATGAACAGATTACCAACCGAAACAAAGCTCTGCTGAAGGATACTGGGCACCGAAAGTCGTGATATTCTTGCAAGCATTGCCCATTCAAAGAACCTGAATTTATCACATTCTATCCTTGCTATCCTGCGTAATAACACTATAAAAGCAAGTACAGCACATATACCCTGACATATGAACGTTGCCCATGCTGTACCGGGAACACCCATTCTCAGCACAACAACGAACAATATATCAAGCAGAACATTTCCGACAGAAGAACCTATGAGAAAATACAGCGGTGTCTTTGAATCGCCAAGTGCTGTAAAAATGCCTGTACAGATATTGTACATAAGCATGAATACCATACCAAGCACATAGATGTTGAGATACGCCCTTGCATCATCAAAAACAGCCTGTTCGGTCTTTAACAGCGTCAGGAAAGGACCGCTTGTTACAAGTCCGAAAAACGTCAGAAAAACAGCCAATACAAAGCTGGATATCAGCGAAGTAAACACAGCTGTCTTCATATTACGATTATCCTTGGCACCAAAGAAGGTAGAAATAACCACCGAGCAACCGATGTTCATTCCCGTGCCAATGGCAAGATATATCATCGTGATAGGATACGAAGCACCGATAGCGGCAAGTGCATCCTTGTTGATAAAATTACCTGCAATAACACTGTCAGCGATGCTATAAAGCTGCTGGAAAACTACACTGACAAGAAGTGGTACAGAAAACTTCAGCAGCAGGGGAGTGACAGCACCCCTTGTAAGGTCCTTGACCATAATTCACCTCAAGAATATGCCGTACCCTTTGCGGATACGGCATTGTTATTATGACTTCTTAGCCTTAGCCTCTGCCTTAAGACGCAGATCACGCTCAAGTATGACCTTACGGATACGGATGCTCTTGGGAGTTACCTCAACAAGCTCGTCATCCTGAATGAACTCAAGGCTCTCCTCAAGGCTCATGACCTTGGGGGGAATGAGATGCAGTGCATCATCGGAGCCGCTTGCTCTTGTATTGGTCAGATGCTTCTTCTTGCAGACATTAACAACGATATCGCCAGCCTTGGGAGAAACACCAACGATCATACCCTCATATACAGGAACACCTGCACCAATGAACAGTGTACCACGCTCCTGAGCGTTGAACAGACCATAGGTGATAGCATTGCCGTTCTCCCATGCAACAAGCGAGCCAACGGTACGTCTGGGGATATCACCGAAATAAGGCTGATAGCTGTCAAATACGGAGTTCATGATACCCTCGCCCTTTGTATCGGTCATAAACTCACTTCTGTAACCGAAAAGTCCACGGGAAGGAATAAGGAACTCAAGTCTTGTGCGGCTGCCAACGGGCTGCATATCTGTCATCTCACCCTTACGCTGACCTATCTTCTCCATGACAGAGCCGACAGCAGCCTCGGGAACGTCGATAACAAGGCGTTCAACCGGCTCGCATTTAACACCGTCGATCTCCTTGTAAAGTACACGGGGAGTGCTTACAGAAAGCTCATAACCCTCACGACGCATATTTTCTATAAGGATAGACAGATGCATCTCGCCACGGCCTGCAACGTTGAATGCATCCAGTGTATCACTGTCGGATACTCTTAACGAAACATCCTTGAGCAGCTCACGCTGTAAACGCTCTCTGATCTGACGGGAAGTAACGAACTTACCCTCTCTGCCTGCAAAGGGGCTTGTATTTACTGAGAATGTCATCTCAACTGTAGGCTCGGATATCTTCACGAAGGGGAGAGGCTCGGGACGGGAAACAGATGTTATCGTCTGACCGATAGTAACGCCCTCAATACCTGAGAAGCATACGATATCGCCAACTCTCGCCTCAGTTACGGGAACACGGTTAAGACCCTCGAACTGATAGAGGGACACGATCTTTGACTTGAAAGGTTCTGTTCTGCCAAGGTGATCGCAGACCATTACCTCCTGATTCTGCTTCATAACACCACGTTCGATACGACCGATAGCGATGCGTCCAACATACTCGTTATAGTCGATAGAGGAAACAAGCACCTGCAGCTCCTCCTCGTCATTACCCTCAGGAGGATCGATGTGCTCAACGATCTTGTCGAACAGCGGTTTGAAATCAGTACCCATGTGGTCAGGGGAGAAGGAGGCAACGCCCATTCTGCCCGAGCAGAAAACAACAGGGCTGTCGATCTGCTCATCTGTCGCGTCGAGATCGAGCAGCAGCTCCAGCACCTCATCAACGACTTCCTTATTACGAGCATCGGGACGGTCTGTCTTATTTACAACAACGATGATCTTGTGACCAAGCTCCAGTGCCTTCTGCAGCACGAAACGTGTCTGGGGCATAGTACCTTCGAAGGAATCCACCAGCAGCAGAACACCGTTAACCATCTTGAGGATACGCTCGACCTCACCGGAAAAGTCAGCATGTCCGGGAGTATCAACGATATTGATCTTGACACCGTTATACATACACGCTGTATTCTTCGCAAGAATAGTGATACCTCGCTCACGCTCGATATCGTTACTATCCATTACACGGTCATTCACGACCTGATTATCACGGAAAGCACCGCCCTGCTTGAGCATTTCATCTACAAGTGTAGTCTTACCGTGGTCAACGTGGGCGATGATAGCTATATTTCTAAGGTCATCTCTTCTCATGTTAAACATCTCTTTCTTTGTTTTAATTTATACCACATGATATTATACAACTTTTTGATCAAGTCTACAAGTGCAGCACCGAAAAAACGTGGATTTAATCGTATTGCCGCTGCATAAATGAAAGGTTTTGTGCAGATTGACGAAGCAGCGGTCAGGATATCTGTAAAAAACAAAAAGCCACTCCAAAGAGCGGCTTTTACATGGTACGCCTGATGCGATTCGAACGCACGACACATAGCGTCGGAGGCTATTGCTCTATCCAGCTGAGCTACAGGCGCATTTTTGATACCTATTTATTTTATCACATCAGTGGTAAAAATGCAACAGCTTTTTCATATTTTTTACTCGAACGATCGCGTCCAGCTACATCAAAGGCGAAAAAATACGTATAAATGAGTAGAACAGCCTTTTAATAACATTTTTCTCATAGGTATCATCTATGCTTATCTCCTGACATACTTCCAGAGTACGGATGAAATCCTCCCGAATGTCATTTACACAATCAGTGCCATACATCCAGACACCACACTCGTAATGCAGATAAAGACTTCTGAAATCAAGGTTTACTGTACCGACAACTGCTATCTTGTCATCTGACACAAAATTCTTCGCATGAATAAATCCAGGCAGGAATTCATATATCCTGACACCGCTCTTCAGAAGTATGCGGTAATTCGAGCGTGTAACGGCGTGTACGGCACGTTTGTCAGGGATGTGGGGTGTTATCACTCTGACATCTATACCGTTGCCAGCGGCAAGCCTGAGAGCCTCCTGCATCTCGCTGTCAAGTATCAGATACGGTGTGGTGATATACACATATCTCGTCGCACAATTCAGGATGTTGATATAGATATTCTCGGCAGGTATTCCGTCATCAGAGGGATATCCGGCATAAGGAAGCACATAACCTTTTGCTTTATGCTTATCTTCGCAAAAGAATAACGCCTCGTCAGCGATAGGTATATCTCCGTTAAGACGATTCCACATACCCAGAAAAATAGATGTAAACCCTGCAGCGGCACAGCCTTTAAGCATGACAGCGGAATCCTTCCAGTAGCCGTGCTTTTCTTTTACGTTGATGTACTCATCTGCAAGATTAAATCCCCCTGTGAACGCAACAGTTCCATCGATAACGATGATCTTACGATGATCGCGGTTGTTTAGTTTACCGGACCAATACGGCTTCAATCTGTTGAACACAGCACACTTGATTCCGCACGCTCTCATTGTCTGTGCGTAATCCCGAGGTAATGTCATCAGACAGCCGAAATCGTCATATATCAGGCGTACATCAACGCCAAGCTTTGATTTTCGTTCAAGTATGGTACGGATACTTTCCCACATCGTTCCGTCCTCGATGATGAAAAACTCAAGAAAAATAAAGCGTTCCGCTTTCTCCAGTTCAGCCAACAGGGCAGGGAAGAGGTTCTCACCGCAATCGAAATACCGTGTATAAGTGTCACGGAACAATCTCAGATCACCGTTGCGGCGTATATACGTTGCCTGTTTTGAAGCAGCTGCATCATCGGCTAGCAAGGCATCTGCTGCATCTGTATCATCACCCAGAAACCAGTTATAGTCTTTATGGAACATATCTGCACGCCCGTCCGTCCTGTTACCGAAAAACCAGTAGAACATACAGCCAAAAACAGGGAAGCACAGCACCACGAACACCCAGATAAGCTTGTACCCTGCACTGAGTTCACGGTTGATGATATACAGTGACAGCAGTGCACCTGCCACAAGAAAAGCAAAATACGAATACGAAAACATGGTACCGAGCATCCAGAAAAGAGAGGCAAGATAACCAAGCTGAAACAGGATACCAACAGCACACACAGCGATCCTGCTGAATAGTATTTTTTGCAGAATAGATATGATCTTCATGCTGATATTATAACCTCAGCGGCAATAATTATCACATCAAAAAAGGACGCCATCAGACGTCCTTCGAATTATTCTGTTAATTACCGGATGGAACGATATAATAAACTCGCTCATCAGGATTTGCGAAGTTAAGCTTATCACGGGCGATATCCTCAATATATTCGTCCATGTCAGCATCGTCGTCAAGATAACGCTCGATAGAAGCATTTTCTTCCTTGACATCGTTCGTCTGCTGAAGAAGTTCATCATACTTCTGCTTATTCTCTTTGATCTGAATATTTGTTGTAATAACAGAGAACACGATAAAACCGACAAGTATAGTTCCGGCAATATACATAAGCACCTTGATAAAACCAGGAGCCTTTTTTTCACGTGCCTCTTCTGATCTTAGCTTTAATAACATTATTTCCCCCGATACTTTCCCCAGTATTTAATATATTTCTTTTTACATTATACACTCTTTTGGTGTCAAAATGCAATAGGGAAATTACAGATTTCCAGCATCTTGAGGAAAAATCGTGGAAACGCCCAAATGCGGCTGACGCATTATGTGCAAATAATCCAATGAACTTATGTAACAAAGATGTAACAACTGAAGCGATGCTTCCGAAGATAGCTGAAAGAGCATTGACAACAGTGGTTTCCAGTACGGATATCAGACAGCCAAGCGTATTGATATAAGCAAACAAACCGCACCCGAATCCGAGCAGAGTATAGGAACGCACATAATTACCCAGAAACAACGAAAGCTCAAAGACAAAAAATCCCGCTAAAGTGAAAAAAAGCACATCACAAAGAAAAACGATAGCACGCAGCGGAAAGATCCTTCTCATCAGCCTGAACGCTTCGTAAACTCCGCCAAAAAAAGCACCGCAGACGAATGATATCATGTAACAATCAAGTATACCGTATTCCATTCAATCACCTGAAAAGCTTCCTGAAAATATTGGCATCAGTAGAAAAGCTGTTATATACAAGTGAGCTGACATTTCCGCTCATGCTGAAATCACCTGTTTCGGTTTCCAGCATAATTATGTGCAGGTCATCACCTTTGACGACCAGCTCACCCATCACCGTATTCAATACGACTTTTGTTTCAGAAAAGCTGTCAATATCCTTCACACCTGAGATCTTAAGTTTCTTTCTGCATTCAAGTGTTATATTGTGCTGCTGTGCAGCATCAGGCCCGTTCATAATAAAACCTCCCCCGCGGATAGATGTTCTTCTGTACATACTATTCACAGGGGAGGGGAATTATTACGATATCAGACTACTTCGTAAAGTGCACCGGCATCTTCTTTCTTTGTGAACTCCTTCACGTCAAGAACACGCACCTTCAGCGGCTTTGCTCCGATGTTGATCTCAATAATATCACCGATCTTGACATCATAAGATGCACGGGCTACCTTACCATTTACCGTAACCTTTTCTGCATCACACGCCTCATTTGCAACTGTTCTTCTCTTGATAAGCCTTGATACCTTCAGATATTTATCCAATCTCATAAATACCTCCGTAAATCAAAAGCGGCGGGCAATCAGCCAGCCGCTAATAATGCAATGATCAGAACGAATAATTACTCGCTAACTGCATCCTTGAGAGCTCTACCAGCCTTGAATGCGGGAACCTTTGTAGCAGCGATCTCGATCTTAGCCTTTGTGCGGGGGTTGATACCAGTTCTAGCTGCACGCTCACGAACCTCAAATGTACCGAAACCTACGAGCTGGATGGACTCACCCTTAGCAAGTGTCTCAGTGATGGTATCGATCATACCTGCAATAGCCTTCTCTGTATCCTTCTTGGAAAGACCGGACTTGGATGCTACCATTGTTACTAATTCTGCCTTTGTCATAATTTTAAACCTCCAAAAAATTATCTATCTAACGGTCCACAGACCGCTGAAAACAAATCATATGCGATCGAGCAGTGATCTGAAATCTTCATCAGAGAGGCTGTCAAGCGACTTGCCCTCTGCAAGAACCCTTTCCTCAAACGCTCTAAACATCATTATAAACTTATTTGTAGAATATGTCAAGGCTTTTTCGCCATCTATCTTCAAAATTCTGTCTAAATTGCAAATAGTTAACAAAATTTTTTCCATAATATGGTTATTTTGCGGATTGACATCTTCATTTTCGCTGATATCAAGCTGATCTAGCAGTTCCTTTATCATAGAAACACACTGTTCAGCATCATTCACAGCAAGTCCTGCTCTGGAAGTCCTCTTGCATATCTTCTCTGCTCTGAGCAGGGCAGGGAAGTTCTTAGGAACACTCTCCAGAGTATCAGCAAAAGTATCCTGATGCTTGGATTCCTTCTTAAGCTGATCCCAGTTTCTGAGTACATCGTCACTGCCATTCACCTTGATATCACCAAAAACATGGGGATGACGGTAAACGAGCTTCTGACAGATATCGTTGCATACATCGTCAAAAGTAAAGCAACCATTCTCTCTTTCGATCTGGGCATGAAATACGATCTGCAAAAGAAGATCGCCGAGTTCTTCGCGAAGCATTTCGGGGCTGTTGTTATCAATACCCTCACATACCTCATAAGCCTCTTCAATGAGATCGGTACGAATACTTTCATGCGTCTGCACTTTATCCCAGGGACAACCGTTCTCGGAACGCAGCAACGCCATGATCTCAAGCAGATCATCGATATTATATTTTTCCTTGAATTCAAACATCTGAATGATCCCCTGATAATTAAAGTACTCAATACAGCGAGCCGCATTACAAAACGGCTCGCTTTAATATCTTACCCTATTTTCAGCGATTTTTCAAGCCCTTTTCCTGTTTTTTTTTGCTTTTCAAATTTAATTATTGGACTTGTACGAAAAACACCCATTGTAATTAGTAATAATACATAAACTATTCCGCCTGAAAACACTGAAACAAGCGTTACAAATGGCTCTGCAAAAACAATCACAAGTACCGAATACAGACATCTCGCAGCTACAGCACATCCCATCGCCGAACAAAATATCTTTATCATCACACCCATAAGCCGTATTCCGTTGACCGTTTTAATAACAAGAATCAGACCTGCACAGCAAGCGAAAAAATAACATATCGCTGTTGAAATTGCGGCTCCAGTAATATTCAATTCAGGTACCGAGATCAGAAACGGATTTAACACAGCCTTCAGAAGAACTGCTACTGACATCAGCCATAACGGTACAGTTGGTCTGCCTATTGCCTGAAAAAAAGACGATATCGCAGATGTCATGACCATAAATACACCACCTGCACATAATATAACAAAACTGTTCAGGCATACATTAATTTCAGCCTGTCTGTCCGAATACAGCATATTCATGATAGGCTCCGCCATGGCAGCAGCGCCAAAACAGGCAGGACAACCTATCAGCAACGAAGCTTTAAACAGAAGCTGAGTTTTCTCTTTCAGTGTGTCATGGTCACGCTTTTCCCACGCTGATGCTATATCAGGCACCGACGTTTTTTCTGTCATACCCGCAAACGATGGTATCAACATGAACAGCGACATAGCTATACCCGTATAGCTTCCGTATGCAAAATTAGCAAAGCCTGTAATATCTGTACCGCTTTCAAATACCTCACGGAAAGCACGAGTATAGTATTCTGTGTGGTCATTTATTGATGCATCTATCGTTCTTGTCACTGTTATAAGATCAATGAACGAAAAGCAGTTCATAACAAGAGCGAATATGGCGATGGGAATAATATTGCACAGCAGCTTTCTGATTATAACAGCAGAACTGTCTGTTATCCCGTTATCTGCCGTATAGTAATTCGTTCGGCAGACAGTATGTCTGTCGTGTATGATCAGTGCGACCAGACCACAGATCTCGCTGAAAGTAACAGCTGCAATAGCACCTGCCGCCGCATAAGGGAGAGCCGCTTCGTACATTTCATCGTACGTATTGTAATGACGTCCGAGAAAATCCATACCATTCTCAAAGCAGTACCTTGCATAGAACAGCACTCCATATGCAGCGGCAAGCCCAGCAACCGCTCTTGAAACAGCTTCTGTGACATTTGCAGCCGCAGTCGGCACTACATTCGACATACCCTCATAATATCCGCGATAGACAGATGCGATACAGCAGAACAAAACTGCAGGTGCTATCAGCAGTACAGACAATCTGCTTTGCGGTGAACAGGATATCTTCTCTACAAATACAGAAGAAAGTACCCATATAACCACCGTACCAACCGCACCGATCAACGTGAACAGTATCAATGCTACACGCTTGCTCCTGAGAGCGTTTTTACAGCGTCCTGCTGCGATGTTCTGAGCTGTATGCCGCATCATTACCGTGGGTATTCCAGCTGCTGTAACAGCAAATACAGGCGAATACAGACCATATGCGGTGGAGAAATAACCCATGCCTGTACCGCCAAGGATATTCGCAAGAGGTATCTTGAATATTGCTCCGACTATTTTTGTTACAGCCATTGCAGCAAACAGAACGACCGTATTTCGTATATAAGTTTTATTTGTCATAACATACCTGTCCTTTCAGGATAATCATATTATCATTATCCTGCAGATATGTTCAGTAACCGAAAACCGGTTGCAACATATAATAAACTGAGCCCTGAAGACATTTCCCGAGAAAGGAGAACTTAATGGATAACGAATACAGGAAAGTTCCGAAGAAAGAGGTCGGATACGCATATGTTCCAGTCCAGAAGCTCGACAAGGTGTATTCACCAAATGCAGCACTAAGGAACGGCACTATCTTCCCGGAACTGAATATCACAATAGATGAATACGAAAGGGGTCTGTTCAATGGTAAATAATATGTCACATAACCGTCAGCAACCTCAGAAGAGCCACACAACAAGTGCTTCGGCCAATGAGTTGATGAAGGCAATTATGGAAGCGGATTTCTTTGCACAGGACCTGAAGCTGTACCTTGACACACACCCCGATGACAGCAGAGCTATCGAAATGTACCGCGAAGCCTGCAAGCAGTATAAGGCGTGCAAGGCAGCGTTCGAGGACTGCTTCTGGCCTCTGACAGCTTGCAGTGCGGGTATGAAAGATGAGTGCTGGGACTGGACAGATGGCATCTGGCCGCCCAAAAGCTTATAATTACGGAGGTGCAGAATGTTTATATTTGAAAAAAGAACACAGATTCCCGTGAATATCAGAAACAGAAACCCGAAACTGGCAGGTATAATCCTCAGCCAGTACGGCGGTCCTGACGGCGAGCTTGCAGCTTCTCTGAGGTATCTCTCACAGCGTTTCACAATGCCAGATAACATGGGCAAGGGACTTCTCACAGATATCGGCACCGAAGAACCAGCACCGATAGGATGTAGATAACAAAAGCCGCCCCGAAAGGCGGCTGTGCTATTATTGGGGTTCTGCGGCGGGGAGTTTTGGGTACAACGTTATCTCGAAGTCGTCGGGTGACACACCCTTGAAGTTAGCATTTTTCTCTTTGATGTAGACGACCTTTTCCAGAACGTCTTTCAGCATATCATTCTTTGCTTGCGCAGTCGGGAGGGAGCGATATGTGTCGAGCAGCTTTTCGACCGTGGGTATGATATCAGCAGCACTTTTCTCACGCATCAGCTCAATGCCGATTTCGGCGGAGAGAGCAGTCATGTCCGATTTGGCGTCAGCTATACGCTGCGACACCTCTTTCGAGCGGAGCAGGAAAGTATCAACGTCGTACACTCCTTGTTCCAAAAAGTCGTGAGTGCGTGCCAGCTGCGCCTCCAGCTTTACGATATCCTTTTCGAGTTTATCCAACTGTTTCTTTTTGGCATCAACCAAAGAAACGCCAGACGAAGCATCGGGCAAATCCCATTTCAAGCGATATTCAGAAAGCCAGTCGGCAAGACCATCTATGACACGCTCCTCCAGCAGCTCCATACGAACAGACACATTCTTGCAGGCGGTATCCGCACACATTATGACATCATAAGCCTGCCGCGGACCTTTTGGGCGGCGCACCATACGTTTGCCGCACATTCCGCAGACGATGATACCAGCGAGGGAATTGCGAACTTCCTTATTCTCGCCAACAGGTCTAGGAGGATTTTGCGACATTATCTGTTGAGCAACCGCAAAGGTCTCCTCGGAAACCAGCGGCGGCTGCTTGCCTTGATGAATTTCCACCTCTTCGTAGTCAGTCCGTGGACGAGAAACTTGCACTTCACCATCGACCATGCGTTTTGATGTCTTGCGCCAGTTCCAACGGATTTTGCCCGCATACACGGGATTGATAAGAATATCCCTGACCGTAGCCATGGACCAGGACTTGCCACCGTGCCGCGGCTTCAAACCCATTTGGTTCAGACGGCGAACGATAAGCGAAGCGCCGAGACGCTTGACAGAACCATCTGGCTGTGCCTCTCCTTTTGTATACAGGTCGAAGATAAGTCGGACAACAACCGCCTCCTCTTCATTCGGTGCGAGCGTCCAGCCCTTATCGCCACTCAACCTCACTCGGGTATATCCATACGGAGCCACACTCGCCACATACTTACCCTCTTTGACGGAGGCGAGGCGGCCGCGCTGCAGGCGGCGATTGATTGTTTTGTACTCGCGGCGGCTCATAAAGAGACCGAACTCGAAATACTCCTCGTCATATTCGTTGGCTGGGTCGTAGGTTTTGAGCGGAGTGATTATCTTAGTATCGCTGAATTTGAACGTCTGAGCAACGATGCCCTGGTCGATGGTATCGCCGCGAGCCAGACGCTCCACCTCCATAACGAGAACGCCAGCCCATACCCCTTGCTCAACTTCGGAGAGGAGCTGTTGCATAACAGGGCGAGCCGCTATCGTTTCACCGGAGACTATTTCACGATGAATATGCGTGATGGAGAGCTTCAACCTCTTAGCCACATCCAGCAGGGCTTTTTCATGTCGTGCGAGCGTTTCGCCCTCGCCGCGGGCCTCTGCATCGGCGTCGGCTCTCGACTTACGCAGATACAGACAGTATTGTTCCATGTGTTTACACCTCCAAAGAAAAGCGCCCTCCACCAGCGGAGGAGGACACTCTATGTAAAGTCCACAAATATCACGTTGCTATGTCTTTGGGTTTAGCGTAGGGATTTTTATGAGCGACGGCACTAGTTAGCTCGGCTTGCATCAGTTTATCAACAGCAGCCGACAAAGCGGATTTGGCGGAGTTTTGAGCAGCCATGACATCTGCCATCGTTTCAACGTCGAACGGGTCACCAGAACCCAGACGGAGCGAGATCTCAGCGGAAGCAGCACGGAGCTTGCCAAAAAGTTCACCGTATATAGCGAGCTTTTTTGCGTTGCCGGACCGCATCTCTTTGGATATCATTATGTAAAAATCATCAAATATACCGTCTGCCATCTTACGCACATGAGCAGGGAGAGCATCACGGTGTTTCTTGTAATTCTGACAATCAATGGTGAACACATCGGCGTTCGGATGGGGAATGTCAGAACAGCCCAAAAGATAGTCGGTAGATGTGTCAAGATAGGAAGCGAGACGGACGAGACATTCGTAGTCTGGTTGCTTACCCTCGGTCTCATAACCGGAGTAAGTGGAGCGAGACAGGCTTAGAGCCGCAGCCAAATCGTACTGCGATACACCTTTTTCCTTGCGGAGCGCCACCAGCCTTGTGGCAAATTGGGATTTAGCGTTCATAATGAACCTCCTTATGTAGTAATTTGAGTATACCATACATCGGGTCAAAAATCGACCGAAAGACCCGAAAAGGGGCATAATTTAAAATATTTTTGAAAAACTATTGACAAAGCCCCAAAAAGGGACTATAATTGATATAACGACATCGGAAAGGAGTTGACACGATGCGAAAGAAGCTAATCAAACTTAGAGAAGAGTGCGGATACACTCAGTACACGCTGGCAGAGGCGGTGGACTGTTCACGCAGCCACCTCAGTCAGATAGAAACAGGAGAAAAGACCCCATCCCTGGAGCTTGCCGTCAAGATTAAGACGGTCCTGGGCTATCCCAATGACGACCTTTTTTTTGACTACAAAAGCCCCAATTCACGTCCATGTATAGATAAAAACAAGAGAAAAAGACGCTAACCGTGTCCGCTTATGTATCTTGATATAATTCTACCACGGGAAGAGGTGAAAATAAATGGCCAAGTATGCAACAAAAGCCTGCGGCAATAGGTATTACGAGGCACGAATGAGGGCTGCAAGGTACAACGAAAAGCTCTTGACAAGAGCAGGAGCCTCCGACGAGATACCAGGAGTAACGGAGGATAGCCTCAAAAAGTACGAGCTGGATATCACACGAGTGCCGAATACAGTCGTGGCACTCATGGCTGACACCTACAACGAACCCGAGCTGAGAGCCTGGTATTGCGCAAACGAATGCCCACTCGGAAAGGATTGCAGAGATATACCCGAGATGCCGCCCGAAAGAGCCGTCATACGCCTGCTTAATTCAGTAGGTGCAGCGGAGAGTGCCATCAAGGAGCTGTCCCAAATGCTGGACGACCAAAAGCTCGACGCCGAGGAAAAAGCTAGAGTTCCGAAGATCAGAGAAGAGCTGCTCGAACTGCGCAGGCGAATAGATGAAAACTTAGCAGCGTTGGAGCGAGCTGAGAAGCAGGGATTTTTCTAAGCGGCAGCATAGAACAAGCTGGTCGCACAATAGGATATGCAAGGAGGCGGTAACAATGAACATAGCGAAAGACTTTCGTGTTGGCAACACCCATATCAAGATAGCGACCGACTATTGCGAGGACAAGACACCCAAGGATGTAGAACGCACCCTGGAGAAGATAGCCGGTACCGCTCTTATCCACATCAGAGCAGCGGCGGAAAGGGAGAAGTGTGACAAGGATGTACACAGCATATAAGCCAGCCCGATGTAAGGGCAAAACGGCAAAAGCTGCTATGGAGCGTGTAGAGCGCAAAAGACCGCTCGCCATGCTCAACGGAAAGCACGGCTGCTGTCCCACTTGCGGAAACCTCGTCCACAAATACGAGGAGATGCGAGTGGTGCAAGCCTGCAAGTGGTGCGGACAAGCACTGGACTGGAGGGAAAAACAGTGAAATACATATTTTTCGTATGTGCGACTATCGTGGGGCTGCTGCTCCGCATGACGATAAGCACACTCAACGGATGGGATTACACCATCAACGGAGCGGACCTGGTCGTAGCGGCCGCAGCTCTCATAGCAGCCAAGTGCGCTTATAACCTTTGGTTCAAGGAAGCGGTCGAATATAAGGAGGACAACACGGATGTATAGCACAACAACAATCATGGGACGAATTACCCGCGACCTGGAACTCGAAACAACTCCCAACAGCAGGAGCGTATGTTCATTCAGCGTTGCGGTAGACCGCCGCTATCAGAAGCAAGGCGAGGAGCGCAAGGCGGATTTCTACCGTGTTGTCGCGTGGGGAAGCCAAGCAGAGTTCCTTACAAAGTATTTCGGCAAGGGCCGAATGGTGTTGGTCCAGGGAGAAATGCAGAGCAGGAGCTACACAGACAACGACGGCATCAAAAGGATTGTATGGGAGCTTATCGCAGATAGGATATCCTTTACAGGCGAAAAGACCACCGGCGGCGGCGACGCCCCGAGTAATGCGCCAACACCGCAGTCTGCACCGCCCCAGCCGCAGCCTACACCACCATGTAGCACGGATTTCGGCACCGCAGTAACAGATGATGATTACCCATTCTAGGAGGCATCATGGAGCATATAAGAGAAGCGGCGGTGGAATTGCTCGCGTCAACGCGTGAGCGACACGCCGAAGAGAGAGCGGCCGCCGAGAGCAGGCTCGGTAGAGCTATTACGCCGCAGGAATGGAATGCGGCGTACCCAAAAGCAGCGGACAAGCTGCACCGAATTATCCAGCGAGAGGGCGATAACGACGGCGAACGCCGCGAGCCATGGTACATAGGAATGCTCGTTGCGGAGCAGATACACGCAGCAGAGGCAACCGCACACATAGAAACAGTCTTTGAGATGTTCCAAAACATCTTGAATACAATGCCACAACCAACCACATAATTACAAGGAGGACGCAATGAAAATCAACTCACTTATCTTGTCGAATTTCCAGGGCGTAAAGACCGCCACATTCGACTTCGGAGGCAGGGACGCATCCATCTATGGCGATAACGCCACGGGAAAGACGACCGTGTTCAATGCCATCACATGGCTGCTGTTCGGCAGCGCCAGCACCGGTGCCAAGAACTACACGCCCAAGACCAAGGGCGTAGACGGGGATGTTCACCACCTCGACCATACCGCAGAGGCGGAGTTCGAGATGGACGACGGCACGATAGTGTCCCTCAAAAAGACATTCCACGAGAACTACAAGAAGAAGAGAGGCGCAGCCGTAGAGGAGTTCGACGGCCACTCGATAGATTTCTTTATCGACGACGTACCGACAAAGGAAAAGGACTACACAGCATACCTCAACGACGTTTTCGGCGGAACCGAGCGCATGAAGATGCTGACAATGCCCGACTACTTTGCGGAGACTGTATCGTGGGACGTTCGCAGAAAAACACTGCTGGAGATGTGCGGAGACGTTACCGACGCAGACGTAATCGCTCATTCCACGGAATTAACAGACCTTTCAACACTGCTCGCAAAGCCTGGCTCTAAGACAGGCCAGATGTACACCGTAGAGGAGTACAAGAAGATAGCGACGGAGCGAAAGAAAGACATCAACAAGCAGCTGGCTAATATTCCCGCCCGCATCGACGAAGCATCAAGAGCGATAGCCGAAGTGAGACCGAGGGAAGAGATACAGGCGGAGCTGGATAAAATCAACACTGAAATCGAGACCATAAACGCCACCTTAACAGCAGGCAATGCT
Source organism: Oscillospiraceae bacterium (assembly GCA_045606085.1). Lineage (GTDB taxonomy): Bacteria > Bacillota > Clostridia > Oscillospirales > Ruminococcaceae > CAG-115. The sequence goes on from JAZURJ010000073.1 coordinate 59,865, forward strand.
ACGACGGCGGCGATAACAGAGATAAAAAACCAGATTGCAGACGCCAACAGCCGCATGGCATCGGCTCGCAATGCTTATAGCAAGCTGGTATCGGAAATGAACAAGGACAAGCTGGATGCCCTGTCCGAAGCCCGCAAAGAGGAAATACGCCTCAATTCGGAGATAGAGCTGACAAAGAAACGCATCGCATCGCAGGAAGCGGACCTGGTGGCGGCAAGGGGCAGGAGAACGGCGCTGCTAAGAGAATACGACGAGGTTAAAGCCACCGAGTGGGACGCCTCTAGCGAGGTATGCCCGACGTGCGGCAGGGAGCTTCCCCAGGAGCAGGTAGAGCAGCTCAGAGCGGATTTCAACCGCAACAGGAGCGAGAAGCTACAGGAGATTAACGAACGCGGACAGCGAGAGGCCAGTGCTTCCATGATACAGCAGATGGAGAACGACCTCGCAGGCCAGCAGGCTTACCTCGACGAGATCACAGAGGAGCTTCGCATAGCAGCCACCAACATCGAAAACATCTCAAAAACCCTTACTACCCATGAGGTTGCATTCGAGAACACGCCCAAATACATCGAAATAGCAGCAGAGCTGTCCGAATTACGCACGAAAGAAGCTCAGGCGGGAACGGATACCATCGAGGCAGAAACGTCGCTTAAACTGTCGCTCAGCTCCTTGCAGGCTGAGCAGACGGCAAAACAGACCGAACTTGCACAGATTGAGCTGAACCAGATGCTCAAAAAGCGCATTGCGGAGCTAGAGGCGGAAGAGAAGCAGCTCGGAGCGGATTACGAGGATGCAGAGAGAGCAATATACCTCTGCGAACAGTTCATCAAGACAAAGGTGGATATGCTCACGGAGCGCATCAACGAGAAGTTTGAGAACGTCCGTTTCCGCCTCTTTGTGGAGCAGCAGAACGGCGGCATCAAGGAGGATTGCGAGGTAATGATACCCGGAGCAGGCGGACGTATGGTGCCTTACGCCTTTGCGAACAACGCCGCTCGCATCAATGCAGGGCTGGAGATAATCGGAGCGTTATCCGAGCATTGGAAAATGTCAATGCCCGTAGTAATTGACAACGCCGAAAGCGTTACCAGGCTGACGGAGATAGCAGCCCAGACCATCCGCCTCGTTGTATCAGAGGCAGACAAAACACTCAGAGTTGACATAATGTAATATACGGAGGGTAATATCATGGCAGAGAACACAACCAACAACACCATCGCAACAGCAGAACTCACACCAGCAGTACGCTTTACCAACAGCGTCATGAAGCACTACAAGAGCAACGCAGGCTCCATCGAAATGACAGAATTTCAAAAGCAGCTCGTACAGGGCTATTTCGTAGCCATCGACCGTGTACTGGCAGCAACCGAGGAGGAGCGCCTGCGCAAGAACGCCAACAACAAGGACCACAAGTACGACAACACCGTACCCTGCACATGGCAGAACATCGACATTGAGCAGCTCGCACTCGATGTAGTCCACTACTCTAAGATGGGACTGGATATGATGCAGGAGAACCACCTCTTCGCCATCCCTTACAAGAACAATAAGAAAGGTGTTTACGACATGACCCTGATGATAGGCTACTCGGGAAAGGAGCTTATCGCCAAGAAGTATGCGCTGGAGCCGCCCGCGGCAGTAACCGTCGAGCTGGTATACAGCACCGACACATTTATCCCCATTAAAAAGGGCGAGGGTCAGACCGTAGAAAGCTATGAGTTCAAGATAAACAACCCGTTTGACCGCGGCGAGATACTCGGCGGCTTTGGCTACATCGAGTACGACGACCCCGCCAAGAACAGGCTGATTATCATGACAAAGGCACAAATCGAAAAGAGAAAGCCCAAGTACGCATCGGCAAACTTTTGGGGAGGCATTGCAACCGGCTACGAGAACGGCAAAAAGGTCGAGACCCAGGTAGACGGCTGGTACGATGAAATGTGCTTAAAGACACTCAAAAGAGAGATTTACAGCTCGAAGCACATCGTCCGCGACCCCGCCAAGATAGACAGTGCTTACCGCCACATGAAAGTCAGAGAAGCGCAGGTGGCGGAGATAGAGGCGGAAGCAGAGATTGCAGCCAATGCAAACACCATCGTGATAGATACGGTGACAGAACCGACACCCCAGCAGCCCAAGCCGACACCGCAGGTGCCGCAGCCCACATACGCCGAGCCTACGCCTGCGGCCGACGAAATGCCTAATTTCTAATGGAGATAAAGATAATCGCATCGGGCAGCAGCGGAAACGCCTATCGCATAAGCGACGGTGCCACGAGCCTGCTGCTCGACGCAGGAATACCGATAAAGGAACTGCGAGTTGGATGCGATTTCCGGCTCGCAAGCCTCTCGGGATGCTTTATAACCCATGCGCATCAAGACCACTGCAAAGCCGCCAAGGATTTATCTAAGATAGGCGTAGACATTTACACCAGCCAAGGCACGATTGAAGCCTGCAAGCTAGAGGGACACCGCATCAAGCCTGTTAAGGCGCTGGAACAATTTACGGTAGGCACATTCATTGTGCTGCCTTTTGATGTACAGCACGATGCACCGGAGCCGCTCGGCTATTTATTTGAAAGCACGGTGACCAGAGAGAAGCTCGTCTATTTTACGGACACCTACTATCTTAAATATAAATTCAGTGGACTTACCCATATAATGGCGGAGTGCAACCACGACGACGAAAGCATACAGCGGTCTCTCAACGCAGGGTACATCCCGATTGAGAGGCTGCCGCGCTTATACAAATCGCACATGAGCCTGGAACACTTACAGGAGATTTTCGCAGCAAACGACCTCCGTAGCGTGAGACAGATATACCTCTTGCACCTTAGTTCCGACAACAGCAATGCGGACTTGTACCGCAGGGCTATACAGGAGCAGACGGGCGCAGAGGTTTATGTATGTTAAGGAGGAGATTAAATGCTTACAGGAGGTTACATCAAGCTCCACCGCAAAATGATGCAGTGGGAATGGTACAAGGATATGACGGTAGCCAGAGTTTTTTTGCACCTCCTGCTAACGGTCAACTACGAGTCGCAGGAGTTCCACGGAACCACGGTGCAGCGAGGGCAGCGAATGACTAGCTATCAAGAGTTAGCCACCGAGCTGCAGATGCCGAAATCCACCATCTACAGAGCCATCAAAAAGCTGGAGGACACCAAGGAGGTACGCTGTGAAACGCCAGGACGGTACACCATCATAACCATCATCAATTATGACAAGTACCAAGACAGCGAGCCGCCCCCGCTGGAACGGACAACACCCCAAAAATACAGCAGTGTTCGGCTTCCAACGGGGCCGCCAAAGAGCGGCCCGATAAATCCACAGACTATTGCAGAAGATTTTAACAGGATATGTACAAGCCTCGACCCGATTGGGGAACTTACATACCACCAGGCTCATGCGGTGGCTTTTGCCGCCACGTTCCTGGATGGCAGGACATTCGCCGAGCTGTTCCAAAAAGTCGAGAAATCCGATTGTCTGACGGGGAGGACCAGTGCGAGCTTCAAGGCTACATTCGATTGGATAATGCGACCCGTCAACCTAACCAAGATACTCTCAGGACAGTACGACGAAAATTACGAGAAAGGACGGAATAGAAATGGTGGAGCCAACAAACCAACATCCGACCCCGACGACTTCATCCCATCAACCGGATTCAGAAAATAACGTGTTCATCGCATCCGATGAAGCCATCAAAAAGGGCATACCGATGATGCACGAGGCACCGCCGCCTGATGTGTGCCGCTTCTGCGGAAAGGTGTTATACCGCCAAGGCATACTTCTTTTTGGCACGGTGCATCTGTGGCAGCCATTTCCGACACGATGCGACTGTGCCGCCGCCCAGGTATACTGGCAGCAGGAGGACGCTCGCCTCGAAAAGGAAAAGGCAGAAGAGGCAGAGCGGACACGAGCCGCAGCCGTGCAGGAGAAGATAGACCGCTTGCTCGGTCAGAGCGGCATCAAAAAGCGCTTCCAACAGCGGACATTCGAGCATTTCAGAGCCGACACCGACGGTCGAAAGAAAGCCTACGACACAGCCAAGCACTACGCAGACCATTTCGACGAATACCGCGGCAGGGGCGAGGGTCTCTATTTAGAGGGTACCAATGGTACAGGCAAAACACACCTCGTTGCAGCTATATCTCTACAGCTGATACAGCAGGGAACGCCCGTTATATGCAAGACGGCATCGGACATTCTTGCAGATATCAAAAAGGCTTTTTCGGCACCAGACGTACTGGAGCATGAAGTCTTAGGGATATATAAGACCGTCGATTTGCTCGTCGTGGACGACCTCGGAAAGGAGTTATGCACCGACTGGAGCATCTCGACCCTTTACACGATCATAAACGACCGTTACGAAGATATGCGGCCAACCATCATCACAACCAACTACAACGCAGACGACCTCACAGCGGCGCTGACACCCAAAGGATCCAGCGACGACCGCAAAGCAAGAGCGATAATTAGCCGCCTGCGGCAAATCAACAAGGTAATTACTATGGCATGGAAAGACTACAGGGGAGGATAAGGCACCGAATGAGCAGACTTAAAACTACGGTAATGTGCAAGGTGTTCCACTGCGACCACCGCGGAGACCGATATTGTTGCAGCAACTGCCCGAGGCGGAAAGGCTGCAAGAACCACTGCCAGAACGCTCCGCAGAAATGCGGATTGAGTTTTGAGAAGAAAACCGAAAGGAGCAAGCGGAGCGATGAAGATATATGCAACAGTAAAGGTTGACAAAGAGGTATTCACGCAGTTGTGCGAGAGTGCGATGGCACTCAACAAGCTCAGCATGGTGGAAAATTGGGAACAAGACATCCTTAACAATGCAGCTCGCCAACTCACCAGTGCGATGCTTGAACAAGGGCTTCTGAAGCTAGAGTGGGAGAACTACGATGCGACACAAGACCCGTACTACATCCATGCCAGAGTGGAAGCGGAAATCCTACAACCACCAGACCACCCAGACGCCATGGCAGTATGGAGTGGCTCATTGTATTGCCAAGATCGTTACAGACGGCGATATAAGGCAGCACAGGCAAAGGATGAACCTATCGACACAGAGACTGCTGAACGCATGGTAGAAACATTCCGAAACGTTATAGGAGGTGCAAAATGAGAAATCTATCGCATCTCGAAAATTACCGCCTCCGAGACAAGGAGAAGCAGATATACGGCGCACACGGCGACGATTACAACGGGCTTTTCAAGGTGTTTGTGAACGGCAAATCGTTCTTTGTAATCGCATCGACAGGCGGAGGCTGGGACCATGTAAGCGTTTCGCCAGGCAGCAGCCGAAAGAAAGGCATACCGACGTGGGAGGAAATGTGTGCCATCAAGGACATGTTTTTTGAGGCAGAAGAGACCGTTGTACAGTATCACCCAGCTAAGAGCAGATACATTAACATGAGAGAGGATTGCCTGCATCTATGGCGACCGACGGCGGAGGAGCTACCAACACCCCCGCTCTATATGGTGTAAGCAACAGCCAACGACATGAAAGGAAGAAAAACATGGATATCATAGAAGTAATCAAGACCCTCGAAACCCAGCTTACCGACATCGCAGAGAAATGCGGACCCAAGGTAGGCACAGCAGTACAGGAAGCCATCGGAGCCTGCAAGAAAGAAGTTCCTCGCAGCCTTGTTAATTACGGTGCGTATGGATGTGCGAGAAATGGATACTGTCCCTCATGCAATAATCTGATTTCAACTATTCGTACAACGCCGCCAGAAAAGCGATGCGATATATGTGGTCAGGCTTACGACTGGCAGCTCTCACGCTGCATACACAACCACTGCGACGAATGCCAGTGGCGTTCAATCAACGAATTGACCGGAAACGTATGCAAGCATTACGCTGATAAAGCAGACGAGATCATGCGGCTCCACGCAGAGGGAACCGCAGCCAAAGATACAGACCCTACAAAGGAGGGCGAAAACAGTGTATAAAGCGAAAAACGTTGATACGGATAAGGCGCTTGAAGCTCTAAAAAAATACAGACACTCAATCAGAGCGGAGGAAGTAAGCGAAAAGAGGGCGCAGGAGCGATATTACGAGGGTATTCAGCGTGGAGTGAATTTCGCTGAAGATTTGTTTACCTGCAGCAATTACGAAAAGCAGGCAGTTCCATACAACGGGCCTGCCGAAAGCCAGTGGGTCATGGCGGAGGACCCTGGACTGATAACGTGCAAGAATTGTGGCAAGGAAGCCGCAAGACACCCTATTGTGGACGAACAATGGGAAACGCCATATTGCCCATGCTGCGGAGCCAAGATGAAGCCCTCAGTCATTTTAATGGAGGCAAAGCCATGAAATGCAATCCCGAAAAGAGCCTAGAGGCTCGCATAGTCAACAAGATAGTACACCGCCTTGACGAGCAGCGCCTGCTGTGGGAGCTGCTTACCGTGGTAGTGCTTCACGACGAGTTTGGATTCGGCCAGGAGCGCCTCGAACGCTGGGGCAAAGCCATGCAGAAACTGTACAACGACTTTACCCAGGAGAGCCGCTCCACGGACACACCACACCGCAAAGGTGCGCCCAAAATGACAAACATGGATACGGCGACGATCAAGATACTCCGTAATCTGAAATCGTATGGTGTTGATTACCATACCATACTCGGCGTAGACGACTTAAAGATTGACGGAGAGAGCCTAGACGATATCATCAACAAGATGGAGGAGGTGAGCCGATGACAGCACTTAAACCTTGTCCTTTCTGCGGAAAAGAAGCGGCAGATATACACACCGATGACTGCCGATATTACTTTGTAATATGTAATATCCATAAAAACGGTTGCGGTGCAAGCGGAGCCATAAAGTACAGCCCCGAAGAGGCTGCCGAATGGTGGAACAAAAGAGGAGGAGAGCAGACATGAGCAAGGCAGTAATGATAAGCATACAGCCGTGGTGGTGCGAGCTTATAGCACAGGGCATGAAAACCATCGAGGTCAGAAAGACAAGACCGAAACTGGAGCCACCATTTAAGTGCTACATATATTGCACACTACCACGGAAAAGCGGTGATAGTTTCCTTGTTGGAGGCAACGCTCCGCTGTCAGGAAATGGTACGGTTGTAGGCGAGTTCACTTGCAACAGCATTTCCGAGTATGAAGCGGAGTTCTACCCGGGCAACGACTACTACCAGAACATCAAAGAGATATTCCGTAACCCCGAATATCCAGATGATGAATGCAGGGATTGCTGCATCCTCACCGCCAACGACGATGATAACCCAGATGATTGCGATTTCTGCAAGCGGACCTGTCTTACATTTGAGGAGGTAAAAGCATACATCGGCGAAGAGTGCTTCTGCAAGACGTTTTATGGCTGGCATATCTCCGACCTCGTGATATACGACAAGCCGAAGCACCTTAGCTATTTCTGTTCGCCGTGTGATAAGCAGCTAGGCTGTGATTGCAATTACTGCAAGCGGCATAGCGGTCAAAAGCCTATAACACGCTCGCCCCAGAACTGGTGCTATGTGGAGGAGGTATGACAATGACAGACGATGACATTATCAAGGCTTTGGAGGGTTGCAGTTGTGATACTCTTGAACTTGCTCTTGACCTTATCAACCGCCAAAAGGCTGAGATTGAGAGAAACAGAAGAATCATAAAGATGCATGAAGCTGTAATCGAAATATTGGAAAAAGACTATATCCCTGCCGCAGACGTTGAGCCTGTGAAGCACGGAAAATGGAAATTAGGGAAAAGTGGCTGTATGTACTTTTGTTCCAACTGTGACTTATGGGTACACCCAAGAGAGGCAGAAGCGTGGAAATATTACCCCAACTGCGGTTCAAGAATGGATGGTGAAGAAAATGGCTGAAACAAACAGAGAACGCCTAGAAAGACTAGGCATGATGGATGATGAAACCATCATGGATGTATCCCAAGAGGAACGCTGCATCCTGTGCAACAAGTACATCGAAAAGAACCTATCACCATCCAACCCTGTTTGTGAGGGTGCATGGTGTGAAGAAGCAGTTGAACTGTGGCTCGACGAGGAGGCGTGACATGGCAAGACACATTAATCTCGATGAATTATTAACCGTCATTGATAAAAGAAACGGGCGATTGCCGTTATGGCTTGATGAAATTCTCACGGAAGATTGTAAAGTGCATGATGCAGAGCCTGTTATTCGCTGCAAGAACTGCAAGCATAACGTCGCAAACCGAACCCCAGACCCTCTCGACGAAACCGATTATACAGACATCACTTGTGCTTACTTCATGACGGATGGCATGAGTGGTAACGACTTTTGCAGCAGAGCGGAACCGATAATGGAGGGCGATTGATGAAATTAGAGGATTTAAAAGTCTGTCCGTTTTGCGGCAGCGACGAAGCATACTATCGAAATTATATGCAGGGACCATCCATATTTAGGTTCAGCCTTGCAGGCGATAAAGAGGTTGACAACAGCACCATGTTCGATACCGTCACGGTAACACATACGAGCGAAAGGGTATACTGCGGTTCGTGCAACAAATATCTAGGCAATATGTTTACTGGAGTGCTGGGCAAAGAGGCGGCGAAAGCAACAAAAAAGCACCAGGAGGCGACCAATGAATAGAGATTTTTATATGGCACAATACAAATGCCGTATGTGTGGCGAAAAGTATTTTAGCGGAACAGGAACAGGCAGCCGAGAGGTAGCAGAGGTTGCTACTTTTGCTGTCACAGGTGGCAGACCGTTTCCGATGGCTCCGTCGCTTTATGAAGCACACAAATGCAAAGACGGGCATATAGGCGTCGCAGATTTCACAGGATTTATTAAGGAGGAAACACAGACATGAGAATAGCCGAACTCGAAGTCGCAGCAGCCATAGCAGGACCGTATAGCGGCATGGATAGGCGCTGCTACGACCCCAGACCCTACGACAACAACCCCGACCGGAGCCGTGGAGCAAAAGCATTCCACAAGAAGAAAGCTCGTCGCAAGATGGCAAAGGCATCACGCCGCCTCAACAGAAAGGGCAGATGATGGCAGCGACCCGGATAGAATACCGTATAGGTAATTACTCGGTGCAACAGTGTACAACGAGCCGCAATGTCATTATCTCGAAATTCAGCAGCGATGCCCCGAATGCACTGAAACACCTTGCTCACGTTGAGCAGAACCGCCCACTGACAAAGGAAGTGGCGGAGCAGTTATTGGAAGATTACCTCAAAATTGAGAGCTTGCAGCGAATAAAACGCCGTATGTTCTCAAAATCAGTCGGTTTTGAGATTAAAGGAGAACAAAAATGACACTCGGAAGCCTGTTTGATGGCATAGGCGGATTTCCGCTGGCAGCCCAAAGGTGCGGCATCATCCCTGTATGGGCGAGCGAGATTGAGCCGGCACCGATAAGCATAACACAGAAACAATTCCCCAACATGAAGCACCTCGGAAGCGTTACAGATATAAGTGGCGCAGAGATAGAGCCTGTTGATATCATCAGCTTCGGCAGCCCTTGTCAGGATTTATCCGTGGCAGGAAAGCAGGCTGGTCTCGACGGAGAACGCTCGGGACTGTTCATGGAAGCAGTACGAATAATCAAAGAAATGAGGTCGAAAACAAATGGAGTATATCCAGCTTACGCTATTTGGGAAAACGTCCCTGGAGCATTTAGCTCGCATGGAGGAGAGGATTTCAGGCGTGTTCTCGAAGCCCTCGCAGAGACCAAAATTCCAATTCCTAAATCAGGAAAATGGGGAGGCAATGGAGTGGTCAGAACTCCAGACCGTGAACTCGCTTGGAGAACTGTCGATGCACAGTATTGGGGAGTACCCCAGCGTAGAAAGCGCATCTACCTTGTCGTCGATTTTAGAAATCGATGCGCCGCCGAAATACTATTTAAGTGCGAAAGCCTGCTCGGGTATACTCCGCAGAGCGGAGAGGAGAGGGAAGCAGCTACCGCCGCTGTTGGAGGCTGTACTAAAAGTGCAGGCTTTAACGGACAAAACAGTATAACAGCAGCTGGTGTTGACTACGCCCAAGAACTATCGCCGTGCATTAGAAGTAAGGCAGTACCCAACTGTATACAAGCCACCGACCCTACATACTGCCTAGCGGGAAACATCGTAGACAGGAGCGATACCGCAGGTGCGAACGGAATCGGTGTAAAAGAGGACTGCTCGTACACGCTGAACACGGTGGATAGACACGCGGTTGCATTCTGTATCGGTAACGGACAAGTTGCACAGTTAGGTCTACCGGATAAAAGTAGAACCTTAGATTGTATGCACGACCCCCAGGCGGTTATTTACACGCTTAATTCAAAACAGATAAGCCTCAATGTGGCAGAGGGGCTGGCAAACACTTTAGCAGCCAACGACTTCAAAGAGCCGCAGTCAGTAGTATACTCCATCGACAGAGCGGCATTCAACCAAGGAGAAAACGCCAAGTATGATTTCGATGTAAATGACAGCGGCATAGCGTCTACGCTCGTTGCAAGAGGGCCATCGGCTGTATGTATGCTCAACGACCAAGGCGGCTCCAGCATATCGGCAGAAAGTGACGCAACGGTCAGCCCAACGCTTCGAGCTGAGATGCATGGAAACATCCCCGCTGTATGCGATGCAGTTCCTCTTGACAATGTGGCATCCACATTAAGAGCGGGAGCCGGTGCTCCCAAGCACGAGCAGGATGTGTTGGGTCGCTTATGCTTACAACGCATTATGGATACTATATGGAGATGGATAGTTCGCAGGCTCACACCAAGAGAGTGCGAACGCTTGCAAGGCTTCCCCGACGATTGGACCAGGTACGGAGCAGACGGCAAAGAAATTAAGGATGCACCCAGATACAAGGCACTCGGAAACAGCATAGCGATACCGTGTGCAGAGAGAGTGTTCAAGGGCATTGTGGCAGAGGAGGCACGGCATGGCAGAGACTAACGAGATATTCGAGATAAAAGCACGGCGCTGTTCCAGATGCGGAGGCATACTCACGAGCAAGTACGGACTGCAGAACGGCATGGGACACTCGTGTAAGCAGAAATACGACGCAGAACACGCCCCCATCGACAAGAACCAGATTACCCTCTTTGGAGAGGACGAAAGCAAGACCAACGATAGCGAGGAGACCCATGGCGTACTATAAGCGATACCACTGCGACCCAGATACGGAAATCAATAGGATGTGTCAGCGGTGCAGCAGACACGAAAGCTGCCCGCACGGACACAGGCCGCGATAGGATGCGGCTGCTACCGCAGGCGACCTCTACAGCAGCCAGACAACACACCAAAGAAGAATACAGGAGGAAATACATGAGCAAGAACACAGCAGGCACACCCGAGCAGCAGCAGATACATAAGCAGGCGGTAAAGCTCCGCAAAATGACAGACGAACAGCTCGTGAAAGCGTTCAGAAGCTCCCAGGATGGCGGTAACGCCAATAAGGAGAGAAGAGATACGGATAAGGTAAAAAAGCTCCTTAAACTGTTATCTGAGGGCAAATGTCCTGGCGTAAAGGGAGCGACCTATTACAAGATAGCGGAATTTGTCAAGGAAACGGGGCTTCTGTCATGAGGAGACAGCCGCAAAAGGCAATGACGGCGGAGCAATACCTACGAATGGCGAGAACCAACGCCCAGAACCACCAAGGCGGACAGACATTCGAGGATATTATAAGCGACGCCTGTGAGTATTACAGGCAGCTGCGGATAGCCGAGATAGACAAGACCCCCGAGCCGTTCCATGTGACATCAAGACAGGGCAGCAAGTGGGTGGGATTCTTCCAAAAGAAAGCACAACCGGACTTCAAAGGCGTTGTCCGAGGAGGCAAAGCCATCATATTCGAGGCAAAGCACACGACAACGCAGCAGATGAAGCGGTCGGTCATAACCGACGTGCAGGAAAAGAAACTCAATATGTACGCATCCATGGGAGCGACTTGCTTCGTGTTGGTATCTTTCGGACATCGGTATTTCTACAACATCCCGTGGGATGTGTTCAGAGATATGAAGCAGCATTTCGGCAGGATGCACTTTATGGCAGCGGAAGCAGAACAGTATCGGATAGAGTATAACCAACACGGCATACTCGATTTTCTGAAAGCGGGAAAGGGGATATAGCATGGAAATCAACAAAGAGGAGTTGGCAGAGATCATCAGCATCACGGTCGAAAAGGCTATGAACCTGGCTTTTTCGGATATTGAGGAGAAGATACACACAGCCGTACAGCTCGGTGCATCCATAGGAGCCACGACCGGTGCCGAAGCAGGAGCGCAGGCAGCCTTACGAGCAGCCGAGCGCGAGCGTAACAAGTACAGCAAGCAGTTATACGACGCCAGATACCACAACACCAAGCTGCTGCTGAAGCACTACAGAGCGCTCAACGCTCACTACAAACACGCTGTATTCAACATGAACACGGCGGAGGCGGAGGATAAGTCATTTGGCGAGATCATGGCCATAATGAACAGCACCATCGCTGACGAGACGCTCTACATCGAAAGCATCAAGCAGTCGGTAGTCCGCACCAAGATAATCATGGCTCATGTGAACCGTATGTTGGAGATATACGAGGGAATATGCAACGCCAAGGGCAAAGCCGACGATTTACGTCACTGGTGCGTACTGTACGACCTATATATCAGTGACACGGCCATGACAGCCGAGGAGATAGCAGAGCGAGAAAAAATCGACAAGCGCACCGTATACAAGGACATCAACGCAGCCGCGACGGAACTCACAATGCTTCTTTTCGGCGTAGCGGGGCTTGAAAAATAACAGCAGACGCATTTCGGGGCATTTTTTGGGCATTGACAAGGCATTTGGACCCTGTTATAATGTAAGCATGAAAATATGTACCGAAACAGCCGCCTCAACGCCCATAGAGGCGGCTTGCATTATGCGGAGAGGAGTCAATCATGACCGAAAAGCAAGCACGAGGGATCGCACAAAGCGTTGAAAAATCGCTTGTCGACATCTTTACAGCTGTTGAAAATCATGGTATAATGAAGTGGGATGAAAGCCTACACCCCCGTGACGAGCGTGGTCGTTTCACCAGCGGAGACGGATTTTCAAATTCAACCCCCGAGGATTTTTCCGCAGCTGTTGCAACGGCACAAGCAACTTGCCCTCCCAAGGACGGATGGCGAGTATCAGCGTACGACCCCGACCACTACAAAAGCGGCATGAAAGTTCTCCATGTAACAGATGGCGGTTCTTGCTTTGCTGTAACCGACGACGGAGACATTGTAAGCGTGTGCAAAAACGCCAACGATACTCAGTGCCGCGGTAGCGACCTCATGCACATGGCGATAGAGAACGGCGGTGTAAAACTGGATAGCTTTTCAGGCAATCACGGCTTTTACACCAAGATGGGCTTCGAGCCTGTAAGCTGGACGCCTTTCAACGAGGAGTACGCACCACCGGGATGGGTGAAAGGCCGCGATGCTGCGGAGGAGATTATATTCTACAGATATACAGGAAAAACCAACCAACCATCAAAGCAGGAGTTTCTTGCCAGCGTACCGCCCTGCACGGGAGAAAACGGATACGACGACGCCATGAAAATCCGCGACAAATCACTATAACAGGAGGTTATTATGGGAACACTGAGAGAGAAATGCCCGACTAAAGAGGAGTTCATCGAAGCGGTAAGAAAGAGCGTGAAAGAGAGCTTCCCACAAAAAACCGATGAAGAGATTGCTGAAATGATTAACAGCCAGGACGGCCAAGATTTCATCAACGAGGGATATGACAGTGCTGTGGCAGATTTTGAGATGCACAGCCCTCACAACCAGCCGATTACACGAGACATTTTCTTGAACGGCTGCGCTAACGCCGTTGCATATAATTTTTACATGTGGTTTTAAGCCACGCGCAAATTCAATAACAAAGATCGTCGGGCAATCGCTCGGCGGTTTTTTGCACCCAGGAGGAAGCATGAGAATAGTTTTCGACTTAGACGACACCATAAGCGCCCACCGAAACAGGGACTACGAGAACGCGGCACCAATCACGGCTACGATTGAGAAAATGCGCGATTTGAAGAAAGATGGGTGCGAAATCGTCATTTACACCTCCCGAGGACAGGTATCTTGCAAAGGGGATTTGGCGCTTATCGAAGAGCGCAACCGAGAGCAGATATTAAGATGGCTCAAAAAGCACGACGTGCCATGCGATGAACTAATTTTTGGAAAGCCTATTGCGGATTTATACGTTGACGACAAGGCTATGAGTGTAGAGCAATTCCAAAGAGAGACATTTGGCTTCTTACACGGCGGAGGCTCAAACAAACCAATTTACCGAATTGGAAACATGGTGAAAAAAACGCTGGGGTCGGCAAGTGACACCGCAGATTTCCGAGAATGGGTAGAGGATAACAACGGTTCCTGTAAATTCCCTCGCGTTATATCCTACCTTTACGACGCCGTATATATGGAATTTATTGAGGGAACCAGCCTTGTTGAATGCTTTACTTCCGAAGATTTGCAGGAGATAATCAAAACGCTGGACGGGTTCAGCACGATGAAAAAGCCCTCGTTTGATATCGGGCCTCAGATTGAGGTGTTGCTAAAAAACCGTTCCGATGATTTTGAAATAAACGAAATGATAAATATGTGCGCCCAGTTCATCGAGCGGAACAAGGATGTGCTAAACGACCACGCAAGCTATTCCCATGGCGATGCGATTTTGAGCAACATCATCAAAGGAAGAGACGGAGAACTCTATTTCATAGACCCTCGGTATTTCAAAGAAAGTTCTAGTTTTCTTTTGGATTTCGGTAAGCTCCGCAACTCGCTGAGCGGCTATGAGCTAAATTTTGGCATAAGCGACACGGACAACACCAAACATCTCGCAGATTTAGATTCATATTTAAAGACACGGGGCATTTACGATATCGTTGTAGGCTTACACCTTATGTATGTGCTGCGTCTCTACAGATACAAGGACGAAGCTGGAAAGCGGAAAGTAAAAAACATAGCGAAAGGAATTATAGAGGCGCATGGAGAACTGTTTGAACGGTATTAAGAAAAGCGCGACCAAACCGATTATCGGCTTCACATCGGTTGTTGGAGATTTGTTACACGCGGGACACGCACTTATGCTCGACGAGTGTAAGATGTATTGCGACTTTTTATATGTAGGCATTATAACGGACCCGACCAAAGACAGGCCGTGGAAGAACAAACCCATACAATCCGTATTCGAGAGATACATTCAGGTTGTTTCCCACAGAGCGGTAGACGAAGTTATACCCCTGGGAGGAGAAGCGGACCTGGAAATGGCGTTGAAGTCTCTCCCTATCGACATTCGGTTCGTAGGAGAGGATTATAGAGACAAAGATTTCACCGGTAAGGCAGTTTGCAGAGAACGCGGAATACAGATATTATACAACAACCGAACTCACGGATTGAGTTCGACTGAATTGAGGAGGAGGGTTGCAGATGGAGAACTTCATAATGGCAATTCCGTCATACCGGAGGTCGGACAAACAAATAACGGTTGATTACTTATCAAAGCTCGGCATCCCCAAAGAGCGCATATATATTTTCGTGCAGACAGCCAAAGACAAGGAAGAGTACAAAAGGCACGAACACAAAGCCACAGTTGTCCTCGCAGCAGCCAACGGAGTGGCAACAGCGAGAAATAACATACTCCGCCACTTCGCAGGAACCGCCAACATCCTTATGATGGACGACGACATTTCTACAATAAGCAAGCTCCGCAACGATAAGCTCATAGCAATAGAAACGCGAGACGAATTTGCGAAGCTATTCAATAAATGTTTTGCAATGGCGCAAAAGAGAAAGACACCGTTGTTCGGAATTTACCCCGTACACAACGCTTTTTTCATGTCCCAAAGCATTTCAACGGCGGTCACAGTAAACACGGTAATCGGATTTGTGCGCGGATACGAAATGCTGTTCGATGAAAGCTACAAAACAAAAGAGGATATTGAGCTTTGCGCACGAATACTCGATGGCGGCGGTGAAGTGCTACGCTACAACTTCCTCGCCCCCAACGCAAAGCACAGGACAAACGCAGGCGGATGCTTCGAGACGTGGCACTCGAACGAAAACGTAAAGACGGTGGAAAGGCTTTGCAGAAAATACCCCAAAATACTCGCTCCCCAATGCAACAAACCACACGAGGTTCGAGTGCTTTTGAAAGATGGCAACAAAATAGACCTCAGAAAGGAAAAGCAGAATGCGACCGGAATATAATTTCTGCATCCCTAGCTACAAAAGGTCCGACCGCCAAAAGACATTAGATTACCTCGAAGCAATAGGATGCCCAAAAGACTGGATAACCCTTTCGGTGCAGTGTGAAAGCGACCGAGACGCATACACTCGAGCAGGAATCAACAGGCGTGTCGGAACGTTTCTGTACCGTGAGGGAAAATGCGCAGCGGACAATTTCAACACACTGTTGGATAATTACCCACGCGGTGCCAAAATCGTTATTTTGGAGGACGACATAAACAAAGTCAAGCGACTTGTTATTGACCGCAAAACTGGTAAGCGAAAGCTAGTGAACATCGAAACGCTTGATGAATTTCTTTCGCTATGCAGAAGAGGATTTGCAACGTGCAGCATCGAAAACACGGTCGGGTTCGGACTGTGCATGACGAGGAACGCCATGTTCATGAAGTCTGGCTACCACAGACGAAAGCTGTGCGACACAGGGTTCTACGGCTTAATAAACACGGATTTAAGATTTGACCCTCAATTTGTAGTTCTTCAAGACACCGACATGTGTCTGCAAATTATAAAGCGATATGGGTCTTTTATTAGTATAGAAGATACATGCGCAGCGATAGACCGGTTTGCCAAGGGCGGTTGCACGGAAGCATGGCAGAACAAAGCCAGAATGCTACAACTGCTCGCACGAAAACACGGCAGCCTGGTCGAAATTAATCCCCAAAAGGAAAATAGCGTAAAGCTAAAAAGGAGATAAAAAATGGAAATCACAATGACAACCACAATCATGAGACTGGAGGACATAACGCCCGCCGGCTACAACCCCCGAAAGCTGTTAAAGCCTGGCGACACAGAGTACGAAGCGCTCAACAATTCCATCGACCGTTTCGGACTGGTGGAGCCGCTGGTATTCAACACCAGAACAAAGACGCTCGTAGGCGGACATCAGAGGCTGAACGTGCTTCTCGCACACGGCGATGAGGAAGCAGAGGTCGTACTCATTGACGTTGATGCAGACAAGGAGAAGCTGCTCAACATTGCTCTGAACAAAATCGAGGGCGATTGGGATTTTGGCAAGCTGGAGGCACTGTTCAAGGAGATAGACGACGAGGATATCAAATTCACAGGCTTTTCGCAGGAGGAGCTGAACAATATGTTTGGCGAGGCCATGAGCGGCAGCAACTACACATACGAGGACGACAGCGACGACGAAGAGGAGGCAGCAGCCCCCAAGGAGAAAGAGGAGAAGCCTCAGAAACCGTCGGAGTTCAATATATTCCTGTCATTCCCGACCAAGGAACTGGCAGAGGAATGGCTCGCCCAGGAGGGCATAGAGGCAGAGTTCGCAGGAACGAGCCGCAATATTACAATTCGCATGGAGGGAACAGACTATGGTAACTAATGTAGAGATAAGCAAGCTCAACGCTGCTACATACAACCCAAGGATAGAGCTGCTCCCGGGCATGGCGGATTTCGAGAAGCTCAAAAAGAGTATCGAAGAGTTGGGATTTGCGGAACCTATCGTATGGAATAAGCGCACCGGTAACGTCGTAGGCGGACACCAGCGCCTCGCAGTGTGCAAGAGCCTCGGCTACACCAGCGTTCCCTGTTCCATAGTAGACCTGGACGAAAAGGACGAAAAGGTGCTTAACGTTGCCCTCAACAAGATTAAGGGCCAGTGGGATTACGATAAGCTCGAAGAGATCTTACGAGACTTCGATTACGAAGTAGCGACCGCCAGCGGATTCGCAGCGGAAGAGATTGCCGTGATACTCGCCAACAACGACGACTTAGACGACGATTTCGGTGACTTTGACGAGTGGGACGATGATACCACAGCAGCCGAGGAGGCAGAGACCATCGTAGGAGGCTCTTACGTCGTAACGCTTATCTTTGCGAATGCGGAGATGGCGGACACATGGGCGACCGAGCATGGATACAAGAACCAGGTCAAGGACGGCTCCTCTACTACCGTGATACGCATTGAGAGCCTCGATAGCGAGGAGGAATGAGAGCCATGAGTGAACAGCAGCTGAAAAAGGGATACGGCTCACCGCGTTGGAGCATGGAAGCACCCGACTGCTCAATGCCCATGACAATGGATACATACAGCAAATGTGCATACAACTGCCTTTACTGTTTCGCATACTTCCAGAAGAGCCACACGCTTGACGGCTACCTCAAAGGCGAACCGCCCAGAACGGTAGACCCCGATAAGGTAATAAACCTCTTTGAGAAAGCAGCGGTCAACGACCGGAACGGCGTAAGCAAGACGGAGTTACAGTTCTATCCGTACATTCAGAACCGCCGCATAATGCAGTGGGGAGGATTGGCAGACCAGTTCGACGAATGGGAACGCAGACACGGAGTAACGCTCCAGCTGCTCCAGTATTTCGACAAAATCGACTATCCGTTGTCTTTCAGCACGAAAGCCGCATGGTGGACTGAGGATGAACGCTACATGAAGCTGTTCCGCAGACACGCCCACAACTGGCACGTCAAGATATCCATTATCACAGCGGACAAGGAGAAAGCCCGCCGCATGGAAAAGGGCGTACCGTCACCCGATGAACGCTTCGCCGCCATGAAGAGACTGGCAGACGCAGGCATACATGTCACACTCCGCCTCAGACCGTTTATACTCGGCGTTTCCTCAGATTTCGAGGAGGTTATACGCCGCGCACACGAGGCAGGAGCAGACAGCATGACAACTGAGTTCTTCTGCATGGAAGCCCGAGCAGACGACCGTCTCAAAAAGAGATACGCCGAAATGGGCGATATCGCAGGCTTTGATATCTTCCAGTATTACATGGAGAACAGCAAGCAGCACGGCTACAAACGTCTCAGCAGGGCTATAAAGGCACCCATCATCCACAAGATGCAGGAGATCGCACACGGATATGGAATGCGCTTCCATGTGAGCGACGCATTTTGCAGAGAGTGTAACGACGCTTGCAACTGTTGTGGCGTACCGCCCGAGTGGGGAGTGAGCCAGGAGGGACACATCGGAAAAGCCATCATCATCGCAAGAGAGCGAGGAGAAGTTCACTGGTCGGACATCGAGCCGGAAATCAACAAGTATTTCTCTTTCCCCTGGACGGAGGCAGCAGGCTACAACACCGGAAGCAACAAGGCCAGGGCGATGAATTACGACACAACATTCGCACAGTTCCTCAGAGACAACTGGAACAATCCCAGCAAGGGAACATCCCCCGCAAAGGGATATGGCGGCATCTTGAAGCCGGTAGGCAGAGACAAGAACGGCGACATCGTGTACCGCTACAATAAATCACGCCCAAAAGGAGAGGAGGCTAATGGCGACAAGTAAGTCGTGGGAACGACAGAAAGGCGAGACGGAAAAGGCGTATGAAGCCTTTTACATATACCTCCAAATGGGCAAAGAGCGCACTGTACGGAAAGTAGAACAGGAGTTGCACAAATCCCACCAGCTTATTTCGAGGTGGAGCAGCAACAACAACTGGGTAAAACGCGCTCGTGATTATGACAATTACCTCATCCAATTAGAGATGGAGGCACAGCAAAAAGTCCTCGCAAATATGCGCAAGAGGCAGATACAGACCGCTGTGCTATTGCAAAAGAAAGCTGTGGAGGCTTTAGACAAACTTGACATAAGCAGCCTGAAGCCGCAGCAGATACTCAGCTTCATTACAGCAGGCGCGGCACTGGAGAAGCAGACACGCAGCGAGGAGCGCATGAAAGAAAGCGAGAGTACACAGACGTTGTCTCTCGCAGATACCATTATAGCGGCATATAAACGCAGAACGGAGGCGGATGGCGACGATGATTGACACCGAGGCCATCCTGTATTACGCAGACCGCCCTGTTGAGTTTACGATAGACATTATCGGAGCCACACCCGATGCAAGCCAAGCAGACATCATGAACAGCGTGGCACACAACACGATGACCAGTGTACGAAGCGGACACGGCGTTGGTAAGAGTGCGCTGGAGGCGTGGATAGTTATATGGTTCATGCTGACACGCCCGTTCCCAAAGATACCTTGCACGGCGCCGACACAGCATCAGCTCTTTGATATCCTTTGGGCGGAGATCGCAAAATGGATAAGACACAGCCCCGTACTCACAGAGAGCCTTATATGGCAAAAAGAAAAGCTGTTCATGAAAGGCTACCCTGGTGAGTGGTTTGCTGTACCCAGAACTGCGAGCAAGCCCGACGCACTCCAAGGCTTCCACGCTGAGAGCGTGTTATTCATCATTGACGAGGCGAGCGGTGTTGAGGACAAGATATTCGAGCCAGTACTCGGTGCGTTATCAACGCAGGATGCAAGGCTACTCATGTGCGGAAACCCGACCCAACTGTCGGGATTTTTCTTTGACAGCCACCATAAGAACGCTGCCTCATACAGCACATTCCACATCGACGGACGCAATTCAAGCCGAGTATCAGACGACTTCGTGCAGACCATCATCAATATGTACGGTGAGGACAGCGACGTATTCCGCGTCAGAGTAGCAGGAGAGTTCCCCCTAGCGGAGGACGACATATTCCTGCCGCTGCCGCTTATCGAGAAGTCGATAGCGACCGACTGGAAGCCGCAGCCGCACCCGTGGCAGATACACATCGGCTGCGACGTTGCTCGTTTCGGCGACGATAAGACAGTTATCACCTACCGAGTGGACGAAAAGCTGGAGGTGTACAAGAAGCTCAGAGGCCAGGACACAATGACAACAGCAGACGACATCGTGATGTTGGGTAAGCAGCTCGTAGCAAAGTACAAGCTGACACCAAAGGACGACGACCCGATACCGGTCAAGATAGACGACACGGGCGTGGGCGGAGGCGTAACGGACCGCCTCAGACAGCTCAAAAAGCACTATCCCGAGGAGTTTTGGTGGCTGGAGGTGCATCCAGTTGTCTTTGGCAAGAAGATAAAGCACCGATACTACGACGACAGCACGACCTACATGATGGGTGTCGTGAAGTCGCTTTTGGCACCTTACGACGTAGACGGCAGACCAAAGCCTGTTGAGCTTATCCTGCCCGATGACGGAGACCTAGTCGCCCAACTCTCATGCCGCAAATACTACCTCGTGGAGAACGGTAAGATGCGTGTAGAGAGCAAAAAAGTCATGAAAGAGAGAGGACTACCCTCGCCAGACGTAGCAGACAGCGTATTACTTGCTTGCCTGCCGATAAGCAGACCGAAAGGAAAGAGGACATAACAATGAGCGATGTAAAAAAGCCCAAGTATAGCGTAAAGGTTATAACCGCACCTATACAGAAAGCGGAGCAGCAGACCTCACTCGCCAAAGAGGAGGAAAGCGCAGCCGGCGAATGGATACGCCCGAATTATGCGCTCAGAGGCTTAGAGGTAATGGTTGAGAACAGCTCCATCCTGCCGCAGTGCATCAGAGCCTACAAAGGCAATATAGCAGGCTTCGGCATAGCCGTGAAGTACAAGGACGACGTCGAGGAGACATCTGAGATGTCAGAGGAGTTCACCAAAGCCGAGACCATCATCCGCCGCCTCAACAATGACAAGGATATCACCGAAGTGTTCGAGGATATCGTAGAGGCCAGGGAAACCTATGGCATAGCATTCGCGGAGGTTATCCGCACTTTAGATGGCGACGTGGTTCAGCTGGAGTTCATCGAGGATACGCCATCTGTAGAGAAGAGCGCACCGCTCAACCCTTATGTAGACTATACATACTACGACAACGGAGAAGAGGTCAAGGCTCGTAAGCGTTTCCGAAAGTACAAGCAGCAGATAGGCGGAAAGACAGTCTATTTCAAGGAGTTCGGAGACCCTCGTACAATGGATTTACGCGACGGCCGATACATTGAGGAGGATGGCGAGGAGCTGGATGCGGAATACACCGCTAACGAGATCATAGACTTCCCCATCGGAACCAAACCATACGGCACAGTCCGTTGGATAGGTCAGTCACTCGGTATTGACGGCTCACGCAGAGCGGAGAACCTCAACAATAACTACTTCATCAACGGACGACACACGCCGATGATGATTATGCTCCAGGGCGGCTCACTCAGCGACAAAAGCTATACGGAGCTGCAAAACTACATGAACGATATTAAGGGCGAGAACGGCCAACACGCTTTTATCGTACTGGAGGTTGAGGAAACAGACAGCCGAGCAGACTTCGATGCAGCCGAGAAGCCGCAAATCCAAATCAAGGACATGGCGGCGATGCTCCAGAAAGACGAACTGTTCCAGGGCTACCTCGATAACAACAGGCGCCGCACTCAGTCGTCGTTCCTGCTCCCCGACCTTTATGTAGGATATACGACCGACTTCAACAGAGCAACAGCTCAGACAGCCCAGGAGGTAACAGAGCAGCAGGTATTCCAGCCGGAGCGTAACAGCCTGGCATGGATTGTCAACAATAAACTGCTCAACGGCTACAATTTTAAGCACGTCGAGGCTTACTTCCGCGCACCCGACCTCAACAACCCCGAGGACCTTGCAAACCTCCTCAACATCTGCAACGCAGCAGGCGGTCTTACACCCAACAAGGCAAAATCCATCCTGTACAACGCCCTGGGCGAAGTCAGCGAGGATTACGAGGGCGATTGGGCTAACGAGCCGCTCGCACGAGCAGGAATGCAGGCAGACCCAGCCGTAGAGGAGCAGCTGGAGAAGCAGATAGCCAAAGCAGCAGCCCACGGAAACGATGAAGTCGTGGCGGTTATGAAAGAGGTACGAAACCTCTTGCAGAAAGGCTCAAAAAAAAACTTTACAAATCCGAATGAGTACGGTATAATGAAAGAGTGGCAGGAAGAGCTACACCCCAGAAACCCCGATGGCACATTCAAGCACAGCCATGGCAAAGGCAGAGGACAAAGTGCTGGCACATTGGATGATGATTTCGGCTTTTTCGACGATGACGACGACCCGCCCCCATCCGAGTGCGTAGGTAAAGTCGATTTCAACGACAAAGAGGCGGTCATGGAATGCCTGAGACAGTACCAAGAGGAGTGGAAGAACTTAGACCACGAGATGAATTGCACCGTGACAACAGACGGACGTGTTTGGATAACGGACGGGAGCAGCGGTAACGTCAACAACCTAGGAATCGAAAGAGGACCCGACGGGCATACTCTCCAAGGTTCATATTCTTACCACAACCACCCTGACAGGCTCACAAATCACTCATTAAGTGGCGATGATGTTCAATGGTTTTTCCAAACTGGTGAGGATTTTTCAGTGGCTTCGGATAGCAAGTTCGAATATTATATGAAGAGAACCAGCGAAACCATCATTCCCCAACCAATAATAGAAATCAGCGGAGAGTTCGACCGCACTTACTGGAAAGATGGTCCCGCCGATGCAGCACGGGATAAAAAAATCGACAACCACCTAGACGGATTCCATGAAACAATGATAATCATGAGCCAAAGGTATCAATTCGAGTATCAGAGGAGGCCAAGATAGCCGTGAGCAACATCGACAAATATCAAAAAGAATATGACCTACTGAAAGCAAAGCACATGAAGAAAGCCGAGGAACTGCGAAAAAAATACCGCAAACTGTCAGAGACCAAAAGATATGGCAGCAGAGACATTCCCGAAATTGAAGCAAATTACAGGGAGTTTGAGGACGCTGTAATCGCTTTACAGAAAAAGTACGGAATATCATAATAAAACCAAGAGGCAGAGGCACACTCCGCCTCTTTTGCTTTTCCATATCAACAACGACACAAGGAGGACACCATGAAGAGAGCAACAGCAGAGAAGTTGTGCGAACAAATCACCACCGCTACCCGTGAAGTGTTAAAGGCATGGGACGAAAGCCTGCATCCCCGAGATGAAAACGGACGCTTTACTAGTGGCGGAGGCGGCAGCTCTACCTCTTTCACAGAACACACCCCAGGCTCATACACAGACGACGCGGACGATGTGGTGAGAGCATCCAGTAGATTTGTCGGTGACGACAATCTGAAAAACCAAGCCAAAGATTACCTCAATCATCATTTGGGACCCAACGACGATTGGTGTACAGTTGACGCAATGCGCATCATACAAAACCCCACGTCCTCTGGAATCGCAGACGTGGAAGTCGAATACACTGTTGATATGGAAATACCGGTCGGCATAGACCACGAAACGGGTCGCATGGAATACGATAGCGACACCGATTATCGTTCCCAAACGCTCCAGCTGAAAGTGTGGAACTAATGGAGGACAACACCATGTGTCACGACTGCACCGCCCTCATAAAGGCGATAGACAGATACATAGCAAAGGCAGACAACGACCTCGAAGCAGCACTGGAAGCGGAGGGCTACATCGAACCCAAAACCACAGTGCAGTACATTACAGCAATCGAGGAGGGCGTAGCCGATGCATTGACCGCTCAGACGCAGTATTTCGTCCTGCGGGCGGAAAAGGCGGTTGACCTGGCAGCGTTCATCGGAACCACCGTCGAAGAGATAAAAGCCAACGACAGCCTCGCAGCAAGGCTCTACACGATATTCAAGGAGCAGTTACAGACGTTCATGCCGCATTACGTCAACGCCTACATACAGGCTACAGACGGTCAGCTGCGGCTCAGACGAATGTCAAACCGAACAACCGAATGGATAGACAGATGGAGCCGAGAACTGGCGGACCTTATGCAGCTCACCACTCACAACGAGCTTGATGGCATACTCAAAGGAGCATTGGAGCGGGGAGAAAGCATCGAAAAGGTCACAAGAGCCATACAGGAGAGCGGCATCCGCGATGAATACTACAAGGCTCGCAGAGCAGCCATCACGGAAGTGTTACGCGCCCATAGCGTTTCTCACCAGGAGGCGCAGATGCAAAGCCCAGCAGTAGTGAGCAAGCGGTGGAGGCACTCAGGCACAAAGCACATCACGCACCGACAGAACCACCAAATCATCGACGGTCAGACCGTCCCAAAAGATAAACCGTTCACACTGTGGGCTGACGACGGCATGATATACTACCCCATGTACCCACGAGACCCAGAGCTGCCGCCGAGCGAAAGCGTCAACTGCCACTGCATATCGCAGAGCGTTGTTGACGATGCGATACTCAGCTTGCCGCTATCAGAAAGAGAACGCCTCCAGCAGGAGGCAATCGCAGAGATGGACGACGAATGGGAGCGTGAACTCAGCGAGCGGAACAAGGCTAAGAGCCTGGAGGCTAGATTAGGCGCCCAGGCGGCTCCACAGTCTCCGCCTAGTGAATAAACAGGGAAGTTACCCCACCAATACACAAAAGTCGCTTAAATCGTATTTTGAGCGATTTTTTCATATCACAATTCAATAATCTGAAAAAGCGCTTTTCCCGAGCGCTTTTTTCTATTGTCTGGAAAGGAGGTGAAAAGGAATGAGCAAAATTGCGAAAGCATTTGCAATCACAAATGCCCGCATCTCCTTTGTCAGCCTCGTAGACAAGGCGGCGAACAAAAGAAAGTTCCTGCTGCAAAAGGCGGAGAACGGAGCCGCCAGCTTCCAAAGCTACGGCCGCATCGTCAAAGCGGATGCGAAAAGCCATTATGTCACAGGCGTAGTGTACGAACCCATGACCGAGGACACCGACGGCAACTACATGACCGAAGATTCCATCGTCAAGGCTGCGTACTGGTACGCCAAGAATGGCAACCAGGTTGACATCCAGCACACATTCGAGCCTGTTGACAGCTGTTGCGTAGTCGAAAGCTGGGTAGCAAAGGCGGATTTCACCATCGACGGCGAAAACATCCGCAAGGGAACCTGGCTCATGACCGTAGAGGTCAACGACGACGATATATGGCAGTCCATCGAAAAGGGCGATATCACCGGCTTTTCAATGGGAGGCATAGGCGATTACAGCGAGGAGGATGTAGACGTGGAGAACGTCACGAAATCAGAGGACAGCAGGAGCCTGTTCCGCCGCCTGGCCGATGCACTCGGCTTCAAGGTTATGGAGAAAGGCACCAAAGACAACAACGCTCTTAACGGCACGAGTGCCGAGGAGAATACACCTACCGAAGCGGTCGCAAAGGCCGCAGAGGACAACAACAATCCCACAAAGGAGGAGAAACCCGACATGGCTATGACAAAGGAAGATGTTCAGAAGATTGTTGCGGAGGCACTCGAAAAGGTGCTTGCCGCTAAGTCTGAGGACGAAGAGAAGCCCACCGAGGTGCAGGAAGAAAAGAAGCCTGCCACCGAGGAGGAGAAGAAGCCTACCGACGAGGTAGACGGCGAGGAAATCAAGAAGATGGTAGAGGATGCCGTAGCAAAGGCTATGAAGCCCGCGGCGGAGGAGCAGCCCAAGCCCATTACAGCGACTGAGATACAGTCCATGATTGACGGCGCAGTCGAAAAGGCTGTCAGTGCAGTCATGAAGTCCAAGACCACCCCCAGCAACCTCAACGGAGCTATCAACAAGGCAGGAACCCCCGATGTGCATTATCTGCACGGCATCCTGTAAGACATACAAAGGAGGATAAAACAAATGCCTAGAACAAACGACGAGATCATCAAGGCAGCAATTCAGACCACCACTCTCACAAATGGTCTGCTGAACCCCGAGCAGGCGCGTAAGTTCCTGCGCCAGACATTCGATGCTACATCCCTGCTGAAGCAGGTACGCCACGAGATGCGCCACTCTAAGACGGGCGAAATCGACAAGATCGGCATCGCAAAGAGAATCACCAGAGCTAAGACCGAGAACGTTGACGACGGTTACAGAGCAACTGTAAACACTGGCGTAGTAAATTACGCCACAACTGCTGTTCGCGTACCCTGGGAGATCACCGAGGAGACACTGCGCGAGAACATCGAGGGCCAGAATTTCGAGCAGGTCGTAACAGACCTTATGACAACGCAGATTGGCCTCGACGAAGAGGACCTCTGCCTCAACTCCGACAGCGAGACCGCATCCGGCGACCCCGACTACGACTTCCTGAAGCTCAACGACGGCTGGGTAAAGCAGATTAAGGCAGGCGGCCACGTCTATGACGCATCTGAAATCAACGGTGGTGCCATGAGCCTTGATATCTTCTACAAGTCTCTCGCAACCATGCCTAACAAGTACAACAACGGCACTCTGCGTTGGGTAATGTCTCCCCACAGAGCGCAGGAGTGGGAGCTGTATCTGCTGAACCACGTTGTAGAGGCAGGCGGCGCAGTACCCGACAATCTGTACACATCCCCTGTTCGCATCCCTACAATCGAGTGTAGCAACCTTTCCGACGACATCATCCTGCTGACCGACCCCAAGAACCTTATTGAGGTCAACTCTTACGGCGTACAGATTCGTAAGACCACCGAGGGCAAGGAAGCTATCATGCAGGACAAGCGCTTCTACGTTGTTCACTACGACTTCGACGCCATCATCGAGGAGCTGGATGCAACAGCTATCATCACAGGCCTTGCTCCCGTAATCGGTTAAGGAGGACACGCTGAAATGACACTGAAACTCGTTAAGGGCCGCTCCTACTACGGAGCGGTCTTTGCTACCGCCGAGAAGCCCATCGTCATTGTTGACGACGAAGATAAGGCGCAGGCTCTTATCGCAACCGGATATTTCAAGACAGTAGACGACATCGAGGACAGCGGACCTATCCTGCCGCCCGACGAAACAGGCGATGAACCGGAAGAGGAGCGTGTAAGCGCAATCCTGGAGGAGATGTCAAAGCCCGAGCTGGAAACAGCAGCAGCCTACCATAACGTAGACATCAAGGGCCTTACCAAGAAAACAGACATCATCGCTGCTATCAAGGCGGCTCTCCCCGAGGTTGCGGAGACAGGTACAATCGACTACGGCAGCCCTACTATCGTGGAGCTGCAGAGCGAATAAGGAGGCAGCATGACATCACCATGGGTAACCGCTGCGGAGGTCAAGGAATACTCAGAGTATAAACAGGTACAGGCGCGTGCAGACGAAAGAATAGCGATTGACATCGCAAGAGCGGAGCAGTACATCAAGACACTCACTCACAACGACTTTGCGGAGTACGCCGAAGTTCCTGCGGAGGTAAAAACAGCTACAATCCTGCTTGCAGAAGCATACGGATACAACGCAGCGCTGAAAGCAAATGCACTGAAATCCGAGACATTTGACGATTACAGCTACACCGCCGAAACAAGCGCAATAGAGCTTGATGCGCTGGATATCGCCGCTCTGCTGGATGCCTATGTAGTCCCGCAGCCCCGAAACAGCATCACAATGAGGATGAGGAAGTTATGATTGAAGATTTTTTCAACCAC
Source organism: Oscillospiraceae bacterium (assembly GCA_045606085.1). Taxonomy (GTDB): domain Bacteria; phylum Bacillota; class Clostridia; order Oscillospirales; family Ruminococcaceae; genus CAG-115. Next base: position 88,232 of record JAZURJ010000073.1, read on the forward strand.
AAATGCGATATATACCATATCAACGAGGCGGAGCAATCCCCTGGATATGGGCTGGCAGGCTCGCCATCATTCAGCTACGGCGCCGAACCGGACGTAACGGAGCAGCAGTGTCACTTCTGCGTGAAGTCGCAGGCTGTTTCGATAACCCAGCACGAACCCATGAACATCATGGATGCGAGGATAAAGCTGGTGTTACCAATCGGGACAGACATCCGACTGAACGACAAGATAGTAAACTGCGAGACCAAGCACGAGTATATCGCAGAGCTTCCCAACAACATCCGAGACCATCACATATTCGTCTATGTGAAAAAGGTAGAAAGGCAAAAGGCGTTGTAATATGAGCAACCAGCGTAATGTCAGCATGGATATGTCAGATTTCAAGGATTTCTTTCTGCGTGTAGGTGCAGCTGCACGAGGAGACTTCCGACGAGAGCTGGAGATATTCTTAGAGGGCATCGGAGAGGAATTTCTCACGATAGTCCAAAACGAGATCATACGCCGAGAGGTGACAGACACTCGTCTGTTGCTTGCCAGCTTCGAGAGAGGCAGCGAGAATGGCGTGTGGAGGATGGAAGAGGGAGGCATGACACTGGAAGTCGGCACGAATGTTCAATATGCAGCATTCGTCAACAACGGACACTGGACCATCGACCCCGAAAATCCCCGACATTTCACCCTGGGCGACGGCACTCTTGCTCGTTTCGTCCCAGGGGTATGGGAGGGAGACCGCTTCCGATACATTGAGGGTGCCGAAACAGGCATGGTGTTGAAACAGCAGTGGGTCAAACCGCAGCCTTATTTCGACAGCGCAATACACATTCTCGAAAAAACTTTCCCTAAGATAGCAGAACAAAAGCTCCAAGAGTGGCTGGATAGCTATTTCGGATAGGAGGCAATATGCTGGAACAAGAGATCGCAAGCATCATAAAATTCGTGTTGGATAAGACAGACAATCCAGCGCCGTATTATTACAACGTGCCGCAGAGCTTCCACGTCCCTGCGGCTTACTTTCCGCTGCCTGAGATAGACACAGCAGGCGACACCCTAAATTCTTTCGGTGCCGAGTACAGCTGGTATATCAATTTCTTCGATATCACCACTCAGAAAGCCTTTGAGAGAGGCAATGTGGCACTCAATGCGATTAAGCAAAACAGAAATCTGATACCACTTATAGACATGGACGGCACAGAACTGAAAAGGGGCGTCCGAGTGAAAGACCCGAGCCTCAAAGGAACGGCGGACGGAGTAGCACAGCTCACAATCCATTTCGTTTCGAGGCGACCCTACAAGCGACCCGAGACCACGAAAGTGCAGAATTTCGAGGTCGTTTTCAAGGCAAAGCCATACACAAGCACCATTATCACGGAGGCCATGGAAGCGGCGGTAAGCCAGTACCTGGCGCCGGAGAAATAAGGAGGTACACAATGGCAAAAACAGAAAACGCCGAGGTGAAAGCGCCTCCCCAGAAGTACAAGCTGGAGAAGCTCAGACAGTCCTGCGGTAAGCTCTTCGGAGTTTCCTCGGCTACATTCGCAGGCGCTACAAGCAAGCTCGACCCCAAGGCCGAGTACACCGTAGACGACATCAAGAACACCATCACCACATGGCTGAAAAAGGAGGCTAAGTAAATGGCTGGAGGAAGATTTGACAAGTCTGTTGGCAAGGTTCGCCCTGGCACTTATGTCAACGTCGAAAGCACACGCCAGGAGCCTGTTAAGGTTGGCACCAGAGGCACCGTGCTGCTCCCTCTTGCAAGCACCGATTACGGACCTGCAAAGGAGTTTATCACGCTCAATGCATCCGCTCCCGACGCTGCCAGAGCAAAGCTCGGCTACAGCATTTATGAGAACGATGCAAAGGGCAACACCCTGCTTATCCGCGAGGCGTTCAAGAAAGCCAGCACTGTTATCCTGTACATTTGTACAGAGAACACAGCAGCTGCAACCGCAACCGGCGGCGGCTTAACAGCAACAGCCAAGTTCAAGGGAACACGCGGAAACAAGCTCACCTACACCATTATCGCAGACCCTGTAGAGGGATTTGACGTTGAAATCCATCTCGACGGAACCAAAGTCGAGGCATTCGAGGACGTCAAGACAGCAGCAGACCTCGCCGGCAGTGAGTACATCACATTCACAGCAACAGAGGGCGCATCACTGGAAGCTACAGCAGCCGTACAGCTGACAGGCGGTACAGATACGGAGAACGCAAGCAACGCAGATGTTACAGCATTCCTCGACGCAGTTGAGGGCATCCGCTGGAACACTATGGCATTCCCGTTCGCAGAGACAGAGCTGCATACGGCACTCAAAACAAAGATTGTACACCTCCGCGAGGGCGTAGGCAGAACCGTACAGGCAGCCGCTCCCAATTTCGCAGCAGACTACGAGGGCATCATCAACGTATCCAACGGATACAAGATTGGCGATAAGACCGTAGATGCAGTGAAAGCAACCGCATTCGTAGCAGGAGCCACAGCAGCCGCTACAAACGTACAGTCCAACACATACCTCGTTGTAGACGGTGCAACAGCCGTAGAGGGAGCAAAGGACCACGAGGCAGCAGAGGCAGCCATCAAGGCTGGCGAGCTGTTCTTCTCCACTTCCGAGACAGGCGCAGTTATCGTCGAGTATGATATCAACAGCCTTGTTACAATCCCCAACGGAAAGGACACATCCTACCGCAAGAACCGTGTAATTCGTGTGTTCGACAGTCTTGTGGAGGCTATTCAGTTGAATTTCCCTCCCAACAAGTTCGACAACGACCCCGACAGCTGGGATATCATGGAGGGCCTCGGTAAGTCCATTCTGAAACAGTTTGGACCCAAGCCTGCAGGCGTGGGCGCTATCAAGAATATCGACTATGCGGCAGACTTCCTCGTAGACAGAGAGAACTCTATCGACGATGCGACCTACCTCACAATCGGTATCCAGGCTGTTGACAGCGCCGAGAAGTTCTACATCACGGTAAAAACCAGATAAGGAGGAGCGTAAATGAACAGCACTTATAACAAGAACCCCATCAGCGTCCGCGAGGGTAAGGTATTCCTGGACGGCGTAGAGGTCATGGATAGTGTGGCGTTTACAGTCAAGTTTACGCCCGACACATGGGAGGGTAAGCTCCTGGGCGAAAAGACACCCAGCACACGCTGGCTCGGCTACAAGATAACCGGTAATCTCACACGTCGTCGCTCTACACCCTGGCTGAAAGAGAAGATTGCAGAGTACATCGCAAGCGGCGTGACACCCGAGTTTAAGCTCCAGGGCATCAACACCGACACAAACTCCGACTACTACTACGAGAACGGCAGCGATGTCGTTACAGCGGTAGGCGTTGTTCTGACAGGCGATATTGACCTGCTGAAGCTCGACACCAACGGCGACATCCTGGACGACGCGCTCTCTTTCAACGCAAAGGACGTTATCCTGTAAGCCAACACACTCACAACCATAATACAGTTATGAGCCAGGCACACCGCCTGGCTCAATATTATTCCAAAGGAGAACAAACATCATGTCAAAAAAGAACCTCTCTTACTTTATGCGTAACCATGAGCCGCAGGTCGTAAAGGCGGCAGGCCCCGACACCATCTGCGACGAGAACGGAGCCGTAATCGAACTCGAAATCAAGGTCTTATCACAGGCTGATATACAGAAAATCAACAACAACTACCGCAAGCGCGCCATCGCAACAGACCGCAAGGGAAACCCGATGATAAGCAACGGCGAGGTGGTATGGAAAACAGAGATGGATAGCGCCAAGGCATCCAGACACATGATTGTCGAAGCTCTGCAGTACCCCGACCTCAAAGACCCCGAACTGATGGAGTTTTACAAGTGCGTAGATGTTACGGATATGCCCTTAAAGGTTTTCCCGACATCCGCAGAATATAACCATGTTGCCCGTGCGGTTATGGTCGCCCTCGGCTTAGTGGACGCAGGAGCCGCTGACGAAAGCGACGACGCTACTCTCGAAGAAGCAAAAAACTAATCGAGAGCAAGGGAACGTTGGAATGGTGGGCGCACACCCTTTGGCAGCGCCACAACCTCCGAATGGAGGATTTCGAGGCAATGCCTCGCGAGCGCCAACTATTCTACATAGCATCCGAGCTAGTTGAGCTGGAAAACCCTTGCAGAAACGACGCATTTTACAGGAAAGGAGGAATTTAAGTGGCACTGGATTTATCGGCTCGCTTCCGAATGATAGATGAAATGAGCGACAAGCTCGACAATATATCAACATCGGGCGAAAAAATGGTGGATACCTGGTCTAAAGCTGAGCAGGCTACGCAGACAGCCGTTGATAGCATTTCCGATGGGGCTTCACGCGCGGCACGAGCGATTGAAGAGGCAGCCGGAGCCTCAGACCATTGGACGGCCGCCGCCAGCAGATACGACAAGAGCGCATTGGAGGCTGTTCATTCCACGGAAGAGCTTGTGGATATGGGGCTGAAATCGGCAAAAGCTCTCGAAGAGCAGCAAGAAGCCGCAGCAGCGGCCGCCGAAAACTACGATTTTGTGGCAAAGGCGCTCAGTAACGCCGAGGATGCGCAGAGCAGTCTTATGGCAGCACAGCGAGAGGCGAACAAACTGGCTGAAAAAATGGCCCAAAGCGACCTTGATACCCTTGAATTACAGCAGCGCATTGCAGCCGCCCAGCAGGAAGCGAAAACGGCGCAGGAAGAGCTGACAGCCGCCCAAGCCGAGGCAAACGCAGCTATCGAAGAGTACAACAAGCTCGTCGAAAGTGGTAACGGAACCACGGAGCAGTATGCGGCAGCGGCGGATAAGGCGTGGCAGGCAGAGGACAAGCTCTCACAATCCGCGCAGAAAGCGGCAGACGCCACCGATAATCTCGGCAAAGAAACCAAGGAAACGTCCGAGGAGTTCAAAAAAGTCGAGGATTCGGGCGGCGGTGCGTTCAACGCCATAGCCGCAGCCCTTGAAAGTGTCGGTATCGCCAAGAAGATATCCGAAATCACGGAAGAAGTCTACAAAATGACGACCGCCATGAGCGATGCCGAAAGCACGATAGTCACTGCGACAGGCGCGACTGGAGCGTCGCTAGACGGCCTTTCCAGCAGCATGATGGATACCTACCAGGCATCCAAGACGGGAAGCATGGCTGATACAGCGGCAGCCGTAGGTGAAATCAACACCAGGATGCACCTACAGGGCGAAGAGCTGGAATATGTGACCGAAAAATTCCTCGACTATTCCGATATCACCGGAGCTAACGTCACTAACAGCGTGAGAGACGTTACCCAGATAATGAACAAGTGGCACATCGAAAACGAAAACGTCGTAGATGTCCTCGACAAGTTGGCATACGCCTCGCAGATTTCGGGCGCAAAGGTTGACGGACTGAGCAGCTCCCTCATTACCGGTGCGGCGCAGTATCAAGCTCTTGATTTGAGCCTTGACAATACAATTTCGCTGCTGGCACAGTTCGAGCTGGCAGGCATCAACTCCTCAACGGCGATGATGGGTATGCGAACCGCCGTGTCGAAGTTCGCACAAGACGGCCAGGACGCCAAAACAGCCCTCATAGACGTTATCACCCAGATATCTACGATGGAGGACAAGACCAAGGCGACGGCACTCGCTGTAGACACATTCGGCACAAGAGCCGGACAGGAACTCGCACTCGCAATCCAGAGCGGCATCCTCACCGTTGATACGTTTACCGCCTCGATGGACGATGCGCAGGGTACGCTGGAAAGAACTGCCGAAGCCGCCCAGACGCTCAGCGAAAAGCAGGAGCAGGCGAGCAATAGTATGTCTGCCGCTTTTACCAACGCATTTGGCCCGACTGTCGAAAAAGTCGCAGAGGGCATCTTCGGTGTTACAGATGCGATTGGCGATTTCCTGTATGAGCATGAGGAGTATGCCAAGGTTATTTCGGCGGTGGCAACGGGTGTTGTTGTGGCTACAACGGCAATTACCGGTTACGTTTTCATAACCAACGTCGCAATACCGGCCGTAAAAGCGCTTACTGTCGCCCTTGCAGGCATGTCAAGAGCGGGATGGATAGCCATAGTCGCCACCGCCGTAGTTGCGGCCGGCGTAGCCCTCGCTGCTATGCTCAAAGACACCAACGAGGAATACGAGAGCTGGAGTGCTACCACCAGAAACCAATACGACCGCCTCCAGGAGCTTAACGCCGAATACGAGCGTACTTGTGAGCTGTACGGCGAAACCAGCGCCGAGGCAGTCCTGATGAAACAGAGCGTGGATGATGCTACAGCGGCATTCGAGGCCAACAAAATGACCTCAGAAGAGCTTAACGCCATCCTCGATGATACGCACAACAGATTTGCGGAGGTATCGGAGGCCTACATCTCCACCAACGAGGAAATCGCAACGGAGCAGGAGGTCACTCGTAATCTCACCGACCGCCTCAGAGAGCTTACCTCAACATCCGAAAGGGCAGCAGGCTCGCAGCATCAAATCGAAGCGATTGCACGAAAGCTCAATGATATGTTCCCCGAACTCGGTATCAATATCGAGAACGTAAACGGAGACATCGACGAGCTTATCGGCAAAATCGAGGGCGTTTCCAACGCCAACACCCGAGAGGCTGCATACCAAAACGCAGCCGAAACATACGCTAATCTTCTTCCGCAGAAAGACGACCTGGAAAAGGCCTACAGCATGGCGCTCAAAGAGTGGAACAAGATGGCGATGGAGCAGGAGGCACTCTATACAGGCGGCAACGTAGGGCAGATTTTCGTTGGTATGTTCGGCGGCGGCATCGCTGCAGATGTCAAGGAAGCGGAAAACGCTATGTGGCGAGCAGAGCAAGACCTGGCGGCCTACGAGCAGCAGATGGCTGAATGCATTGCCATAATGGAGGAGTACGAAGCCGTCATGGGCGGAACATCGTCCTCGTCCATAAGTGCAGCCGAGGGTGTTCAGATAACCCTCAACAACACCCAAACAGCCACTGAGGAGCTTATAGCCACATACCAGGAGGCTTACAATGCCGCATACGACAGCATAAGCGGGCAGATGGGTCTGTTCGAGCAGATGGCGATATCTTGCGAGACAAGCACCGACGAGATGATAGCGGCACTCAAAAGCCAGTCCGATTACGTCGCCACATATACCGAGAACCTCCGCAATGCGGCTCAGTACGGACTTGACGAGGGTCTTATTGCTTCTCTGTCTGATGGTAGCCAGGAGAGCGCTGGGTATATCAACGCCATCATCGACAAGATAGACGAACTCGGCGCAGATAGCGCTGAAGCAAAGGCGTTTATCGACGAAATGAACAGCTCGTTCACGGACACGCAGGCAGCAAAGGACGAATTTGCTGACACAGTAGCCAATATGGAAACAGGTTTTGCCAGCGGTCTCGACCTCATAGCAGAGGACATGAAAAACACCATAGACACGCTGAATATGTCCGAGGAGGCAGCAGACGCAGCGAAAGCCACGATAGACGCCTACATCGAAGCTCTTAAATCGGGAACAGATGGCGTAACTGATGCAGCGAGCTTAATAGCAGCAGCATCCGCAGCCGCTTTTGGCGCGATGCCTGTCACAAACGGCAGAACCAGCACAAACCTCCCAACATACAACGGCGACGATTTCCAAACCGCAACACGCGGTGCCTGGTCTGCCTGGGGTATACCCACTTATGCCAGTGGAACCACCAACGCCGCAGACGTGGCGATAGTAGGCGAGAACGGAACCGAGCTGATGATAGACCACGGCGGAGCTACGGTGTTCCCGACATCGGAAACAGACCGTATCATCGCAGCCGTGAATGACACCGCCCCTCTATTTGTAGGCGCACCATCGCCCGAAGAGTTCAGAGGAGCGCAGCACAACGCCCACTCAGAGACCACCAAGCGCATCCAGCTTGATATCAACGGCGCTGGCTCAATCACCGTAGAGGGCGGCACCGACAAGGCCAATGTGCTGGAGATTCTCACAGAAAATATCAAGCCCGTTCTTATGAGCATTCTTAACGCAGAAATATTCGAGGAGGGAGAGGGCGTGTATGACTACTGATTATCAGATTTGGCTTACAGCCAACAACGAAAAGCAGAAAATCCTGCTGCCCGTAAACCCCGAGAAACTGACCGTAAAGCGCGGCTCCGCGACATCGAACATCGAGATAGCGGAGCTGGGCGAGATAACCATGTACAAAGGGAGACCGGCGATACAGTTTACTTTTTCCAGCTTTTTTCCGCTGCATAAATTCTCGGGAACGAAAACGGAGGAGCTTACGAAGCCGCTCACGCTCGTCAAGAGGATAGCAGGCTGGCAGGAGCGGAAGAAGCCCATACACCTTATCATCACCAACTGCGGCATAGACCTGTACTGCTCTATAGAGAGCTTTACCTATTACGAGGAGGGCGGAGACGTGGGTACAATCCACTACACGCTCTCGCTCAAAGAGTACAGGGAAATCAAGGTGCGCCAGGTCAAGGTGAACACATCCACCAGGACGGCCACCGTGAACAACACGCAGCAAAGGGTAGATAACTCTACCACCCCAGACACATACACCGTTGTATACGGCGACTGCTTGTGGAATTTGGCAAAGAAATTTTACGGGAGCGGCGCTCAGTACACCAAAATATACGAAGCGAATAAGTCGCTGATAGGCCCGAACCCCAACACACTGTATGTTGGTTGGGTGCTGACAATACCGAAGTAGGAGGCACATCATGGCAAAGGGAATTAGCCTCATACTTGTTCACGACGGGAAAGCGACCGACATATCCGAGCTTGTGTCGCAAGTCGTGTGGAAAGGACGAAAGGGAAGTGCGGCCAGGAGCATTACAGTCACGCTCATTGACGACGACGGATACAACCACGCACGAGCAGACATAACGGTGTGGGAGGGTTACTCCTGCATCTTTTCGTTTGACGGCGAGGAGCTGTTCCAAGGTTTGATTATGACGAACCAGCAGCACAACACCAAGAAAATGACCGTAAACGCATACGATAACGGCATTTATCTCTCCAACAATTCCGACACTTTCGTATACACCAACGTCACCGCGGACGACGTTTTCCTGGATGTATGCAACCGTTTCAACATCCCCCATGACCGCATAGCATCGTGTTCGTACAAAATCCCAGAGCTGACAAAGAGCAGCACATCAGCGTGGGACGCTCTCAGCGAGGCTCTGAGCGATGAATTTAACGCAACAGGGATTAGACACTATGTTACCTCCAAAGGCGGCAAATTGAGCCTCCTGACGCGCCGCGAGAACATCCTACAGTGGGTAATCGAAAGCGGGGTAAATCTCAGTTCCTATACATACAAAACCAGCATCGAAAAGGTCAAGACAAGGGTCAAGCTGATATCCGACGAAAACACCGTCGCAGCAACCGCATCCAAGACCGAGTTGGAAAGCAAGATAGGCATATTCCAGGAGGTTGACAAGGCAGACGACACGTTCACTGAGGCGCAGCTGAAACAGCTGTGCGATAATATGCTGGATATCAACAGCGAGCCAGAGCGCTCACTGTCAGTTACTGCCGTCGGAAATCCCGAGATCATATCGGGAATGGGCGTATTTATCATCATACCGCACCTCGGATTATCCAAAACGTTCTATGTAGACGAAGATACGCACACATTCGCTGGCGGAAAGCACACCATGTCGCTGAAGCTGAATTACGCAGACGACATTCCACGACCCGAGATAGTCGGAGCTGCAGGCGGAGGCAGCGGGGAGCGTGGTGTCTACTTCTACGGAGGAGCGTACTACATGAGCAGCACATCCACAACGCCAATCATGAGCAACGCCAACGCAGGACCATGCAAGCTCGTCAAGACCGACGAGGGCGCTCTACATCCATACTTCTTACAGCACACCGACAACAAGACAGTGGTATACGGCTGGGTAGATGCAGGAACTTTCGGATAGGAGGTGTAGCAGATGGAAACAAGTCTAAAGCAGCTCATACAACAAATGTCGCAGCATGGGCGAGCGGAACTGGTGCAGGGTAAGGTGATATCCACGTCACCGCTTAAAATCCAGATACTCAACGACAGCAAGCTCGTTGTAAGCGAGCGTATCACCGTCATTCCGCGGCACCTGACAGACTACGAGACAGAAATGGACATCGTATGGGGCGGCGAGACATCAATCTCCAGCAACACGACAACAGCCGATGCTCATGCACACAAACTCCTCGATTTCAACATTTACAAAGCAAAGGCAGTCGTGCGAAACGCCTTGAAAGTCGGGGAACTCGTGCATATTATCGTCATGCAAAGCGGAAAGAAATACTATGTGTTAGATAGGGTGACATAATGAGCAACACATTTATACCAATTCCGATTGAAAGCGTCCAGGAGGCGCAGGAAGCACCATCGCTGACGTACAAACTCGACCTCGACAGAGGTAGAATAGTCGGCATGGTAGACGGACAAGAAGCCGTAGCACAAGCTATACGCAAAGCTATCATCACGCCTCGTTTCAAGTGCCTTATATACGACAACCAGTACGGCAGCGAGATAGAGGAGGCACTGATAGCCCAGGATGCCACACAGGAATATGTAGAAGCGGTCGTCGAGGGCTTCATAAAAGATGCTCTGAAACCCGATACCCGCATATTGGATATAACAGATTTTGCGATTTCATTCGAGGACGACGCAGCCCACATCAGTTTCACTGCTGTAACCATTTTCGGACCGACAGAAATAAGCGAGGTGATATAAATTGTTTGAGCAGTACACATACGAGGCTCTTTTGGAGGACTATCTCAACGGAGCGCCCAAGGACATCGACACTCGCCCCGGAAGTGTTTATTACGATAGTGGAGCGGGCATCCTGCTGAAAATCGCCAAGCTGTTCACCGACCTGGATTTGGTGCTTATGTTGACCCAGCTTGACACGACCGGAGGCGAATACCTCGATAGAAAAGCAAGTGAATACGGCATATACCGACTGGCAGCCACAAGAGCCGAGTACCATTTTACTTACGAGGGAACAGCGCCGGAGCCTGGTGAGCGTTTTTACCACGACGGAGCTTATTTCACGCTGTGTCAGAGCGACAGCGAACTGTATCTCAGAGCGGACCTCGCAGGCGAAAGCGGAAACGACATAGATAGCGGAACCGCTGCTGTGCCTGTTAGCAACTTACCCGAGCTGATATCAGCCACATTCGGCACGATACGCACATACGGCACGGACACAGAGGACGACGATAGCCTCAGAGATCGTGTCCGCAACAAGATAGCAGGTTCGTCCGAGAACGGTAACAAGCAGCACTACAAGACATGGTGCGAGAGCGTAGCAGGCGTAGGACAGGCCAGGATAACACCGCTATGGAACGGACCCAACACCGTAAAAGCGACGTTAATAAGCCCGCTCGGAACGCCCTGTACCGAGACCGTGGTAAGGGAAGTGCAGCAGTATGTTGACCCCACGACCAAGGGATATACCGCCTCCGTCGATGGTGTCACATATCCTGTCGGTGACGGTTTGGGAGAAGGAGTGGCAAACCTCGGCGCCCACTTTACAGCAGCAGCGGCACGGAGCATCGGCATTACCGTATCTTGTTCCGTTGAGCTTGCACCTGGAAGCACCCAGGAAGAAGCGACGCAAGGCATATCCGCAGCTGTAGAGGCGCATTTCAAGGAACTTGCTCTCGACGGCGACGAAACGCCAGTAGCCGTGAGATACTCAGCTATCGGCGCTCTGATATCCAACGTGTCCTCCGTAATGGACTACACCAACCTCACCCTCAACGGCAGCCAAGAGAACATAATCGTTGATACCGACAGTGTTCCGCAGCTATTGGAGGTGACGACCAATGTTCTATAACAAATTCGATGCGAGTTGCTACGAGGAGCTGTTGAGATATTATCCGCAATTCTATCGTGACGTTTACGAAATGGTGGAGATACTTAAAGCCCAGGGAAAGCTCGCGGACAAGCTGGAGGGTAGCGTAGAGCAGATTGTCGCCAACGCTTACATCGACACTGCCGATGCAGCCACTATAAGCCGCCTCGAAAAATTCATCGGCATTAAGCTGCAAAAGGTCGGAACCCTGGAGGAGCGACGGCGTATCGTCAAATCCTATTTCGTGGGAGCAGGAAAGGTCTCTGCAAGCATGATTAAGGACATGATACACGCCTATACCAATGCTGGCGTAAACATACGATTTGAAGCGGCTGACGCTGCAGGAAACAATAAGCTGTACATCGACTTTGACCGCGGCATCGAAGAGAATGTCTACCTCGACGATATACAGACACTTGTGTCGGCTAAAATCCCAGCACACATCGATTTCGAGTTGAATATGCGTTATGGCTCTTCGGCTCAGATAAGATATGCTGCTGTTTTACAGACAGGAACTACTGTTACAATCGAAACGGAGGCGATTGAATGAGCTTTGAAGCACTGAAACTCACCAACAAGGGCCAGGAGCTGCTGCTCCGCTCGTTAGAGGGAGCCACAATCACGTTCACGGCAATCAAGGTAGGCGACGGCACGACAACAGCCGACGCCATATCGGAGCTTACCGACCTCATTAACGCAGTGCATACTACCGAGATAACCGCAGCCACTCGCACATCACAGTACATGATGGTTGAGGGAGTGTTCAACAACAGCGAAATCCCCAGGAGCTTCTATTGGAGGGAAGTCGGTATATACACAGCCGACCCCGATGCCCCAGACGACCGGAGCCGGGATATTCTTTTCATGTATCAGAACGCTTTTGATACAGCGGAATATATATCCATATCCTCGGGAGAAATCATCGAAAAAGCAGTCCGCCTTAACGTGTTTGTTGGAGAGGCAGAACGCGTTGAAGCAACCATCGACCCCGCCACGGCTACTGTTTCAAAAGCGTATTTGGATGATGTAATATCGGACATCAACGAAACGATAAACGAAAAGACGGCGGGACTGGCAGCAGAGGACCATGACCACGAGATATCCGATGTAAACGGCTTACAGTCCGCACTCAATAACAAAGCACCCCAAGAACACGGACACCAAGTCGACGACATCTCCGACTTTCCAAATACTATCAATATGGCTTGGAATACTAGAGAGTTAATTCTCTCTGACTCTGATTTGGACAATTATACCCAGACTGGCTGTTTCCTTGTTCTTGACTCGTCTACTTCTGCCGCAATAAATAATACAGCTTATGCAGATTCAGGCTATTATTTAGACGTGTGGCGTCGTTCGGAAACAATGCTCTTCCAAGTCGCTACGACTTGGGTGGGTTTGCAGAAAATAAGACATAAGAGTAATGGCATTTGGAGTGATTGGGCATTTACAAAAGATGGCGGCAACGCAGGCAGTGCCGATAAGATTAAGACGGTCAAGAACGATTATGCTACCACTGGGGCAATGTACCCTACTTTTGTGGACAGCAACAACGCTTCCGCAACAGCGGAGGCGGCAAAAACCGACTACAACGTTAGATACAACATAAGACGGGGAACGACATCTGAGGTCGGTATTGCTCAACTGTGTTTGGGAAGTATCACCCCCCAAGGACAGGCGGACAACTCCCGTGGTATCGTTCTTATCTACGGCGAAGATGCTTACTATGTAAACCTCAGTGCTTCGCAGTCAATGACCGGAAACGTAGACATAAGGCTTCCGAATACGAGCGGCACGCTCGCCCTCAACACACCTGCATCCGCTGCTGTAGCAGGTCTTGTTAATACCATCGCCCAGACATTCGCTGGTGCCAAGACGTTTAACGGACCCGTCTACCCTAACGGTGCAACCGACCCCGGTATTCCGCAGGCTCGTAAGCTGGCGAGCGGCTCTGCCGAGGCGAACGACACCAACTGTCCTGCCAACTCATGGTATGGACAGCACGTATAGGTGGTGATTATATGTCATTAACTGTAAATGAGGGTGGCACCCGATACGAGCTTGATAACATCATGTCCAACGAAGGTGGCACCCGATACGAGCTTGATAACATCATGTCCAACGAAGGTGGCACCCGTTACGAGATTTTCTCGGCATGGGCTTTTCCCGTGCTAGAGGATTATTACGAAGCACATCCCAATGTAACATTTGAGGGTACAAGCCGCTCATGGAGCTTGAACGGTGACACTTACTCCGGCGAGGTGTTTCGGGCAACACGAGCCAATTTCTCATTGAGAGGCCGCACGAAAATCACCGTCAAACTCACTGGCTATGATTACGGTTATGGTTATGGCACCTATGTCAGCTATGGCGAGGGTGTATATGACCCACAAGGGTCCCACGAACTTAACCCTGCAGTTACACACATCGCCTACATCTACGGACAGCCAACAGGTCAGTCCAGTTATGACACC
>JAZURJ010000074.1:0-27758 GCA_045606085.1 Oscillospiraceae bacterium
GATAACAACAATGATCAGATTAGGTTTACAGTATTTCGCTCATAAAAAGGGTATGGGTTCTACCAAGAACGGCCGTGACTCCGAGTCCAAGAGACTTGGCGTAAAGCGTGCTGACGGTCAGTTCGTACTGGCTGGCAACATTCTTGTTAGACAGAGAGGTACACACATTCACGCTGGTAACAACGTAGGCATCGGTTCCGATGATACACTGTTCGCTCTGGTAGACGGCAAGGTTAAGTTCGAGCGTCTCGGTCGTGACAGAAAGCAGGTTAGCGTATACGCTGACTAATTAACACTACGTTAAGTAAGGCGGATGTTCTATCCGCCTTATTTGTCGTTATGCGGACGGGGCGAAAAGAGGTACTTTATCCGTCTGTAAATGTGTATAGAACGTTAATAAGATGCAGAACATATATAGAAAGGCAGGGGATAAAGATGTTCGTAGATAAGGTTGAGATATCCATCAAGGCAGGAAACGGCGGTAACGGTGCGGTCTCGTTCCACCGTGAGAAGTACGTTAATGCAGGCGGACCTGACGGCGGCGACGGCGGAAAGGGTTCGGATATCGTATTTCAGGCGGACGACAATCTTTCCACGCTGATAGATTTCAGATATAAGAAGAAGTATGTCGGTCCCGACGGAGAGAACGGCGGTGCAAGACGCTGCTTCGGAAAATCAATGGAGCCGACCATCATCCGTGTTCCCAGAGGAACCATCATAAAGGATGCTCACACAGGCAGAATAATGGCGGATATCTCCGATGACGAGCCTGTTGTTGTTGCAAGAGGCGGCAAGGGCGGCAAGGGCAATCAGCATTTTGCGACTCCCACACGTCAGATTCCCCGCTTTGCTAAACCCGGTTATCCCGGTGAGAAGTTCGATGTTATCCTCGAGCTGAAGCTGCTGGCTGACGTAGGTCTGGTGGGCTTCCCGAATGTGGGCAAATCCACTCTGATAAGCGTTGTAAGTGCAGCAAAGCCCAAGATAGCGAACTATCACTTCACCACACTGACACCTGTTCTTGGCGTTGTGAAGCGTGGCGAGAGGTCCTTTGTAATGGCGGACATCCCCGGACTTATCGAGGGCGCCAGCGAGGGCGTGGGTCTTGGTCATGCGTTCCTGCGTCATGTGGAACGCTGCCGTCTTATCGTTCATGTTGTGGACGTTTCGGGTATCGAGGGCAGAGATCCCAGGGATGATTTCGAGAAGATAAACCTTGAGCTTGCCAACTTCTCCGAAGAGCTTGCGGAGAGTCCGCAGATCGTTGCTGCAAACAAGAGCGATATGGCGACAGAGGAGCAGATAGAGGAGTTCCGCAGATATATTGAGGACAAGGGTCTGAAGTTCTTTACCATTTCGGCTGCCACAACACAGGGTACGGATGCACTTATCGACTGTGTGACAGAGGAGCTTGACAAGCTGCCTCCCGCAAAGAGATTTGAGGTGCAGCCGCTTACTCTTGCAGAGCTGGAGGCTATTGAAACTGAAAAGCACAGCTTCAGAGTGGAGAAGATAGACGATGTTTATGTCGTGGATGCGGAGTGGCTTGCACCCATTCTCAGCACTGTAAACATGGAGGACTACGAGAGCCTGCAGTACTTCCAGAGAGTGCTGCGTTCCAGCGGCATCATCGACGAGCTGGAGCGTCAGGGTATCCAGGAGGACGACCTCGTATCCATTTTCGATTTCGAGTTCAATTATATCCGATAGATCTTCGGAGGCAAAACAATGAATTTTCTCAGTATACTGCATGAAGGTATGGAGCGGTCCTCGGCGGGCAGCAGACAGACTTCACAGCAGGTGATATCAATGTGCGGCAGCAGCGGCAGTGCACTGTATATCGGTGATGAGGCGATAACGCCTGTGCTGCTGAAGGACGCAGGCTACGATGTTTCGGCGATGATATCTGACGGACGCCGTGCGGCAGAAGCGGAGCAGGCGGGCGTAAAGCTCGTTGCGATAAATTATGCTGAACTGACGAAGGATGTAGGAGAATACAGTCTGCTGTGGTACAACGGTGTAGTTGACCCGATGGGCACGGCGGAGCGTCTTTCGCAGCTGAAGGAAGCCTGTGTCAGGAACACCGTGGTGGTATTCCGCACGCTGTGCTGGCTCATAGATCCATCACCGGATACAAGACGCTTCTGCGAAAACCGTTTCGGCAGACTTCCGCAGATGGACAGGGTCCTGCTGATGGCACGTGAAGCGGGCTTCAGGGTGCAGGACTTCTACATCGCGCCAAGGACCGACTGGACAGCCAATTATTACGAGCCGCTTATGAAGGCGGCATTGGAGTACAGTTCGGTGCATGGCGAGGATGCGGCGTTTGGTTCGGGTTTCGGAGAGCTGAAGCGTGAAACGGATATGTTCGAGCTGCACTGCGAAGAATACAGCTATGTTTACTACATATTGAAAGGTTGATACAATGGCTCTTACCGAAAAGGAGGCGTCCCAGTACAGCCCCAACGTTCTGGCGTTTTACGGCGACTGTGTCTATGAACAGCTTGTACGCAGGGAGGTAGTGCTCAGAGGCAGCACGAACGCAGGAAGACTGCATGATCTTGCGGTGCTTCAGGTGCGTGCGTCCTATCAGAGTGCGGCTGTGGGCGTTATTGAACCTATGCTTACCGAAAAAGAGGCGGATATCCTCCGCCGCGGACGAAATGCGGGCGGCATCTCCGTCCCCAAGAGTGCGAGACCCTCGGAGTACCGCAGGGCGACCGCTCTTGAAACGCTTTTCGGTTTTCTCAGCATAACGGGTCAGCATGAACGTGTGGAGCAGCTTTTCAGTGAAATATGCAAGGCACTGCCCGTGGAGGAGCAAAGCTGATTTCCGAAGGGCGGAGAAGGAGCGTATCATGGCTAAGAAAAAGATGCCTGCCGTACTGGTGTGGATAATAGATATCCTGCTGATAGCGGTGGCTGCGGCTATATATTCAGTCGGACTTGTGGCGTTCATCTCGCCGAACAATATCGCTCCGGGTGGAGCGACGGGTATCTCTATCATCATATCCAAGCTGACGGAGCTTCCTGTGGGTCTGCTTATTGCGGCGATAAATGTTCCGCTCATTATCGCAGGTTTTTTTCTGCTCAACAAGAGAACGATGATAAAGACGCTGATATCGGTTGTGTTCATATCGGTGCTCACTGACTATGTGCTGGTGGATATGCCGCTGTACGACATGGAGAACGCCGAGGGCATACTCGCGGCAGTGTTCGGCGGTGTGCTCACAGGTGCGGGTGTAGGGCTTACGTATGCCAGAGAGGCTACCTCGGGCGGCACGGATATCGTGGCGAAGATCATCAATCGCTTCAAGCCTGACCTGAAGCTGGGTCAGATACAGTTTGCGGCGGATGCAGTGGTCATTCTTGCGGGCCTGGCGGTGTTCCGTGATCTCAATGCAGCACTGTATGCGGTCATCGTCGTGTTCGTTCAGTCGAAGCTGGTGGATATGCTGGTGTACGGCGGACAGGAGAGCCGCTTCCTGCTGATATTCTCACAGCATCCTCAGGAGATAGCGGACAAGCTGCTAAAGCAGGACAGGGGAGTTACCCTGCTGCAGGGCAAGGGTGCTTACAGCGGTAGTGAGCGTCCTGTTATCGCGACCGCCGTTTATAAGAGTGACTACACCAAGGTGAAGCGTATAATCAAGGAAACAGACCCGTCTGCTTTCGTGATTACCACAGGAGCACATGAGGTTCTGGGAGAAGGCTTCCAGAAATTGATCTAAGTTATTTATTAAAAAAGGAGATATAAGTTATGTCAGGACATTCCAAGTGGAGTACCATCAAGCGTAAGAAGGGCGAAAAGGACGGAGCAAGAGCGAAGGTCTTTACAAAGATCAGCCGTGAGATCCTTGTGTGCATCAAGGAAACAGGCAGTGCAGATCCCGCAAATAATGCAAGACTTGCACAGCTCATCCAGAAGGCTAAGTCCAACAACATCCCCAACGACAATATCGACAGACTTCTGAAGAAGGCTGCAGGCGGTGCGGAGAAGAACGATTACGAGAACTGCGTATACGAGGGCTACGGTCCCAACGGTGTTGCGGTCATCGTTGATTGTCTGACCGACAACAGAAACAGAACAGCAGGCGAGATCCGTCATTACTTCGATAAGTTCGGCGGAAACATGGGAACAAGCGGCTGTGTAAGCTTCATGTTCTCCCTCAAGGGCGTTATCGTTATTGACAACGAGGATGGCGATATCGATGAGGACAAGGCTATGGAGGATATCCTCGAAAGCGGTGCGGATGATTTCAGCTTCGAGGAAGGCTGCATCGAGATCACTACCGACCCTGCCGAGGTAGGCACGGTTGCGGAGGCTCTGCGTGGCATGGGCTACAATGTCGTGTCCGCAGAGGCAGAGCAGGTGCCTTCTACATACACCACTCTCACAGACGAAGACCACATCAAGAAGATGTCCGCAATGCTGGAGATGATGGAGGACAATGACGACGTCCAGAACGTATGGCATAACTGGGACGAGGCGTAAATCGAATAACAAACAGATATCCGCTCCCGAAATATCGGGGGCGGATAGTTTTATTCTGTTATGATGACGTTATATTCTCTCATCCACTTGTCAAGCTGCAGGAAGTATGCAAATATCTGCGGCACTGTCATAAGCTGACCATACCAGTTCTTTCCGAAGCCTGCTCCACCGTCAGCAAGCATCTCTCGCACCTTGTCGGCACTGACTATTTCGGTGAAGCGGCAATCGGGAGATTCCAGCAGTGCTGTCAGCCTGTCGCTCAGCAGCTTCATGTAGTCAGGGTTGTGTGTCTTGGGATAGGGCGATTTCTTACGCCACAGTACATCGTCGGGGAGAATGCCCTGCATTGCATGACGTACAAGTCCCTTTTCCCTGCCACCGAATGCTTTCATGCTCCACGGGATGTTGTAGGCGTATTCCACGATGCGATAATCGCAGAAAGGTACACGCACCTCAAGACCGTTTGCCATGCTCATCCTGTCCTTGCGGTCCAGAAGCGTCGCCATAAAGTAATCGAGATTGAGGTGATACATCTCACGCATACGCCGTTCCTCGGCGTTGTCGGTATCAAGGTATTCCGTATGTGACAGACATTCATCGTACGCCGTTCGGACGTGTGCTTCGGCTTCGGCAGCAGACACAGGAATACGCATAAGTGCTGCGCGTTCGGGGACAGCGGTGCTCCAGGGGAAGCCGTCATAGAACAGTACATCCCTGCGGTGATACCATGGGTAACCGCCGAATATCTCATCCGCACACTCTCCCGAAAGAGCAACAGGGAACTGCTTTTTGATCTCTTTGCAGAACAGGTGCAGCGAGCTGTCAACATCAGCCATTCCGGGGAGGTCACGGGCGAGGACGGCGTCAACGAGGGCGTCAGCAAGCTGCGGAGTGTCCAGCACGACATCCGTGTGCAGTGAGCCGATGTGCTCCGCCATACGGATTATCCATGGAGCATCCTCGTCTGGCTGGAAGGAGCTTGCACGGAAGTTTTTGTGATTATCCTTGTAATCGATGGACCATGTGTGGAGCTGTCTGCCCTGCCTGCGGAATTCCTCTGCGGCGATGGCTGATATCACGCTGCTGTCAAGGCCGCCGGACAGGAAGCAGCACAGCGGCACATCACTCACGAGCTGCCTTCTGACAGCATCGGTGATAAGCTCTCTTACGTGAGCGGAGGTATCCCCGAAGCTTTCGGTATGCTTTTCTGCTTTGAGCTGCCAGTATCTTCTCATGGTGAAGCCATCCTCGTCATACCATGCACAGCAGGCGGGAGGAATCTCGGAGATATCGCGGAAAACACCACCGCCGACACGCTTTGCAGGTCCCATCAGCATGATGTCCATTACGCCCTCTCTGTTGAGCACAGGGTGGATATCGGGGTGCTGCAGAAGTGCTTTTATTTCGCTTGCGAAGGCTATTCCACCCGCTGCAAATGAATAAAACAGCGGCTTTACGCCTATTCGGTCACGGCACAGGAAAAGTCTGCGTCTGCTGCTGTCCCATACCGCAAACGCAAAGATGCCGTTGAATTTCGTGCAGCAGTCTTCTCCGTATTCCGCAAAGCATTTCAGCACCACTTCCGTATCGGAATGTCCGTTGAAGCTTATACCACGGGCTATGAGTTCTTTTCTCAGCTCCTCTGTGTTGTACAGTTCGCCGTTGTACACGATGGTGAACACGCCGCTGCTCATGGGCTGCTTTCCGTTTTCGGGGTCTACCACGATAAGCCTTCGGTGAACGAGATACGCGTTGCTGTCCTTCCATTCTCCCGATGCGTCGGGACCCCGCGGAGCGAGAACGCTGCTCATCTTCAGGAGCGTTTCCCGCTCCCTTTGCATATCCCGTCCGAAATCTACCCAGCCTGCTATTCCACACATAAAATTGCACTCCTTTCGATATTTCCTGCAACAGTATATGCAGGGACGGGCTTTTTGTTGCGGCGTGCGTAAAAAGAGGGATATTCGGGCGGTTTGTATTGATTTTTCCTGCACTATATGTTATAATAAAGTATTATAATGCATAACTGTGCGTTGCGTGCAGGGGAATGGAGTGATCTGTCAGAATGAAGCTCATAAATATCGGTTTCGGAAACACTGTCAATGCGGACCGAATCGTTTCGGTCGTAAGTCCTGAGGCTGCTCCCGTAAAGAGGATAGTGCAGCTTGCGAAGGATGCGGGCACAGCGATAGACGCTACCTGCGGCCGCAAGACGCGTTCGGTTATCGTGTGCGACAGCGGTCATGTCGTGCTGTCTGCATTACAGCCTGAAACTATTTCGGGCAAGACTTCCGAGGAGGACATCGAAGATGGAACATAAGGGACTTTTATTTGTGGTATCCGCTCCCGCAGGCTGCGGCAAGGATACGATCCTTGAGCAGGTGCTTGCCAAGTGTGAGAACGTGGGATATTCCGTATCTGCCACGACACGTGCACCCCGTCCCGGTGAAGTGGACGGCGTACATTATCATTTCCGCACCCGCGAGCAGTTCGAGCAGATGATCGCTGACAGTGCGGTGCTGGAGTATACCGAGTATTGCGGCAACTATTACGGCACTCCCAGAAAGGCTGTCGAGGATATGCTGGCGGCAGGTAAGGATGTCATCCTCAAGATCGAGGTCGAGGGTGCCATGAACATCCGCAGACTTTTTCCCGAGTGCTGTCTGGTATTCATCCTGCCTCCCTCCATGGCAGAGCTTGAACGCCGCCTGAGAAAGCGTGGCACAGAGGATGAGCCTACTATCCTCCGCAGGACCGCACAGGCGAGAAACGAGATAGATACAGCAGTAAACTATGATTATTTCGTTGTGAACGACGCACTTGAAGTGGCTGTTGATGACCTTATTGCAGTCATCAGGGGCGAAAAGTGCCGCCGTGAAAGATGTATGGATTTACTTAAAGAGATCAAGGGTGAATAACATCAGATGAACGACCTTATTGCACTGGTAGCTGTTGAGAATACCTCTTACAGCTTTGATACGCTGTTCAGCTATGCAGTTCCTGATGAACTTCAGGGAACACTGCGTGCGGGAATGCGTGCGGCAGTACCCTTCGGCAGGGGCAACCGCAGCCGTATGGGGCTGGTGTTCCGTATAGAAAACGGCGACACATCAAAGCTGAAGTCGCTGCTGTTTGCGGCGGACGAGGAGCCGTGTATTTCCGAGGAGCTGCTGAAGCTGTGCGAGTGGCTTAGGGATACCACCTTCTGCACATACTATGATGCATTCAGGGCAGTCCTGCCTTCGGGTCTTAATTTTTCGCTGAGGACACAGTACAGCGTGAACGAGGATTACAGCGGCTCGCTTACTGACAGACAGCGTGAATTCCTTGACAGCATCAGGATGGCAGAGGGCATGTCACGCGATCAGCTTATTGCGGGCAGTGCGGACGGCACAAGGCTGCTCAGAGAGCTGCTTGATATCGGTGCAGTGAAGGAAAGTGACGAGCTGAAACGCCGTGTTGGTGATGAGGTGTCACGCCTTGTGCGTCTGGCTGAATGTGATGAGGAGATAAAGCTCACGCCGAAGCAGAAGCAGGTCGTAGAGTTCGTTGAGGACAATGAGACCGCCTCGGTGAGAGAGGTGTGCTATGCCTGCTGTGTAACGCAGGCGGTGGTGAAAAGGCTCGTGGAAAAGGGCGTGCTTGAGCTGTATGAGCAGACAGTATTCCGCACGGAGCCGACAGAGGAAGCCAGTGAAGATCCTTCTGATATAGTTTTTTCGGAAAAGCAGCAGCAGGTGTTCGACGGCATGCTTGAGCTGATGAATGCGTCGGGCCCGAAATGTGCGTTGCTTCGTGGAATAACAGGCAGCGGCAAGACATCGGTGTTCATTCGTCTTATCCATGAGGCGGTAAAGCAGGGGAAGTCAGCAATGATGCTGGTGCCCGAGATATCGCTCACACCGCAGATGGTGGGAAAGTTCCGCAGACTTTTCGGCGGCGAGGTGGCTGTGCTTCACAGCAGCCTTTCCCTTGGTGAGCGTGCGGATGAATACCGCAGGATAAAGAGCGGCAGGGCGAGGATAGTGATCGGCACCAGAAGTGCGGTGTTCGCACCTGTTCAGAATCTCGGCATCGTGGTGATCGACGAGGAGGGCGAAGGCTCATACAAATCGGAGAACGCTCCGAGATATCATGCGAGAGAAGCGGCAAAGCAGAGATGTTTTGCACACAATGCGTTCCTTCTGCTTGCGAGTGCAACTCCATCCCTTGAAAGCTATTACAATGCAAGAACGGGTCGTTACAGCCTGTTTGAGCTAGATGAGCGATACAACAACGCAGTGCTGCCCGATGTCTACATAGTGGATATGAAGGAAGAACAGAAGAACGGCAATCATTCGTCGTTCAGTATGCCGCTTATCGAAGAGATACAGGAGAACCTTGAGCGTGGTGAGCAGTCGATACTTCTTCTCAACCGTAGAGGATATCACACGAACGTGCGGTGTGCCGCCTGCGGTAGTGCGGCGGAGTGCCCGAATTGTGCGGTGCCGCTGACATATCACAAGGTGAACGGCAGTCTTATCTGCCATTACTGCGGATTTACGCAGCGTGTGGCAAAGTCGTGTCCGAAGTGCGGAAGTCCGTATATGAACATGAAAGGAACAGGCACTCAGCGTATCGAGGATGAGCTGTCAGAGATATTCCCGCGTGCGAGGATACTGCGTATGGATGC
Organism: Oscillospiraceae bacterium; assembly: GCA_045606085.1. Classification (GTDB taxonomy): domain Bacteria; phylum Bacillota; class Clostridia; order Oscillospirales; family Ruminococcaceae; genus CAG-115. The sequence goes on from JAZURJ010000074.1 coordinate 9,168, forward strand.
GGACACCACCTCCACAAAGCACGCATTTGAACAGAAATTCAGAGCGTTTGCCGATGGTGAATATGACATCATCGTGGGAACGCAGATGATAGCAAAGGGTCTTGATTTCCCGAATGTAACGCTGGTGGGTGTGTTGAAGACAGACAATTCGCTTTACGCGGGAGATTTCAAGGCGTATGAGCGGACGTTCTCCCTGGTCACTCAGGTGGTCGGACGCTCGGGAAGAGGCGGCAGAAAAGGCCGTGCAATGCTGCAGACCTTTACGCCTGAGCACTATGTGTTAAATCTGGCGGCACGCCAGGATTATCCTCAGTTCTATGAGGAGGAGATAAAGCTGCGTGAAGCGATGCTGTATCCGCCGTTCTGTGACATAATCGCAGTGACATTCTCGGCACTTTCTGACAGCGTCTGCGGCAGGGCAGCGGCAAGGTTTGCACGCATACTGGAAGAGCAGCGGAAGTGCCTAGACAAGGAGATCCCTCTTGTGGTGCTTGGACCTGCCCCCTGTGCGGCAAAGAAGATAAACGGACGTTTCCGTTACAGACTGATACTTAAATGCAGGAGCAGCAGTTCCCTGCGTAAGCTGATAGAAGGCTCGCTGAAGGCTGCGGGCACGGATGAAATGTTCAGGAATGTTTCATTCTTCGCAGATATGAACGGCGAAACGCTTTAACAGAAAGGAAGATTACAATGGCTCTCAGAGAGATAGTACAGTACGGTGATGATGTGCTCCGCAAGAAGTGCAGACCTGTTACCGCATTTGATGAAAAGCTGCACATCCTGCTGGATGATATGGCGGAAACTCTGGCAAAGGCGGAGGGTGCCGGACTTGCCGCACCTCAGGTCGGAATACTGCGTCGTGTGGTGATCGTGGACGTTCACGACGGCAAGGGTGTTATCGAGCTGATAAACCCGGAGATAATCGCAACGGAGGGTGTTCAGTGCGGCGGCGAGGGCTGCCTTTCCCTGCCGGGCGAGTGGCGTGAAGTCGAACGACCCAACAAGGTGACTGTCAGGGCACAGGACAGAAACGGCGAGGAATTCACCATGACAGGCGAGGGCCTGCTGGCAAGAGCGTTCTGTCATGAACTGGATCATCTTGAGGGCGTGCTTTTCATCGATAAGGCGAAGCTTGATATTGAGTGATCTGGATACATTTGTGTGTACGCTTTATTTTGATGCGTAAAAACAAAACGAAAGGGAATTAAAATGGCAAAACGTGAAATAGTAAGATTCGGTGAGGATGTACTACGCAAGAGCTGCCGTGAGGTCACGGAATTTGACGAGAAGCTCTGGGTGCTTCTTGATGATATGTACGAAACCATGACAGAAGCAAACGGCGTCGGACTTGCCGCACCGCAGGTGGGCATACTCCGCCGTGTGGTGGTCATAGACGTTGATGACGACAACGGAAAGATCGAGCTGATCAATCCCGTTATCACACGCATGACGGGCAAGCAGACCGACAGCGAGGGCTGCCTTTCCTACCCCGGAAAGTACGGTTATGTAAAACGTCCGAACAAGGTGAAGGTCAAGGCACTCAACCGTTACGGAAAGCCTGTGGAATATGTGGGCACGGGACTTCTGGCAAGAGCGTTCTGTCATGAGATAGATCACCTTAACGGTGTGCTTTTTTCCGACAAGGTGATTGAGTGGATCGAGGAGGCAGAGTGATATGAAGATAGTTTTCATGGGCACGCCCGTATTCTCCCTCGCTTGTCTTGAATCGCTCATTGAAGCGGGTCACGAGGTAGCTGCTGTATTCACACAGCCCGACAAGCCCAAGAACCGTGGCAAGCAGATAATGATGACACCCGTCAAGGAGTGTGCACTGAAGCACGATATCCCCGTATACCAGCCGTTCAGCCTCAGAAAGGGCGAGGATGCGGAAATGTCCATGCAGGTGCTGCGTGATATCGCACCCGAGTGTATCGTGGTGGTGGCATATGGTCAGATACTGCCGAAAGAGGTGCTGGAGCTGCCGGAGTATGGCTGCATAAACGTTCATGCGTCGCTGCTGCCGAAGTACCGTGGTGCGGCACCTATCCAGAGAGTGATACAGGATGGTGAGAAGGTCAGCGGCGTTACTACCATGTACATGGCAGAGGGTCTTGATACAGGTGATATGATACTGAAGGAAGAGGTCGCTATCCCTGAAGATATGACAGGCGCACAGCTTCACGATGCATTGTCTGCCTGCGGTGCGGCTCTCATAGTAAAGACACTTGCTGCACTGGAGGACGGCACGGCCGTGCGTACTCCGCAGGAGGGTGACACCTGCTATGCTTCGATGATAAGCAAGGAAGAGCTGAAGCTGGATTTCACGAAGCCTGCAAAGCAGGTGTATGACTTTATCCGTGCAATGTCCGATTCCCCTTGTGCATATACGATGCTCGAGGGCAAGAGAATGAAGGTGTATATGAGCCGCATCGCCGAAGGTGTGAACGCACCCGCAGGCACTATTGCGGATGCTGACAGGTTCATCGTTGCCTGCGGCGACGGGAACGGTGTTCAGTTCACCGAAATACAGCCCGAGGGCGGAAAGCGTATGGAGGTACAGGCGTATCTCCGTGGCAAGAAGCTGGAGAAGGGAATGCTCCTCGGTTAAGCGAAAGGAGAACTATGGCTAATGCAATGATGCTGATTGCTGCAGTAAGTGAGAGTAGTGGTGTACGCGGCCACAGCAGTGCGGTGCTCTTTGGCGACGGGTATATGCTGTCGTATCTGCTGTGTATTGCGGCACTGATATTGTCAATTGTCTGTTCGGCAAGAGTTAAGAACACTTTTGCAAAATACAGCAAGGTGGATTCTATAAACGGAACGCCTGCGTGGATGGTCGCAAAGAGGATACTGGAAAACAACGGTCTTTATGACGTTGAGGTGGTGAGAACGAGCGGTCATCTCACGGATCATTATGATCCGAGAACGAATGTTGTCGCACTTTCCGACAGTGTGTACGACAGCACTTCCCTTGCGGCGATAGGTGTTGCGGCTCACGAATGCGGTCATGCAGTGCAGCACGCACAGGATTACCTGCCGATCAAGCTGCGTACCATGATCGTGCCTGTGGCGAATTTCGGCAGCAAGGCGTATTTTTATATTTTCCTGCTCGGAATCTTTCTTGGCTTCACTCCGCTCGTAAACATCGGTATCATCCTGTTTGCGTTCGTGGTGCTGTTCCAGCTGGTGACGCTGCCTGTGGAGTTCAATGCAAGCTCCCGTGCCATCAGCACACTTCGCGATCAGAGCATACTCGGCAGCGATGAGATACCTGCCGCAAGAAAGACACTCAACGCAGCAGCCATGACTTACGTGGCAAGCCTTGCAGTATCTGCAACACAACTGCTCAGACTGCTGTTATTGTCCAGAAGAAACAGACGATAAGACAACGAAAGGAATGACATCATGGCAGACGCACGAATGACAGCGGTGAAGATGCTGCTGAAGCTGGAAGAAAGCGATTCGTACTCCAACATCCTGCTGGATTCCGTTTTGTCCGAGGCTGAGCTCAGCGACCGTGACAAGGCGTTTGCGGCGGCGTTGTTCTATGGAGTTACGGAGCGTCGTATCACGCTGGATCATGTGATAACCGTCAATTCAAAAATTCCGTTTGAAAAACTCGACCGTGCGGCGGTGGCGATACTTCGCACAGGACTGTATCAGTTGTTGTATATGGATAATGTTCCCGAAAGTGCGGCGGTAAACGAGAGCGTGAAGCTGTGCAAGAAGCTGAAGCTGTTTTCGGCACAGGGCTTCGTTAACGGTATGCTGAGGAATTTTGTGCGTAACGGCAAAAAGATAAGCTATCTCGGAATGGAGCGGGAGGAGCGTCTTTCCGTTGAGTACTCCTGCCCGAAATGGCTGGTGGAAAAGTGGATAGAGGAATACGATGTCGAGCGTACCGTGAAGGCACTGAAGGCATCTGTGGGAAAGCCGCCCGTGTACGCACGAGTGAACACGATAAAGACATCTGCGGACAAGCTGCTGGAGCGGCTTGCCCGTGAGAAGATACCTGCAAGAAAGTATCAGGGGCTTGAGGACTGCATCGTCCTCGAGAAGACAGGCGATATAGAAAAATCCAAAGCATTCCGTGAGGGATTGTTCCATGTTCAGGATATATCCTCGCAGCTGTGTTGTCTGACGCTTCGCCCTGTGGTGAACGAAACGGTCATAGATATGTGTGCAGCCCCCGGCGGCAAGAGCTTCACAATGGCAGAGCTGATGGGAAACAACGGCAGGCTGTACAGCCTTGATCTGCACGATATGCGAGTGGGTCTTATAGAGGACGGAGCGGCACGTCTTGGCATACGCATCATTGATGCGAAGCAGGGCGATGCTACCCGCTACAACACCGAGCTTCCGCAGGCTGACAGAGTGCTGTGTGATGTTCCGTGCTCCGGTCTGGGCGTTATCCGCAGAAAGCCCGAGATCAAATACAAGGATCCTGCGGAGTTTGAAGAGCTGCCGAACATCCAGCGACGTATTCTGGAAACGGCGAGCAAGTATGTGAAGGTCGGCGGAACGCTTGTTTATTCGACCTGCACGCTAAGTCGTGCGGAGAACGACGATGTGGTGGAGGCTTTCGCGGCAGTCCATCCCGAGTTTTCGCCGATAGTTCAGCACGTTCCCTATGCAGGGGCAGAGAACAGCTACAAACGCAGCTACTTCCCCGATGAGAACGGCGGCGACGGCTTTTTCACAGCATCATTCAGGAGAATAAAGTGACATGGATGAGAAAACAGATATCCTTTCCCTGACAAGGGAGGAGCTTACCGCCGAGCTTATGGCGATGGGCGAAAAGGCTTTCCGTGCGAAGCAGATATATGATTGGCTGCACGTGAAGAAAGTACGGGATTTTTCGCAGATGACGAACATTTCTGCACAATTACGTGATATGCTGCAAGAAAAGTTTTGTCTAAAATCACTAATTATCAAAAAAAGGCTTGTATCGGACATAGATAATACGGTAAAATATTTGTATGGTCTGCCTGACGGCGAGTCGGTGGAGACTGTGCTTATGGAATACAAGCACGGAAACAGCCTTTGCATATCTACTCAGGTGGGCTGCAGGATGGGCTGCCGTTTCTGTGCATCCACTATCGCAGGCTTTGTGCGGCATCTGCTCCCATCGGAAATGCTGCTGCAGATATACGAAACAGAGCGTGACAGCGGTCGTCATGTGGACAGCATCGTTCTGATGGGTATCGGCGAGCCTCTGGATAATTTCGATAATGTGATGAAGTTCCTTTCGCTTCTCAATGACGAGGGCGAGGGCATGAGCCTCAGGCACATCTCTCTTTCCACCTGCGGCATAGTGGACAGGATATATGAGCTTGCCGAGATGAAGACAGGTCTTACGCTGTCTATCTCGCTTCATGCGGCGACGGATGAAAAGCGAAGCTCCATAATGCCGATAAACAAAAAGTACAACTTAGAGCAGCTGATGACCGTCTGCCGTGATTATTTCAAAAAGACGGGCAGACGAATCAGCTTTGAATACTCCCTTATCGAAGGAGTGAACGACACAGAAGAATCTGCCAATGAGCTTATCAGGCTGCTTGGCGGTATGCTGTGTCATGTGAACCTCATCCCTATCAACGAGATACGGGAGAGGGATTTCAAGAAGAGCCGTTATGTGGAGCGTTTCAGGAAGCGTCTTACGGATGCTGGAATAAACGCTACCATACGCAGGACGCTCGGTGCGGATATCAACGCCGCCTGCGGTCAGCTGCGAAGGGATGACGGTGCTTCGGAAGAGGCGGTGAAGTAATGAAGGTATACAGCTTAACGGACATCGGCTTGCAGCGTGAGGAAAATCAGGACACTGTATGGTCGGAGCAGATAAGCGATACTGCCTGCGTTGCGGTCCTGTGCGACGGCATGGGCGGCGAACAATCGGGCGGTCTTGCGAGTCAGCTTGCCGTGGATGTTATCTCAAAGCGTATCAGGGAAAGCTACAACGAGATGATGAACCGCAACTCCGTAAGAAACCTGCTGATAACGGCAGTTTCTGCGGCGAACAGCGTGGTCTATGAAACAGCACAGACACAGTTTGACCACAGCGTCATGGGCACCACCTGCGTTGCTGCCATAGTCGCATCGGGATGTGCGTACATAGTGAACGTCGGCGACAGCCGTGCGTATCACCTGTTCGTTTCCGGCGAGGATGAGTGCATCCGCCAGATAACGAAGGACCATTCCCATGTTCAGGACCTTGTGGACCGCGGTGAGATCACGGATGAACAGGCGAAGGTGCATCCTAAGCGTAACAAGATCACCAGAGCGATCGGTGCGGAGCGTGATGTTACCACTGATTACTTCGAGCTGGACATGAATGAGGGCGATATGCTTCTGCTGTGTTCGGACGGACTATCCTCCTACGGCGACGATCTGGATATCCTGGATATCTGCTTCGACGAAAAGCCTGAGGACTGTGCAAAGGCACTGGTGGATTATGCCAACGCAAACGGCGGCAACGACAATGTATCGGTGGCACTGATAAAGCTGTGATATGCGTGGTTACATTCTGTAACTTAATATTTACAATTCAATTACAGTTTCTGCAAATCTGTTGACAAATGTCAGGTCCCATGATAGTATATAAACATGGTGTATAATAATATATAAATATGTGTAGGGCGGCACTGCTACCATACGGCAGTCGCTTTGATAAGTAATGTATGGAGAAATGGCGGATAAAAATGGACAGTAACATTGGAAAGAAGCTGGACGGAAGATATGAGCTGCTGGAGCTTATCGGCGTAGGCGGCATGGCTGATATCTACCGTGCAAAGGATATCGAGGAGGATCGCATCGTTGCGGTGAAGATACTCAAAACGGAATTCGCAGGCAGCGATGAGTTCCTGCGTCGTTTCCGCAATGAATCCAAGGCGATCGCTCTGCTTTCTCACCCCAACATCGTCAAGATATACGATGTCGGCTTTACCGAGAAGGTGCAGTTTATCGTTATGGAGTATGTTGACGGTATCACACTGACCGATTACATCGAGCAGCAGGGCGTACTGAAGTGGAGAGATTCCATCCACTTCACAGTTCAGATCCTGAAGGCTCTGCAGCACGCTCATGACAGAGGCATCGTTCACCGTGACGTTAAGTCCCAGAACGTTATGCTGCTGCGTGACGGCACTATCAAGGTCATGGATTTCGGTATCGCACGCTTTAACCGTGAGAACAACAAGACCATGTCCGAAAAGACCATCGGTTCTGTTCACTACATAAGCCCTGAGCAGGCTCGCGGAGATATCACTGACGAACGCAGCGATATCTATTCCGTAGGCGTTGCACTGTATGAGATGGTAACAGGCAAGAAGCCTTTCGACGGCGACACCCCCGTTTCCATTGCACTCATGCATATGCAGAGCACTCCCAAGAAGCCCACGGAGCTTAACAGCACAGTTCCCGAGGGTCTTGAGCAGATCATCCTCCGTGCTATGCAGAAGGAGCCTAACCAGCGTTACCAGACCGCAGGCGAGATGATCAAGGATCTTGAGGAGCTCAAGAAGAACCCTGCACTCATCTTTGAGTACAAATACAACTCCACAGACGGTACCACAAAGTATTTTGACCGTCCCATGCAGGGTGGTGAGAGCGAGAAGTTCCGCCGCCGCAAGGAGATGGTGGTAGAGATCCCGCCTGATGACGATGATTACGACGATTACGATGACGACGATGACGAGTACGAGGAACGTCGCTCTCCGCTCATTCCTATCCTGTTTGCGGTAGGTACAGCGTTCATTATTGCGGCTGTGTTCCTTGTGCTGCTGCTCATCAACAGATACTTCGGTGACAACAGCTCCCTGCCCAATTCCGGCGGCAGCTCCGACGGCGGTGATACTTCCATCAGTGTTACTGCAGGCGAGGAGATGGAGATGCCTTACATGATCGGCATGACATGGGACGAGGCATATGCAAAGTATGCGTCTTATCTGAACCTTGTTGCCCAGCAGGAGTGGTCCGAATACGAGAAGGACCAGATCTTCGAGCAGGAGCTTCCCGAGGGCAGAAAGGTCAAGGTCGGTACTACCATCATCGTCAAGGTAAGTAAGGGTATCAAGCAGGTCGAGGTCCAGGACCTGACCAACCGTACAGTTGACGCTGCTGAACGTCAGCTCAAGAAGGACGGCTTCAAGGTCAAGAAGACCTACGAGGAGAGCGACGAGATTCCGATGAACAACGTTATCGGAACTGAGCCTGCCGCTCATGAGCAGGCACCGCAGGGCTCCACAGTAACACTTATCATTTCCCTTGGTGCACCTGAAACACTGATGTCTGTTCCGAAGCTCACCGATATGCCTATCGAAACAGCACTTGAACGCTGTGAGGAATACCACCTCGTTCCCGAGATCAAGTACGTTGATACCGAGGAATTCGAGAAGGGTACGGTTATCAGCCAGAGCATCGAGCCTAACGAACACGTTGAGAGAAATACCGAGATCGTGCTTGAAGTAAGCACAGGCGAGATCGCTGAAAAGACCAAGAAGTTCAGCTTTGCTATCCCGAACAGTGCCGAGGGCGAGTTCGAGTTCCTGTATTATATCGATGGTATGCGTGATACAGCCCGTGGTGAGGAGATCCGTGATGTAAGCCTTGCTTCCAACAAGACCATTCCTTACGAGCTGACAGGTAAGATCGGCGATGTACGCGAGCTTGTCATCAAGGTAACATCCACCAAGACAGGTGCAAGCGGAACATATCTTATCGTTAAGTTCACATTCGGCGAGGACGCTGTAACTTACGAGATCACCGAGACCAACAAGAAGATATTCAAGGAGCTGCTTTCCGCAGAGCCTGTGGATGATCCCGATGTGAACGGTGGCTCCGATGAGGCTGTCGACACTGCGGATGCACCTGCAGAAACTGCAGAGCCCACAGAGGAGGCACAGCCTACCGAAGAGCCTGAGGACGATTCCGAGGAGCCTGTAACAGGCGGCGAAGGCGGAATCCCCGTAGCATAAGATCAAGGAGTGATATTTATTTCTGCCCAGTTTGAAGGCAAGATAATAAAGGCAGTTGGGGGTATCTACTATGTAGATGCCCTCAGCGGCTCTTTTAAAGGTGATATAGTAAAATGCAGTGCCCGCGGCATCTTCAGGAAGGACGGAATAAGTCCGAGTGCGGGCGATAATGTGCGGGTGGTGACGGAAGACAATACCGATCCTGTCATCGCTGAGATATACGAGCGTAAGAACTTCCTGATACGTCCGCCGCTTGCGAACCTTGACGGCATCGTGTTCGTCAATTCCTGCATCGAGCCGCTTCCCAACAGGTTCGTTCTGGATAAGCTGGTGGCGATCGCTGACAGTAAGGGTATCGAGCCGCTTGTCGTATTTACAAAGACCGATCTCAGGGATGCGGGCGACATCATTGATGTGTACAGGAGCATCGGCATCGAGGTGTGCATGGTGAACAGCATGACGGGCGAGGGCATACAGCCGGTCATGGATTTTATCAGCGGCAGAGTAACGGCGTTTGTCGGCAACTCGGGCGTAGGAAAATCCAGCCTTATGAATGTGCTTTTTCCCGAGCTTTCTCTGGAAACGGCACACATCAGCAAGAAGCTGGGAAGAGGACGACACACCACACGTCAGGTCGAGATGTACAAGCTGGCAGGCGGATATGTTGCGGATACGCCCGGATTTTCCACTGTGGAAACGGAACGCTACTGTCGTATCCCGAAGGGTGAGCTTGACCACGCTTTCCGCGAATTCGGTGAATTCATGCATGATTGTCAGTTTGCGGATTGTGCACATATCAAGGAAAAGGGCTGCCGTGTAAGACAGGCTGTGGATGACGGCAGGATTCCACGCTCAAGATACGACAGCTATCTTAGAATGTATGAGGAAGCAAGTAAGATAAATGACTGGGAATAACATCTGTTCGATAATATGTGGTGCACCTGACGGCGGCATTGACAAGTCGCTCGTTGAGGGACTTGTCATCTGTGCGGACAAGGGACTTGACCATGCACTGGCGGCAGGAATCATGCCCGACATTGTTGTGGGTGATTTCGACAGCAGTAAGGTGCAGATTCCGCAGGGTGTTGAAAGCATACGGGTGTCGCCCATCAAGGATGATACAGATGCGATGCTTGCGGCAGAAACAGCGATGGAGCGTGGCTGCAGCGAGCTGCGTTTCTTCTGTGCGGTGGGCGGCAGATTTGATCACACCTTTGCCAACGTGCAGATGCTGGAGCATCTCAGGAATAAAGGCGTGGCGGCTGTGCTGTACGGCGGCAGTGAAAAGATCTCTCTGCTTTGTGGCGGCGAAAAGGCTATCATACCGTATTTCAGCGGCTTTGTTTCTGTTTTCGCTCTGACGGAGAGTGCTGTTGTGAGTGAGAGCGGCATGAAATATCCGCTGGAGCGTCACACAATAAACCGCAGTTTTCCTCTGGGAGTAAGCAACGAGGTGGAAGCTGAACGTGGCATTGTTGAGGTGCACGAGGGAATGGTGATCCTCACTGAATATCACGAATAAACGGAAGGCCCGACGAAAAGTCGGGTCTTTATTGTTATAAAGTATTGATTTTCGGGCGAAAAAGTGGTAAACTATAATGTGGATAATTATATTCCCCGTCAGGAACGGGAGATGGGAGTTTTTATGCAGTATGGATATATCAAATGTGCCGCTGCTGTGCCCGATGTACGGGTGGCAGACTGTGCACACAACGCTGAGGATATCATTTCGCTGATGAAAGCCGCCGCAGAAAATGACGTGCGTGTTCTGGTCTTTCCCGAGCTGTGCATAACATCTGCGGGCTGCGGTGACCTGTTCACACGTGATGTCCTGCTGGATGGTGCGTTGAAGGCACTGGAAAAGATCGCGGATGCATCGAAGGAAATGGATATGATCGCTGTGGTCGGATGCCCGCTGTTCATCGACGGCAGACTGTACGACTGTGCTGTCTGGGTCGGCAGGGGAGGTATCCTTGCAGTAGTTCCGAAGCAGCACCTGACAGCATCCCAGAAGCGAGTATTCACACCTGCCTGCAACACGGTCGAGGAGATAGAGCTGCTGGGCGATATCGTGCCGTTTGGCAGGAACGTTCTGCTCCGCTGCGAGCAGCTCCCCGAGCTTTGCATAGGATGCGAGCTTGGCGAGGATATGGTGGCTGTGCATACGCCCGGCATTGATCATGCACTGGCGGGAGCTACGATTATTGCGGCACCGTCTGCTGTTCCTGTGCTTGTTGGCAGGGAGGACGCTGTGAGAACGCTCATCAGTGCCGATTCTGCAAGAATGAAGTGCGGCATTATCCTGGCATCTGCGGGAGAGGGCGAAAGCACACAGGATACAGTGTGCGGCGGACACTGCGTCATCGCCGAGGATGGAAGCATCCTTGCGGAAAGCAGTTTATTCTCTTCGGGACTTACCATCATGGAGATAGATGTAAAGGCGATGATGTTCGCCAGAAGACGTGACGGCGGCTTCGTGAGCACTGCTGAACATTATGAGGTATTTTTCTCTCTGGAGCTTACAGATACCTCACTGCTTCGTGAGGTGGCGGAAAACCCGTTCCTGCCGCTTGACGACAATTCCGCACGCTGCAGGGATATACTTGCGATGCAGGCCCATGCTCTTGCAAGACGAGTTTCCCATGTCCATGCGGATAAGCTGGTGCTGGGCATCTCGGGCGGACTTGATTCAACGCTTGCGTTGCTCGTGTGCGTAGAGACCATGAAGCTGCTTGGCAGACCCATGAGTGATATCGTGACCGTGACGATGCCCTGCTTCGGAACGACTGAACGTACAAGAAGCAATGCGGAAGATCTTTGTGTACAGCTTGGCACGGATTTCCGTGCGGTAGATATAATGGCGTCCGTAAAGCAGCATTTTGCGGATATCGGACATGACGAGAGCGTACACAATGTTGTGTATGAAAATTCTCAGGCACGCGAACGCACGCAGATACTGATGGATCTTGCGAATGCGGTCAACGGTCTTGTGGTTGGAACGGGCGATCTTTCCGAGCTTGCTCTCGGATGGGCTACCTATAACGGCGACCATATGTCGATGTACGGCGTGAACGGTGGTGTTCCGAAAACGGTAGTTCGTGCGGTCGTGAGCTGGTATGCGGGACAGGCAGACAAAGCACTTCGTGACACGCTCATCAGTGTGGTGGATACTCCCGTAAGTCCCGAGCTTCTCCCTGCCGATGACAACGGTGACATCGCACAGAAGACAGAGGACCTTGTCGGACCCTATGAGCTGCATGATTTCTTTATTTATTATTTCCTTCGCTGCGGCTTCGGTCCGAAGAAGATATATCGTCTTGCAAAGCACGTCTTTGACGGCAGATTCAGCGACGAGGTCATCCTGAAATGGCTGAGGACATTCTTCCGCCGCTTCTTCAATCAGCAGTTCAAGCGTTCCTGTCTGCCTGACGGCGTGAAGATAGGAACGGTAGGATTATCACCCCGCGGCGACTGGTCCATGCCGAGTGACGGCAGCAGCACGCTCTGGATGAGCGAACTTGACGAGATAAACTGAACGTTGGTGAGATAATATGCTGGATAAGATCAAAGCCCGTCTGCTTCATTTTGAAACGGACGGCGACATCATCCCTGATTTCATAAATACACGGCTTGCGAGAGCCGCAAAGCTGAGGAACACCGTCAAAATCTGCTTTTATGTGCAGAGCGTGTGTGCATTGTTATGCATCGGTGCGGGACTTGTTTTAGGTGAGATGCTTACAGAGCGTATCTTTGCAGTGCTTGCGGCTGTGCTTGTCATCGCAGTGGCATTGTTTGCACTGGGCGGCGGTCCTGCCGAAAAAACGATCTCATATATCATGAATCTTGTGTATGCGGTAGTCTGCTTCGTGCTGGGCGGCCTCGGCATGTATATCTGCGGAGCACTCATGCTGTGTGCGGCTGTGGCTGCACTTATCGGCTTCTTTGCGGACTATCTGCGTCGCTGGCTGCTGGAGTATTCGCCGCTGTATATCCGAGAGGAACACTATACCCTCACGGAAAATGGCAGACAGAGGGCACAGCTTGAGCAGATAAATATTACTCCGCCCGAGCCGGAGAAATCTGAGCTTCAGACGGTGGCGGAAGCCTTTGCGGAGCTTATGAAATGAACGTAAAAAAGCTTACATACAGTGCCCTTTTCATTGTTGTTGCGGCGGCGTTGTCGGTGCTTGAAACGCTTTTGCCGCCGATAGTTCCTATCCCTGCTGTAAGGGTTGGTCTGGGAAATATCGTTATATTGCTGCTGCTCAATGCCGGCGGTGTCTGGAGGACTCGTGATGCCCTTTGCGTAGCGATGCTGAGATGCGTCGTTTCGGGGCTGGTAACAGGCTCGGTGATGAGCATGATGTTCGGACTTGTAGGCGGAGCGGCGGCTCTGGCGGCGATGGCTGCGGTAAGAGCGTGTTTCCCTGCCGACAGGAGGATATCCGTGCTGCCGTTTCAGGGTATCGCAGGAGCGATCTTCCATGTGGGCGGTCAGCTTCTGACAGCAGCGATGTTCTATGGCACATGGACAGTATTCGCTTATGCACCGATACTGCTTGCGACTGCAATAATCGGCGGAGCGTTTACCGGAATCGTGACAAAGCTGTTTCTTACAAAGGCACCGAAGAAGGTGCTGGATAATATCAGAATTTCATAGGAGGGTGCTATGGGCGGATACATTCTGGCTGCCTTTGACGGGGCAACGAACATTTCACGCATGGTGACGGAGCGTCTGGATATACCTTCCGACTGCAGGATGCTGCTTACGGATGACAGGTGCAGGAGCGTGGAGATACTTTCCGCTGCTATAAAGAAACATGAGCCTGCGTGCATCGTACTGTTGGGACAGAAGCCTGTGATCAGCGACAAGATAGCGGTGGAAGCCAGTGCAAAGCTGTGCGGTGAAGTCCGCCGCACAAATATGGATGTCACGACAGTGGCTGAGCTGATAAAGAGCACAGGATACAAGGCATATATTTCGGACGGCTGCGGAACATCTTATTGCAACCATATCTACTGGCACGCTCTTGGAGCGGGAGTGAATGCGGTGTTCCTGCACGTTCCCTGCAAGAAGAATGTCAGCGATATAAATGCACTTGTGAAAGCGGTCGAGGCGGTACTGGAAGGGCTTGCGGGCGTTCCTGCGATGCTGTGAATGTACGGCATGACCATGCACCGGTATTCCTGTAATTACGGAGGTATACATGAAACTTCTTCTCATAGACGGCAACAGCATAATGAACCGTGCGTTCTACGGAATACGTATGCTCACAAACAAGAAGGGCGAGTTCACCAATGCTCTCACGGGCTTTATGAACATCTACCTCAAGCTGCTGAAGGAGGAACAGCCTGATCATATCGCTGCGGCGTTTGATCTGAAGGCACCCACCTTCCGCCATAAGATGTTTGACGGATACAAGGCCAACCGCCACGGTATGCCTGACGAGCTGGCACAGCAGATGCCTGTTATCCGTGAGCTGCTGCCTGCTCTTGGTGTAACTGTCGTGGAGAAAGAGGGGTACGAAGCGGACGATATCATCGGAACACTTTCGAGGGCGGCTGCGGACAGCGGAGTCGAGTGCGTCATCATGACGGGTGACCGTGACAGCTTCCAGCTTATTAACGAAAAGGTGACGGTACGCCTCGCTTCCAACAAGGAGGATATCTTCTACACGCCCGAAAAGATCATGGAGGTGTACGGAGTAACTCCGCTCCAGATGATAGAGGTCAAGACGCTGATGGGCGATACTTCCGATAACATCCCGGGTGTTGCGGGTATTGGCGAAAAGACGGCACTTTCACTCGTACAGAAGTACCATAGCGTACAGTATATCTACGACAATATCGATACGATCGATGTTACGAACGGTGTGCGTAACAAGTTGATAAACGGCAGGGAAAGTGCCAAGCTCAGCAGAAAGCTGGCGGTCATCGAGCTGCACGCACCCGTGTCCGAGAAGCTTTCGGATTACGCAATACGCCCGGCTTCTCCCAGAGCGGCAGAGATACTCACCGAAAAGGAAATGTTCTCGGTGATGAAAAAGCTGGATATACAGGCAGTGCCCGTGAAGAATGAGCCTGCTCCCATCACCGAAGAGGTACACGAGGAATTAGGCGAGGGCTATGAGGTAGTACTTGCGGATGGTGACATCCGTGTTTACCGCAACGGAAAAGCGTATGGCGGCGACATCGCTCAGCTTCTGGCGGACAAAAATGCCGCAAAACGAACTGCGGATGCAAAGGCTTTGTACGCCCATTGTTTGAACGAGGGCATATCGCTTGAAAACGTTGTGTTTGATACTACGCTTGCTGCGTACCTTCTGAATGTGAACGCAGGCGATTATGAGATATCCCGTCTTTGTGCCGAATACGGCGTGACTTATGACGAGGCACGACTGGGACAGTCGCTGTATCTGCTTAACACCGAGCTTTTCAGACGCGTCTGTGCGGCAGGAATGTTGTCCGTGCTGCGTGATATCGAGATACCGCTGGCAGAGGTGCTTTCCGCCATGGAGCGTGACGGTATCGCGGTGGACGCCGAGGCTCTGCACGCTTTCGGTGAAGAGCTTAAGCCGAGGATATCCGACCTTGAAGCACAGATACACGAAATGGCAGGACGTGAGTTCAATATCGGCTCGCCAAAGCAGCTCAGTGCTGTTCTTTTTGAGGAGATGCAGCTTCCCGGCGGCAAGAAGCGTAAAACGGGATACTCCACAGATGCCGAAACGCTGGAAAAGCTGACGGAGTATCATCCCATCGCAGGAAAGATACTGGAATACCGCAGCCTTACAAAGCTGTTCAACACATATGTCAAGGGTTATGAGGGCTGTATAGCTGCTGACGGACGTATGCACACCACGTTCAAGCAGACCGAAACACGCACAGGTCGTATATCCTCTGCAGACCCGAATATTCAGAACATCCCTGTCCGCACCGAGCTTGGACGCAATTTCCGCCGCTTCTTCGTGGCGGGCGAGGGAAAGACGCTCGTGGACGCCGATTACAGCCAGATCGAGCTTCGAGTGCTGGCTCACATCGCAAAGGACGAGGCGATGATAAAGACCTTCTGTGAGGGCGGAGATATCCACACCGAAACAGCGGCAAGTGTATTCGGTATGCCTGCCGAATGGGTGACAGCCGAGATGCGTCGCAGTGCAAAGGCGGTAAATTTCGGTATCATATACGGCATGGAGGCGTTCTCGCTTGCAAAGGATATCGGAACCTCACTTGCAAACGCAAAGCAGTATATCGCAGACTATTTCTCCCATTACAGCGGAGTAAAAAGCTATATGGACAATTCTGTTGCACAGGCCGAACGCGACGGTTTTGCCGTGACGATGTTCGGGCGTCGCCGTTTTATTCCCGAGATACTCAATTCCAACAAGATGATAAAGGCTCTCGGCAAGAGAATTGCGATGAATACGCCTATTCAGGGAACTGCTGCGGATATCATAAAGATAGCCATGGTGAAGGTGTACCGCAGACTTAAAGAGCAGCTTCCCGAGGCAAGACTGATACTTCAGGTGCACGATGAGCTTATCGTAGAGGTGCCTGAGCAGCTTTCGGCAAGAGCCGTACAGATACTGCGTGAGGAGATGGAGGGTGCAGTGAAGCTGGCTGTGCCGCTCATCGCTGACGCAAAGGAGGGAAAGAGCTGGTATGACGCTCACTGATGAACAGATCGAGCAGCTTGACATCGTGGAGCAGGAGTGCTTTCACGGAAGCTGGACTAAAGAGATGCTCATTGAGGAGCTGACAAATCCGCTGAGCGTTCTTGTGACCAGAGAGCGGTGCGGCAGGATCATCGGCTTTGCACTGGGCAGGGTCGTTGCGGATGAGGGTGAGCTGTATCAGATAGCGGTGCTTCCCGAATACCGCAGGGAGCATCTCGGCAGTGAGATGCTCGTGCGGCTTCATGATGCTATGCGTGAAAAGGGAGCGGCAAGCTGTTTCCTTGAGGTACGCAGCAGAAATCTGCCTGCGAGGGCGTTGTATGAGAACATCGGTTACAGCATGATCTCTACCCGAAAGAACTATTACCCCGATGATGATGCGGCGATATACAAATATGAGATCGCTACTTGATTTTTGGCTGCATAATTAGTATAATGATTACATTAAAACAGAAAAGAGGACACAAAATGAACATCTGGCATGACGTTGACCCTGCACGTATCACTCCCCATGATTTCCTTGCAGTAATAGAGATCGAAAAGGGAAGCAAGAAAAAGTATGAACTGGACAAGCAGACAGGACTTATCATACTTGACAGAATCCTGTACACATCCACGCATTATCCTGCAAACTATGGTTTTATCCCGAGAACTCTTGCCGATGACGGAGATCCGCTGGATGTGCTGCTGCTTTGCAACGAGCCTATCGATCCTCTGGTGCTGGTGCAGTGCTATCCTATTGGTGTTATCACCATGCTTGATAACGGAAAGAACGACGAGAAGATAATTGCTATACCTTTTGAGGACCCTAACTACAACGCTTACAGAGGCATCGAGGCACTTCCCAGTCACATCTTTGAGGAGATGCGTCACTTCTTCTCAGTGTACAAGCAGCTTGAGGGCAAGACCACAGCCGTTAACGAGGTGATGGGTCAGAAGGCGGCAGTCGAGGTCATCAAAAAGTGCATAGATAATTATAATGAGGTGTACGGGGAGCAGCATCCCTTTACTCCGGAACACACAACAAAGGACAGGAAAGAATGATACTTGCGAGCAAGTCACCGAGGAGGAAAGAACTGCTGTCGCTGGTGACGGAGGATTTCCGCATAATCCCCGCAAACGGTGAGGAGATACTGCCTGAGGGCATTTCTCCTGAACAGGCAGTAATATTACTATCTCGACAAAAAGCGGAAGAAATATACAAAGAGTATAAAAATGAAACGATAATCGCGGCAGATACAGTGGTGGCGATAGACGGACAGATATTAGGAAAACCCGCTTCCCCCGAGAATGCAGTGGAGATGCTGCGGATGCTTTCTGGCAGAGTACACAGTGTTTTCACTGGTGTGTGTGTTATAGATGCTGACGGAAGGATGCACAGCTTTGCTGACGAGACCACTGTGGAGTTCTATGTGCTGTCGGAGCAGCTTATTGCGGATTATGTTGCAAGCGGCGAGCCGATGGACAAGGCAGGAGCATACGGAATCCAAGGCAGAGGTGCGTTGCTGGTAAAACGTATCGAGGGCTGTTATTATAATGTAATGGGATTGCCCATCGGACGTATTTTTCATGAGACGGGTATATAATAGTAAAAGGGAGCTTGCATAGCTCCCTTTTTATGCTTTGAAGACTGGAAGTTTTTTCAACGTATAAAATGTTGAAAAAAACAGAAGATTTATTGTGTAATATTTTCCGGGAAAGCGTATTGACAATCAGGGCGGAAAGTGATAAAATATAAAAGCTGTCGCACGACAGAAACACATCACGGATCTGGTCAATAAATTTTTTAAAAAAATTCAAAAAAGGTATTGACAAAGGGGAAGAGATGTGATATAATTAAAAAGCTGTCACGCCGAAAGGGTGAAAGCGACAAGCTCCTTGAAAATTGAACAGTAAGAATGAACGAATTAACAAACCTTGTCGATTCTGCATCGGAAACG
>JAZURJ010000075.1:0-94932 GCA_045606085.1 Oscillospiraceae bacterium
TCGAGGATCTTAGCAGCCTCTTCAACCAGCTTCTTGATCTCGTCCTTGGGAACCTTACGGAGCTTCAGACCGAATGCCATGTTATCGAATACTGTCATGTGAGGATACAGAGCGTAGTTCTGGAATACCATCGCGATATCTCTGTCCTTGGGAGCAACGTCGTTGACCAGACGATCGCCGATGAACAGCTCGCCCTCGGAGATCTCCTCCAGACCTGCGATCATACGCAGTGTTGTGGACTTACCGCAACCGGAAGGACCTACCAGTACGATGAACTCCTTGTCCTTGATGTTCATTGTGAAATCGGAAACGGCAACTACGCCGCCGGGATAACGCTTGTATATGCCTCTGAGTGATAAGCTTGCCATTTTAAGATGACCTCCTGATGTACTTGATTATTTTTGCGGAAAGACAAAATACGCCTGACCACAGCCTTTCGGCACTAATAATATAATACCAAAATCAAGCTGAAAATAAAAGAGCCTAAGTCAACAAATATTTTTTAATGCGTTTATATAATTTCACTAACAGAGCCAAAAAACGGTATGAAATTATCGAATTGGATAGTGTTATTGCACAAAAAACACAGGATTTCAGGGGATTTTCGACAACGTGTGTGAAATTTTTGGATATAATACCAAATCACCTTTGTCTTTTTTGTGCATAACATCACAAGATATTGGGCATAGATACGCCGCCCTACCGCATATAATCTGTCGGATGTACAAGTCATCGGCAAAAACGCCTTATATACACTGTTGAATTTGTGCATAATGCAAGGAGGTATCTATGGCAGAGAAAAGACCGCGCGGAAAATGCATGATGCTGGGACTGCTGCTGCTGGCGGCGGCAGGTGTCTGGGGTGCTGTGAGGCTCTCCGAAAAGGACGAGCGTATCGCAGGCTCCACAAATGCCGAACGTATCGCTTTCATCAACGAATGCGGCTGGCAGACAGAAATGACGCACTGCGAGCTGACAGAGGTCCGTGTGCCCGTCAGCTTTGACGAGGTGTATGAGGAATACAACCGTCTTCAGCTCATGCAGGGCTTCGATCTCCGCCCGTACCGTGCCCACTCCGTCAAGAAGTATACATACGTCATCACCAATTACAGGGAAAACGGAAGCAATATCCCCGATATGTATGCACAGCTTCTGGTCGAGGACGGCGTCATCATAGCCGCTGATATCTCCTCCGCCGAGGCAGGAAGCATGGTCACGGTGCTGAAGTATTCCGATGACTGATGCCACAAATTGCCCTTGACATACATCGTCCGCGGTAGTACAATATATCTCGGTGATGTTATGAAACGAACTACTATAATTGTTATTGCGGTCGTCCTGCTGTTGCTCACGGGTCTGCTGATATGGCGGCTGAGCACACGTCAGACACAGCCTCCCGGGCTTGTCTTCCCCACCGCCGAAGCTACATCCGAAGCAACGCATGAGCCGTCCGCGCAGGAAAGTGCTGTGCCCGATACGTCGGACGTGACCTCCGCATCAGAAACGCACGTCACGGATACCGCCGAAAGCACCGACAGCGGCGTTCAGGATGAGCATCAGGCGTATACCCTGCTCACCTCCCACGACCCTCTCCATCAGTTTGCGTTGACCTTTGACGGAAATACGATAACCGTTGACGGCGTGTATGACGGCGACGAGGTAAAACGCATATCGCTGGAAAGTGCCGGCAGCGTGAAGCCGCAGTACGTCGGAGAGCGTGTTACCGCAACGCTGTGCACAGAGGATGCCGCAGGTCCTGACGAAGTGGATATCTGGCTTGCGTCGGGAACGCATATCCCCGTGCATATCGTGTACGATGAGAACGGTTTTCCTCAGCCGCTCATCACGGATGCTCTGGCACGGAGTGCTCTTGCCCTCGCTCATCCGATAACAGTGCCGTCTTCGGCTGTGGATGAGTATATCCTCACCTCGGGAAGCAAGGCTGAACGTGACGCCGTGCTGGAGCATATCCGCAGGGTATCTCAGCAGGTGTGCAGGGGTCTTGACAGCGACTACGACAAAGCCCGTGCCCTCTCGGTATGGGTATCTGAGAACATCTATTATGACTATGTCGCATACGCAAGCGAGGTGAATGTGGAAACGCTCTCCCTCGCCCACACACTGGAGCTTCAGCGTACCGTCTGCGGCGGCTATGCGAACCTCTATGCGGCTCTGTGTCAGGCACAGGGTATCTCCTGCCATGTGGTGAAGGGAACCTGCATACAGGGCGGCGGCACGTTCGCAGGAGGCGGTCATGCCGCTCCCAGCCACGAATGGAACGTCGTGGAGCTTGACGGACGTCATCTCTGGGTGGATACCCTCTGGAACACCGACAACGCCTACGACGGCGAATACGTCGGCGGCGACCGCAAGCTCCGATACTTCGATATCTCGGATGAATGTATGGCAGTGAACCACCGTGCGGAAAGGATAGAGATACGGCGGTTCTTTCCCTGACCTGTCTTACTACCGATACTCTACCACAGGTGATACTGCATTTTTCTGCAAGGCTGAATAAATACGAAAAGGCTCCGAATTTATCTTCGGAGCCTCGTTCTTTATATGTCTGCCGCTTACATCTCGATGGCAAGTCCCTCTGCGGAACGTACCCTGAAGTTCTTTGCGGTGCCTGTGGCAGTTACCTTGACAGTATCGCCGTTTCTTGTTGCGGATACTGTCAGCACGACGTTGCTCTCGCTGTCGCAGATCTTCGCTTCGGCGGTCTTGCCGTCCTCAAGCTGATAGATCACGATGTCGGCGTTCTCTGCGTAATCGTATGTGAACGCACGCCTGAAATCACCGTACGCGATGATGCTGTTCGGCTTTGCCAGCACGGGCATATGGAAGTAGTCGTGCCTGGTTTCGTACCACCTGCCGCCCTCGAATACCTCGCCTGTCTGGATGTCTGTCCACTTGCCTGCGGGTACGTAATACTGTGCGATGCCCTCCTCGTTGAACACAGGAGCCACCAGCAGATCGTCACCGAACATATACTGTCTGTCCAGTGCAAGAGTTGCGGGGTCGTCGGAGTATTCCATGACCATCGCTCTCATCATCGGGATACCTGTTGCATGGGTCTTGTTTGCCTGTGCGAAGATGTAAGGCATCAGTCTGCCCTTGAGCACTGTCCAGTGACGCAGTACGTCACAGCTCTCCTCGTCGAAGTTCCACGGTACTCTGTAGGAGCTGTTGCCGTGCAGTCTGGAGTGCGAGCTCATCAGACCGAATGCACACCATCTCTTGTACAGGTCGGGTGTACCCTGAGCCTCGAAGCCGCTGATGTCGTGGCTGAAGTAGCCGAAGCCGCTCAGGCACAGCGACAGACCGCCGCGGAGCGTTTCCCACATGCTCTCGTAGTTACTGAAGCAGTCGCCGCCCCAGTGTACAGGGAACTGCTGACCGCCGACAGTAGCGGAACGTGCGAACAGGCACGCCTTGTCCTTGCCGTAGTATTCCTCAAGCACCTCGAATACGGTCTTGTTGTAGAGGTAGGTGTAGTAGTTATGCATCTTGTAGGGGTCGCTTCCGTCGTAGTAGACAACGCCCTTGGTGGGTATCCTCTCGCCGAAGTCGGTCTTGAACGCGTCAACGCCCATCTCGCAGAGTGCTCTCAGCTTGCCCTTGTACCACTCGCACGCCGCAGGATTTGTGAAGTCAACGATAGCCATACCGGGCTGCCACATATCGCCCTGCCATACGCTGCCGTCGGTGTTCTTTACGAAATAGCCGCCCTTTACGCCCTCATCGAACATGGTGGAACGCTGTGCGATGTAGGAGTTTATCCACACGCATATCTCCAGACCCTTTGCCTTAAGTCTTTCCAGCATAGCCTTAGGGTCAGGGAACATACGCTTGTCCCATGTAAGGTCGCACCAGTTGAACTCCTTCATCCAGAAGCAGTCGAAGTGGAACACCTCCAGAGGAATGTCACGCTCTGCCATGCCGTCGATGAAGCCCGATACCGTCTTCTCGTCGTAGTTCGTGGTGAAGGATGTGGTCAGCCACAGACCGAAGGTGTACGCAGGTGTCAGTGCAGGCTTGCCTGTCAGCGTAGTGTATGTGGAGATAACGTCAGTGAGCTTCTCTCCGCCGATAACGAAGTACTCCAGATGCTCGCCCTGAACGGAGAATGCCACCTTGGACACGGTCTCGCTCGCAACCTCGAAGTTCACCTTCTCGGGATGATTTACGAACACGCCGTAGCTTCTGGAGGATACGTAGAACGGAATGGACTTGTAGCTCTGCTCGGAGGATGTGCCGCCGTCGTTGTTCCAGATATCCACAGTCTGACCGTTCTTGACGAAGGTGGAGAACTTCTCGCCGAAGCCGTAGATGTTCTCGCCAACGCTGATGTTCATCATCTCACGCATAACGCCCTGCTCTGCGGTCTCCTCATGTGCGAAAAACGGCTTCATATCGTCCGCCGCCATGCGTTCGTTTGTCTTCCACTGCTCCTCAAGGATGTAGGAGGTGGTCCTCCAGCCCTGCTTTGTCAGGAGCTTGCCGCCGTAATAGTACTTTATATCCCACGCACCGCTCTTTGCTACCACGACCCTGGTCCTGCCCGATATCAGCTCGTATGCGTTGTCAGTTTCCTTTATCTCGGGTCTGAAGCTCTTGTCCTCGGACAGCTCGAAGGACGGGCTTTTCTTCAGCGCTCCCCTGAAATGGTCGATGGTCACCTTTATGGTGTTCTCCAGTGTGGATGTGAAGCTTATCTCCAGAACAGGTCCGCCCAGCGTCATGCCGCGGTTGCCTATCCACTGGTTAGTCGCCAGCACGCTGATGGAGCTTTCGTCCGCTGTCACCTCGTACATCTGCGTTGCGTAATTCACGCCGTAGCCCGGCTTGTTCAGCCATAATCCGTCTGCATACTTCATTCGTGTTTCCTCCGTTATGCTGAGTTTTCGATATATTCGTGTAAACGTTTGCACGACCTTGATATCATTGTAGCACACTTTCACGGAAATTGCAAGGGGGTAAACGAAATAATTTTCATGTCACAGTGAAAGCTCGCCCCTGCCGTCCGCCCCGACGCACATGGCAAGTATCCTGTCGCAGATGCGGCGAAGCGTAACAGAGGACTGCTGTCTTAGCTCCGATGCGTTCATCAGCGTGGTGACGATGAGCGGCAGACCACTGCGGTATCTGGTATCCGCTATCTCATAGAGAAGCTCTGTCTGGCGGCGTGTAAGACCCTCGGTGTGCAGGTCGTCGAGTATCATCAGCTCCGCCTCGCCGATACGCCTGAACATCTGTGTGTCCGTGTCGAAATCGTCACAGGCTCTCAGCAGTGACATCTGCGGCACCAGCCACACATCCCGGCCCTCGTCCAGCAGAGCATTCGCGATACAGCAGGCATAGAACGTCTTGCCCGTGCCGCCCGTCAGCATCAGACCTCTGCCCTGCTCACGGATGCTGTCGAAGTGGTGCACATAGCCCCTGCACCGTTCGGTGACGCTCTCGTGCGAGCCGTTGTCCTGTGCGAAGGTGAGCTGTGCGTAGCGGCCGCCGCCGAGGCTGTCCCTGCGTCGTGCGGTGCTTCTGTGCTGACGCTCGCTGTCCCTGCTCCTGAGCCGCTCGTTCTCGCTGTCCTCCTCCATGCAAAGGCATGGTATACAGCAGATGCCGCCTGCAAGGTACGGCTTCATCTCCTCCACCACCGCCTGCTTCGGGTAATGACATTCACTGCAGTACAAAAGCCCGTCCTCGCCGAGGTAATCCGTACTGCAGAGGTTCTCCGCGGCTCTGCCTGCAAGCTGTGCTATGATATCGCCGACCATCGCTTCAGCTCCTTTCCTGTCTGCGTTTCAGCTCTGTAAGCTGTTTCCTGCGTAGGATGTTATGCTCCAGCCTGTCAAGGAAGATGCTGTCATCACATCCTCCGAGAGCAGTACAGGCTCTCTGTGCGGCTCTGATGTCCTCACGGGTCGCCGAGGCAAGCAAAGGTCTGCCCTGCCCTGCCGCCGCAAGGATAAGCTGTGGAAGCTCCTCTTTCTGCTGATCACAGCTAAGCTGTGGAAGCTCCGCTTCGTTCCCGCAGGAAGTATCCTCTTTCTGCTGATCACAGCTTATCACAGAGTTATCTGCAAAAGTCTGCAAGGACGGGGGAACGGCACAGTTTTTTTCTTCGCACGTGTCGGATGTTATATCTTCCTTTCCCCTCTCTCTGGTATTTGTTATTTTGTTATTTGTTATTTTGTTATTTAGTTGGGGAACATTTTGTTCAGGAACATTTTGTTCAGGAACATTTTGTTCAGGAACATTTTGTTCAGTAACATTTTGTTCACATGGTGTTTCATTGAGGATGTAGTTCTTTGCACTGCCGCTTGCCTTTGCGATCTTCAAATAACCGGATTTCTGAAGCTCTGTCAGATGCCGCCGAACAGCAGGTATGCTCACTCCGGTCAGCTCTGCAATGCCGCGGATGGTGAAATACCAGTTGTCGGAGAGGGAGAGCAGTACCGCCAGAAATCCACGGGCGGCAAGGCTGAGGCGTTTGTCGTTGAGGGCGGCGTTGGATATGCAGGTGTAGCGGCTCCTGTGGGGGTCACGGTTTATAGTCAGCATGGTGATGCTCCTTTCTGTTTTTTCGGGGAAAGGATAGCATCGGGGCATCTGTAATTTTGTGCAACAAAAAGCACCCTGTAAAAATACATGGGTGCTTTGCAGAAAAATGCAGAGTACAGCCTGCTATACTGATATCACGGAGGGGAGGACCTGCCCCGTATCCTGCGGATACGTGACCACAGGAACGCCAGAGCTACCAGCAGAAGCTCAGGGATGGTCTGCCACAGACGGGATACTACGGATATCACCATGGCGTCGCTTTCGGGCATGATGAGCATAAGCCCCGCAACGATGATGCCCTCACGCACGCCAAGCCCCGACGGAGCGAACACGGCAAGTATGCCCATGATGGCGGAAACGCCCCAGATGCCTGCACAGAACAGCAGATGCGACAGCCCGACGTCGGGATATATCGACCTCGTGAGGATGAAGAAGCCGACGCCGATGATGAGCCAGTTGCCGATGAACAACAGCACCACCTTCAGCATATCGGAATACCTCATGGGGATGGAAAGGTCCTTTCTGAACAGCTTTCCGATGATGCCGAGAAAGAAGTTGATGATCCTCGGGTGTATGCACACGAAAAACGCCGCGATAAGGAGCAGGGTCATCCACTTGTAGTCCTGAAGCAGAGAGTTCGGGAAGAACAGCAGGGACACGATGAACAGCATGGCGGCACCGAGAAGCGTGCAGACGTTCTCGATGAAAAAGCACACCGTGACCCTGGCGAGGGGAGCGTCCTCCTCCTTGTAGTACGCAAGCCTTGCGGCAAGCATGAACACCTTGCCGGGGATGTACTTTCCGAGGATGGAGTAGAGATAGCTCGTGACCGCCTTTTCGTAGCCGATGGCACAGCCGTTTATCCTGGTGATGTAATGCCACAGGCTGGCGAGGGTGTATTTATAGACGAAATAGAACAGCATGGAGAACAGGAAGATGCCGATATCGACATTGCGTATCGTTTCGGAGAACTCGTCCCGGTTCTTTGCAAAATACCACACAAGGAACACAGCGACCAGCGTTCCGAAAAGTATCCTGCATATCTTCAGTATCAGCCTTTTGTCGAATTTGACTTTCATATCTCACCTCAGAAGCTGAGTAATACACGGATGAAGCACATGTAGTAATAAACGAACCATGTGGGGAGCTTTTCGAGCTTTTCGAGCCTGTCACGGCTCAGCTCCATGTTACGCCAGCCGAGCTTCCACGCAAGGCGGTGGTTCCACCTGCATTTGCCCGAAGTGTCGAGAATGAGGCTCTTGCCACGCTTTCGGAACATATCCTGCTTTGCCTTTGCGAGGTTGTGCTTGAACACCAGAGCACGCTTCTGACTTCTCAGCATGCGTGTATCGTCGATGCGGCGTGCGGTTATCGCTCCTGCGGTGACAGCGGAATTGAACATGGCGAGAGCCTTTTCGTTTCGGATGACACAGCTCGTATGCTTTATCGGCTCCTTCTTCATCTCTTTGAGCCAGATGTCGCCGAAGCTGATGTCAGCGGCGTTGCAGTAGTGGTCCTGACATACCATACAGCTTTCACGGCTGAAGAAATAAGCGTTCTTGTAGGCACAGATGGTCTTTGTGTAGGAGAGGGTCTTCTCCGAGCCGTCAGCGTATACGACGGCGGAAAGTCCACGCCAGTGACCGCGGCGGTAGTACAGACGTACAGCACCGTCAAGGGATATCTTCTTCTTTCTCAGAGGCAGGAGCGTGGCGTTCTCGTGGTGACTTCCGCTGCAGTACAGACCCACCTTCAGTGCGACCTTTGCGGCAAGTGCCTCGTCCTTTTCGAGCATCGCCGAGAAAGCACGCATCTGGCACGGCACGAGCACCACCGCAGCACGTCCGTCAAACTCACGGAGCATATCCACGTGCTGAAGCAGCGGCATATACATATACACCGAGGACGAGCATTCACGAAGCTCCCCGGGAGTGGTGGCGATGAAGGTCCTGTAGCCGAGCTTTCCGTCCTTTATCTCACTTCGTGTGACCCACGCGCCGTCTATCTGCTTTGTTTCCAGCAGATGACACAGCAACGCCGTCACCATTCCGCCCGAAGCGGCGTTCTTACGGATGCTTTCATCCGAAGCGTAGCCCATGCGGCAGGCGATGTGCTCACCGATGTATTTCTCGGGGCGGTTGAAGTCCAGAAGCTTCACCTTTACAGGCTTAGCGGCGGCCTTGTCTATTTCTTCGCTGATGAAACGGATGTTGTCACGGGAGCTTTCAAGGACCTCGGGAAGATGTGTGCGTATCCTCTGACGGATGCTGTCGTTGTCGGAGATGAACTGAGAGAACTTCTCCCTGAGGGTATCGGGGGAGAGGGAGGAGAAATCCGCCGCGTACTCGCCAAGCCCGAACATATCGAGGACTTCCTTGTACTTGTGTGACCAGCCGATGAGAAGCACGGGAGTGCATTTCTCCAGAGCACCTATCATGGCATGGAAGCGGCTTGCAACAAGGCATCTGCTCCTGCCGAGAAGCTCACGTATCTCCTCGGGCGACATCTCACGGGGATACCAGCGGATGCTGTCCTTGTTCTGAGCAAGCTCATAGACCTCGGAGCAGATCATGAGATCGTTGTTGCGGGGCTTCACGCTTCCTTCACGGGCGGCATTGGCGATCAGCAGGACGTTGTAGCCCCCGGATGTGAGCCAGTCGGTGAACTGCACCATGCATCCCTTGTAGTCCACGCCCTTCTTCCCGCACTTGCCCTGCACCACACTGCTTATGGAAAGAGCAACGACATTGTCGTTATAGAAGCTGTCGGAGCGGCAAAGGTCGTCCACCTTGTCTGACCAGTACTCACTGTCGGGCATGGAGAAAGCACCGTCCGCACACAGCTTCACGTTCTTCGTGATGCCGATCGAGGCAAGGTTGTCCTGAGTTATCCTGCCCCTGGCACAGATGAGCTTTATCTTCGGCAGTATCCACTTCGCAAGAAATCTGTTCCAGCCGTTCTTAAACGTACCGAGAGCCTGCGAATATTTCACCACAGGCACTCCGCAAAGCATCGGAACAGCGGCACATACGAACGCATAGGTGTTCATGATAAAGCCGCGGCTGTCCACGAAGGAGATGCCCGCCTCGTCAATGACGATATCCGCCTGAGAATAAGCCCTGATGATCTTGTTCATGCGGAAAAGACGTCCGAGGAACGGAATGTATCTCAGGAAGCTGTAGAGTATGGCGAGGGGAAAGGCGATGAAAAGGAGCTTCCCGGGCTTTGCGTTGACGACCCTGATAAAGTCGTACTTCTCGGGCATGGAAGCGATGAGCTTTCTGTCGGCGGCGGGATAGGTGGACATCAGCAGGATATCAAGACGCTCGCCGTAACGCTCTCTGAGCTGCTTGACAGAGCTTTGCAGCATGGCAGCTGCACCCTTGTTACCGCTGAAGCAGGCAGCGGTGATGGCAATAGTTATCGGTCTCATTATATATCTTCTTTCCTTGTGGGATATAAGTTATTCATACATCCTTCAGTATAGCACATATACACCAGTTTGTCAAAAGGGAGAGCGGAAATACGCAAAGCAAAGGACCACAGCCTGCGGTGCGGATGCACACGAAGCTGCGGTCCTGTAGGATAATTTATCTGTCGCCTGTTGATTCTCTGAGGATAAGCGAGTGCGGGAGCATATAAAGTCCCATATCAGGCTCTTCTGCCTTGATATTCGCAATGAGCTTCTCCACAACGGTCTTGCCCTGAAGATAACAGGGCTGCTCAACGGTGGAGAGCTTCGGGATGAACATATGCGAATAAGCGATGTTGTCAAAGCCGAACACCAGCAGCTCGTCACCGATGCTGATGCCCTTTCTGATGGCATAGGTCATGGCACCGATGGCGATGGTATCGGATACAGCGAAGATGGCGTCAGGTCTGTTGTCGAGGGACATAAGCTCCTCACAGCCGTTATAACCGCTCTCGTTGTCGTATGTACCGTAGAATACAAGGCTCTCGTCGTAAGGGATGCCCGCTTCCTTCAGAGCACGCTTGTAGCCGTTCTCACGGTCGATGGAGGACTGACTGCGTACCTTGGTAGTGATAAGACCGATACGCTTTCTGCCCTTGCCGATAAGCAGCTTCGTAGCGTCATAGCCAGCAAGCTCATTATCGATGGTAACACACAGCACCTTGCAGCCCTCAAGACGCTCAAGGCACATCGCAAGATGATACTTTCTTGCAAGGTCAGATATCTGGTCAGCGTCCAGCTTGGGAGCCAGAAGCACCGCACCGTCAACAGCCTTGGAGAACAGCATATTCAGCAGATGCATCTCATGCTCGGGGTCATCTCTTGTGGTAGCGATGAGGACATCATAGCCCTTTGTGAAGGCAGTTTCCTGCATACCGCGGAGCACCTCGGAATAAAAGCTGTGTTCAGTCGAAGCGATGATAGCAAGGATGCGTTTTGTTTCGCTCTTTCTGAGATCTCTGCCGAGGAAGTTCGGACTGTAGCCCAGATCCTCAACGGCACGGTTTACAGCCTGTACGGCCTCATCCGAAACATTGGTCTTCTTGTTCAGCACGCGGGAAACCGTCGCAACCGAAACATTAGCCGCCTTTGCAACATCTTTGATAGTGATATTCAAAACGGTTCACCTCTCCATATAAAAATACCGTAACCACATAAATGCAAAATATATTACTTCCATTATCATTGTGGCATATTTATATAATACACCAAATGTAAAACGTTTTCAATAGGCAATTTCAACAAAACAAGCATAAACTTCTTGATTTATATTGCTATACGCCGCCTAAAGTGGTACAATAAGACAGATGCAACTGACGAATTGGGGTGAACGATGTGGAAAGGCAAAGCAGAACAAACTACCAGAAGCAGCTTGACGCCGTCATAGCAAAGCTGGGAGAAGAAGTCCCGGGGCTGCTGCTGCATAGCTGCTGTGCACCCTGCAGCAGTTATTGCATCGAATATCTTTCGCAGCACTTCGATATAACTATACTCTATTTCAACCCGAATATATCCCCTGAGGAGGAGTTTCTGAAAAGGGCAGCGGAACAGCAGCGTCTTGTGTCCGAAATGACCCTGAAGCATCCTGTGAAGGTGGTCGTGGACAGATACGATCCACAGGAGTTCTATTCTGCCGTAAAGGGACTTGAGCACATACCCGAGGGCGGAGAGAGGTGCTTCGTGTGCTATCGCCTGCGTCTTGAACGTGCAGCGGAATACGCAAAGGAGCACGGCTTTGATTACTTCTGCTCGACACTGTCGATAAGCCCGCTGAAGAACACATCAAAGCTGAACGAGATAGGTTCTGAGCTTTCGGAGATGTACGAGGTGAAGCATCTGCCGTCGGATTTCAAGAAGAGGAACGGCTACAAACGCTCCATCGAGCTTTCCCGTGAATACGGACTGTACCGTCAGAATTACTGCGGCTGTGTGTTCTCGAAAACAGAAGCACAGCAGCGTGAAGCAGAGAAAGGGAACGGAATATGAAAGTTGCTGTGATAGGCTCACGAGGTCTGAGCATAGATGATCTCGGAAAATATCTGCCTGCAAACACGACCGAAATAGTCAGCGGCGGTGCAAGGGGCGTGGATACCTCCGCAAGGATATACGCAAATTCGCATGGAATAAAGCTGACGGAATTTCTGCCTGACTATAATACCTACGGAAGACAGGCACCTCTGAAACGCAACATACAGATAATCGAATATGCGGATGTGGTGCTGGCATTCTGGGACGGCGTATCAAGCGGAACAGGCTTCGTTATCACCAACTGCCGTAAGATGAACGTTCCCGTCAAGATATTCTATCCTGTAAAAAGATACACGCTCCGGATGCCGGGGCGTTTGATTATTTTCGGGAGCTATGCCAATAATATCAGCGAAAGGGGCTGATATCATGAAAAGGACTGCTTTGGATATACTTATGCTCGTCGGGCTTGTGCTTTCGCTGCTGCTGGGCAGTATGAGCGGCTTTGCGGCAGATTGCGAGAAAGTTCAGGACGAGGTGCTGCGTCTGCATATACCCGCAAACTCCGACAATGCAGAGGATCAGCGGATGAAGCTGCTGCTTCGGGACTACATACTGGAGGAGTACGGGACAGAGCTTGCCGCCGAAACGGATATCACGGGAGCAAAGGAGCGTATCACAGCACTTCTGCCGCAGATAGAGGCTGACTGCCGCACATTCCTGCGTGAGCATGGTGCTGAATACTCCGCCACCGTGCAGCTTACGGAAATGTACTTCACCACACGTACCTATGAAGACGTAACGCTTCCTGCAGGTACATATACCGCACTGCGGATAACTCTCGGGACAGGCGAGGGTCATAACTGGTGGTGCGTGATGTTTCCGCCGCTGTGCATACCCGTGGCGTCCGATGCGACGGACGAGCTGCCGGATATCCTGACGGGAGAGGGTGCGGAGATAGAGATACGCTTTGCGGTGTACGAGTTCCTCAGAACGCTTCTGAACAAATAGAAAAGACGGCGGTCTGCCGTCTTTCACTGCGGAAGCTCTCCGCCGATATATCTTCGTGCAAGATGATTTGCCCAGCGTTCGGTGTACAGGCGATAGTAGGAGATGTTCCTGCTGCTCCTGAGCTTTCCGAAAAACGGCACACCTGCCCATATCACGGATGGCAGAGCAATTACAGGCAGATAGAACGGACCAAGTATCAGCGATTGCAGCGTATGCCCGAATTCATGCAGCGTCACACGCTCCCTGAGCCGTTCACTGTGACGTTTTGATACGAACACGAACATCCCCAGCGACACACTGCCGCGGGCGTTCCATTCAGTGACCACGGCACCGTGAAAAAAGCTGTGCGGTCTTGTGATGAATATCATGAACAGCACTGCTCCGATGATGGTCTGGAGGATGCCCCAGCTGCACTGACACAGGATGTATAGTGCTTTTCTCACTGTTCCTCCTTGTAGCCCCAGCGGTCGATGCCGGATTTTCTCAGAGCACCGAAGATACGCTGCTTGATGCCCTTGTCCTCATGCTCCATACGTGCCAGCATCTCTTTTGTGGTCTGACGTGTGGTGTGCTTGTCGGCGGGGCATTTCGACTTTACTATCTCGAAATCATTTCTTCTGGCACAGGATTGTACCGCATACTCGGGTGCGAACACCAGCGGACGTATCATGGTGATGTCCTTGCGTGAGAGATAGGATATCGGGGCAAAGCAGCCTATCCTGCCCTCCTTGAAGAGGTTCATCATGAACGTTTCGATGGCGTCGTCGTTGTTGTGTCCGAGGGCTATCTTGTTGCAGCCGTACTGCTTTGCAGCGTCGTGGAGAGCACCTCTCCTCATCTTCGCACACAGCGAGCAGGGGCTCTGCTCCTTACGCACATCGAACACGATCTCTGCGATGTCGGTGCGAATAAGATGGAACTCCACGCCGAGGCTGTCACAAAGACGTTCAACAGCGGAATAATCCCCGTCCTCACCGCCGAAGCGTGGGTCAAGGGTAATTGCCACAAGCTCGTATTTCTTTTCGTAGAAGCGACGCATATGGGCAAGTCCCGCAAGCAGCACAAGGCTGTCCTTGCCGCCCGAAACGCCGACCGCGATCCTGTCGCCGTCCTCGATGAGATCGAACTCCTGACAGGCACGGCGTATATAGCCCAATATCTTCTGCATAAAAATCACCTAACAAAAAGCAGGGTGGTATGCTGCCCTGCCTGAACAATATCTTTTAAAACGTCATCAAAGCGTCAGATGCAAGGAAACTGAATAAAGGCCAGGCTCTGTGCCTGCCGTTATTCAGTTGACGAAGCAGATGATGTTTTATCGACCGACGTCTTACGTCATTATGAGCAGGACGCTTGCATATGCTCCTATGCCCTCGCCTGCAAGGCCAAGACCCTCTTCTGTGGTCGCCTTTACGCTGACCTTACCGATATCGCAATCAAACACCGCCGCAAGATTACCACGCATCTCAGGGATGTACGCAGCAAGCTTCGGTCTTTCCGCAACGATGGTAATGTCCAGATTTCCCAGAACATAGCCCTTTTCAGCTATCTTCGCAGCGACCTCCATAAGCAGCATCATGCTGTCAGCGTCCTTGTACGCAGGGTCACTGTCGGGAAACAGCTTCCCGATATCTCCAAGAGCCAGTGCACCGAGTATCGCGTCCATCAGGGCGTGTACCGCCACATCCGCATCCGAATGGCCCAGAAGCCCCAGAGGAGAGGGTATCTCCACACCGCACAGCACCAGTCGTCTGTCAGGGACCAGCCTGTGCACATCATATCCGTTTCCAACTCTAATCATATTATCTTCACCGCATTTCTGGCTGTATATATCGCATCGGCTGCCGCAAGGTCCTCGGGACGTGTTATCTTCATGTTGCAGGCAGTGATCTCTGTAATGCGTACATAGCCGCCGCACTTTTCCACCAGCATGCTGTCATCCGTCAGATGCTGTGCCGCATCGCCCAGCTTTCCGATGCAATCGAGATAAAGCTTCTTTCTGAACGCCTGTGGCGTCTGTGCATAGTACAGCTTTTCACGGGGAGGGGTATCCTCCACAAATCCGTTTGCCGCTGCCTGCTTCACCGTATCGGTCGCAGGAGCAGCCGCTATTGCCGCTTCGTACTTCACTGCGTCATTCAGCACCCTGTCGATATCCGCAGTGGTAATGAGCGGTCTTGCACCGTCGTGGACAGCGATGTATTCGCACTTCTTCGACACAGCCTCCAGTGCGTTCCTTACAGACAGGAAACGTGTGCTTCCTCCTGCAACAGCGAGCTTCAGCTTTGTCACGCCGAAGTTTCGTGCCATCTTCTCGTACCTTGAAACATCCTCGGCAGGAGCAGTCAGGATGATCTCCGAAACAAGCTGTGAACGCTGGAACGCCAGTGCACTCATGATAAACACAGGGGTATCGCCTATCTTGGCAAGCTGCTTGTTGACGCCTGCCATTCTGGTGGAATTGCCTGCCGCAAGTATT
Organism: Oscillospiraceae bacterium; assembly: GCA_045606085.1. GTDB lineage: Bacteria > Bacillota > Clostridia > Oscillospirales > Ruminococcaceae > CAG-115. The sequence continues at coordinate 15,498 of JAZURJ010000075.1, forward strand.
ATCGCAGAAAACATGACCTACCTCACTCAGAAATTTCCGTGGAACTTAAAGTAATTGTATTCCGTTTCAAAATTCTTCAGCAGCTTTCTCGTGGCCGTTTCGTTGATGTTTCCGGGGAACTCGATGTAGAACATATGGTCCTCGGGGAACTTCAGCCTGATATCCACAGGCAGCGGCTTACTCTGTATCTTGCTCATATTGATGCCGTTTACCGCAAACTTCGTCAGCATACGGTACAGCGAGCCCGCAATGTTCGGAACGGACAGCGATACCGCAACGGTGGAAGCACCGTCATATACCTCAAGCTGCTTTGAGATACAGATAAATCTCGTTGCATTGTTGGGGTCTGTGGCAATACCCTTGTGCAGTATGCTCAGACCGTGCATCTCCGCACATTCCTCGGAGCAGATACAGCCAAGCTCATTGCTGGGGTTCTCGGCTACCATCAACGCAGCAGCACCGTTATTGTGATAGGGTATCACCGTAAGCTCACGGCGGCTTTCGATGTAATCGCTGCACTGACGTATCGCCTGCTCATGACCGAACAGGATGCGTATATCCTCTTCACGAACGCCCTGCTTGGCAGCAAGGACATGAGCACATTCAACACGTGTGGTACGGTTGATGTAGACATGGTGCTTTTCCAGAAGCTCCATGTTCACCGTTACCTCGCCTGCTGTGCTGTTCTCGATAGGGAGGATGCCGTAGTCCACGTCACCGTTCTCCACTGCCTCGAACACCTCCGCAAAGCTCGCATAGAAGCTTGCGTTGCCGTTCTCGAACAAATTGTTGTACGCTGCGTGTCCGTAGCCGCCCTCAACACCCTGCACTGCAACGGAAGGACGCTGCATTATCTTTGAAAGATGCGGTACGGGGATATCGGGAGTGATATCGTTCGCCTGTGCACACTTGGAGATATCCATGATATTCATGAACAGGAACGCTGCGGATTTTCTCAGCTCTTCGGGAGAATTCTCCTTTACCCAACGGATTATCGATTTTTCCCTGTCGCTCTGGAATACCACCATATTGTTTGCAGCCTTATAGCGTGCCACGTCGCCTGTCAGCACCATACGCTGCCTGAACAGCTCCAGCAACTGCTCATCTATCTTGTCGATATCTTTTCTTATCTCGCCTAAATCCAGTTCCATTGTCTTACCTTCTTATTCTACGGGAATTCCGCTGCCTGCATCTGCGGTCTGTGCAGCTTCATCGGTGGAAGGAGCCTCCTGTGTATCCGCTCCGACCTTCGCAACAGCGATATATACGATGATCTCCTCGCTCTCCTCAACATTCACAAGATCTCCGACTTCCTTGCTGCAGCCTACGATATTGCCGGGAGCAACGTCATTCGTTTCCTTGTTCTCCATCTTGTACTTGATGTTGAGCTCGTTAAGCTCCTGAATGTACTTATCGACCTTTATGTCCTTGTATTCGGGGAGCTTCACGATGCTGGGACCCTTGCTGACCTTGACCGCGATTGTGATACCTGCGGATACCATCGTGCCGCCTTCGATGTTCTGATCGTACATAACGCCCGATGCATACTCGTCGGTGTACTCGTAGGTGGGAGCAAATGTAAATGTTCCCTCATAGCGTGTCACTGTGCTGTCATAGGGACGATTTGTGAAATCAGGCAGGCTGATATTAGCCTCAGGCTCGATAGGCTCTATCGTTTCGGGGACAGTGATCTCCTCTGTCTGTACATCGGGAGCAGTGGTAGTTGTGGCGGATGTCACAGCCTCCTCGGTAACGATATCCGAGGTACCGCCCTGCACGGGAGGCGTCTGCCTGAGTGCCCATGCAAATACAGCGGCGAATGCGATCAGAACGATGCCTGCAAACACCAGTGCAGCTATCGTCTTTGCACGCTCCTTCTTCTGCTTCTTCAGCTTCTTTGCCTGCTGCTTTGTGAGAGGCTTGTCGCCGCCTCTGTCTATTCCGACGTACTTCGGCTGCTCGAACAGCTTGTCAACGAATTCTGTAATGGTACGTATCCTGCCCTCGGTGGAAAGGTTAAGACCCTTCATTATCGCCTTGGAAACAGTAGAGGGTACGTTGCGGTTTATCATCATCGGCTCAAGCAGGCTGCTGCCTGTTCTTGCGATGGCTTCTGTGGGGGCACAGCCTGTCAGACAGCGATACAGCACTGCCGCGATACCGTAAACATCCGTCCATGTGCCGTTCCAGTCGTCGTTCGTGTACTGCTCGGGAGCAGCGTAACCGCCGAATATCTCACAGGCGATCTCTGTATTCGTGGTACGTGCAGCGGAAATGGAGAAGCCCGTCAGCTTCAGCTCCAGCTTGTCTGTAACGAATATCGTGGAGAGGCTTATTCCTCTGTGGATGACGCCTGCTGCATGAACAAGGCTGAGCGTTGTGAAGATGGGCGGGAAAAGCTCCTTTATCTGCTCCCAGGTAAGCTCGCCTGAGGAGTTTGCAAGGTATGTGCTCAGCGGGATGCCGCTGATGTGCTCAAAAACCACATACGCCGTATTATTCTCCGCAAAAACATCCAGTACCGTCTGCAGATGCGACATACCGCGGGATTTCATAAGTGTCCTGTTGAGGTCTATAAACTCCGAAAGATATGTCTTGTACAGCGGCATCATGTCTGAATTTACCGATATCTCGTCCTCGCCCTTCTTGCGTGTGCAGAGAGTATCAGGCATGAATTCCTTTATCGTTACCTTCGTGCCGGTGGCGGTGTCAAAGCCTATGTAGACCGCACCTTCGCCGTTATAGCTTATCACCTTGCCGATGAGATAACGCTCGTTCAGAAATGTCTTAGGGCGTAGATATGAGGGGATACAGGGCGTATCATCGCTGTATCCGCACAGCTTGCACGGACCGTCGTATGTTTTGTCGCACATACATCCCATGCACAACGAAGTGTCCTTTAACATAAATGATAGTCAACCTTTCTTCTGTGAATGAGGCATAATTACTCATACTAATATATTTTATCTATACTTTTACAATATAACCGAAAAGAGACGAATTGTCAACAGTTTCAGGCGGATTGTCACCGTTATTGAACAAATTGTTACCGTTTTGTAATAATTGCTCTGCGTTTTCCACATACTTTAACAATATTATTCCACAGGTTTTGGATAATTTTTCGATACCCTCTGTGCGACCTGTTGCAAAACGACGCAGTTTGTGCTATACTATTCCCAGAAAGACGCGTCCGCCGAAAGGAATCAAAATGAACCTTAACAAAATAAGATCAAAAAAAGAAATAACCGAATCCAAGGAATCCAGGCTGACCAGGATGTTTCAGGAGATGAACTCCGCACGCGAGGACAGACGCTCCGATAAGCTGGTGTGCGAAACTCTCTGCACCATGGCACGCATCCGCTCGCTGTCCGATTTCCTGTACCTCATGCGTGTAAGACCGCTTCAGACCCTGTGCTATTACGGAGCCGCCGCATTCTTCATGCTGATGCTCGCAGCACTCTGGTGTACCATCGGCAAGGACTTCGACGACCCGAGAAACGTATGGTACCTGATAGTCATTTTCGGCATCATCTTTTTTGTGCTGGCAACGCTCCCGAGGAATATGCGTATCGCTTACTTCAACAAGCAGGCAGACGCACTGGAGCAGTCCTACGGAAAGCTGATAAACGCTGAGTTCGCCGAGGACCGCATCATCCTTTCCGTAAGCTCCACACTGCCGTCAGAGCAGGAGCTGGACGAGGAGGGCAACGCCGTTGCAAGACGCTCCGCACTCGCCAGAGATGACGGAACGACCGTCGTGACAGAGATCCCCTATAAAAACATCGCCGTTGCATACGAATGCAGCCACAGCTTCTATATCTGCCCCGTGGACGAAAACAGAAAGAGCATGGACACCATCATCTGCGACAAGACACAGTTCCTCTGCGGAACGCCCATGGAGCTTCGTGACAGGCTGGCAAGAGGCTGCGGCAAGAGATTTAAGATAAAGACAAAGAAAATGTGATCTGATAAACACAAGAGCCGCTCCGATGGAGCGGCTCAGTTATTTTGTCTGAAATCACATCAGCTTGTTGTAAAGCTCGGTGATCTCCTCAACAGAGGTATCTCTGGGGTTGCCGGGACGGCAGGCATCGTCGTAAGCGGACTGTGCCAGGAATGCAATGTCCTCAGGCTTTACGATCTCCTTCAGGTCGGCAGGAATGCCAACATCTGCGGAGAGCTTCTTGACAGCATCGATAGCTGCCTTTCTGTACTCCTCCTGCGTCATGTTCTCTGTACCCTCTACACCCATAGCCTTTGCAATGTCACGGTACTTCTCGCCTGTGCAGGGAGCGTTGTACTCCATTACTGTGGGCAGGATGATAGCGTTTGCCACACCATGGGGAGTATCATACAGAGCACCGAGGGGATGTGCCATGGAATGAACGATACCAAGACCTACGTTGGAGAAGCCCATACCTGCAACATACTGACCGAGAGCCATGCCCTCACGACCGTCAGGTGTGTTGTCAACAGCACCTCTCAGAGAACGTGCGATGATCTCGATAGCCTTCAGGTGGAACATATCGGAAAGCTCCCATGCACCCTTGGTGATGTAGCCTTCGATAGCGTGTGTCAGAGCGTCCATACCTGTTGCAGCTGTCAGACCCTTGGGCATCGTAGACATCATGTCGGGGTCAACAACTGCCACGATGGGAATATCATGAGGATCTACGCATACCATCTTGCGGTCCTTCTCAACATCTGTGATAACATAGTTGATGGTGACCTCGGCTGCTGTGCCTGCTGTTGTGGGAACAGCGATAATGGGCACGCAGGGGTTCTTTGTGGGAGCAACGCCCTCAAGGCTTCTCACATCAGCGAACTCGGGGTTTGTGATGATGATGCCGACAGCCTTTGCTGTATCCATAGAGGAGCCGCCGCCGATAGCAACGATGTAATCAGCACCGCTTGCCTTGAACGCAGCCACACCTGCCTGAACGTTCTCAATGGTAGGATTGGGCTTGATATCGGAGAAGATATCATATACAAGACCTGCGTTGTCCAGAATGTCTGTTACCTTCTTTGTAACACCAAACTTGATAAGATCGGGGTCGGAGCACACAAGAGCCTTCTTGAAGCCTCTGTTCTTTGCCTCATCAGCGATGGCAGAGATAGCACCTGCACCGTGATAGGAAGTCTCATTCAGAATAAAACGGTTTGCCATGGGTTTTTACCATTCCTTTCTATGTGTTATGTAAGCCGCAGCTTATGTATTACTTCATGGAGTATACCAGATCGCTGGTCTCCTTGAGCAGATTTCTCAGCTCCTCAACAGCAGCAGAGTTCTTCTCGGCTGCCTCGTTTACACTTGCAAGCTGCTGGTTGATGTTGTTTATGGCCTTCTTGATCTCGGTCAGTGTAGCCTCTACCTCGCCTGCCTGCTTGGTGTTGCGGTTAGCAAGGGAACGTACCTCCTGTGCGATAACGTTGAAGCTCGCACCGGAAACACCGCCTGCTCTCTTCGCCTCGATAGAAGCATTGAAGCCGATCAGGGTAAGCTGTGTGGAAGCAGTCTCGATAGCCTTTACGATGCTGTCGGTGTTCTCAACTGCCTTTACGGACTGCTGGGTAGCCCCCTCGATCTCGTTGCAGAATTCAGCCAGAGTGCCCATGCTCTCTGTAACGTCATTGATCTTCGTGTTGATGTCCTCAAACTTAGCGTTGATCTCTTTTACGATAGCTTCGCTCTCGGCAGTCTTCTGAACAGCCTGCATACGCTGATATCCTACCTCAGACAGTGCGTTTGCCATCTGATACAGCAGGTTCGCAGCAGCGTCGATCTGCTCCTTGGGAACGATTTTGATCTTGTGCAGAGCCTCGATATATTCATCGGGATCCACACCGATCTCAGCAGCGATCTTGCGGAACTTCTCCTCGTCAGGCTCCTCAGTGAGCACCTGACCGCCGATGAGTGAACCGATATGCTGACCGTTCAGTACGATGGGAGCGGCAAAGTCCACCAGACCGCCGTGGCAGTAATAAACTGCAGGACGACCTGTCTTGCTGGATTCCTCACCACCCTGCAGATCGCACTTATTGCAGCGCTCGCAGCCGATGGGAGAATTTCTTGTAAAGTTCATGCAGAAATCAGTACCGTTGCTCAGCTCTGTCACAGAACCTGTGTCATCAGTCGTGAGAGCAGCCATGCCGGTAGCTTCCGCAAATGCGTCCTGAAGGCTCTGAAGAGTCTTTCTGTCGATAATATCAAGCAGGGTGATCTTTTCGTTTTCCATAATAAAAATCTCCTTATGTAATTTCGCTAAAGATATATGTTAATTATACATCGTTTTCGAAAATAAATCAAGAGTTTTTATGTAAAAAACGTATCACGTCATTATAATTTGCAGAAAGATTTTTATGCAAATTGCACATAACCGCGGAACACAAGCACTTCACACACCGTATTATGCGGTGGCTGCTCACCAATGTAGACGGTCAATATTTGTAACTTCACACAAAAATGCCATCGCTACGCCCTGCCATACTTGAAAAAAATACGAAAGAAGTATATAATATATAGTGGTCGTATATATCGTTGACATGAAAGGAAGATGATAAATGGAGTTTATCAGCGAACGTACCGCATTCACGCTTTTATCCGAAACAGTGGTAAAGGCGGGAGTGTCACTGTTCAATGCAGTGAAGTATATCTATATGATATCTGACAAGGATTTCTACAACATCAATATCAAGGATGTCTTCAAGATAGCACTTAACAACATCTCCGACACCGCAGCACTCTACAACACGGGAATAAAGCTGGACAAGGACCGCTGCACAGAGATGAACTCGCCCGAATACGAGCGTGTGCTGTCGCTTATGGTGTACTCCTTTGCTGTACGTCTTCCCGAGCTGAAGAACATCAAAACTGCAGGCGGCTATCTCAACGACCGCCAGATAAAGACTATCTACGATATGGTGGTCGAAAAGGGTGCGGGCAATTACGACAATGTCATTGCATATGATTTCGAGGATGTACGCCGTATGGTTAAGAACGGCAAGCCCGTTCCGACCTACGATGCGGAGTGGTTCAAGGGCTATATCTACACCTATGTTCCTGCTCTTGCCGCTATCACCAACAAAAATCTGCTGCTGCTCGGCAGCTGCGATATACTGTTCACGCTCTTCCACAGCTGTCTTGAGGAGGAGCTTACAAGAGTGCTCAATGCACTCGCCGCAAAGGCATGATATACCAAAACAAATATGGAGGAAAATGAAATGAGCAAGATCAGAATCTCAGCAGACACCGTATGTGACCTTTCCGAGGAGATGAAGCAGCGTTATGATATCCACACGATACCGCTGTATGTCACAAGGGACGGCGTTACACTGAAGGACGGCATCGAGATCAACCGCAACGAGGTGTTTGAGCATTACCGCACAACAGGCAAGCTCTGTTCCACCGCCGCACTCAACGTTGAGGACTACTCGCAGTATTACAGAGAGCAGCTTCAGGAATGTGACGAGCTTATCATGATAACTATCAGCTCAGGCTTCTCAAGCTGCTATCAGAATGCCTGCATCGCAGCAGAAGATTTCGAGGGCAAGGTGTATGTGGTGGATTCCAAGAACCTTTCCACAGGCGAAGGTCTTGTGGCTGTGTCCGCAGCAAAGCTGCGTGATAAAGGCATGTCCGCCGCAGATATCGCAGAAAAGCTGCGTGATGAGATCATCCCCAGAGTTGATGCCAGCTTCTTCGTTGCAAACGTTGAGTATCTGCACAAGGGCGGACGCTGCTCCTCCATCGCTGCACTGGGTGCAAACCTGCTCAAGCTCAGACCCTGCATCGACGTTATCGACGGCGGCATGAAGGTGACCAAGAAGTACCGCGGCAACATGGAAAAGACCATGAAGGAATACGTCAAGGACAGACTTACCGACATGGCATACGACGATGAGCTGATCTTCGTTACAAGCACCTGTGCAAAGGAATTTGCAGAGCTTACCGCCGAGGAAGTAAAGAAAAACAGCAGCTTCAAGGAGATCGCCATCACCGATGCAGGCTGTACCGTTGCCTGCCACTGCGGCGAGGATACGATCGGTGTCCTTTTTATCCGCAAGGATGTAAAGAGTACAAACTGATCTGCATATAATACCTCGAAAGAGGTGGTATTATGCAGCATATCCATGAATATTCCTACATGAGCTCGGAAAGACCTGCACTGCTCGGAATACTGAACGGCGGTGTCGGGCATGAGGATATAAAAGGTCTTGCCGCGGTGTTCTGGCTGCCGGATGCGGTGTGGCTGGAGGCTCAGTTTGAGGGTCTGCCCGCTTCGGAGGTATTCGGATTTCATATCCATGACGGAGCGGTATGCACAACGGAGAACGGCTTTTCGGACGCCGGAAAGCATCTCGACCTTTGCGGCGAAGGCGTGTGGTGCGGTCAGCACCCGTATCACGCAGGCGATCTTCCGCCGATATTCTCGGACACCAACGGCTCTGCAACGATGGGCGTGTATCTCGACAGAGCACCGGTGGAGAACTTCTCAGGCAGGACGATCATCCTGCACAGCCGTCCCGATGACTTCACGTCACAGCCTGCGGGAAATTCAGGAATCCGCATTGCCTGCGGAATACTTGCAGAAAATCTCTGATAATAGCGGGCGGATATATTCCGCCCACGAATTTTTAAACAAAGGAGCACAAAATGGCCAGTGAGATCAGAAACGCCGACCTCTGGGAGAGCGGCACACGAAAAATAGAATGGGTAAAACGCAATATGCCGCTGCTGAGGGGCATAGAGAAGGAATTTGCCGCTGAAAAGCCCTTTGCGGGACTTCGCGTAGCACTTTCGGTACATCTTGAAGCAAAGACCGCATACCTGTGCAAGGTGCTTGCCGCAGGCGGTGCGGAGATGTATGTAACAGGCAGCAATCCGCTGTCCACTCAGGACGACGTTGCCGCTGCACTCGTGCACGACGGACTTAATGTATTCGCATGGTACGACGCCACCGACGAGGAGTATCACCGTCATATCTCCAGGGTCATCGATGCCCGTCCGAATGTCATTATCGATGACGGCGGCGACCTTGTAAACCTCATCCACAATGAGCGTCCCGAGCTTATCCCCGATGTCATCGGCGGCTGCGAGGAGACCACCACAGGCATAATCCGCCTGCTGGCAATGGACAAGGCAGGTGCACTGAAATTCCCGATGGTGCTTGTGAACGACGCTGACTGCAAGCATCTGTTCGATAACCGCTACGGTACAGGTCAGTCCGTATGGGACGGCATCAACCGCACGACAAACCTTATAGTCGCAGGCAAGAACGTCGTGGTTGCAGGCTATGGCTGGTGCGGCAAGGGCGTTGCCATGAGAGCAAAGGGTCTCGGTGCAGAGGTCATCGTTACCGAGATCGATCCCATCAAGGCCATGGAGGCTGTAATGGACGGCTTTAAGGTGATGCCAATGCGTGAAGCGGCAAAGATCGGCGATTTCTTCGTAACAGTCACAGGCTGTGCGGATGTTATCGGCGAAGAAGCATTCCTCAACATGAAGGACGGTGCTATCTGCTGCAACGCAGGTCATTTCGACGTGGAGGTAAACATGGCAAAGCTGCGTGAGATAGCTGTTGACAGCTACCTTGCAAGAAACAACATCATGGGCTATAGGCTGGCTAACGGAAAGACGGTGTTCATCATCGCAGAAGGACGACTTGTAAACCTCGCCGCAGGCGACGGTCACCCCGCAGAGATCATGGACATGAGCTTTGCTATTCAGGCACTTTCTGCCCTGCACGTTGTAAAGAACAAGGGTATGCTCGGCAAGGACGGCAGCATGACAGTAAATGTTCCTGCCGAAGTAGACAGAGAGGTGGCTCTCCGTAAAATAGCAAGCTGGGGCATCGAGATAGACAAGCTTACTCCCGAACAGGAGAAGTATCTCAACGGCTGGGAGGTATAATATGAACGAGGTATACGAAAAACTGCTGAAATGCTATAATTCCGTAGAGAAAAAGATCAGCTTCCAACCCGAGATAGCACTCATACTGGGCAGCGGTCTGGGTGACTACGCTGACACGATGGACATAAAGGAAACGCTTGACTACAATGAGCTTGAGGGCTTTCCCATTTCCACCGTTGCAGGTCATAAGGGTCGCTTCGTGTTCGGCTACGCAGGCGGCGTTCCCATAGTTGCAATGCAGGGACGTGTGCACTATTACGAGGGCTATAAAATGTCCGACGTAGTGCTCCCAACAAGACTTATGAAGCTGATGGGTGCAAAGACGCTGTTCCTGACCAATGCGGCAGGCGGCATCAACCGTACATTCAACTGCGGCGATTTCATGATGATAACCGACCACATCTCCTCATTCGTTCCTTCTCCGCTCATCGGTGCGAATATAGATGAGCTGGGCGTTCGTTTCCCCGATATGTCGGAGGTGTACTCAAAACGCCTGAGAAGCATTATCCGCAACGCTGCAACTGATGAAAAGATACCGCTGAGAGAGGGCGTATACGTACAGACCACAGGACCTAACTACGAAACCCCTGCCGAAATACGTATGTATTCCGCTCTTGGTGCAGATGCCGTGGGAATGTCCACTGCCGTCGAAGCGATGGCTGCACGCCACGCAGGCATGGAGATATGCGGTATAAGCTGTATCTCCAACCTCGCTGCAGGCATCTCGCAGAATCCGCTCACTCACGCCGAGGTACAGGAAACAGCAGACAGAGTTGCTCCCCTGTTCAAGCGACTGGTGACACGCTCCATCAAGGATATCCACAACGCAGAATAATCACTGTACCGCCCTACGGGGCGGTATTTTATTTCAGTACATGAGCATATGATATATCAGAATAATACTGATGGAGGAAGATATGCGAAGATCAAAGCAGGAGCATCGTCTTATGCCGTTTGCGGCAGGACTTATCAGCGGATACATAACGACACTCATCACAGCTGCGGCAGGAGCATTTTTCCTGCTGCTGACAGATACCGCAGAAGCGATGGCGGGCACAGTGGCAATAACAGCGATGCTGCTTTCCTGCTTCGTCGCAGGACATACAGCAGGTCATATCAGGCGGCACGGCGGTCTTGCAGCAGGGGCGTTGTGCGGCGTTCTGTACATGGTGCTGCCGCTGCTGATATCCCTGCTGACGTTCAATGCGAGCATAGCGGTGATGGCGGCAAAGCTGACACTGTGCATCACAGCAGGTGCGGCAGGCGGGGTCTTCGGCGTGAACACTGTAAAATAACGCTTGACGAGCGACTTTCACTGTGATATACTAAGCTAAAAAGGAGGGATGTCTGTGGCTATGACAGAAGCATCGGCACTTGCACGCGTGCTGAATATCTCGCGGATGCTGTATTCCGCTGTCGCAAAGGGCGAAGATCTTAACAGCATGGCACTGCTGGACAGCATATCAGCCGCAATATCCCACTGCAACAATGAAAAAAAGCCGCTCAGAAAATGTATGAGAGCACTGAAACGCGAGCTGAAGAGTGCAAGCAGACCGTTCTATCTCTCTGTAAAGAAGCAGTTTTCTATTTTGAATCCCACACTTGATTACGACTTTGACAACGCCCTCAGGCATCTGCCTGCCCTGATATACGGCAACGATATGATCTGTGCCCGCCTTGCTGAAGGAGAAACAGACAAAGCACGCTCCATGGCGGATGCGATGAAAAGCTATCCCGGTTATCTTTTCGGAGAGTTCGAAGCACTGACAGGAACACAGTTCTACGATCTGGTGTTCGGCTATTATCCGAAACTGTACGACGAGCCGTTCATGGATGAGATGCGGCACCTCTTCGCCGACTGAAGCAACAGCATTTTGATACTCATACAAGGCTGCACGCCGCCGAAATTCGGTATTTTCACCTAATATGGAGAAAAAGCCGTTTCGGCGGCGTATTTTGTATTGACTTTTTACCAAAATGTATTTATAATAATGTTGTATGCGTTATTGCACCAATGGGTGAAAATAACTGTAAATCTAAAAAAATATCGAGGACAACTATTATGAAATGGACAGGCTTAAATGACCTTCGCGAAAGCTATCTCAAGTTCTTTGAATCCAAAGGACATCTGCGTATGAATTCCTTCCCGCTGGTACCTCAGGGCGATAACTCTATCCTGCTGATCAATGCAGGTATGACTCCTCTGAAGAAGTACTTCCAGGGCATAGAAGAGCCCCCCTGCCACAGAGTTACCACCTGCCAGAAGTGCATCCGCACTCCTGACATCGAGAACGTAGGCAAGACCGCACGTCACGGCACATACTTCGAGATGCTGGGTAACTTCTCCTTCGGAGATTACTTCAAGCATGAAGCTATCGCCTGGGCATGGGAATACCTCACCAAGACACTGGAGATTCCTGCTGACAGACTGTGGGTGACCATTTACGAGCAGGACGATGAGGCAGGCGATATCTGGGCTGACGAGGTGGGCGTTCCCCGCGACCGCATCATCAAGCTGGGCAAGAAGGATAACTTCTGGGAGCACGGCAGCGGTCCCTGCGGTCCCTGCTCCGAGATCCACTTTGACCGTGGCGAGAAATACGGTCCCTTCGAGAATTTTGAACAGGCATCCGACTGTGACAGAATCATCGAGATCTGGAACAACGTGTTCACCCAGTTCGACAACGACGGCAAGGGCAACTACACACAGCTCGCAACAAAGAACATCGACACAGGTATGGGTCTTGAAAGACTTGCCTGCGTAATGCAGGACGTTGATAACCTGTTTGAGGTAGATACAGTACAGAATATCATGAAGAAGATATGCTCCATCATCGGCGTTGAGTACAAGACCGATGCAAAGAAGGATATCTCCATCCGTGTTATCACCGACCACATCCGTTCCACCACATTCATGGTAGGCGACGGCGTTCTCCCCTCCAACGAGGGCCGCGGATACGTTCTGCGTCGTCTGTTAAGACGTGCTGCACGTCACGGACGTATGCTGGGCTACACAAACTCCTTCCTGCATGAGGTGTGCGATACCGTTATCGACGAGAACCTCTCCGCTTATCCTGAGCTGGATGAGAAGCGTGCTTACATCAAGAAGGTCATCAAGACCGAGGAAGAAAGCTTCGCAAAGACCGTTGACAAGGGTACAGAGATCCTTAACGATATGATCGACGCTCTTCTCGCAAAGGGCGAAAAGACACTGGCAGGTGCGGATGTATTCAAGCTGCACGACACCTACGGCTTCCCCCTCGATCTCACCAAGGAGATCCTCGAGGAGAAGGGTCTGGAGGCTGACGAGGACGGCTTCAGGGCTCTGATGCAGGAGCAGAAGGATACCGCAAGAGCTAACAAGAAGCTCGGCGGCGGCTGGGACAACGCAAAGAACTCCGAGCTGGATAACTATAAGACAAACTTCGTGGGCTATACTGGTCTTACCTCCGATACAAAGATCCTTGCTCTCGTAAAGGACGGCGAGATCGCTGAGCTTTGCGGTGCAGGCGACAAGGTAAGCGTTATCATCGAAAATACTCCTTTCTACGCTGAAATGGGCGGTCAGGTAGGCGACTGCGGTACCATCACAAACGGCAGCAGCGTTATCCGTGTTGATGACACGCAGAAGCTCACAGGCGGCGCGTATATCTGCAGCGGCGAGGTGCTGGCAGGCGGTTTCTCCACAGGCGACAAGGTAACAGCAGCAGTTGACGCCGACAAGCGTGCAGCTACCGAGCGTAACCACACCTGTGCACACATCCTGCAGAGTGCACTCAGAGAGGTTCTGGGCGACCACGTTCACCAGAGCGGTTCTTACGTTGATCCTTACAGATGCAGATTTGACTTCAGCCACTTCAATGCGGTCACTCCCGAGGAGATCGCAAAGATCGAGGCTTATGTAAACAAGGTGATCCTTGAGGGTGTTCCCGTTGTTACAGAGGAGCTGCCCATCGAGGAGGCAAAGAAGAAGGGTGCAATGGCTCTCTTCGGCGAGAAGTACGGTGATGTTGTACGAGTTGTAACAGTAGGCGGATATTCCACCGAATTCTGTGGCGGTACTCACCTGAAGAACTCCGCTTGTGCAGGTCTGTTCAAGATCGTTTCCGAAACATCCGTTGCAAGCGGCGTAAGACGTATCGAAGCTGTAACAGGTGCAAATGTTCTGGAGCTTCTGAACTCCTACAAGGACACTGTACTGAAGGCTGCCGATACTCTGAAGATCGCTAATACAAACGAGCTTGTAAAGCGTTGCGAGAACGTTATGAGCGAGCTTCGTGAAAAGGACAAGAAGATCGAGGCTATGCAGCAGGCTGCTGCAAACGCTCAGATGGGCAACCTCGGTGACGGCTGTGCAGAGATCAACGGCGTGAAGATCATCACAGCAGCTCTGGACGGTACAGGGGCTGACGGTCTGAGAAAGATCGGTGACAGCCTCGCCGATAAGTTCGATTGCTTCGTGGCAGTGCTTGCAGGCACGAACGAAGGCAAGAGCAACATCCTGTGCAAGTGCTCCAAGTCCGCTGTTGAAAAGGGTGCTAACGCAGGCACACTCGTCCGCGAGATCGCTGCAGTTGCAGGCGGCAAGGGCGGCGGAAAGCCCGATCAGGCTATGGCCGGTATCCCCGATGCAACCAGGATCGCTGAGGCTCTGGCTGCCGCAGAGGGCATCGCAGCAAAGTACATCAAGTAACTTTTGCCCCGTCTTTGCCCGATATAATGTAAGATGAATATGGTACGGTCTTTGGATAGAAACGTTCAAAGACCGTATTGCGTAAATAGGAGGAACACAAAATGGAAAACTGCTTATTCTGTAAAATAATCGCAGGGGAGATTCCCTCAACAAAGGTATACGAGGACGACAAGTGCCTTGCATTCCGCGATATCGCACCCAAGGCACCTACACATATTCTCGTTATTCCCAAGACGCACATCGGCGGCGTTGACGAGATCACAGCCGAAAACAGTGCAGTTATTTCACACATCTTCGAGGTGATTGCAAAGATTGCACGCGACGAAGGTATTGCAGCCGGCTACCGTGTAGTATCCAACATCGGCGAGGATGGCGGTCAGACTGTTCGCCACCTGCATTTCCATATCCTTGGCGGCAAGAAGCTCAGCACAGAGATGGCTTAATATATTTGCGATCCTATCGGATTTTTGTGCCGCTTTGCGGCACGCAAGCTTCGCTTGCTGCAAATCCATCTTACGATCACCGTAAGGTGATCGTTGATATGCAATTATATTTAAAACGATGCATTAAGGAGCAATAAGTGGCTAAAATAGAAGAAGCACGTCTGAAGGCCGATCTGAAAGCAGGTCTGCTTGCACGTGTGTATTTCCTGTTCGGCGAGGAGCACTTCCTCGTAAAGACTTATGAAAACAAGATAATCGAAGCGGCTCTGGGTGATGACCCCTCAGACCTTAACTTCGTACGCTTCAATGAGGCACCGCCCTCCGACAGCCTTTCGGATTTTGCTGACAGTATGCCTTTTTTCTCGGAGTATAAGGTCATAGTGATCTCCGATCTTGACGCGGACAAGCTGGATAACACCGAGATGTCTGCGTATCTTGAGATCATCGAAAACCTGCCGGATACCACCGTGCTTGTCATCTCCCAGACGGGAATCGAAATAGACGTCAAAAAGCCAAAGGCGAAGATGAAAAAGCTGATGGCGGCTGCCGAGAAGTGCGGTATCCTGTGTGAAATGAAGCACATGACCGCCATGCAGCTCTCCAGAATGGCAGTGAAAAAAGCTGCCCGACTTGGCTGCAACCTTTCCGAGGAGAACGGAGTGTTACTGGCAGAGCTTTGCGGACGGGACATGCAGCTTTTGTCAACGGAAGTACAGAAACTGTGTGATTATACCGTCAGCGGTGAGATAACAAGAGATGCCATCGATGTCCTCGTGCCGAAGCTCGTGGATACCAGCATCTACACACTCGCTTCAGAGCTTTTTGCGGGCAGGACCGCAAATGCGTTTCAGATACTGGACGACCTGTTCGTTCAGCGTATGGAGCCTGTGATAATACTGGCGACGCTTTCGGGACATTTTGTGGACTGCTACCGTGCAAAGCTGGCGATGCTGGCGAAAAAGACAGCAAACGATGCGGCTGCGGCGTTCAATTACCCAAGAAACCGCACGTTTATACTCACAAAGGCTTACGGCTCGGTGAAATATCTTTCGGTGGATTATCTTAAAAACTGCATAGATATCCTATACCGCACCAATCTTTTACTGAACTCCTCAAAGGCAGACAGAAGAACACTGCTGGAACAGGCGATCACCGAGATATCTGTATTGGCACGGACATGATAAAGATAAAACAAGCAATAATAGTAGAGGGAAAATACGACAAGATAAGGTTATCAAGCCTTGTTGATGCCGTTATCATCCCGACAGGCGGCTTCGCCATATATAAAGACACAGAAAAGCAGGAGCTTATACGTACCCTTGCCGCTAAAACAGGCATCATCATCCTGACGGACAGTGACAGTGCGGGATTTCAGATACGCTCTCATCTGCGGAACATCGTAAAGCAGGGAGAGATAATAAACGTCTACATCCCGGATGTATTCGGCAAGGAACGCCGCAAGCTGCAGCCCTCAAAGCAGGGCAAGCTGGGCGTTGAGGGTATGACCACCGAAGTGCTGCTGGAGGCATTCAGAAAAGCCGGCGTTATAGCCGATGAAGCCGCTCCTAAAAACGATTCTATAACCAAATCCGATCTGATGGACTTGGGCCTTATAGGCGGAGAAAACTCCGCGAAGCTGCGTGCAGAGCTGCAGAAAGAGCTTGATCTTCCCGAGCTGCTCTCCGCAAATATGCTTATAGAAATACTTAATGTCATGTACACGAAAGAGGAATTCTTTGACATGATATAAAAGGGGGATATCAATGGTATTTTCAAGTCTTACATTCTTATTTGCGTTCCTTCCGATAACGCTGATACTGTATTACCTGATGCCTACGAACAAAACAAGGAATATCATCATTCTGCTGAGCGGTATAGTGTTCTATGCATGGGGTGAGCCGCTGTACGTGTTCGCAATGCTGTTGTCAACAGCTATCGACTACTTTGCGGGACTTATCATCGACAAATACGATGATAAGCCTAAGATCAGAACGATATGTCTTCTTGTTTCGCTGCTGATGAATTTAGGCCTGCTGGGCACGTTCAAGTATCTCGGCTTCCTGATAAACTCTGCAAACGCATGGTTTGGCTGGAGCATTCCCAATCCGAATCTGCCTCTGCCTATCGGCATAAGCTTCTTTACGTTCCAGTCGATGTCCTACACCATTGATCTGTACAGAAGAAATATCAAGGTCCAGAAGAATCCTGTCAGCTTCATAGGATTCGTATCGCTGTTCCCGCAGCTCGTCGCAGGTCCTATCGTAAGATATGAAGATATCCAGAACGAGATCGACAACCGTACCCTTAGTGAAAAGATGATCGGCGACGGTATCTGCCGTTTCATCATAGGTCTTGGCAAGAAGGTTCTGATAGCAAACAACATCGGTGCACTCTGGACCAGCATCAAGACGATGGCAGGCTTTGATTACACCCAGCTTTCTGTTGTCACTGCATGGCTCGGTATCCTTGCCTTCACCTTCCAGATATTCTTCGACTTCTCGGGTTATTCCGATATGGCGATAGGTCTTGGCAGGATGATGGGCTTCAAATTCCCCGAAAACTTCGATTATCCCTATATGTCACACAGCATCTCCGAATTCTGGCGTCGCTGGCATATGACGCTGGGTGCGTGGTTCAAGAGCTATATCTATATCCCCCTCGGCGGCAACCGCAAGGGCAAGGCAAGAACGATATTCAATCTGCTGGTCGTATGGACCGTCACCGGCGTATGGCACGGTGCAAGCTGGAACTTCATGCTGTGGGGTGCTTACTTCGGCGTGCTGATAGTTATGGAAAGACTGTTCCTTGGCAAGCTGCTTGAAAAAATACCGTCTATCTTCAGCTGGCTGTACACGTTCGTTCTCGTGGTGTTCGGCTGGGTAATGTTCGAGGCGGTTGATCCCACCACTGTGAATATCGGCGAAATGTTCTCGCAGGTGTTCTCTTATATCGGTGCGATGTTCGGTGCAAACGGCGTATTCATGGACGATTTTGCGATCAGCTCCATCGTGAACTACGGTATCATGTTCGCTGTATGTATTCTCGGCAGCTCCGATCTCATCAAGATGTTCACGAAATTCATCAAGGAAAAGGCTCCGAAGTGGGTGCAGTATGGTGCTCCTATCGTTCAGCTATGCATCATGATAGCTGCGATCGCATACCTCTCCACATCCACCTACAACCCGTTCCTGTACTTTAATTTCTAAGGAGGGAGAAGCATGAAATTCAAAATGACACCCGAAAAGCTGGCAATAGCATTGTTCGCAGTGGTGCTGCTGGGTATTCCGATAGCAACTATCGCTCTCCCCAATCAGGAACGCAGCGAAAACGAAAACCGTACACTGGCAAAGCTGCCTACACTGGTAGATCAGAAAAAGCTGGACAATGCAGAGAGCTTCGGTGATTATATCGATGCCGTCAAGTGGGATTATATCACGGTACGCGACAAGAACAGCTATATGGACGATCTGGAGGTCTACTACTCCGATCATCTCGTCGGCAGAGAGACCTGGGTGCAGACCAAGAATAAAATGGAAACTCTCATCGGCAAAGAAGAGATAGGCGGCGTGTACACTCTGGACGACCAGATGATACAGGTGTTCAAGGAATACGACGAAAAAATAGTATCCGATTCGCTGAAGGCAATGAGTTCTTTCGCAGCAACACACGAGGAGATCCCCTGTGCGTTCATGCTGGCTCCTACGGCTCAGGAGATATTCTCCGCGGATATGCCGAAATATAACGGATATCTCAGCCAGAAGAGCTTTATTGACAACTGCTACAGCGGCGTTCAGGGTATCACAACGATAGATTCCCTGAGCTACCTTTCCGGTCACAAGGATGATTATATCTTCTACCGCACTGACCATCACTGGACAAGTCTTGGTGCTTATTACGCATACTGCTCTGCGGGTAAGGCTCTGGGATATACTCCATACGCCCTCAGCGACTTCAATATCGAGACCGCAAGCAGCGACTTCCGCGGCACGCTGTTCTCCAAGACACTGGACAATTCCGTAACGCCCGATACGATAGACTACTACCACCTGACCAAGAACGCTCCCAGAATCACAATGACGGTGTTTGACGGCACAGGCGAAACGGAATACGACAGCCTTTATGTTCGTGATTATCTTGAGGTAAAGGACAAGTATTCCTCCTTCACAGGCAGCAATCAGCCCATCATCGATATCGAAACAGACCTTGCAAACGGAAAGCGTCTGCTGCTTATCAAGGACAGCTATGCACACAGCCTTGTACCTTTCCTTGCTAACCATTATGAGAAGATCACCATGGTGGATATGCGTTACATTAACGCCGATCTCAACTATTTCCTCGATCTCAGCGAATATACGCAGGCACTGTTTATGTACAACTCCGTGTCCTTTGCAACGGATGAGACCGCACGTAAGATACAGATAACAAAATGAGAAGGCTGGATATAACAGTTACTGCCGAAGAGCATGGCTGGCAGCTTCAGAAAATGCTTAAGGCACGCGGCTTTTCTCACCGCACTATAACTAAGCTCAAGCACTCGGGCGGGCTTACCCGCGGCGGAGAAATCATCCGCAGCATCGATACGCTCGCCGAGGGAGATGTAATATCCGTCCTGCTGGAGGACGAGGGCGGATTAGTTCCTAATCCCGGGCTCCGTGCAGACATCGCATATGAGGATGAAGATATCGTCGTGTTCGAAAAACCGCCGTTCATGGCGGTGCATCCTTCGATAAAGCACCGCAACGATACGCTGGGAAACCTTTTTGCAGCTATGTTTCCCGATACTCCCTTCAGGGTCATCAACCGTCTTGACCGTAACACCTCGGGTCTGTGCGTATGTGCGAAGAACAGGTTTGCTGCTGCCGCACTTGCAAAGCAGGTCAGCAAGGTGTACTACGCGGTGGTTGACGGCGAGATGGGCAGCGGTGAGATAGATGTGCCCATCGGCAGAGTACAGGACAGCATAATCTACCGCAACGTAACGCCCGACGGTCAGCCTGCACTTACGCTTTACAGTGACGAACGTCACGGCAACGGCCGAACCTTATCCCGCATCATACTCAAAACAGGACGTACACATCAGATACGGGTGCATTTTGCGTATATAGGCTATCCTCTTTGCGGTGACGAAATGTATGGCGGAGATCTCACAGCCATAAACAGGCAGGCCCTTCACTGCGGCGAGGTGAGCTTCACTCATCCCGTAAGCGGCGAAAAGATAACGCTGACCTCCCCTATTCCACAGGATATGGAGCAGCTTCTGACCGAAAAGGAGAACTCATGAAGAAAATACTGGCTATAGCAACGTTCTGTGCAGCTCTGCTGCTTACGGGCTGCTCCAAAGCAAAGGAAACTGTGACCATTGACGGAAATACGGCAATTCTTGAGCACGCAGGCATCTCGGTGACATTCCCCGATGACTGGACAGTTCAGAGCTATGACAAGATATACGAAGATATGTACTCTCACTGTTCTGATGAATATGACAGTGTGGATGATATGATAGCCGACATGACCGAAGATGGGCTTTCACATTATGTTTATGCCGCTTCAAACAATGGTATTGAAGATCATGTATCAATCGTTACTATAACCTCTCAGGATATGACTCCTGCCGAGGACGAGGAAAGCATCTCATTAGAGGAATACGCTCGTTCCGTCCACGACAGCACGATATTTGAATATCTTGCCAGTGGCTATAAGACAACGGATGACAGCAGCTTCTCACAGGAGAACTACGGCGGTAAGACGGGATATCTCTCGCACTTTGAGATCATTATGGACAGCGATATCTATTCCATTATAGGCTACTCCGAATTTATGTTCCAGGACAGCATGGAGCTGTATTCGATACAGGTCACATACCTCTCCGAGGAAGAAAAAGAAGCCGCACTGAGCATTTTTGATAATATCACAGCAGTTTAAAATACATACAAAAAGGACTGTACATCATGTACAGTCCTTTAATTATTAATCGTGATAGCTGCGTTTTTTATTCTGCATCACAAGACGCACCATTCTGGAAGTGACAGTCTTTTTCAGCGGTGTTTTCAGCTTTTTCACTTCGGGAGCGTTACGCTCCACATCCTGTTTTTTCAGCTTCACAAACCTTGCAGGTACGACCTCGGAAGTCAGCCTTGAAAGCGTTTCGATACACAATTCGCAATCACAGGCGTTAAATCTGCGGAGGATGTCGGCTGCATTATCCTCGATCACCAGTGCCGTGAGGTTGTATGTTTCAGGCTCATCGCCGCCAAATACGGCATCCGCTTCACGCTTCATGATACGCGACAGCGGCTCCAGACCTCTCAGCTTGGAGGGGATACTGCTCTTGCCCGCCATGATGGTGGGGTTCACCATATCATTTCTCTGCTGCACCAGCTTCATCACCTGCGGCGTCTTGCTGCTCGGCTCAGCCGATTTCTGCTCCTTGACCGCTGTTGTTTTACGGGACTTCACAGGCTTCTTGGCCGCCGTGTCCTTTTCGCTCGCCGCAGCATTCTTCGCCTTCTTTGGGGACTTCACTTCATCTGTCTTTGTAGCTTCCGCCACAGACTTTTTCGGTGTCTTTACATCCTCTGTCGGCTTTTTAGCCCGCGATCTGCTTGCGGTCTTTGTAGCAGCAGACTTGTCCTCAGCCGCATTGCTGGCACTCTTTGCAGTTGACGATTTCCTGACTGTTTCCTTGGCATCAACAGTTTTCTTTGAAGTGGATCTCACAGATGCCCTGGTACCGTCTGTTGCTTTAACAGGCTTTTCTTTTGTGGTCATATCGGTCTTTTTGCCGCTCATTTACTCTTTACTCCGCTCTTGTTCTTGGCAGTAGTTCCTGTAAGCTCATCAATGAATGCGGAAAACTCCTTTGCCGCCTTGGATTTGGGCGAATATGTCATGACGGTCTCGCCATGTGCGGGAGCTTCAGCGATACATACACTGGCACTGATCTTGGAATTGAATATCTCAGTTTCAAGCTGCTGTGCGATCATCTGTGCAAGCTCCTCCACTTCACGGGTAAGAGTAAGTCTTGCGTTGTACTTGTTGAGAAGTATGCCGCGAACCTGCAGTGCCTTGTTATAATAACGCTGTACAGCGAAAATAGTCTGTTTCAGCTGAGCAATACCCTGCAGGCTGAGTATCTCACACAGCATGGGAATAACAAGCTCATCCGACGCAGTATACGCATTGATAGTGAGCACCGAAAGTGCAGGAGGTGTATCGAGGATGATGAAATCATAATCATCTCTTACCTGCTCCAGCTGCTCACGAAGCACATACTCTCTGCCAACGCCTGTCAGCTCCAGCTCAACACCCGAAAGCAGGATGTTAGAGGGAACGACATCGCACACATTACCTGTCTGGATAGCGTCAGTAATGTCGCAGTTACCCTTGAACAGATCGTATACAGTAAAGTTATCGTCAGCCTCTACGCCAAGGCTGAAGCTCAGGTTTCCCTGCGGGTCGAGATCGACTGCGAGGACCTTATATCCTCTCTGCACAAGACCTCCGCAAAGACCGCAGCAGGTCGTCGTCTTTCCGACGCCGCCTTTCTGGTTAGTGATCGCAATAACTTTTGCCAAAATATGTACCTCCAAAGTCACTAGGGCGGTACAATACTGTCCGCCCTATTGATGTTAAATTGAGTGCCACGCAATTACGGACGTCACCTCGTGGCAGAACTTCCGGGATCAGAACTCAGGGTCGATATACTCGCCGGAAGCACTGTCCTCAGGATCATATACGTGGTAATTTGTCTTACCGTTCTTCTTAACGAAGTACATTGCAGTATCGGAGAAGGAGAGCAGCTCGTTGCACTCTTCGGAATGCTCGGGGCAAAGTGCGATACCGATACTTGCCTTTACGTTGATGGTCATTGTGCCGTCAGCAGTGGTGTAACCGCCATACAGCTCGTTGATGATATCCATGGAGATGTTCTCGATGTTCTCGATATCCTCCTGATCGGTGAAACAGAGAACGAACTCGTCACCGCCGAAACGTCCTGCGAAGCCGCCCTTGTCGTCAACCTTGACACGGATAGTATCAGCAACATACTTGATGACCTCGTCACCGATGGTATGACCATATCTGTCGTTGATGAACTTGAAGTCGTCAACGTCGATGAACAGCAGTGCGATCTTCTTGCCGTTGCGGCGTTCAAGCTCCGCTGTGAGAGTTCTGGTGAATGTGTTTCTGTTATAGAGCTGGGAAAGGAAGTCGAAGCTTGCACGCTCGGAGAGCTGGAGCTCCATCTTCTTCTCGTTGTCAATATCGGTCATGACACCGATAACTCTCAGCGGCTCGCCAAGACGGTCTGTGATGCAGACTGCACGCAGGGATACCCAGATAACAGCACCGGACTTTGCGGTAAGCTGATACTCCGCACTGTAACCATTCTTGTCACGCAGGAGCTGGTTGATATCTCTCTTATACTTATCAGCGTCCTCACTGCTCATGAGCGAGTCGATAAATCTACCGTTGGAAAGTGTGGAGTTTTCAGTATCGATCTGGAACTTTGCAAGTGCATTTGCGGAAACGTACATACGCTCCTTGTGGAAGTCCCACTCAAACAGCATGTTGTCAGACAGCTCAGCGATGGTACGGTGACGCTCCTCACTCATTGTCACTTCATCCAGCATATCGTTGAAGGATTCCATGATACGGCCAAGCTCGCTCTTTCTGTTCTTGATCGTGAAACGGATATCTGCGCCGTTTTCTTCCTCGGAGATAGCATCCATTGTACGCAGCATATCGTGCATACTGTTGATAAATCTGGAGATGATGACCATAGCCAGCAGGGATGCCAGTGCACAGGCAACAATGATAACGCCCCATCCGATAAGGACAGCACCGACAGAGAAGGATACAAGCGAACCGGATTCAACTATACCGATCCATCTCCATGTGCTGATATTGGGGATAGCACCGCATACATATGTATTCTTACCGATCTTACCGATGTCAAGAATCTGAGAAGAAGAAGTAACGGATACGTTGTTTGTAGCAGACACCATCATGCTCAGGTCATCCTTGATAGCAGCGTCATTTACAACGCTCATATCGTTGAGATAGTTGATGGTATTTCCGCTCGTATCAAACAGAGCCATATGACCACCCTCGAGGAAATCACCGCCGAGAGCCTTTGCAACGCCGCTGTCAGAAGCAACAGAGATAACCGCTACAACATGACCTACCTTGCCAACGCTGTTGTCTGCATCCTCATAGATATCCTTAGAAACATAGAATGCATCGATATTACCGTAGCTGCTCCACTTAAGAATGCCGGATACAGGAGAAAGTGTCTCGCTGTAATGATCGAATGTACGATCGATATTACCGGTGGAAGATGCAGTGATATTACCGTTGATGCCAACGATCATCAGATCAATGAAGTCTGAATTGGTTGCAGCGTATGCGGAAAGCACGGAATCTGCATCGGCATTTCCCATCGCAGCATCAATAATGATCTCTGTCTTGGCAAGGCTGTTGACCGTTCCTGTGTAGTTTGTAAACAGATGGTCCAGTGCTACGGACTTCGATCTGGAAACTACCTGAAGTGTGTTGGTCTTAGCCTCTTTCTCATAACCAAGCACGGATACAGTTCCTACAATACCTGCAATAAGTGAAGGCAGAATTGCGAAAACCAGCAGAATGCCTGTGAGAACGACCTTAAGTTTTGCGTTGCTCATCGTGAATAAATCCCCCTAATATGTATTTATAGAATTGAATTGATCTCCGATCAATAGTCCAACTCATTTGCCATTTCCTTCTGACGCTGAGCGAACTGGACTTTGTAGATAAATTTACCGATGTAATCCTCCTGAGAGGCGGTCAGCCCCTGGAACTCACATCCATAACCCTTGATCTCGCCATCGGGATAACGCTGTACACGCAGCACCTTTGCTATCGCATTCAGCCTGTAATCGATAAAGAGATCGATGTCGATACATACCATATCATCCTGCTGGAGCACTTCAGAACCAGTGCTCATGAATACGCCGCCGATATTGATATCATGTATCTGAATTGGGACAGGCTCTTCATAACGCATGGTCTCATCATCGCGTACGACAAAAAGCAGCCTTCCCTTTTCGTTTACCTTTATTTTGAAGTATCTTCGCCTTTCTTCCAGCACCTGAGTTTCCCTGTTTTTCAGGATCCTCACGTTAAGCTGAGTATCAAGCGAGATAGTCACTTGTCCCGGATATTTTATTCTGTCACCAGATTTTGTGGTGGATATGACATGGACACGTTCATCCTTGGAAAACTCCCGCAGACCGTTGCCCTTGACGATCAGAATGCTGTCTTCGTCACTTTCGATGTTTCGTGGAAACACGAAATTCTTTTCAGAAGTAAGTGCAACCAGACCGTTTTTATCCAGGATCTCAACTTTTATGATCTTGTTACCCAGAAACAAAAGCATCCATCCTCTACTGATATTCAAAACGCCACACAAACGCCAACAACGCATTTTATGGCAGAATAGTTCTTTTACTATTATACAATAATAAACAAAATAAATCAAGCGAAAACAGCCATTTTCTCAATAATTAACATATTTTTTTTTATTTTTTGGGTAACATAACAAAATGCACGACCGAATTCACCGCGTTGTCGCATAACAAAGCGGGGAAAGCCTCTGCCTTCCCCGCAAAAACGTTTTATCAAGCCATAGCGGCCTTCAGTGCATCCACTTTGTCTGTACGCTCCCATGCTACGCCGAGCTCCTCTCTGCCCATGTGACCGTAAGCAGCAAGCTGCTTGTACTGGGGTCTTCTGAGCTCCAGAGTGCTGATAATGGCAGCAGGACGGAAGTCAAATACCTTACCAACTGCTTCAGCGATCTGCTCATCGGAATACTTGCCTGTGCCAAAAGTATCCACCATTATGGAAACAGGCTTTGCAACGCCGATCGCGTATGCCACCTCTACCTCCGCACGCTCAGCAAGTCCTGCTGCTACGATATTCTTAGCTGCATAACGAGCCATATAAGCAGCAGAACGGTCTACCTTCGTGGGATCCTTGCCGCTGAAAGCACCGCCGCCGTGACGTGCGTAGCCGCCGTATGTATCAACTATGATCTTGCGTCCTGTAAGTCCGCTGTCGCCCTGAGGTCCGCCCACAACGAAACGGCCTGTGGGGTTTACGAAATACTTGGTGTTCTCGTCCAGAAGCTCCGCAGGAACGGTGGTCTTGATTATCTTCTCGATAACGTCGGCACGGATCTGCTCCAGAGTAGCATCAGCCTTGTGCTGAGAGGATACAACAACTGTATCCACACGAGAAGGCTTGCCGTCAACATACTCTATCGTTACCTGTGTCTTACCATCGGGAAGCAGGTAGGGAAGCGTACCGTTCTTGCGTACCTCAGTAAGCTTCAGTGCCAGCTTATGTGCAAGGCTCACAGGCATAGGCATAAGCTCAGGAGTTTCTGTGCAGGCATAGCCGAACATCATACCCTGATCGCCTGCGCCTGTATCGCAGAGGTTCTCCTCTCTGCCCTCAAGTGCATTGTTTACGCCCATTGCGATATCGGGGGACTGCTTGTCGATGGTGGCTAAAACCGCACAGGTATTGCAGTCAAAGCCGTAGTCAGAATTATCGTAACCGATCTCTCTTACTGTATCACGAACGATAGCGGGAATGTCGATCTGTGCTGTGGTGGTGATCTCACCCATTACCATCACCATACCTGTTGTAGTGCAGGTCTCACAGGCTACTCTGCCCATGGGATCCTGTGCTAAGATAGCATCCAGGACCGCATCGGAGATGTTGTCGCATATCTTATCGGGATGGCCTTCTGTTACACTTTCGGATGTGAATAAAAACTTGTTCATCTTTCTCGTCCTTTCTTTACTCATATTCTCAAACAAAAAACGCACTCTTTCAGGAGTGCGTAACCTTCGTTCAACACTCCTTATCTTTCGGCTGACGCCGCAGGATGTAGCACCTTTTTCTCACAGGAAGAGGTTGCCGGGCTTCATAGGGACCAGTCCCCCGCTTTCGCCAGAAGCCACTCTTGATAAGGTTTTTTGTCGATATTAAGTATATCATATATAAACACCGCTGTCAATAGGAAAAATACATAATAAAACACCCCCGCTCGGATGAACGGGGGTGCATAATAACCGTATCTTAGCCGATAACCCAGGGAGTGCCATCGCCCTTTGTGAACTTACCTGTGCAGACCATGATAAGATCAACCAGCCAGCCGATGCCGAAGCAGCCGCCTGTCAGCAGCCACAGTACACCTGTGCCTACCTTGCCTGCGAGGAATCTGTGAATACCTAAACCGCCGAGGAAGAATGTGATAAGAATTGCAGGAACCTTTTCCATAATTATTACCTTACAGCTTTCAATTTTCTTTTTGTAACTGCGGCATTATTGCCGTCAAGACAATTTTATCACATATCTGTTGTTATGTCAATAATCGACAAAAAATTCTCGTTTTTCTTAAAAATGAGTAATATAAAATTGTTAAAATGCAACAAAATCCCCCGTTCTGTCGAACGGGGGACAGTATGCTGAAATGAATTACATTTCAATGATAACGTCGTTCTCTGCCTTGAGGATAGAGTCAAGGATCAGCTTGCCCTCGATCTTCTCGCCATTTACAGTAACGGACTTCACACCGTGCTCAGAACCATTGGGGTTCTTAACTGTAACGTGCAGCTTCTTGCCACGGAATGTCTTTTCCATGGTGTATTCCTTCCACTCGGAGGGGATGGAGGGATCGATCACAAGACCCTTTGTTTCAGGGTTCAGACCGAGGATACCCTCTGTTGTACCTACCATTACAGTGGAAGCTGTACCTGTCAGCCAGTGAACGTGTGCACGGCCTGCGAAGGGAGAATCCTTACCCTCAACGAACTGACCGTATACATAAGGCTCAAGCACTCTGTGCTCAGCGTTGTCATTGTATGTAGCGGGAGCTGCCTCTGTCCAGTACTGGTAAGCACGGTTGCCGTGGCCCAGCTTGGACTCAGCAAGGATCAGCCAGCCCTGAGGCTGAGAGAAGATACCTGCGTTCTCCTTGGTGCACTTGTTAAAGCACTGCATCAGAGCACCGGGGAAGCCGTGATTTACATAAGGAGGATACATTACCATTGCACCATAGGGAGTGTTCAGCTCTCTGTAAACGCTCTCCATAGCCGCCTCCTGCTGCTCCTTGGTGCCGAAACCGGAGATAACGGACCAGGACTGGGGGTTGAGCCACATGGATGCCTCGGGATCAGTTCTCTGACCAATGATGGTACCGTCTTCCTTATAGCCGCGGATCCATCTGTCCTCGTTCCAGCAAGCTGCGAGGATATCATCCAGCTTAGCACCGATCTCATCAAGGTACTTGATGTAATCAGCGTCGTTCTTCTCAACTGCATACTTACGCAGGATCTTGATAGCGTATACCAGCTGGAATGCAACGAATGTGGACTCACCCTTCTTGCCAAGACGCAGACAGTCGTTCCAGTCAGCGTGCAGACCTGCGGGCATGCCGTGGTTGCCGAGGTGGTTCATGGAGAAGTCGATAGCTCTCTTCAGGTGGTCGTAAACTGTGCCCTTCTCGCCGTCGTTAGCATAGAAGATCTCCTCGTCGAGGAATGCACTGGCGCCGCTCTCGGAGATGTACTTGTAAATTCTGGGGAACAGCCACAGAGCATCGTCTGCACGATAGCTGGGGTGACCTGTTTCCTTTGCATATGCTGTATTCTCATCTTCCTCGTCGGGATGGTTCTCCTGACCTGCCTTATGTGTGTACTTAACGAGAGGCAGACCTGCACCGTTTGTAACCTGAGCGGAAAGCATAAAGATGATCTGCTGCTTAGCCATCTCGGGAGCGAGGTGGATGATACCCTGGATATCCTGTACAGTATCACGGTAGCCGAAGCCGTTTCTCAGACCGCAGTACTGGAAGGAAGCTGCTCTGGACCAGATGAAGGTGATGAAGCAGTTGTAAGCGTTCCAGGTATTTACCATGTTGTTGAAGTTCTTATCAGGAGTATTTACCTGCAGATTAGCGAGCTTTCCGTGCCAGTATTCCTTCAGCTCAGCCAGCTCCTTCTCTACTGTACCTGCAACATCATACTTAGCAAGCAGAGCACTGATCTCAGCCTCTGTTCTTGCACCGCCGATAACGTATGTCAGCTCCTTTGTCTCGCCGGGCTGAAGAACGATGTCGCTCTGCAGAGCACCGCAGGAGTTGGTGTTGTAGTTCAGCTCGCCCTTCAGGCCGTTCTCGATGCCCTTGGGGTTAGCGTAGCTTCTGTAAGAGCCAACAAAGGAATCTCTGTCGCCGCAGAATGCATCGACCTTAGCCTGTGCAAGACCGAGGAAACGACCGCTGTGGGGATTGTATACCTCATTCTGCATCTGGTGGATAAAGTTGCCCTTGAAATATGTGCGGGTGATGAACAGTGTGTACTGGAGGTTTACCTGATCCTGCTCATAGTTGGGATCGTTAACGAACTCACAGTAACCTGTAACGTTGAGCTTTCTGGGCTTTGTATCGTTGTTTGTGATCTTGGCAGCCCATACCTCGTATGTAGCATCCTTGGGAACGTAGTAAGTTACCTCGGACTTGATAGCCTTATACTCGGATGTGATCACGGTGTAAGCTGTACCGTGACGGCACTCGCTCTTGAATTCGTCAAGGGGCTTGCACACGGGAGCCCAGGATGCGGACCAGTATTCGTTTGTATCAGCATCCTTGATGTATACATAGCGACCGGGCTGATCGTTAGCTACACCGTTGAAGCGATAACGGATAACACGTCCGTTTGCACCGGACTTTACAAAGCTGTAACCGCCGGCGTTGTTGGAGATGATAGCACCGTACTCGGGAGAGCCGAGATAGTTTGCCCACGCCGAGGGAGTATCGGGGCGGGTGATGACATACTCTTTATTGAGTTCGTCGAAATGACCGTAGTTCATTGGTATTTCCTCCGTGTTTTATTTTTATGCCTGTCGGACAGAGTCCGACACTATGATGGTACTTATATTATAACAGTAAAGTGAACTCATTACAAGGGCGGTATTTTGCATAAAGTTTTTTTTGTTTTTTTGGGCATAACAGACAAAACCGTATTTTTAGTACACAAATTGTGGTAACTATGATGAAAAAAGGTCATGCTTCCACTATTTTAATGGGTCGCCTTGTTGCATGATAAGCCAAAATATGATATAATGTATTATGTATGCGACAATATATAAAGTATAAAAGACAGAATATCCCTTTAAACGCACTGTGAAAGGATAATAATGATAAAGGAAAATCAAAAGCTGTTCAATCAGCTCAACGTATTGAGCGACGCTGTAATATCCATCGTGGCAGTGGTGTTTTCGTATCTGCTGGTGTTCTATCTGCTGGTGTTTGAGAGAAATTACCCGCTGGTGGACTATATCAAGCTGGCACTGCTGTTCGTTCCTGTTCAGCTATTCACGTTCGGATGTATCGGTCTGTATGATTCATACAGGACAAGCACCTTCGGAAAAGAGCTTGTAAGAATAATAGAAGCGTTCTTCATCGACGGTCTTATAATGATCGCCATGCTTTATATCGTTAAGATAATCAACTTCTCACGATGGGCACTGGCAATATTCCTGATGCTGGATATACTGATGGTGTCTGTCAAGCGACTGATTCTCAGGAAAACACTCAAACGCTTCAGAGAAAAGGGCTACAACAAAAAACACGTGGTTCTGATAGGCGGCGGCGATACTGCAAGGCATTATCTTGAAACAATACGCCGAGAAAAGCAGATGGGTTTTGAATGTGCAGGCTACATCGCAGATGAAAGCGACATTGACGCCGAGTATCTCGGCTCCTTCTCTGAAATGTTCAACATCCTCGATCGTTACAGCTACAGCGAAGCTGTATGTGCCCTTGACTCCGATGAAATGGAGTACCTTGGTGCGGCGGTGGAAGCGTGTGAGATAACAGGCACGAAGATATCCGTCATCCCCGCGATATATCAGTATATGTCCGCAACGCCTGCCATTGATATGGTTGGCGGCATCCCCATGATGAATATACGGCGTATACCGCTGGATAATATGGGTAATGCGTTCATGAAGCGAGCAATGGATGTTGTCGGGTCGCTGGTGATGATAATACTCTCCTCGCCCGTAATGCTGATATCCGCACTGGTGATAAAGCTCACCATGGGCGGACAGGTGATATTCCGACAGCAGCGTGTAGGTCTTAACAAAAGAATATTTACCATGTATAAGCTGAAATCCATGAAGGACAACAAGGAATCCGATACCGCCTGGAGCACAGATAACGATCCCCGCAAAACACGCTTCGGAGCGTTCATAAGGAAATTCTCCATCGACGAGCTTCCGCAGCTTTTCAACGTTCTGAAGGGCGATATGAGCCTTGTCGGACCTCGTCCCGAGATACCGTTCTACGTCGACAGCTTCAAGCACAGCATACCGATGTATATGCTCAAGCATCAGGTAAAGCCCGGAATGACAGGGCTCGCACAGGTGAACGGCTACCGCGGTGATACATCTATCAAAAAACGCATCGAATATGATATAGAATACATAGAGAACTGGAATATCTTCCTTGATATCTCTATATTGATAAGGACCGTGTTTGCAGGCTTTGTGAACAAGGAAAAACTCAAGACCAAAGAAAACGAAACCGGAGAAACAACAAATGAACAAACAAAAACAACAGCTTGACATCGCATCGCTCGTAGCATTCCTGCCCGCAGTTCTGGCAATGGCGATAATCCCGATACTTATGCGTGCGGTGCTGGTCTCCTCTAAGCTTATTGATGATATCCGATACTTCAAAGGCATACTTGATGAAGAAAGCAAGATATATTATATGGCAGATATCTACTCCCAGTGCAAGGCACTTGCGGTCGTTGTATTTGCTGTCATAATGCTGGTGGTAGCTGCCGTCTGCTGCAAGTATATGTTCCGTTATGTTGAAAAACGCTCTTTCGTGTACGTCGGTGCTTCCGTGGTATATGTACTCATGTCACTGGCGTCCGCACTCGGCTCACAGTACAGCAACGCAGCATTCTTCGGAGTGTTCGACCGTGCGGAGGGCTTCTTCACCACCGCCTGCTATTTTGTGCTGTTCCTTTTCACGATGTACGCTTTCAGGAAAACACAGAACTTCAGCTATATAGTAGCCGCATTGATGATATGCACAGGCGTCAATATCGTTATCGGACTTTTCCAGTATACGGGTCACAATCTATTTCTGTATGACTGGTTTGCTTCCTTCAACGTTACCGCGGAATTCCGCGAGATGATGGAGCTTAACATCGACGCTGCCTCCGAAGCAGGCACGATGTACGGTGCACTTTACCACTACAACTACGTGGGCAGCTTCATGGGCATGACGATACCGATGTTTACAGTGCTCGCAATTTATGGCAAGACGATATTCCACAAGATCATTTTCGCTCTGTTCAGCCTCGGCAGCATCTTCATGCTGCTCGCAAGCTCCGCACGAAGCGGTCTTATCGCCATTGCAGCAGCTTTCGTGGTGGGCATATTCATGTTCGCCCGTGTGCTCATCCGCCGCTGGAAGATCACACTTTCTGTCATCGCGGCAGGTGCGGTGCTGATCGTCGGAGCAAATGTTGCACTGGATAACGCACTGTTCCGCCGTATCCCTTCTCTTGTGAGCGATGTTGTGGATTTCATCTCCCCCGCCGACGAAAACGCCGATATGTTTTCCACACTTCCGCTTCGTGAGATATCCCATAATCAGGACGGCTCCGTCACCTTCACTGCTCAGCAGGATGCGATGACTATCTCCTTTGATGCAGAGAATGATGCATATTCCTTCACTGATAAAACAGGTGAGCCGCTCGAGCTTATCGACAGTGCGGACGGCTTCAACAAGATAAACGACGATGACTTCGGACAGCTCAACTTCGAGTTCGTTTCCTCCGACGGAAACCCAAATTATGACGACGCATTCTATCTCTGGTTTGATGGCAGAGATGACACAGCTCTTCTGTTCAAGCTGTTCAACGAAAAGCAGATCCATATGCTTGATCTCAATGTCGGAGACAGACTTGATATTCAGAACGCCGAGTCCATCGGCTTCGAGGGTAAGGAAAAGCTTGGTTCTTCCCGTGGATACATCTGGTCCAGAACTATTCCGCTGCTGAAAAACTGCCTTGTTACAGGCTACGGCCCCGATAACTTCGTTTATGCATTCCCGCAGAATGACCTTCTCGCAAAATACTACGCTTACAACGAGGGCTTCTATGTGACAGTAGACAAGCCGCATAATCTTTACCTGCAGATATTTGTGAACAATGGTCTTATTGCCCTGATAGCATTCCTTGCGATATGTGTATTCTACCTTGTTGACTGTATCAGACTGTATGCCCTCAGGAAGGAATACAGACAGGAACAGATATACGGTATCTCCGTTATGCTTGCGGTGGTCGGTTACCTTGCAGCAGGTCTGTTCAATGACTCCGTGGTATCTGTCGCACCTGTGTTCTGGATACTTCTTGGAACAGGTGTTGCTCTCAATACTATCAACCGACGCACAGACAAGGGTGAATGTGTTGATCCCGACGAATACGTATCCCCGACACGCAAGAGCAAAAAGGAACTCGAACGCGAAGCTAAGATCGAGCAGCAGGCGGATGACCTTGCAGCATCCATCCGAGGCGAACAGGCTGAACAGCGTGCAGCCGACCGCAAGAAGCTTGAAGAGGTAATGGAGCAAATGAAGGCTGTTGCCCTTGCAGAAGAAGCAGCAAAGAAGGAGCGTGCGGAAAAACGCAGGCAGAGAGAGCTTGAAAAGGAAAATGCACCCAAGAAGGAGAAAAAGCAGACTATAACCAAGCAGGAAGCCGACGATATCCTTGCAAGAGTGCGTGCTATCAAGGCTAAAAAAGAAAGCGAAAACTCCGCAGATGGAAACGACAACAACACAGAAGGATAACAACATGATAAAAGCAGATCAGCATGTGCACTCTTCCTTTTCCAGCGACAGCGAAGAAAAGCTGGAAAATGCAGCGCTTGCGGCGATAAACGCAGGACTTCGGACGCTCTGCATAACGGAACACATGGATATGGATTATCCCACGGGCGAATTTATGCTGGATACCGAAGCTTACCGCACGGAATATCTCCGCCTTAAGGAGATGTACTCTGACAGGATAGAACTGCTGTTCGGCGTGGAGCTTGGCCTGATGGACTACCTCGCACCAAGGCTGTATGAGTACACCAAAGATAAGCCGTTCGATCTCGTCATTGGCTCATCCCATCTTGTCGGCGGCGTAGATCCTTACTATCCCGAGTATTTCGGTACACACGGCGATCACAACGGTATCCTCCGCTACTTCGACAGCATACTGGCTAACATCGCCACGTTTGATGATTTTGATGTTTACGGTCATCTGGATTATGTAGTAAGATATTCACACGCAAAAAGCTATTCCCCTGCCGACCACACTGAGCTGCTGGATGAGATACTCAAAAAGCTGATTTCAATGGGTAAAGGCATCGAGCTTAATACAGCAGGCCTGAAGTACGGCCTTGGATGGGCACATCCTCACCCTGAGCTGCTCAAGCGTTATCGTGAGCTTGGCGGAGAGATCATTACCGTAGGCTCTGACGGGCACAAGGGCGAGCATATTGCCTACGATTTTAACAAGGCTTCAGTTATATTGCAAGATGCAGGCTTTGAATACTACACCGTATTCAGACAGAGGAAGCCCGAATTCATCAAGATATAGACACATCCCCTGAGAAAAGCTCTCAGGGGATGATCTTATTTTTCTTTTATGTACAAAGCTCACATTTTTGCATAAATATCACGCTGTTCTACTGCCAATCGGTCGCAGCGTTCATTTTCGGGATGACCTGCGTGTCCCTTTATCCAGTTGAACTTCACGGTGTGTATCTCAAGCAGAGCCAGAAGTTGCTCCCATAGATCAGGGTTTAAGGCAGGTGTGCCATTACTCTTTTTCCAGCCACGCTTCTTCCAGCCCTCTGCCCAGCCCTGCGTCACCGCTTCGGATACGTACTTACTGTCGGTGGTCAGCACTACATGGCATGGATATTTGAGTGCTTCCAATGCTTTTATCACAGCGGTCAGCTCCATGCGGTTATTCGTTGTGTGAGCCTCACCGCCGCTTATCTCCTTCTCCTTACCCTTGTAGCGTAGAATCGCTCCGTAGCCGCCGGGGCCCGGATTTCCGCTGCACGCACCGTCTGTGAATATCTCAACGATAGTTGGTGTCATATATCATTCTCCTTGCTCTTCCCGTATCGAAAAAACAGCCTCCGTTTCCGAAGGCTGTATTTTTGTTTGCTGATGTATGCAAAAGCATACGAACAAAACGGATATCAGTTTGCAAGACCTGCACGCTCGATACCTTCTGTAAAGTACTTCTGAAGGAAGATATACATGATAACGATAGGAGCGATAGCCAGCAAGCATCCTGCTTCCATCCATACGATGAAGTCAGACGCATTACGTATCTCATTGTACAGATACATGGAGATAAGGTTTGCAACGCTGTCGATCTTCAGGGAGATCGTATTACCCTGAGTGAAGTACATGGAGGATACATAGTAGTCGTTCCAGTACCAAACGATCGAGAAGATAAATACTGTAAGGAAGGAACTTGCTGCGTTAGGAGCCATAACGCTGATGAAGGTCTTGAACGGACCACATCCATCGAGGTAAGCAGCGTCCTCCAGTTCCTTGGGCAGTCCGCGGAAGAACTGTCTGAACAGGTAGATGAACAGACCGGCACGGATACCGTTACAGAACAGTGCGGGAATGTACATGGACCAGTTGGTGTCTACCAGTCTGATGGAGTCGCCCAGCAGTGCGTTGAAGATACCGAAGATATCGAAATATCTGAACTGCATGTACTGAGGAATCAGGATGATCTGTGTAGGAACGATGATCTGCAGGATAACGATACCGAACAGCAGGTTCTTACCCTTGAACTTGAAACGAGCAAAGCCGTAACCGGTCATTGCACAGGTAGCAACCTGAAGTACCGAAGACACGATGTTGAGCACAAGAGTGTTCCACAGTGTGTTAGGATAATCGATAGCGTTCCAGATCTCCACGAAGTTCTCAAAACGAATCGTCTTAGGGATCCACATTACGGAAGGATCGTGCATCTCAGCCTGAGGACGGAGAGATGTGGAGATCATGTACAGGATAGGATACAGGATAACGAAGGACAGACCGAACACAATAACAAATCTGAAGAAAGGCCATACAAATCCGGAGATTCTTCTCCAGAAGATGTAACGGTAGTGCTTCTTCTCCTTGTCATTGTAGTGACGGTAGTTCATCATGATCTCAAAGTTGGAAACTCTGTAATCATCCTTTTTCTTCTTTTCTTTCTTTTCCTTCTTCTGCTTCTTTGTTTCAATGGGCTTCACTGCAACAGCAGCTTCGGAATTGATATCAGCGATGGTGTTCGCAATGCTCTCGGGAGTTGCATCGATCGCTTCTGTTGCGGCTGTGATCTCAGGCTCAACAGGTGCCTCGGGAGCAGATGTTACATTTTCAGCAGGCTGATCAGCAACATTATTTACATCTTCCACAGCAGGGAATTCAAAATTATTATCTGTCACTTCTCTAACCTCCTTAATCATTCTCATAGAATACGAATCTGTTTACTATCACAGTGATCAATGCAAGACACGCACCGATAATTGCGAAGTAGATCCATGCCAGTGCTGCGGAATAACCGTACTCCCAGTCTCTGGACAGGTTCAGAACGTACTCCATAACCTCGTTATCAGTAGAAACGAATGCGTCGATGATAGTATAAACGAGGTTGGAAAGGATCATCGGGCTGATATAGGGGAATGTGATCTTCCAGAAGAACTCCCATGCGGTCGCACCTTCCATACTTGCAGCTTCCTTCGCAGATGGAGGAATTGTCTGCAGTGCCGAGAGGAAGATCAGGATCTGGATACCGGAGTTCCAGACGAGGTTCAGAACGTCACTGGTGATATCCTGAATGATCTTTGTAAATGTTTCGTTGATTCTGTAGATACCGATAAACTCCATCAACTCAGAAACAAGATCTGTCTTGAACAGTGTACTGAACTGGGATGCTTCGGATACGCCCTGCGATGCCATGTCACCGTTGATAACGCTGATAACGGGACCTGTTGCGATCAGCACGGGCAGGAAGAAGATAGCTCTTGCAAGTGTTCTTCCTCTGAACTTCTGGTTAAGGATAACCGCGATGAACAGGGAGAAGATCAGGATAACGATAGCCTTAGGACCGATATCTGCAAGGGATGCAGTCAGCTTGGGCAGGAAGTTCGTATCACCTGCAAACGCCTTGATGTAGTTACCGAAATCGTTCCACTCGGTATAGATACCTGCTGTGGTCATACCATGCAGCAGAGCGTCTTCCTTGGCGTAAAGGAATGTATCGGAGAGGGAGTACCAAAGGGATGTGATAACGGGAATAACAAACAGCCACAGTGTACCGATAGCCCAGAGAGCGATAAAGCCGTAACCATACAGGCTCTTCTTTCTCTCGTAGGAGATCTTTGTGGTCTTGATCTTACGCTGTACCTTTTCACCGTTCTTTCTGCGGACATCCACTTCTTCGTTAGCAGCATTGAATGCAGCAGCCGCTGCAGTATTATGGGCGGATGCTCTTACTACGGGAGCTTCCTCTGCAACTTCTGCAACTTCCTCAGTCACATCTGCAATCGTTTCTTCTGCAACCTCGGCTGTTTCTTCAACAGCCTCGGTAACAGCTTCAGCAGTGTCTGCAATAACTTCAGTATTTGCCTCAACAGCGTCAGCAACAACCTCAGCAGCCTGAACAGGAGCCTCTACAACTTCTTCAGCTGCATCAACTTCAGCTACGCCTGCAAGGTCGAAATTTCTTTCGTCACTCATCAGTTAGTTGTCGCTCCTTTCACTGCGGCGAGATCGATATCAACGCCGTTAATATTGAGTTTGAGGTTTTCAAGATCAGCTCTGATAACAGTGCCATCGGAGAATGTTGTTTCAACAACTTCCTCTTCGATGTACTCGAAATTCTCAATTGTCTTGTCAGCCAGAGGCTTCAGATGATCCTGTGTGAGCTTATACTCAGCAGCAGCGATATCGAGCCAGCCTTCGTAATAGGTGTAGAACAGCTCGTCGTAAGAGCAGTCTGTGAACTCATTGGGGTTCTCGTGCATTACCTCGTAATGAACAGGTGTACCTGTTGCAACTGAGAGGAGGAACAGCTCATCTGCACTGGAACTTGCGTTCTTAGCCTTTGTTGTGTAAGGAATGTAGCCATGAATAACGATAGCGTAAAGAGGAATATCGTAATCATATACATCGTAGTTACTGCTGTACATCGGAACGTTTCTGATGTAATCTACATACTTGAATGCGTAATCATTACAAGCGTCGGCAACAAATGTAAGACCGTTGTCCTTGATGAGCTGGTAACAAGCCTGCAGGTTAACTACTGCCTGCTGTCTGGAAGTCATCTTCTTGGCATTTGCTGTAAAGTCACTGTAAAGCATATTTGTAGCCTGCTCGAGAGAGATGGCTGTAATACCCTCCTGAACGTAGCTGCTGACGATCGCCTGAACTGCCTTCTGATAGTAAGCAGGTGTCATGATGTACCAGCTTGTTCTGGTGTCATGAGGAGTACCAAATGCACGCTCATGCTCGTGAATTGTAGCGTAAGCCTTTGTTACACGGATAGCGGAAGCACCGGTCTTGGAGAAGCCGTTACCGGATCTCTCATACTCCTGGATATCAACGCTGGGAGCAAGCGTAGCACCGATGCTTGCACAGTAATCGCTGAGCAGCTTGAAGTCTTCCTTGCCGCCGAGTTTACTTGCATAGTCAACAGAGTCAGGAATACGGCCTGTAATGCCTGCCTTGTTGAAGTCCTCGTATGTGATGATCATGTTGTCGATACCACGGTTTGCGAGTTCCTCGATGATGAACTTTGCTTCCTCATATGTTGTAGCGGGTGTCTGCAGAGATACAGGGAAACCGGCAACGGACTGCTTCTTTACAGTACCGCCGTACAGATCGAGGTAGAAAGGAACATCACCATCTGTTGTCTTCTTGGTGAGCAGGCCGGTGTCAACGAGGTGCTGCTGATAACGCAGTGCAACGTCAACATAGTCTGCATCTTCCTTGGCCATGGGGTAGTAGCGAACAGTGATATCGCTCTCGGGCACCTTGTTTACCTCGAAAGCATCCAGAGCTGTGTTGCTCTGTCCCATGAAGTAGGAGTCGGAGGATCTGAGAGCAAAGTCAAACCAAGCGGAATTGTAAGCGGTAGCACCCTGTCCGTTGATGCTTGCTCTTGCGGAAGCGTATGCAGAACCCTCTGTAACAACAGCGAGAAGTGCGTTGTCCTCCTTTACGATACCCATGATGGGCAGATAAGCCTGCTCGGTCTTTGCGGGAGCCATATCCTGGCTGATCGCAATGTCCTTGCCGTAAAGCTTCTGGTTGTATTCACTGGACTTGGTTTTGCCGTTATTGAACTTGATAACAGCACCGGAACCGTCGGGAGTGATTATGTAACCATCCTCATCGCGGTTTCCTGCACCCAGATCCTTGAACAGGCTGAGTGTTACTACGGAACGTACGCTCTCGGATGTGTTGCCGTTCATTTCTTCCTCAATGATCTCGTCCATAGGAACGTTGATCTCGAAGTAGTCATCAACGAGTGTTACATTGTAGGGAACTGTCAGACCTTCGCCTGTAAATACACATGTTCCCTTGAAGCCGTTTTCGATCTTTTCGATCGTGAATGTTCCCTTCTGCACTGAGTCTGCGAAAGACTTCAGAGGAGTTTCGGGAGCTTCGGTATCGGTTACCTTAACGGAATCGATAACGAGTGCGGACTTAAGTCCTGCTAAGTTAGAGCCCTTTGCAATGGGATCAGAATCAGCTGCATAAGGATTACTCCACCAGCATTCACCGGAAGCCTTGTCCTTGACAGCAAATATACCGTTGGATTCATTTACATGAAGCTCCAGCGTATCGGTCTCAGCGTAGAGTACACAATCAGCGAGTGCCTGTTCCTCGGTAACGGGAGCAGCTTCGTCTTCCTCAGCTGCTTCAGTTTCCTCAGCGGCATCTGCTGCCTCGGCGGTTACTGCATCCTCTGCAGCACCTGCTTCGGTGGGAACTTCTGCTGTTTCCGACCATGCAACGCTCTGGCTTGCCGAAAGCACCAATGCGGAGCAAAGCACGCCGGCAAGTATTTTCTTGCGTAATTGAAGCATTTTTACACCACCATTTTCAATAATCAAAGCCTTAGTTTAATTTTTCAGATCAGGATTTCAGCTTTTCAAGTTCCTTCTTCAGCTGATGCTTTTCGAAAGCTGTATAAGATGCGATAACGATCGCAGCGATCGCTACGATAACACCGATGAAGATCAGGATGAGTATCGTAGGCTCCAGGTTGGAGAATCTGTACAGCAGCTCTGTATAAATAGAGTAAACGAAAACGTATACCTGCTGGAAAAGTGAAACGAGAAGTACAAGCAGTATGATGATCACGACCATTGCGAAGATCGTAATGAACATAAACAGAAGGGTTTTGGGTATTGAATACTGGTGAACCGTCTTCATACCGGAGATCAGCAGGATCGCTGTCCAGAGTATCGTGAGATAGGATACGAAAACGATGAACGCAGATTCTGTAGTCAACAGACATCTACTAAGGATAATATTCACTACCTTGCCGATC
The DNA here is from genome assembly GCA_045606085.1 of Oscillospiraceae bacterium. Lineage (GTDB taxonomy): Bacteria > Bacillota > Clostridia > Oscillospirales > Ruminococcaceae > CAG-115. Next base: position 56,244 of record JAZURJ010000075.1, read on the forward strand.
AGCATGGGTACAAGAGCATAAGCGGAATTAACGCAGATGTTCTTCATGGTACCCTCACCATCAAACAGTGTACACAGTGCCCAGTTACCGATTACCCATGTGAAAAACAGGACGATCGTCTGGATAACGATAGGAACGATGTTAAAGATCTTAACATAATTGTCATTGAAAAGGAAGCCAGTCATGAGCTGCTCACAGGTAGTAATGATGAAGAACAGTACAACTATCACCATTGCAACCTTCATGTTATAGGCTTTCTTCCATCTGAGGTCCTCAAAGCCCTCGAAGGGATGAGCCATGATGTAGAAAGGCCATTTCCATGCCGGCATTTCAAGATTAAATCTCATGCCTTAGTCCTCCCTTCCCTTATTCTGAGCCTTGAACAGACGCTCTGCCTCTGCACGCTTCTTCTCTCTGAACTTGCCGCGAATAGAAGCGATCACGTAAACAGCAACGAGCAGACCGATGAGCAGGCAGGCGATAAGAGTAAAGTTATCTCTTATGAAATCCATACGCCAACCCTTGAATGCATCGTTGTAGCCTACTACGGAGTTGTACTCGAAGTACTCCATAGCCTCTTTGTATTCGCCCTGGTTGAGATAAGCATTACCAAGACCGATATAAGCCAGCCAGTAGTTAGAGTCACGTCTGAGTGCTTCTTCCCACGGAACACGGGCCTCATCATACTTACCCTTGTTGAACAGTGTGATCGCCTCGTGAACGATGGAACCGAACTCTGTCTGCTCAAACACGGTAATGCTTGCCTTACGTCCGTCGAGAACGTAAACATTTGTACCCATGCTCTCTACTGCGTTAACAGTGGTGAAAGTACCCTTCTGAGAACCCTTACCGCCGAAGATGAAGAGCAGGTTACACTCGTCGTCATACTGGAATACTCGGCCTGTCTTCAGGTCAAGCAGGTGGATAACACCATTTTCGCCGATGTCAACGTCTGTGATCTGGGAAGAATATGTCTGTCCGCGGTAGTACTTTGTGAGATAGTCACCGAATGTGTTCTCGGAATAACCGAGGTTGGTGAAGATGTTGGTACCTGCGGAGTTGAGCTTTTTCAGGATATCTGTTTCAACGCTCTTGGACTCTGTTACAGTGTAGATGAAGTTGTCGGGATCGATATCAAAGTTGGAGATCTCGACAGGAACATTTCTCTTCATCTTCTTGATCTGCTCACGGTTAAAGATGAGCTTCCAGAAAGCGTTAAGGAGAACGTCAGCAGTTGCCTCTACTCGGTTAGCACCGAAGTAGCCGTTGAACTCGCCGCTCTCGGAGAATACCACGGCACCCTTTGTAATGGACTTGATGCAGACATAAACGTTGTCAGCCGCATCAACAAGCACCTTACTGGGGTTGAATGTGGTAGAGGAATCATACACATCAGAATCCGGACGTGTATAAACATGCTTTACAATACCGTAACCTACGCCGTTACCGTCAGTTTCAACAGTAAAGGAAACTACACGGTCGTTGGAGTTATCGGCTACATATACGGTGTCTTCCTTTACAAAAACACCGGTGGGACCGTCAAAGTACAAGTCTGTGATCTTATTGTACTGGTTCTGGTCGATATCATGCACCTCAAGACGTAAAGCCTGAAGGTCCAGCCAATCCTGAACCTGGCTGAAGTCGAGGTACTCAACAGCGGTCTTGAGCTTGAACTTGTTATCTGTGATAACGATTCTGCCCTTCATACTGCTGTCCAGTGTACCCTTGTACGCTGTATCAACGATATATACTTCATTGTTGTCAGATACGAACATATCAGCAGGCTCTGTAAGTGAACCTACGCCGATATCTGCACCTGTGATTACCTTCTGAACAACATAACCATTCTGGGAGGGAACGGGATCTCCCCACCAGTCGTAATTATATCCGTCATAAGGCTCATCAGCATAAGCGACGATACTGGTGCTGAGTGTAACCACAGCCAGAGCCGCAGCACACACGCGTGTCGCAATGCGTTTAATTGATGGCACTCAAAATCATCCTTTCGTAATTATTGCATCAATCCTTAAGACCTGAGTGAGCCATCGTTTCAACAACGTTAGACTGCAGGATAAGGAACAGTATCATAGGAGGCAGCATCAGAACTACTACCGTTGCTGAAGATACGCCGGCACGGGCAATACCCGCAGCAGCGATCTGCTGCATTACGATAGGAATAGGCTTGAGCTGCTCACTATAAACGAAGAGCCAACCGGTAATCTGCCATGCACCCTGGAATGCGAAGATCATCAGGGTCAGCCATGCGGGCTTTACATTGGGCATTACGATCTGCCAGCATACTCTGAGGTGGCTAGCACCATCGAGCTTGGCAGCTTCTATCATACTTTCGGGGATCTGACCCATAAACTGCTTCATGAGGAACAGACCCATAGGAGTTGCAATGTAAGGAAGGGTGATTGCCCAGTATGTATCGATCATACCGAGAGTTGCCATTACGATGTACTGTACGATATATGTAACAGAGGATGTGAACAGCAGAGCTACATCGATAGTCTTGTTCATTGCTCTTACGCCGGGAGCCTTTACCTTAGCCAGTACATAAGCAGCAGAGGAAGAAAGGAACAGCTGAGCAACTGTTACAACAACAGCAACGAATACGGAGTTGAATACGTATCTTGAGAAGGGAACGTCCAGGCTACCGGCAACCTTGAGCATATCCTCAAAGTTCTGGGATGTGGGACGCTGTACATACAGCTTGGGAGGGAACACGAACAGTTCCTCGACAGGCTTGATGGACTGGATAACGGACAGATAAATGGGGAAAAGCATGAACACGCCGATAAGGCAGAGGATGATGAAGATCGCGATATCTCCGCCGCGTGAGCCGCCCCATCTCTTTCTTCTTTGAATTATTCGCATTTTCTGTCCTCCTTAAGTATCCAGAATTCCGCTCATTGCCTTGCGGATGACGTTGTTAACGAGCAGCATTACAAGGAAGAGCAGGAAGCAGACAGCACATGCATAACCCATTTCGTAACGGATGGAGCCGTAGTCGAAAGCGTGTGTCATGATCGTATGAGCTGCGTAGTCGGTGGAAGGGAATGCTGTAAGAGAACGGCCGATATCACCTGCGGTGAAGGAAGCGGTGATCTGCATTACAGCTGCGAACAGAAGCTGCGGACCCATGCTGGGAATTGTGATATAAAGAAGCTCCTGCCAACGGTTCTTGATACCCTCAATAGCACCAGCCTCGTAACCGGACTTGTCGATGCCCTGGAAGCCTGCACGCAGAGAAAGGAAGCCTGCACCAAGGGACATCCACATCTGTACGATGATAACGCACATGAGGATAAATCTAGCGTCAGTCAGCCACTGCTGAGGACCCTTGATGATACCAAGGTCCATCAGTGTGGAGTTAAGGAAACCGTATGTATCGCCAGAGAAGATGAGCTGCCATGTGGCGAAGATGTTACCTGCCAGTGTGGGTGCGTAGAAGATGTATGTGAATACAGTCTTGAGAGCACCGGGCATCTCATTAATGAGCCATGCGAGCAGGAAGCAGAGAACATAGCTCACAGGACCTGTAATGATTGCGAATACGAGTGTATTCTGAATAGCAATAAGGAAAACGTCGTCCTGAAGGAACAGAGTATAGAAGTTGCTGAGTCCCACCCATGTAGGGAACTGCACCATGTTAAAGCTGGTGAAGCCGATAGGGAGTGAGATAAGAACCGGTATACCTGTAAAGATCAGGAACAGAACGAAGAACGGAAGAGCGAGTATGTAGGCACTGCCATTCTTCTTAACCTCTCGCATCGTATAACGAAACTTACTATCTTCGATATACTGCGATTTTTCTTTACCGAACAAGCTGATTCCTCCTAATTTTTATTGGGGAGAGCATCACTCTCCCGAGTTGCCCCGGGCGAGTGCTTATGCCTCTTCAGGGTAATATCCGAGCTCTTTCAGCTTTCTTACGATCTCAGAGTTGATATCTCTGTTATAAGAGCTGAGCTGATATCTGGGGTTCTTCTGGTTATTTACTACCGCTCTGAATGCGTTGTAAACGTTACGTGTTACAGCGTAGGAAGCGGGGATGATCGGTACCTCCTGGAGGTGTGCCATCTGATCAGAGATCTTCTTGTATTCTACAGTAGACCAGTTCAGTCTGGACAGTGCCTCAAGGTTTGCGGTATCGTAACGGCCGAGCGGGCCCATGATAGCCTCGATCGTTCTGCCGTATTCAACCTGTGCCTCTGTGCTTGTAAACCACTTGATGAAGTCCCAGGCTGCCTGCTTATCGGAGCAGGACTGGAAGATAATTGCACCTGCGGAACCGGAGTTTGCAGTGTAGTCAAGGATGGTGTTTCCATTCTCGTCGGTTCTGTAAGAGCCGGGAACGTGTGTAAAGCTCCACAGACCGTTGATTTCGGGAGCTGCTACCTTCAGCTGATTGTAGAAGGTGTAAGCCTGGATTACCAGAGGAAGCTCACCTGTTCTGAAACGTGTGAATGCATCGTATGTCTGGTCGAAGTCGTATACTGTGTAGAACTTTGTCCACTTTGTGAACGCCTCAACGGCTGCTTCAGTTTCAAAAGTGGTCGCTGTGTAGTTATCGTTGTAGAAAGACTGACCTGTCTGGTTCATCAGCAGTACGAATGTGTTACCTGCGTCGAACACCTGAGAAGATACGTTGGAAGGAAGGATAAGACCTACATCCAGATACTTTCTCTGAAGGTCAGGGAGCATTGCGATAAGCTCATCCCAGGACTCGGGAGGCTCGGAGTAACCAAGCTCTTCAAGAACGTCCGTGCGATAGAACAGCATCGGGAAGTTCTGAGTAAGCGGGATACCATATATGCCGTCGTTGAACTCATAGAGAGTTGTAATGTCTTCGGAGAAACGCGAAACTACTTCATCGTAGTCTGTAAAGTCCTTCATGTTGACAAGCAGACCTCTTGACGCACATACTACAGGGAAGTCACCGCCGATGAACAGCGCTACTTCAGGACCCTTTCCTGCGAGAGATGCCTCAAGAACGGCACCCTGTACAAGGCTGATAGCGATCTGTGTAGAGTGTGTGGGGTTGTATTCGGAGCTTACCAGTTCGTTTACAACAGTTGCCTGGTCACGACCGAGGGATACCCATACATTCATAGCCTTAGTTGTGGTGTCGGAAATGGATGTATAGTCTTCGAAAAAGGAACCGATAAATGCACGGAAACCGAAAGCAAAAGAAGCAAAGATGTTGGACTTTGCGTTCTTGTATTCATCGTGAACGGACTTAACTTCAATGTAGTCCAGCTCAAGAGGCTGATCGCGGTAGTCACGCATCCAAGCGGATACAGCGGAGATCTGATCCTTGATGCTTCCGAGCATTACGGGGATATCGTCAGGCTCATCGATAGCCATCTCAAGGATGACTGCCATCGTCTGAAGTGTTGAAGCTTCAGAGCCCTGACCTGTAATTCTCTCGATACCTGCCTTCTCTGCATAGAGAGTATCTACCGCATTCTGGAATACGGAAAGCAGTTCGGGAATCTGGTCATCGAGGAAGTAGTCATTGTATTCATCGGGGCTGGGACCGGTGATCATGAGCACTCGTCTGTAATAGTAGTTGAGCTCAAAGATAAGGTCATCAAGACGCTGCATAACCTGGCCGATATCGCCGGGGATACACTCAAGTCTGAGAGTATTCTTACCTGCATTGAGCTTAACATAGATAGGCTCACCTGCTTCGTCACAGAACTCAACTGTCTGCCAGTCGGGATCATACTTGACCTTTACGTCGTCCAGTTCCTTGCAGGGCACTTCACCGTTCACATATACGCGTCTGTTGGAGAAGAAGCCACGCATCGTGTTCTGACGTGCCTTAAGCTGAATGGTATAGTAACCATCAGCGGGAACGTCAAAATCCCATATGATAGCCTGTGTTGCCTGATCCCATGTATCAAGACCGATAGTGTTGTATCTCTTGTTTACAGGGTGGGAAGGGCTGACAGTGTAATCTGTTCTGTCGTATGTGGGATAAAGTGTGGAAGCTGTTGTATACTTCGGAGATTCAGCTTCGATCAGGATAGCCTTGCCATCTGTCAGAGCAGGAGTGTTATCGATCTGCTCCTGAGTGGGAGCGATCTCCGCATAGGACGGAAGCTCCTCGCTGTTGAAAAAGCGGATATCCTTGATGTAGATGTTTGTCTTAACACCGTCAAGCGTCAGAGTATGATCGCCTGCTTCAAGATAGAAGAAATAAGGTGTATTGATAAGACCATCCTTATCCTTGATAGGATACTCGACCCAGAGTTCGTCGTACTCTACCTGAGGAGGACGCTTCTGGTTCTTCTTTCTTGCATCATATTCAATAGCGGTCTCACTGTGCCAATAACGATCAAGCTCAACAAGCTCGACCTCATCAAAGGGATGTTCACCGTCGATCTTAAGACCCACCTCAACGGTAGTATTCTGACCGGATACAGCATAGTAGATCATCGACATATTGTAAAGACCTGCTGTCTTTACGTTGAATCTCCACTCCATTGTACCCTCGCTGTCCAGCCAGGAAACAACATCTGCCTCACCCTGATAATTGGTGATCTCGGATATTGCACCGTTGGATGCGGTGTAGTCAAGTACATTAACAACCACTTCCTCCATCGGCTTTGCAGCGTCGGTGTAATTGGTTATGTAGTTCCTGTACGTGTTTTTGTTACTTGACATGCCGACTGTTTCGGCACTTACCGATGACCCTGCGATAGAGCCGCCGTCAGCCTCGGCAGCTGCTCCGAAAGTCATCTGAAACTGAACAGAAGTAGCAGCCATCATTGCAGACATAAACAATGCGGTAGCTCTTTTCAGCTTCATACCTTGCTTTTTTGCCACAGTATTATCCACCTTTCTATTTTACTGTTTTGCAGCATATAAAGACAATACCGCACAGAGATCTCCCACGATCCTGAGCGTTACTGTCTTTGATCGGACTCTCCACATCCGATATAATATACTTTTACGTTTATCCTCAAAGGCGAGGATAGATGCATATCCTTCCGTCCTCAAGCTCAACGCGTACCTTGTCGCCGCCCTTTATGCCGAGTTCTTCAAGATATTCCTTGGGTATCTGCAGTCTGCCTGCACGGTCGAGCACTGTAAGCTCCTCGTGTCCTGCCTCTGCAGCCTCCTCTGTGAGCTGTCCGAAGGACTTCATCACAGAAGATTTACGCACCAGCTCAGAAGAAGTCTTACCATCACGGATGGAAACGACACGGTCTATCTGAGCGGATAGCTTTGTATCATGCGTAACGATGATTATCGTAACGCCCATGACCTTGTTCAAATCACGGAAAACATCAAGAATGAGTTTTGCCGTTGCAGTATCCACCGAACCGGTGGGCTCATCAGCAAGCAACAGCTTGGGGTTGTTTGAAAGTGCGATCGCGATCGCAACTCTCTGCTGCTCACCGCCTGACATCTGATCCAGCCTGCTGTTCTTTCGGTGAGAAAGACCAACCATGTCAAGAAGCTCCGAAGCTCTCTGTTTTCTGCCTGAAAAGCCGGAGAGCAGAAGCGGCATCTCAACATTCTGCTGTGCAGAAAGATATGGAATAAGGTTTCTGGCGTTGTTCTGCCATACAAAACCTACTGTTTTTCTTTTGTATTCGATGAAGTCTGCCTCGGTGAACTTCAGCATATCCTTTCCATCTACGAAAAGGCTTCCCGCCGATGGTCTGTCAAGACCGCCGAGCATATTCAGAAGTGTGGACTTACCACTACCACTGGCACCGACAATACCCATCAGCTCACCGCGTTCAACGGTAAGATCAAGGCCCTGAAGTGCCATAACTTCAACATCCGATGACTTGTATATCTTTACAAGATTGTCCGCCTGGACCATAACGTTTTCGGGCGGAGCCAGCATTACTTTTTTAGGCATCCGTACCCTCCTCGTCATCCTTATGCTCATTTATCGTGATATCGCTTATAACTCCATCTTCCAGAGTGTAAACGATATCAGCGACCTCCATCATGGAAGTGTCATGGGTTGTCATTACTATCGTGAGATCATTGTTCTTTACAAGGTCCTTAAACAGCTTCATTACAGCAAGACCAGTCGGCGAATCCAACTCGGCCGTCGGCTCGTCCGCAAAGATGATCTTCGGGGAAGTCGAAATTGCTCTCGCTATTGCAACACGCTGCTGCTCGCCACCTGACATCTCTCCGGGACGATGATGCATACGCTTTTCAAGTCCGACCTGTATCAACGCTTGTCTGGCACGCTCAACACGTTCCTTATGCGGCAGCTTTGTAAGCCGCAGAGCAAACTCAACGTTCTCAAAAGCTGTCATGGTTGAGATAAGAGCTACCGACTGAAAAACGAACGCCATATCACCACGACGCAGCCCATCCCTTGCAGGATCTGACAGCTTAGTGATATCGTTATCATCCGTCAGAAAAAGAACCTCGCCCGAAGTCGGGCGATCAAGTGCGCCAAGGATATTGATAAGTGTAGTCTTACCGGAGCCCGATCTACCTCTGAGGATAGACAGTTTATTGGGCTGTATCTGAAGGTCGATGCCTTTAAGAGCATGAACAACGCTGCCGTCTCCGATCTCGAAGTCCATGCAGACATTTTTAGCCTCGATGATATGTTCCATAAGTATCCTTTCGTCCGCATGAATCAAGACGCAAACTTTCACAAAGCCATAAAACGGCTATCATATATACCGTACTAATTATATCAAATTTATACGCCCGTGTCAATAAGATTTGAATTTTTTTATGCACTTTATATAAATGCCCTGAACGATACAACAGCAGTTCAAATTTTACCCTTACCTTATTAGTTAATCCAACATTTAGTGTTGTGCTGTTTTTTACCTAGAATTAAGTACAAGATATTGATTTGATTTTCCGTCATAACCTATTCAGCCATTAAAAGTCCATGTGTTACACACCTTTTTCGTCATTATTTACAAAAATCAGACTGTTTTTTGTACGCCTACAAATAGTATAAAATGCGTATGATATAACATACGCATTTCGACTGTTCATTATAACCGACTTGTCCTGAAACACTAAAAGCCTCCCCATATCGGGGAGGCTTCTGTTTGTGTTAGAACAAGATTAATCAGATATTATCTGGATTAGGATCTCTTCTTAGCAACTACGATAGCAGCACCAGCGAGAACTGCGGGAACTACTGCGAGAGCGATACCAGTAGGAACGTTTGTATCCTCCTCGGTCTCCTCTGTGGGCTCATCAACGGGCTCATCAACTGTCTCGATGATTGTGATGTCCTCAGTCTCCTCAACTGTAGGATCCTCAACCTCAGCCTCACCAGCAACAACAACTGCAACAGCAGCATTGCCGTCAACGTCAGCCTCGAAGCCAGCGTCGGGAGTCAGAGCAACAGAGATCTCCTCGTCAGCAGCAGCGTCTACTGCGTATACGAGTGTGAGCAGAACCTCGCCCTCAGCGGGAGCAGCGGTGTGAGCCCAAGCGAACTTGTTGTTGTTGAAAGCTGCGAAACCGTTTGTTGTGGTTGTGGAGCTTACGAGTGTCAGGTTGTCAGAAGCAACAACGTTGAACTGAGCAGCGTTTGTAGCTACGCCAGTAGCAACTACTTCTACAGTGATCTCTTCGCCAGCAACAGCGTCATTGATGATTGTAGGTGCGATAGCAGCGGAAGCTGCAACAGCTGTAACAGAGAGAACAGCAGCAGCTACGCCGAGAGATAAAATCTTCTTCATATTATTTTCCTCCATAAATTTTTTGTTTATATAATCAACCCCTCAGCCGAGACCGAAGCCTCGGCATTGGGAATGATCACAAAACTTGAGAAGTTGAGAATTAGCCGTTAACGATAGCGTTCAGGATAGCAGCAGCATCCAGAGCGTTAGCAGCACCGCTCTTGTCGTAGTCAGCAACTGCGAGGTCAAGAGCCTTGCCATCAACGATAGCTGTCAGCAGAGCAGCAGCGTCGAGAGCGTTTACAGTACCGTTACCGTCAACATCACCGAGCAGAGCCTCGGGAGCTGTCTGAGCTGTGATAGCAGCCAGCAGAGCCTCGTAAGCGTTCAGCAGGTTGAAGTGTGTTACGTTCAGATCGGAAGCACAAGCGATCTCCTCGTTGTTTGTGAGGATCTTAACCTTGTTGTCCTTATCTGTGTGTGTGATCAGACGGTTGTTGGGCTGGAATACTCTGTCAACGTCGAATGCAGGGTTCTCATCGTAGCCGGAGTCGAACTCGTCAGCCATTACGGAGAGAGCGTAAGCAGTGTCGTCGAGAGCTGTAACGAGGTCAGCTGTTGCATCGAGCTCACCGTCGTCGATCATCTCAGCAACTTCAGCGATCTTCTCATAGATATCGCCGAAGGAATACTTCATAGCGTTGTACTCCTTCTCGAGAGCTGTGTACATGTTGTTCAGAGCAGTGTAAGCAGCTGTGGAGGATACATAAGCGCCATCAGCACCCTTTGTGCCAGGTGTGTACTCCTTGTACATCTTGTCGGAGTTAGCGAGCTTCAGCCACTCGATAGCTTCCTGACGAGCGTCAACGAGGTTCATGTGGGATACTTCGAAGATAGCAGCATCACCGGTCAGATCAGCGAGGTCATAAGCCTTCTCGATCAGAGCCTTAACGTCAGCCTTGGTGTACTTTGTATCATCAGCAACAGCCTGATACTTGTCAGCCAGAGCGTAGTTGAGGTAACGGTAAACGATAGCCCACTCCTTAGCGTTGCCCTTAGGAGCATCGTTAGCTACAACACCTGTTGTGTCGATAGCGTTTGTCATGGAGGAGTAATCATCGTTGCCATCGAGGTAATCCATAGCCAGTGCATAAGCAGTGGAGAGGTTGATAACTGCATCAGTGTTAGTAGCGATAGCATCACCGATCAGTGTAGAACCTACAGGACCCCAAGGATTCTGGAGAGATGTAACCTCACCGTTGATAACGCCGTCGAGAGCCCAGTTGCCTACAACGGAGTCATTCCACTCAGAACCTGCATCGAGAGCAGCGTTCATGTTTGTAGCGAAGTCGCCATCAGCTGTAACTGCATCAGTACCAACTGCAACGAGCTTGAGGATGTTGTAGTTTGTGTTCTTGGAGATCATCTGCCACTTGGAAGCATTTGCAGGAAGAGTATCCTCTGCAGGTCTCTTGCCGCCGATAACGATCTTAGCAACGTCTACACAGTAACCGTCCTTGTCAACGGGAACGTATACGTTGTCTTTGAGGTTAACGTTCCAGGAAGCGTCGATGAGCTTCTCAACGTCAGCACCCTTGAAGTTCTTTGTCCAGCCAGTGGATCTCTGGATCTCAGCATTGCTCTTGTCGCCGTTAACAACAGAAGCGATTGCATCATAGATGTCCTGAGCAGCTGTTGTAGCGTAGTCAGCAACGAGAACGTTGTGGTATTCCTTCAGCAGAGCGTTAACGCCAGCCTTTGTAGCTCTTGTGGAGCTGTCAACAGACCAGGAGTTGAATACTGCAACTGCGTCCTGAGCCATCTTGTAGCCGGAAACGATTGTTGTATCAGAAGTCTTGGAAAGTGTCTTGATAGCATCGAGGTTGTTGTATGCCTGACGGATTGTATCCTGGCAAGCCATAGCAACTTCCCACATTGTGCCGTAAGATGTGATGGATGTACCACCTGTCAGTACCCAGAAGCCGCCTGTGCTTGTGTCTGTCCAGGAAATTGTACCACGTCTCCAGTCCTCGAACTTGAACTCAGCAGCGATAACAGCTTCGTACTGCTTCATAACGCTTCTGAACATGGACTTGGAAACAACAGCCATCTTGGGCAGGTCGTTCTTAGCAGCAGCCAGTGTCTCATAAGCTTCTGTAATGTCAACGCTGGAAGAAGAGGAAACGAAGTTCTGAGCGTTCTCATAAGCGCCGCAGAATGTGCCGTACTTCTCATCGTTGTAGATCAGATCCTGGAGCTCTTCGTTGTAGATGTTGTTGGACTCGTAGATGCTCTTGCACTCGTCGATCAGAGCCTGCAGCTCCTCAGCGGTGTGGATAACCAGGCGAGCAACAGTAGCCTCAACCATCATGTATGCAACTGTGTAATCGTCAGCCTTAGCATCGGGATCATACAGAACTGCATCAGCAGCCTCGAGAGCGTCGAGAACGTTCTCAGCGGAAACGGAACCATACTCAGACAGCTTGTCGGTACGGAAAGCGTCACCATAAGTCTCGTTTACGAGCTTTTCCAGATCAGCCTTGGTCTTGGAATTTGTCTCTTCAGCGTTTGCAACAACTGCAACAGCAGAAAGTGCCATTACAGAAGCCATTGCGCCAGAGAAGATTCTTCTTCTTAACATAATAGTCCTCCTAAAAGTTTTGTTTTTTAAACATCTCTGAGTTATCGGGCACTCGGATGTGTTAAACGGATTTAATTTACCGCTCACTACCGTAGTCAGCTAACAAATCAAAAAAGTTTCAAAAACATTAAGATTTTTTTGCTTACACCACGGTAGTCACGGATAAATTCAGAAAAGTTTCAGAAATTTTCAGATTTTTTAAAAAAACCGAAATTACTTTCTCTTCTTGGAAAGTACAACTGCACCAGCAGCAACTACTGCCAGACCAGCAACAACTGCAACGCCCTCAACACCGGTGTCAGGGGACTGCTTGTCGCCTGTTGTGGGAGCTGTTGTATCAACTGCACCTGTATCGGGAGTGTCAACGGAAGGAGCGGAAGCACCGCCTACTGTTGCATTACCGTTACCATCGAAGGAAAGGATAACGTTCTCGGAAGCGTCGAGCAGCTCGAAGGAAACTACAGAGTAGTTGTTCATAGCGTCGCCCCACTCCTGGATACCAACCTGAACGTATGTAGAATCAGCGAAGAAGCAGTTAGCGTCTGTGATTACACAGCGTCCCTCGTATGTGTAATCGCCAACCTTTGTGAACTGTACGGGCTTGTCAGTAGCGAGTGTCTCGATGCCGAGGTCAGGGTCAGAAACGCCCCAGAACTCGTTCATGGGCCAGTTGTGGCTACCGTTTGTGGAGTCACCACCGCAGGATGTTACGATGGAACCACCGAAGGAACCCTCGAACCAATCTCTGGAACCGTCATCAGCAACCTCAACAACTACGTCGATGAAAGCTGTGTCAGCGAAGTTTACGCCGTAGTCTGTGGGATCCTTGCCCTCGTCAGGGTTACCTGTGTTGTAAACCTGTACGAGCCACATGCCTGTACCAGAAGATGTTGTACCGGTGTTCTCAACCAGTGTCATCATTGCGCTTGCAGAAGTAGCAAGAGCTGTTGTTGCAACTGCAACAGCTGCAACGGTAGAAAGAATCTTTGTGATCTTCATAAGAAAAATCCTCCTTAAGATTTGTGCCATCGCTCTGTGTAGCGATGAAATTTGTACCTTAGCTAAGGTTTAGCCATGCATCGGGACATAGCTACCCTTGTATATCAATATACCATTTTCAGGTCCTTTTAGTCAATGTGCAATTTGTATAAATCTTCGTCATAAATTTAGAAGAATTGTGCAACATCACTTTTTTTGCCTGTGTAACCTCGCATCAACGGCTTTGTTATGCGGTTTTACGGCAATTAGCTAATTTACCTAATTTCACTCAGACTGTGCAAATAATTTGTATTTCTCTAAAATTTTTGCCTTTTTCGCGCGATTTTATGCGTTTTTCAACCCTTTTTCGAAAAAAGTTTTATTCAAAAATGTACAAATCCAGAAAAACTATTGAAATATTGACCGAACGATGATATAATAATGAGGTGATATATCTGCCTCTTTAGTTAAATGGATATAACAGCCCCCTCCTAAGGGGCAGTTGTAGGTTCGATTCCTACAAGGGGTGCCAGTGTTGAAAAAAGGAGAGCCTGATCGGCTCTCCTTTTTTCAACCTTGCACCGCTTTCTTCGGATTTCCCTTATGAAAATCCGATTTCGCTTTGCGAAACCGCAAGCGGCACCACTCTCCGGAGCCTGATCGGCTCTCCTTTTTTTCAACCTTGCACCGCTTTCTTCGGATTCCTTCTATAGAAAACCGAAATCAGATCAACGCCACTCAAGCTCAGCTTTTTTCATCAACGTCAGGATGATCTTCTGACGTGTCACGATGCCAATATAATAGTCCCTGTCATCGACCACGGGGATGAAGCTCTGATTTACCGCACACCGCAGCAGCTCCTCCATGGTTATATATACATTCACGCTGGGATTGAAATCCTTACGTATGATATCCGATATGCACAGCTTCTCCTTGTCGCGGATGCTGTTATTCTCGTTATCAAGCATATGCCACAGAAAATCGCCCTCGCTCACAGTACCAACGTATTTTCCGTCACGCGTAAGCACCGGAATAGCCGTGTAGCCATGTGCTCTCATCTTTTCCAGTCCCTGACGCAGTGTACAGTCATTGTACACAAAAGCAGACACCTCTTTCGGAATAAGCAGCGAGATTATATTCATGATCGTTTCCTCCGTAATTCATATATTGATGTATCAGATATATTGTACCACAATTTGTTGAGCATTGAAAGTACCCCAGGCATATTTCATCAGAATTTCACTCAGACACAGAACAAGGGGAGGCACAGGCCTCCCCTTATATATTATAATAGTATATCAATCTTTATAATACAGCTTAACAAACTCCTCGATAAACTTGACAGAGCCATCTATGCCAAGCACAGAGCTATCCAAGCAGAGCTGATAATTCTGCGGCTGACCCCAACGCTTATCCGTATAATAATTGTAATACGAAATACGCTGCTTATCAATACGCTTAACGTAACTTTCCGCATGCTTTTCTTCGATGCCGTACACATCTATCGCACGACGCACACGGTCCTCAAAAGGTGCTGTGATAAACAGATTAAGCACGTTATTGAAATCTCTCAGTGCGTAGTCCGAGCATCTGCCCATGATAACGCAGGGCTGCTCCGAAGCCAGCTTCTGAATCGTATTCAGCTGAGCAAAAAACAGGGTATCATCAAACGGTACTCCGCCCTGACCATAGGTAGTAGAAAGGAGATACAGGAAGCTGTTGGTACGTCTTTCATCGTTCTCCTCAAAATGATTTTTGTGGATACCGCTGCTTTCCGAAGCAAGTTCCAGCAGCTTGTTGTCGTAAAACTCAATGCCGAGATTTTTCGCAAGCTGCTCGCCGATCTCACGACCTCCACTGCCATATTGTCTTGTAATGGTTATTACTTTTCTTGACATAAAATGCACCTCCGTTATATCTGTATTTTTCGTACTGTTATTATAGCACATTTCAATGGATTTGTCACCACATTTCACAATATTTTTACCATTTGCAAAGCATTTTTGTGCATTATAACAATCGCAGTTATTACTAATTAGTAAAATTGCAAATGAAAATATCATCTCAAAAACACAACATCGCATACAAAAAGCCCGAAAAGATATGTATCTTCTCGGGCTTTAAACATCAATTCTTTCAAGCTGACATTATGCATGAGGTCCGCATATCGCCTGATAAAGCTCTTCCGATGTGCTGACTATATATTTTGGAGCAAACGCACTCAGCTCCTCATAGCTTCGGAAGCCCCACAGCACCGCACACGCATCAACACCTGCCGCGGCAGCCGTCTGCATATCAACACTACTGTCTCCTACATACAGCACCTTGCTCTTATCCGCACAATACCTGCGGCAAAACTCTAATGCCGCATCAGGAGATGGCTTGGCAGGAAATCCTGCACCAAAGCCTATCAGGTCGCGTACAGCATCGCCATAGTTCGCTTTCAGAAGCTCTCGCGAAAACTCATGAGCCTTGTTCGTATTGACAACGCATACAACACCTTCGGCTTTCAGCCTCTCAACAAGCTCACGCATTCCCTCATACGGCACAGTGCGATCCGACTTGTGTGCCGAATAATATTCATTGAAGATCATGTGACATTTTTCATGCTCTGCGTCACTGTGCCCCTCAGGCAAGATGCGGTGTATCAGATTTGGGATACCGTTGCCCACGAACATCCTGTACGCTTCAACAGGATGCTGAGGCCTGCCCATTTCTGCAAGCGCATGATTACCAGCCGCCGCAAGGTCGCCAAGGGTATTGAGAAGCGTACCGTCGAGATCAAATATAACTAATCTGTACATACGCCATTACCCGTGTGTTCCGATAAACATTCCTAGACCATAAGTGATTATCCAGCCTGCACCCGTGAGATATGTAAGTCCCGCAAGCATCGGAATTCCGCTCACTTCCGTACGATGTGCGTTGTTATCCCCCTTTGCGAACAGGTTTGTAAATACACAGCCTGCAATCACAAGCACAAGACCTATCGTAGTAAACCATCTGGGAGCGTTACCCGTCAGGAACATGATATTCAGCACCAGACCTGCGATAAGTGTAATATTGAAGATCATCTGGATATAATCAAATTTTGTAAGTTTCATCGTTGCTCCTTTTTTCACGCAGCACAGGCAGAAATGTCCCACCCGTGAAGTTTTTTGTATCAATTAGTATTATACTCCCGAAAAAACCGCCTGTCAACCTTGAAATATAGCAGAATATGTGTTATAATAATAAAGTATATAGATTTTTAGAAAGGAACATTTTTATGTTTACCAAAGAAGAATTCAACGAACAGCTCCGCAAACTGATGAAAGAACAGGAGCAGCTCATCCGCCGCCCCAATCCCAAGTCCGATATGTACAACGGTATCTATGACCGTTACGAAAATCCCGTACTCACCGCAGCACATGCCCCGATCATCTGGAGATATGACCTCTTCTACAATGACAACCCCAATCTCATGGAGCGTCTTGGTATCAACGCAGTAATGAACAGCGGTGCCATCTATCTCAACGGCAAGTACTGTCTGGTGGCTCGTGTGGAGGGCAACGACAGAAAGAGCTTCTTCGCAGTGGCAGAAAGCGATTCCCCCACAGAGGGCTTCCGCTTCAGAGATTATCCCGTTATCCTCCCTGACACCTGCCCCGAGGAGACCAATGTTTACGATATGCGTCTGACACAGCATGAAGATGGATGGATATACGGAGTTTTCTGCTCCGAGAGCAAGGATACAAGCAGCAGTGATATGTCCGCTGCTATCGCACAGGCAGGTATCGTCCGCACCAAGGATCTCGTTACATGGGAAAGGCTCCCCAACCTCATTTCTAAATCGCCCCAGCAGAGAAACGTTGTGCTTCATCCCGAATTTGTTGACGGAAAGTACGCATTCTATACACGTCCTCAGGACGACTTCATCTCCACAGGCTCCGGCGGCGGTGTATGCTTCGCACTGTGCGAGGACATCACGAACCCCGTTCTGTGTACCGATGAGATAGTTATCAGCCCCAGAATCTATCACACCATCACCGAAGTCAAAAACGGTGCCGGTGCCGTTCCGATAAAGACACCCAAGGGCTGGATCCACATCGCTCACGGCGTGAGAAACACCGCTGCAGGTCTGAGATATGTAATCTACGTATTTGCGACCGATCTGAACGATCCCACCAAGCTTATCGCAAGCCCCTCGGGTCTGTTCATCGCACCTCAGGGCGAGGAGCGTGTAGGCGACGTTTCCAACGTTACATTCACAAACGGTGCCATCGTGCGTGAAAACGGAGATGTGTACATCTACTACGCTTCCTCCGATACTAGACTCCACGTAGCTTCCACCACAATCGAGAAGCTGATGGACTACACATTCAACACTCCTTCTGATCCCCTGCGTTCCGCAGACTGCGTAAAGCAGCGTTGCGAGCTTATCGCAAAGAACCTCAGCGGAGAAAAGCAGATATGACAGAATATTTCGATCTGTATTCCGCAGACAGGAAGAGCCTCGGCAGGAAGATACAGCGTGGGGCACCGATTCCCCGCGGCGAATATCACATCGTCGTACAGATAATGACCATCAACAACAAGGGTGAGATACTCCTCACCCAGCGTGTCCCCGAAAAGACCAGCGGCGGCAGATGGGAGTGCTCCGGAGGCTGTGCGGTCAGCGGCGAGACCAGCCGCTCCGCTGCAGTACGTGAGCTGTTTGAGGAAACAGGAATCCGCACCACCCCTGAGGAGATCGACCTTGAATGGTCCCTCACGACAGACAGTATGCTCAGGGATTTCTACATCGTAAACAAAAACGTGCCACTGGAAAATATAAGGCTTCAGTCAGCCGAGGTATGCGCCGCAAAATGGGTCAGCCTTCAGCGACTTGAAGAGATGGTACAGAGCGGTCAGACTACAAAGACCGTTGCAAAATGGCTTGAAACACGCCGCAGCAACATCCATGCAGTCATCAGCAGGATACAGCAGCAAGCTGTGTGATTTGGAGGATATCTTGGATAAAAGATCAGCGATAGCAAAAATCAAAGAACTGGCAGCAGGCGGAAACACCGACGGCAGCAGCCTTGAGGCGGTCTTCGCGCGCTGCTACAAAGCAGTTGAAAAAACACTCGGCATCACCCCTTTTGACGAGCAGCTCAGTGCCGCTATCTCACTTTATGAGGGCAACATGGTACAGATGCAGACGGGCGAGGGCAAAACGCTCTCCGCGGTTTTCGCAGCCTGCATGGAAGCGTTGAACGGCGGTCAGGTACACGTTCTGACATTCAATGATTATCTGGCAAAGCGTGACTATGAATGGATGCTCCCTGTATACAGAGAAATGGGCGTAGATGCAGGGTATATCACCGAAAGCTCCGACCGTAAGCACAGGAAGGATGCGTATAAAAAGCAGGTGGTCTACCTCACCGCAAAGGAAGCAGGCTTCGATTACCTGCGTGATTTCGTATGCTTTGAGCCTGACGAGATGGTATTCCCGGAAAAGCTCAACTTCGCCATTGTGGACGAGGCAGACAGTATCCTGATCGACGAAGCACGTATCCCTCTGGTAATCGCAGGCGACCTCGCCGCCGAGGACAGCAGCACCACTGTGGATGTATACCACAAGGTATCCGACTTCGGAGAAGATGATTTCGAAATAGACGAGGAAAGCCGCAACGTTTACCTCACCGACGAGGGTGCGGACAAAGCAGAGGCACTGTTCGGCTGTGACGTATACAGCGAAGAAGGCGCTCCCTATCTCGCTAAGATAGTTGCTTGTCTTAAAGCAAGAGCCGTTCTGAAAGAGGACAAGGACTATATTGTGAAGGATGGCAGCATCCTACTGGTGGACGAATTCACAGGCAGAGCCGCAGTGGGACGCGTGTTCCCGGGCGAACTGCAGCCTGCAGTAGAAGCAAAGCACGATCTGAAGATAACCACCCGTGGAAGAATCATGGGCAATATTGCACTCCAGTATTTCGCCCGTCTTTATCCAAGACTGGCAGGTATGACAGGTACAGCAGAATCCGCACGCGAGGAGTTCGACAAGATGTACGGTCTTAACACCGTGATAATTCCCACAAGACTCCCCTGCCAGCGAACCGATCACCCTCTGGAGATGTACTCCGACAAGGAGGAGAAGCTGCGTGCGGTCATCGACGCCATAACAGCTGCCGCAGAAGCTGAACGCCCCGTGCTGGTGGGCACAGAAAGCATTGAGGAATCCGAAAAGATCGCAGATATCCTGCGACAAAAGGGCATCGCTTGCTCTGTTCTCAATGCCAAGAACGACACCGAGGAAGCCGACATCATCTCGCAGGCTGGCGACAAGGGTGCAGTCACCATCTCCACCAACATGGCAGGCCGCGGCGTTGATATCAAGCTCGGCGGTGCGGATTGTGCAAACAAGGATATGGTCGTTGAAGCAGGAGGACTTCTGGTGCTCGCCACATCCATGCGTGAAAGCTCCCGCATCACAAGACAGCTTCGCGGTCGTGCAGGCCGTCAGGGCGATGTCGGTGAAAGCCGCTTCTTCGCAGCGGCAGACGATGAGATAATGTCCAGATTTGAGCTTAAGAAGCTGGCAGGACGCCACTTCCCCACCGCCCATATCGACGGCCCCATCGACGACAAGGCTCTGCTTCGTGAAGCCGAGAGAATACAGCGTATATCCGAGGGCGACACCTTCGACGAGCGGGTCAATCTCATGAAATACACAATGATCGGTGAAAAGCACCGTGAGCAGACCTTCCGCAACAGAAAGGCTCTGCTGGACAGCTCCCACAACACCGAAATGTGGCAGAACAACTGCCCCGATATGTATGATGAGGCGGTTGCTAAATTCGGCGAGGAAAACCTGCAGAAAAAGCAGAACCTCATTCTCGCTGCCCTTCTCAACGAATTCTGGTGTGATTATCTCGATTACACCGCATATCTCAGAGAGGGCATACACCTCACTCAGGTGGCAGGACGTAACCCCGCAGAGGAATACAACATCGCATGCGAAGAATATTACGACAACGCCTCCGAAACGCTCCCCGAGCGTATGGCAGAAAAGCTGGAAGCACTGCTGAAATGCGATGACCTGAATGAATACGAAATTCCTATGCCCACAAGGACTTATACCTATCTGCTTGATGATATGGCAGAGGAATTCAAGACGAAGCCGCTGCTTCTGAACGTATTCGAGGATGAAGAGGCTCCTGCCGTAAAGCCCGAAAAGACCGAAGCTCCCACCGGGAAAAAGGGATTCTTTGCGTCACTTTTCGGCAAAAAGAAATAAAAGAGGAAAAAGATGTCTACTGTTTGTGCCATAGCAACTCCACCTGCGGCAGGCGGAATATCCGTGATACGTATCTCTGGCGAAAAGGCTGCAGAGATCGCAGAAAAAGTGTTCAGACCCGTTTCGGGCGTATCCGCAGCACAGCTTCAGGGCTACCGTGCCGCATACGGAAAGATATATGACGGTGATGAGCGTCTGGACGACGGCGTGCTGCTGATGTTCCGTGCACCGCACAGCTACACAGGCGAAGATGTTGCCGAGATATCCTGCCACGGCGGTATATACGTAACACGCAGAGTGCTTGCCGCATGCATAAAGGCAGGTGCGGAGCCTGCAGGTGCGGGCGAATTTACAAAGCGTGCTCTGCTCAACGGCAAGATGTCACTGACGCAGGCAGAAGCCGTCACCGATATCATCAACGCACAGAGCGGTCAGCTGCTGAGCTGTTCAAATTCGCAGCGTGAAGGTGCTCTGTATCGCCGTGCAGAAGCAATTTCGGATATGATAATGGACGTATCGACACAGATATCCGCATGGATAGACTACCCCGAGGACGATACCCCTGTTGTCACCGAAGAATGGCTGAGCGAAAAGCTCTCCGCAATAAAGAAAGAATTTTCCGAGCTGCTCTCGGGCTATGATACAGGTAAATTCATCCGCGAGGGAATTTCCTGTGCAATCGTCGGCAAACCGAATGTCGGCAAATCCACGCTGATGAATCTGCTTTCGGGCGAGGAACGCAGCATAGTATCCGATATCGCAGGAACGACACGCGATATAGTGGAGGAGAGCATAACTCTCGGAGATGTGATACTGAAGATAGCCGATTGTGCGGGAATACGCGACACCGAAGACGCCGTGGAAAAGATCGGCGTTGAGATAATGCTGAAAAAGCTCAACAGTGCAGATCTTGTGCTTGCAGTATTCGACAGCTCCCGCCCCCTTGAGGAGGACGACCTTACGCTTATCGAACGGCTGTCGGGCAAGCTGGTCATCCCAATCATCAACAAATGCGATCTGCAGCTTACACTGGATACCGTCACACTAGAAAAGAAACTCGGCAGTGCGGTGTATATCTCAGCAAAATCCGACAAGACCGCAGACGTACTCGCCGAAGAGATAAAAAAGCGGCTTGATCTGGACAAGCTGGATGCACAGGCGGGAATACTCGCAAACGAACGTCAACGCAGCTGCATACTCCGTGCATCGGAAGCGGTGAACGAAGCGGTATGTGCAGTAGAGCTGGGACTTACTCCGGATGCTGTGGGCGTAATGCTTGAGCAGGCACTGGACGCAGTGTTCGAGCTTTCAGGACGAAAAGCAAGCGAGGAAGTCATAGCAGAGGTTTTCAAACGTTTCTGCGTAGGAAAATAATACACTGTTTTGCGGGTAGCCGCAGAAAGGTAAGATATGAATATAATCATTATCGGCTGCGGCATGGTAGGCTCAGAGCTTGCCGCAGAGCTTGATATGCATGGACACGACGTGTCGATAATAGACGAGGACGGCAACGGCTTCGAACTTCTGCCGCCTACATTCAGCGGCTTCACGACTATCGGTGTCCCGATAGATCAGGATGTGCTGAAAAGGGCAGGAATAGGCTCCGCTGATGCACTGTGTGCGGTCACGGACAACGACAATATGAACATCATGGTGACCGAACTCGCCTCCAGGATATTCGGCGTGCCGAAGGTATTTGCCCGAATAAGGGACATCAGCAAAGGTGAGCTGTTTGAGAGCCGCGGAATACATACCGTTTGTCCCACAAAATTGACAGTAAACGCAGCACGTGCCGCCATCGAAGAAGACACCTGCACCACATCGGATATCAACTTCGCCAACCACAACGTGTGTTTCACCACAATGGATGTTCCGAAGGAACTCATCGGAGAAATGCCGCAGGATATTTCATACGAAACAGGAGAGATACTGTTTGCCGTTCTCCGTGGCAGCGAAATGATAATGTGTCAGAGCGACGACAAAATAGAATTTGCCGAGGGCGACAGACTGATATTCGCAAAGAAGGGATAAGATCGGCTATGAAGACGATAATCGTAGGCGGTGGCAAGATAGGCTTCTACCTTGCAAAGGCACTGCTGGAACAGGGAAGCTCCGTTACAATAATAGATAATGACAAGGAACAATGCCGCTTCTGTGCCAACAAACTGGACGCGGAAGTCATATGCGGCGACGGCACGGATGACAACATTCTGTGTGCCTGCGACGGAGAAAACGCCGATGCGGTGATCGCGGTAATGGGCCAGGATGAAAACAACCTTGTCTGTTGTCAGCTTGCCAAGGCACTGCTCGGTGTCAAGAAGACAATCGCAAAGGTAAACAATCCAAAAAACGCAGATGTTCTGAAACAGCTTGGCGTAGATATAGTCATTTCAGCGACAGATAATATCATCCATAGTCTGGAGCACGAGGTGGATATACGTTCCATCAAACAGCTGATTCCGCTCAACAACGGTGAAGCATCACTGCTTGAAATAACACTTCCGCAGGAATATCAGTTGGACGGTATACCTCTGAAGGAACTGAAAATGCCTCTTGATTGCAATATCGCCTGTATCAGCAGAGGCGGACACACCATAATCCCCAGAGGTAACACAACGCTGAAAGGCGGAGACACATTACTTGTGGTGGCTCTTTCAGAGATGGAAAAGGAACTAAGGAAAACTCTTAAAATAAAAGCACATAATTAAGAAAAGGGGAGAGATCATGGAAGCACAGAAAAAACGAAAGACCTCGGCAGCAAAGAAAAACGGCAAAAAAGCCGTACGTCGTACAAGGAAAAAGCAGGGCGATATCGTATTCGCACTTGACATCGGCACTCGTACCGTTGTCGGCATACTTGCACAGAAGATCGAAAACGGCTACAAAATACTCGATATGGAAACTGCGGTCCATGAGAAACGCTCCATGACCGACGGTCAGATAGAGGATATCGAGGCTGTTGCACAGGTGATAAAGACGGTCAAGGCTGCTCTTGAAAAACGCAGCAATATCAGGCTGTCAAAGGTCTGCATCGCAGCAGCGGGCCGTGCACTGAAAACAATGCGTAACAAGGCTGTATGTGACGTTTCTGAGATAAAGTCGCTTACTGCCGAACATCTCAAAAACGCCGAGCTGGATGCTGTGCGTGAGACCGAGGAGAAATTCTCCGAGGGACAGGAGAGGGCAGCGTTCTACTGCGTAGGTCACAGTGTGATCGGTCTGACACTGGACGGCTACAAGGTGCAGAAGCCCGAGGGACACCGCGGCGAAAAGCTGGAAACAGAGATAATTGCCTGCTTCCTGCCTGCTTATGTGGTGGAGAGCCTTTGTGCCGCAGTAGACATCGCAGGACTTGAGGTGTCCGGTCTTACACTGGAGCCTATCGCTGCAATGAACATCATCGTGCCGCAAGAGCTGAGACTTATAAATATCGCACTGTGCGATATCGGTGCAGGCACCTCGGACGTTGCCGCTTCAAGGGACGGCAGCGTAGTCGCTTACGGAATGGCTACCGTTGCAGGCGACGAGATAACCGAGGAGCTTATGAAAAAGCTGCTCGTTGACTTCAACACCGCAGAAATGATAAAAACATCGGAAGAACCTGAAGTAGAATACACCGATATTCTTCTGATGAACCATACGATCACTGCCGAAAAGGTATCTGAGCTTCTCAGACCCTGCACAGAAAATCTCGCAGACACGATCTGTAAAGAGATACTCACTGCCAACGGCGAACCTCCGCAGGTAGTGTTCCTCGTGGGCGGCGGCAGTAAGCTGGCAGGTCTGCCCGAGCTGGTCGCAAAGGGCCTTGGCATGGATACTACCCGTGTGATCATGGGAAGAAAAGAGCTTATGCGTGGAATTACCACTCCCGCCAGAATACATATCGGAACAGAGCACGCAACTCCTCTTGGCATCGCTATCACCGCATCCGAAGGCGTTAAGTACGACTTCACCACCATCACTCTCAACGGCAGGAAGGTTCGTACACTGGACACCAACAGGCTCACTGTATTCGAGCTTACCGCTCTCGCAGGCGTGAAGCCTGAAAAGCTGATGGGACGTTCAGGAAAACCGCTGTGCTTCACTATCGACGGACAGCGTACCGTATTGCGTGGTACTCCCATGTCCCCTGCCGAGATCACCGTCAACGGCAAGGAAGCATCTCTGAACACATCTGTACGCAAAGGCGATGACGTTTCCATCACCTATGCACAGGACGGTGAGGATGCCGTTGCATATCTGTCCGATTATATCGAGCTTGACAGGATGTCTGCCTTCACCATTGATTTCTGCGGTGAAGAAAAGATCGCAGGTCACTGTGTTCTGGTGGACGGTCTCCCCGTAGTCGGCGATCAGGAGATCGAAAACAACAGTGTGATAACCACTCTCAACATGACCACATTCGGCGACCTTTGCAGTGCTACTGAAGTTCTCCCCGAATACATGCTGCTCAACGGTGCTCCTGCCGATGCTACTACAAGACTGCATGACGGCGACGAGATCTCCACAAAGGCAGAACCTCGCCCTGCACCCGCTCCCAAGGCGGAGATATTTGACGCAGAGGAGATACACATCATCTTCAACGGAGAGCCGGCAAAGTTCCCGATCATCGACCGCACAAGGGAGCCTATCTTCCTTGACCTTCTGGCAGCATTCTCCGAAAACCCGACAGAGCTGCTGGCTCATGCAACAACGACCACCATCAACGGAAGGGTCGCACGTCTTGGCGAGACCGTTCATGACGGCGACGAGATAATCATCGAATAATATGAAGCAATTTATAAACAGGCTGCTGCCCGTTCTTCTGGCAGCAGCACTCCTGAGCGGCTGTACCGCCATCCCCGTCAGGGATTCTGCGGCAACAGAAGAGAGCATCTCCACCACAGAAAGCGGCGAAGCATCTGTGCTTCCCGAGGAGTACGATGAAAATGATGTCACAAAATACGACATCGAAAAAGAGGATGTTTCGCTGAAGCTGAATGCGGAAGGCGGCGTCTTTGACAGCACGCCGCGTACCGACGGCGAATACGACGGCAACGGATATATCGTTCTGGACAGGGAACAGACACTGGTCCATATCGCCGAAGTGGAAGCGTCGCAGCATTATCGTATAGGTATCGCAGCATATTCCTACGGCGGTGCGGCAATAAGTATCTCTGCAACAGAGGGCAATCTCGGTGTTTTCTACATTCCTGCCGTGGAAACAGCAGGTTTTGAAATGTACTATATCGATAATGTGTACCTTTCCGAAGGTGCGACCCTGCTGACATTCTCCGTTATGGAAGGCAGTGCGGCAGTGGATTATATCCTTCTGGAGGACAGCACACCCGTTTCTTCGGATTACTATCGCACAGCGGTATCCGTAGTCGGAAAGAACACCGGAATACACACTATCGGCACGATGAGGTACCTCACCGACCTGTACGGCGTTCGTATGCTCACAGCACAGAATGTGACCCCAGGCACGAACGCCGAAATAGATGCGGTCTTCTCCGAAACAGGCAGATACCCTGCCATCCGCTGCGGCGACCTTATGTACTCCTCACGCCTTGCTGATGCAGAATACGCAGATACCGCCGCCGAGGAAATAAGGCTGGCACTTGAATGGGGTAACAGCGGCGGCATCATCTCAATGGGCTGGCACTGGTTTTCTCCCGATGAAGCCTCATCCGCTTACTATGCACATGAGACATCTTTCTCCATATCCGACGCTCCCAACGAGGAAAATATCGCAGAAATGGATATTGAGCAGATAGAAGGCCTATATAACAGCAGCAGAATATCCGAAAGCTGTTATGCACTGGTGCAGGACATCGACCATATGGCACAGGTACTGAACAGCTTCAGAAACGAACGTCAGACCGTGATCTTCCAGCCGCTGCCCGACGGCGACAGCGATCTGTACTGGTGGAGCGGAGATGCCGAAGCATATAAATGGCTCTGGCAGCTCATGTTCACACGCATGAACCGCTACCATGGGCTGAATAACCTCATCTGGGTATGGAACGGAAGCAACGCAGCATACTATCCCGGAGACGAATACTGCGACATTGTCGGACAGGGGCTGTACATGAACACCTCCGCCTCTTATGCGGGACGTTTCGCAGCCATGGCCCATATCTCCCCCACGACTATGAAGCCCGTCGCACTCACTGGCTGCGATAAGATGCCTGACGCAGGATACTGCAAGCGTGACAATGCCATGTGGATGTGGATAGCTCCGTCTTCAGGCGAATACTCCGTCCACACCGACGGAAGCTACTCTGAGAATTACAATAGCTGGCAGCATCTGAACAACATCTACAACTCACGCTCCTGCGTAACACGCGATGAAATACCCGATCTCTCCACCTATGCACTGGAAATAAGTACAGAAACCGAAGAAAATAGCACATAATATCATTGACAAGTGACGATTTGTGTGCTACAATGATTCTGTAACTTAACGAACATAGTTCGTTTAACTTTATTTACCTAATCACTTAAGGAGAGCACTATGAAGAAGTTTTTATCTGTATTTCTTGCGGCATCTCTGCTGGTAGGCATGACCGGATGTACAAAGGATGAGACCTCCGATACAAGCAGTGACACCACCGCAACAAGCGAAGCAACATCTGCTCCTGTTGCTGATGACAGCACTCCCGCAGCAGACACCACCGAAAGCAGTGTGGTTGAGGATATCCCCGAGGTCCCCTATGAACTCGGCGGTGAGCTTACTCCCACAATGATTGCAAATTCCGTATTCCACAAGGGTAATCAGGCACGTCTTGCACGCGTTATCAGAAAGCTGCAGGCAGGCGGGGATGTTACCATCGCTTACCTCGGCGGCTCCATCACACAGGGAAGCTCCGCAGGCAACGATCTGTGCTATGCACGCCTGACAACTGACTGGTTCATCAAGAATTTTCCCGACGCTAATATCAACTATGTAAACGCCGGCATCGGTGCAACAGGCTCCTATATCGGTATCCACCGTGCAGACAGAGATGTTCTTGCTCATGATCCCGACCTCGTTTTCATCGATTTCTCCGTAAACGATACACACGACCGTATGTACATCAACAACTCCACATACGAGGGCCTTATCAGAAAGCTGTGGAGCCATGATACAGATCCCGCCATCGTTTGTATCGCAATGACCCAGGAGGATGGCACAAGTGTTCAGGACGATCACAGCGAGATCGCTATCCGTTATGATATTCCTTTCATCTCTTACAGAAACGCAATTCTGGATGTTATCAACAAGGGCTACATCATCTGGGACGACATCTCCGATGACAACATTCACCCCAATGTGCCCGGTCACGCAGTGCTTTCTCAGATGATCACCAATTACATTCAGGATGTTGTAGATAACGTTGACAGCATCGGCGAGGATGAGCCTGTGCTCCCTGACGCAGATGCAAACGGTACAAAGTATCAGAATGCGGCTATGGTGCTCCCCGGCGACGCACGCTGCACCGCAACAGGCGTTTTTGCTGAGCACACCGCAATGTTCGGCGGCATCGGCAACCCCTGGCTTGCAAGAGTATCCGCAGGCACTGAAATTGACGGCGGCCTTGAATTCACTGTGGAAGCACAGAATATCGGACTCATCTATGGCAAGCTGGTAACAAAGGGCGGCAAGCTGGATGTTTACATTGACGGTGAGCTTGTAAAGACCCTCGACTGCACATTCCCCGGCGGCTGGGGCAATTACGCTGAGTACGCCGAGATCTGCACATTCGATGAGGCAGGCGAGCACACAGTAAAGCTTGTTCCCCAGAGTATGGACGCTGCAGCTGCATACTATGTCAACGCACTGACCATCAGCTGATAATTTCCGCAAATATTAAAGCAGCCTAGTTTCAAGGCTGCTTTTTGTTTTATTCTTTTCGCTTTGTTCCTGTTATCAGTGCTTCTATAACGGAGAAAAGTATCATATACGCTGCTGAAACGAACGGAAAAATGAAGGCTATCGTATCTGTGCTTGAAAACATATTCGGCAGATGAAACAGCAAGGAAACATATCCGAGTACAATGATAAGTGCAAGGTTCCAGAGAGCCACTGCTGCGTACATCAGTACCCACCCCCAATGAGTGACGATACATCGCACAAGATCCTTTTTGAGCCACAGCTTCCATACGAATATGTATCCTATCGTAATGATCGCAGCTCCCAGTACAAACATCGGCACATTGACGGAGTAGATATCGACGGGCAGAAAACCTCTGCCGTCTGTTCCTGTTTTCTCCATCAGCGAGTACTGTATGCCAAATGCAGCAGAAGCCCCCATAACCGTCACAAGCCAGTGCAGTATGAGCTTTCCGAAATCTTTAATACGGTATTTTTCCTTCACAGTATCATCTCCAGTCGTAAAGTCAGCATAATAACTTATATATTGTGTTATCAGTGTAACATAACTGCCATCAAAAGTCAATGAGAAACCGCCCCGACAACATCGGGGCGGCATTTTTTAGATCATCCTGTCAAGGAACTCGATAGGAAAAGGCGGCTGTGCAAGCGGCTTTACCGCAATGCTCATCAGCTTCATCGGGCTGTCATCCGCTGCAATGCGGTTGGAGCTGAAAGCTCCGCACTTACGGCATCGATGTATCAGTGCCCACTCGCCATCCTTCCTCACCCAGACAGCCACAGCGTCCATAACGCAACCGCAATCTGCGGCACGGTCGCCCGGGATATTATCGAGATGCAGGCTGCAAAGGCATTTCGGACAGTGATTGCGGTTTTCTGTTGCACCGCCGTCATACGGAACATCCGCTCCGCACGCCTTGCACCTAAAACTGTTATTCAATTATATTCCTCCCTGTATTCTGTACAAGCTCAGCGGGAGGTCATGCGGTGATAGTTTACGCAGCCTCCCGGCTCACGCAATCACCTTTGTATTCATCTTTGTCATACGCTCTTTCCTTTCAGTGCGTATCGCACATATCATTATACTTCAGGAACAAGTACAGCGTAATTGCCTTCTTCTCTGCGGTATACTACGTTGATAATACCTGTTTCAGCATTCTTGAACATGAAAAAAGCATGATCCAGCAGATTCATCTGCAGGATAG
The DNA here is from genome assembly GCA_045606085.1 of Oscillospiraceae bacterium. Classification (GTDB taxonomy): domain Bacteria; phylum Bacillota; class Clostridia; order Oscillospirales; family Ruminococcaceae; genus CAG-115. The sequence continues at coordinate 85,831 of JAZURJ010000075.1, forward strand.
CCTCATCAACTGTCATGGGCTTCACCGCAAATGTCTTGTAACGGATAACCTCATACTCCTTCTCCTCAGGCTCCGGCTCAAGATCAGCAAACGCACCGGAACGCAGGCTCTTTTCAACCTTGGTCTTCTGCTTTCTGATCTGGCGGATAATGCGGTCGATGGTAACGTCCAGAGCATCGTTCTTGTCCTTTGCGGACTGCTCTGCACGATAAATGATTCCGTTATATTTAACAGTAAGCTCCAGAACGATCATCTCACGACGCTCCGCAAGCGTGATCTTAGCTTCTGCCTCCTCGGGGAAGAAGCGATCCAGCTTGGCATTCAGCTTCTGCTCCGCGTAGTCTGTAAAAGCCTGAGAAATGGACAGTTTTTTAGCAGCGATAGTAACTTTCATATTATCATCCTCTCAAAAGGTTTATCAGAGAAACCGTCGTTCCGTTTTCTCTGCTCTAATTGTAGCATATTTATTCTAATTATACAAGTGCTTTTTATATTGTTTTGCATTTTTTGACAGATTGCACAAAGATTTGAGCTATTGTTTAGAATCACAGCCGAAATTTAGGTGAGTTTTGACAATATACGGATGCCGGAAATAATCAGAGGTATACCGATTTACGCAAAGCGTTTATTTTGCGTATTTTCCGCTAATACTACTGGACAAACTCCGCATATTATGCTATAATTATAATGTATATTTATACAATGGAGGCAGTATATCTGTCAACTGTAAAAGAAAGGAAATCAAGACTATGACTATTACAAAAGATACTATTATCGGCGATATCCTGGATGTCAATCCCGAGGCTGCAGCACCCATCTTCCTCGCAATGGGAATGCACTGCTTAGGCTGCCCCTCCGCAAGAGGCGAGAGCATCGCACAGGCTTGCATGGTACACGGCGTTGACGCTGACGAGATCGTAGCACAGCTCAAGGCTGCACTGGGCGACTGATAGTGATATCCCTTGACAACAGGTTAAAGACCGCAGCGGCAATGTGCCGAAGCGGTGTGACAGTCTGCGATGTGGGTACAGATCACGCACTGCTTGCGTGCCATCTTGCCATGAACGGAGCCAGAGAGGTCATAGCGTCTGATATAAACGACGGACCTCTGGAGGCTGCCCGTGACACTGTCATACGTACAGGTGTAACGAATGTGCGTGTGCTGAGATCAGATGGTCTGAAAAGCATCGACTACGCAGACGATGTCATCATCTGCGGCATGGGCGGAGAACTGATAGCGGATATAATCGCAGGCTGCCGTTTCCTGTCTGCCGATACACGCTTCATACTTCAGCCGATGACAAAGGCCGAGGTGCTGCGTCGCCGCCTGTACAAAGACGGTTTTACGATCGAAGAGGAACGCACCGCCTATGACGGAAAGCGTGCCTATGTCGTCATGCTTGTCCGCTACACGGGCGAATGCCATGACATCGACGAAATGACCGCTCTCACAGGCAAGGTGAATGATGCCCGTTTTCTCAGGCTTACCGCAGAAAAGCTGCTCAAGAATGCAGCCCGTATGGATAAGTCGGAAAACTTTGGCGAACAGGCAAAGGAACTCAGGACCCTCGCAGAGGATATTCTGAAAAAAGCAGAGGAAATATCATGACAGTAAAAGAAGTATACGATTTTCTGAACTCCATATCCCCGTTCGATACGGCTGTCCACGATAACGTGGGACTTCTCACAGGCAACGGTGATACGGAAGTCACTGGAATCTGCACCTGCCTTGATATCACTAATGATATCATTGATGAAGCGGTGCTGAAAAATGCCAATCTAATCATATCGCATCACCCCGTGATATTCGATCCGCTGAGATGTGTATGCCCGCCGAATCCCGTATATAAGCTGGTGCAGAACAATATCAGTGCCATCGCGATGCATACCAACTTCGATATGTCGGAAGGCGGTGTAGGCGACGCTCTGGTGGAGCTGCTTGGCTTTACTCCCACAGGAGAAGTGCTTGAGCTTGTACACCCGAACGGCCTCGGCTTCGGCTCCGTGTGCGATCTGGATTTTGCGTTTACTCCCAAGGCCCTCGCTGAGCACTGCAAGAACGCTCTCGATCTCGGCGGCGTTCGCTATACTCCCATCACCAGAGAGATACGCCGTGTTGCGGTCTGCTCCGGCTCGGGCGGAAGCACGATGCACTACGCCATCGACAGAGGCTGTGACGCCCTTATTACAGGCGACATCAAGCACGATGTCTGGGTGAGTGCACTCAACAGCGGTTTCGTCCTGATAGACGCAGGACATTTCGGCACAGAAAAATGTGCCACACACAGGCTTGCAGCTCTGCTCAGCAGAAAGTTCGGAAGTGTTCCCGTCTTTGCTGCTGACAACGACAACGAGCCGTGTGATTATATCTGATAACCTTATCATCTGATATATAGATAAAAAGAAAGGAGATGAGCAAGGATGTCATTGGACGGTGCGTTCCTGCATATCGTCAGGAATGAACTGATGCCGCTGGTCGGCAGCCGCGTGGATAAGGTGTACCAGCCATCCCGCGAAGAGATAGTGATCTCTCTGAGAACACTGCACGATGGTGCGAAAAAGCTCATCTTCTCCGCAAACAGCATGAGTGCACGAGTGAATCTCACTGCTGCGGCATTTGAAAACCCGCAGCAGCCACCTATGCTGTGCATGCTGCTGAGAAAGCACCTCGGCGGCGGCAGGCTCTCGGATATCCGTCAGGATGGTCTGGAGCGTATACTTTATTTTGATTTCGAATGCACCAATGAGATCGGCGATGCGGTAACAAATACCCTGATCGCCGAGATCATGGGCCGCCACAGCAATATCATCCTCGTCCGTAACGGTCGTGTGGTGGACAGCGTAAAGCGTATCACAGACGACATCTCCTCCGTAAGAAGGATACTGCCCAACATCGAGTATGAAACTCCTCCCCGTGAGGACAGACTCTGCCTTCTTGATTGCAGTGCCGATGAGGTGCTTACAGCAATAGAGGACAGCCCCGAACGTCTTTCAAAAAAGCTGACAGCCGTGCTGGAGGGCGTTTCCCCGATATTTGCAAGGGAATGTGCATACTACGCCGCAAAGGACGTTGATGCAGTGTGCTCCGGGCTTACCGACAGTGCAAAAGACAGGCTGAGATTTATCCTCGGCAAGGCAAAAAAAGCACTGGAGGGAAACGCGGAATTCACCGTAGTATCCGAACTTAACGGCAGGAAAAAGGATTTCTGCTTCATAAATATCGAGCAGTATTCCACAGGAATGCTGACCTACCGCTGCAACAGTGCAAACGAGCTGCTGGACAGCTTCTTTGCAGCAGCAGGCAGGACAGAACGCACAAAGCAGCGTGCTCACGATCTGCTGAAGCTGCTTATGAATACATATGAACGTGTATCGCGTAAGCTGGAGCTTCAGAAAAAGGAACTGGCAGAATGCGGCGAAAGAGAGGTCTTCCGAGTCTGCGGCGATCTCCTCAATGCCAACATCTACCGCCTGGAAAAGGGTATGACAAAGGTCACGCTGGAGGATTTCTACACAGGCGAGCCGAGAGAGATCACGCTTGATGCAAGACTCTCGCCTGCTCAGAACGCACAGAAATACTACAACGAATACCGCAAGCTGGATACAGCGGAGAAAAAGCTCACAGACCTTATCGCAAAGGGTCAGCAAGAGCTTGTGTATATCGACAGCGTTTTCGACGCCGTCAGCCGCACAGACAGCGAGGCGGACCTTGCCGAGATACGCAGAGAACTGCGTGAGCAGGGCTATCTCCGCGGCGGCGTACGTGCTGATGAAAAGGTGAAGAAGCTTTCCGAACCTCTGAAATTCCGCTCAAGCGACGGATTTGATATCCTTGTGGGGCGTAACAACCGACAGAACGATCAGCTCACGCTGAAAACAGCAAAGGCTGCCGATATATGGCTGCACACACAGGGAATTGCAGGCTCTCATGTCATTATCCGTACTGAGGGCAAGGAAGTCCCCGAGCAGACGTTGTTCGAAGCGGCAATGCTGGCGGCGTATCACTCCAAGGGCAGAGAATCCTCACAGGTGCCTGTGGACTATACAGCAGTAAAGTTCGTGAAGAAGCCCGCAGGTGCAAAGCCCGGAATGGTGATCTTCACGAATAATAAAACACTGTTCGTTGCACCTGACGAGGCGTTGTGCGAAAAACTGAAAATTAAATAATCTTCCGCCTTACAGGCGACTGATTGATAAGAATAAAAAGGGGTGTCATTCACCATGACACTCATAAACGAAAGGACATTGATACCAATGAGAAAAGAACTTGCTAAAACCTACGCTCCCAAGGAATTTGAAGAGCGTATCTATAAGAACTGGGAGGAAAAGGGCTATTTCCACGCTGAGATCGACCCCAAGAAAAAGCCCTACACTATCGTAATTCCTCCACCCAACATCACAGGTCAGCTGCACATGGGCCACGCACTGGACAATACCCTGCAGGATATCCTCATCCGTTGGAGAAGGATGCAGGGCTACTCCGCACTGTGGCTGCCCGGTACCGACCACGCATCCATCGCCACCGAGGCTAAGATCGTTACTGCGATGAAGGAAGACGGCGTAACAAAGGACGACATCGGCCGTGACGGCTTCCTCGAAAGAGCATGGGAGTGGAAGAGAGTTTACGGCGGCCGTATCGTAGAGCAGCTTAAGAAGCTTGGTTCCTCCTGCGACTGGGAGCGTGAGCGTTTCACACTGGACGAGGGCTGCTCCAAGGCTGTACAGAAGGTTTTTATCGACCTCTATAACAAGGGTCTTATCTACCACGGCGAGCGTATCATCAACTGGTGCCCCAACTGTAAGACATCCATCTCCGATATCGAGTGTGAGTACGAGGAGCAGGACGGCTTCTTCTGGCACATCAACTATCCTCTGGCAGACGGCAGCGGCTATCTTGAGATCGCTACCACACGTCCCGAAACACTGCTTGGCGACACCGCTGTTGCTGTTCACCCCGAGGATGAGCGTTATACAGACCTCGTAGGCAAGATGCTGAAGCTCCCCCTCACAGACAGAGAGATCCCCATTGTAGCAGACGAGTACGTTGACAAGGAGTTCGGAACAGGCTGCGTTAAGATCACTCCCGCTCACGACCCCAACGACTTTGAGGTAGGTAAGCGTCACGGCCTTGATCTCATCCATATGATGAACGACAATGCTACCATCCGCTCCGATGTAGGCGGCAAGTACGCTGGAATGGACAGATACGAAGCAAGAAAGGCAATGGTTGCCGATCTGGAGGCACAGGGTCTTCTCGTAAAGGTAGAGCCTCACAAGCATAACGTAGGCTGCTGCCAGCGTTGCGGCACTACCGTAGAGCCTCGTGCAAGCTATCAGTGGTTCGTTTCCATGAAGGAGCTTGCTCAGCCTGCTATCGACGTTGTAAAGAGCGGCGAGCTGAGATATGTTCCCAAGCGTTTCGAAAACGGTTATCTCTACTGGATGGAGAACATCCGTGACTGGTGTATCTCGCGTCAGCTCTGGTGGGGTCACAGAATCCCTGCATACTACTGCCAGAACGAGGCTTGCGGCAACACCGTGATCTCTCCCGAAGCAGTATGCACCTGCCCCAAGTGCGGCGGTGCAATGAAGCAGGATGAGGACACCCTCGATACATGGTTCTCCTCCGCTCTCTGGCCCTTCTCCACAATGGGCTGGCCTGACAAGACACCTGAGATGGACTACTTCTATCCCACAACTACACTGGTAACAGGCTATGATATCATACCCTTCTGGGTTGCAAGAATGATCTTCAGCGGCCTTGAGCATACAGGCGTAAAGCCTTTCAAGGATGTACTTATCCACGGTCTGGTTCGCGACGAGCTCGGACGCAAGATGAGTAAGTCTCTCGGTAACGGCGTGGATCCTCTGGAGATCATCGACAAATACGGTGCAGGCGCTCTCCGTCTTACCCTCGTAACAGGTAACGCTCCCGGTAACGATATGCGTTGGACCGAAACAAAGGTAACGAACTCCAGAAACTTTGCAAACAAGCTCTGGAACGCATCCAGATATATCCTCATGAACCTTCCCGAGGACTTCGACAAGGCAGTGCTCCCCGAAAACCTCCCCATCGAGGACAAGTGGGTACTTAGCCTGTTCAACGATGTTGTAAAGAATGTTACAAACAACCTCGAAGCATACGAGCTTGGTATCGCAGTTCAGAATCTCACTGACTTCATCTGGGATATCTACTGCGACTGGTACATCGAGCTTACAAAGCCCAGAATCGCTGCCGGCGGAGAAACCGCTCTCGCTACACAGAACGTTCTGGTATACATCATGCAGGGCATCCTGAAGCTGCTGCACCCCTTCATGCCTTACATCACAGAAGAGATCTGGGCGTCCATGCCCGGTGCAGAAACAGAGAGCATCATGATCTCTGTATGGCCTGAATTCGACGAGAAGCTCCACTTCGCTGCAGAGCAGGAGGAATTCGGAAGAATAGTTGACGTTATCAAGGCTATCCGTGTACAGCGTAACGAGCTTAACGTTCCTCCCTCCAAGAAGGTAACGATGCTGGTAGAAACAAAGTACACCGAGCTGTTCAAGGGCTGTCAGGCATTCTTCGAGAAGCTGGCAGGTGCAGGTGAATTCACTGTAACAGAAACGGTTGCAGATACCGAAGGCATGATGACAGTCGTTTCCGACAGTGCACGTGTATTCATGCCCATGGGCGAGCTTGTTGACAAGGAAAAGGAGCTTGCTCGTCTTGAGAAGGAGAAGAAGGCTGCCGAAAAGGATATCGAGTTCCTTTCCAAGAAACTCAACAACCCCGGCTTCCTCGCAAAGGCTCCCGCTCAGCAGATCGAAAACGAGCGTGCAAAGCTCGCAAAGGCTGAGGAGAAGATGGCGAAGATCAATGAATCCATCGCAGGTCTTAAGTAATCCGCAAACGGCAATGAGGAACGAGGAGAGCATATTTCCTCTTCCTCACCTAGCGTAAAGGAGGTCACAATGGCTAACCGTACACTTGTAGTTCTGGCGGCGGGTATGGGTTCCCGCTTCGGCGAACGCATAAAGCAGCTTGAACCGCTCGGTCCTTCGGGCGAACTGTTGATAGATTACTCTGTATACGACGCAATTAAAGCAGGCTTTGACCGTGTGGTATTTATTATCCGCAAGGATATCGAGGAGCTTTTCAAAAGCACCATCGGTGCAAGGACACAGCAGCACATCCCCGTGGAATACGTATACCAGTCGGTATCTGACCTTCCTGTAAGAAACGGAGATTTCCCCACACGCACAAAGCCCTGGGGAACAGCACACGCACTGTGGAGCTGCCGAGAAGTACTGGACGGACCGTTCGCAGTTATTAATGCGGACGACTTTTACGGCCGCGACGCATTCCTGCGTCTGGGAGGATTTCTGGAAAGCTTCAAGGCTGACGGCTGCTCAGTCGGCTTCATGCTTAAAAACACCCTATCGGAATTCGGTACGGTAAACCGAGGTATTTGCAAAACGGACGATAACGGTCTTCTCCGCAGCGTTGAAGAAACACGCGGCATCAGACGCTCACCCGATGGCACTATTACCGGCACATATCGCGGCGAGATGCGTACACTGGATGAATATGATACCGTATCCATGAGCATGTGGGGATTCGGTGCGGATTTCATGCCTAAGCTTGAATACCGTTTCAGCGAATTTCTGAAAACGCTTCCTGCAGATGAACAAACAGCAGAGCTTACCATTGCTGACGCAGTTGACGCTGAGATCCGCAACAGCGGTTATATGATGCTCAACCTTACAACAGACAGCACTTGGTTCGGTCTTACCTACGCCGCAGACGCAGAGCACGCAAAGCTCACATTGATACGCAGCGTAAGCGACGGCACTTACACAAACCCGCTCTGGAAATGACCTTTCACAGAAAAGTCCCATATCAACAGCATTGGAGTGAGATTTATGATCATAGTACCGATAGATAACCTCAGAGAAGGAATGGTCCTTGCCAAGGACGTGGCTTCCACTTCCGCCACAGATTACAGAACATTACTGATGCGTGGCACATTCCTCACAACGGAGATGATAGCTATGCTCCGTGCAAGAGGTATCAAATCTGTAAATATCGTAGGTGACAAGGAAGCCGTTATGGCTGAAACTGCCCACCACCAGGAACAGGTAGAAGAAGCCGAGCTTATCATCAAAGAGGAGCTTGACCTTCCCGAAGAGCCTGCCATACCTGAAGAGCCCACTCCCGAAGAGATAAAGAATCAGCACATAGGCGAGGCACTTGCGGAGCTGAACAATATCTTTGATGAAAATCACGAGGTAAAAGAGCTTTCACAGGAAGCAGTCGAGAAGGTCAACGATATTGCAGATGATATCCTTGTGGATATCGGCAACGATGCGACCTACCTCGGCAATCAGATGATAGCACTCCAGAACTATGATGATTATACCTATAAACACTGCCTGCGTGTAGCAATGCTTGCAACAAGCGTTGCCGCAAATCTGGGACTGTCCCGCAAGGACGCAAAGGATGTTGTAGTGGCTGCACTCCTGCACGATATAGGAAAATCAAGCATAGACCACGATATCATCATCAAACCCAGCAAGCTGACTGAGCAGGAATTTGATGAGATCAAAAGACATCCGTATATCGGATATAATATCCTCAAGAACAGCGGCGACAGAACTTTTGAACCGAATGTGCTGTCCGGAGTTCTGTTCCATCATGAAAAGTATGATGGCTCCGGCTATCCTACGGGAATAAAGGACAAGGATATCCCCCTTATCGCCCGTATCATAGCTGTATGCGATGTGTTCGATGCACTGACATCTAACCGCCCGTACCGAAAGCCGTGGTCCGTTGCAGAAGCAGAGGAGTACATACTCGGTGCAAGCGGCTCGCACTTTGACTTCGATGTCGCATCCGCATTCCTGCGTGCCTTCAACCCTTACCCCGTCGGAACGATGGTTGGCCTTTCGGACGGCAGACACGGTATAGTTATTGAAACAAATCAGAATGTTCTGCGTCCCACCATCCGTATCCAGGGCGAAAACAGCGGCGAGGAGATAGACCTCAGCAGCGACTTCCGTTTCCTTTCCGTAATAAGTCGGATCGTAGCCATGTCGTTCTGTGAGCCAAGGAGTTGC
>JAZURJ010000076.1:0-17054 GCA_045606085.1 Oscillospiraceae bacterium
AAGTTCGATTTAGTCGTTTATGAGCAGTTCTTTTTTTTAGGAAAGCATCTCGCTGAAAAATACAACAAACCCGTAGTTAGGATTTTTACTGCACCTGTTACAAATGAAAAATTAATGAAAGAATATATATCTTCAAAGGGACCGTTATCAATTTTTAAGCACAAATGGATCGCAAAAGCCTTTACCAAAGGCATTGCTAAAAATATCTCCTTAAAAACCGACAATTGGCTTGATGAAATTGTTTTCAATCCTCCACAATTGAACCTTGCGTATACACTCCGTGAGTATCAGCCTTACGAAGCGGAGTTTCCTAAAGATAAGTATAAGTTTCTTGGACCATCCATATACGAAAGAAAAGCAGAGAAATTTGATTTTGTAAAGGGCAAAAATCCTGTTTTGTATATTTCTCTTGGTACTGTTGTAAAAGGAGCAGTACATTTTTTTCAAAATTGCGTAGAGGCATTTCGTGATGAAAAAGTTGATGTGATTATTTCTGTCGGAAAGAGCTTCGATATAAAACAATTAAAAAATGTGCCAGCAAATATCCGCATTTTTAGCTCTGTACCGCAGCTGGAAGTGTTGAATATTGCAGACATATTCATTACACATGGTGGAATGAACAGCATTTCGGAAGCACTTGTATATGGAACACCTATGATTGTAATTCCATTTACAGCCGACCAGCCGATAAATGCACGTCGTGTTGAAAAACTCGGCATTGGAAAGTATTTAGCATCTACTTCGGCAAATAAAAACAACCTCAAAGATAGTGTTTTATCAGTATTGTCAGATACTAATATAAAAAGTAATATTATAAAGATACAAAAGTTGATAAATCATGCACCAGGCAACGCAGGCGGTGCAGAAATGATTATCAATTATTATGAAAACTTGAGCTGAAAATTCCAGTTTATAAAAAAGAGGTGACCTCATGAATAAAGTAATAGTAGTCTGCGGACCGACAGCCTCGGGCAAGACCGCTCTTGCAGTGGAGCTTGCGAAGCTGTATAACGGCGAGGTCATCTCCGCCGATTCCATGCAGATATACACAGATATGGACGTTGCCTCCGCAAAGGCGACGCGCGAGGAGCAGCAGGGCATTCCGCACCATCTGCTGGGCTTTCTCGACCCGTCCGAGGCGTTTTCCGTCGCGGATTATGTGAAGCTGTGCGATGAGTGCGTAAAGGATATCCTCGCCCGTGGGAAAACTCCCGTAATCTGCGGCGGCACAGGGCTTTATATCTCGTCCTTTGTGGATAATCTCCAGTTTGACGATTCGGGCAGCGACCCCGTATTCCGTGAGGAGATGCGTAAGATAGCAGATGAGCAGGGCGGTGGTGTGCTACTGGAAAGGCTGCGTGAGATAGACCCTGAAACTGCACAGACGCTGCATGAAAACAACATCGGACGCATCATCCGTGCTCTTGAGGTGCATCATATCACGGGTCATACCATCTCTGATGCGAAACGCATGAGCAGAGGTGTTCCGTCACCGTATGAGTTCATCATGCTGACGCTTGAATACGAAAACCGCGAAAAGCTGCACGAGCGTATCAATCTCCGCGTGGACAGGATGCTGGAGGCTGGGCTTCTTGACGAGGCAAGACAATGCTTCAGCCAATCCGACCGACCGACCGCCGCACAGGCCATCGGCTGTAAGGAGCTGTATCCGTATTTCCGCGGTGAGAGGGAGCTTTCCGAATGTGTTGAGGAGCTGAAGCTGCGTACACGCCAGTACGCAAAGCGTCAGATGACGTGGTTCAGACGTGACCCCCGCATACATAAAATACTGCTTTCCGACAGCGATGGACTGGCACAAGCATTGGCAAAAGCTGTTGATATAATAGATGCCAGTCGTTAAAACTGACGGTTCGGACTATGAAAATGCAGCATTTTCCATAATATTTCAAGATTTTTTTAAAAAAATATCAAAATAATATAGCTTTTTTTCAAAAAGTATGTTATACTGGTTCTATATAGTTGGGGATACCAGCGTATTTGATTGCAAAGATTAGAAAAGGTGGTTAAATATGGCAAAAGATATTAATTTACAGGATGTGTTCCTTAATCAGGCGAGAAAGGACAGAATTCCTGTTACGATCTATATTACTAACGGCTTCCAGTTCAAGGGAATCGTTAAGGGCTTTGATAATTACACAGTTATCCTTGATACAGACGGCAAGCAGAACCTCATTTACAAGCATGCCATCTCCACGGTAACTCCCATGAAGCCCATTTCCATTCTGGACGCTTACGGAAAGCCTGAAGAAGAATAATGGAATCCCGCTGGACGACCGCGATCGTTCTGGTGCTGTCGGCGTTCATTATCGTATTTTTCATGGGTCAGGTGTTCTTTTCCGGAGGAGAATCCCTCCGCACCGAAACGGCTTATGTATACGATATGACGGAGGATATCCCGTTTGAGGGCGTGTACCTCAGGGATGAGACCGTCGTCCACAGTGCAGGCACGGGTGTCCTCAGCTATGAACATGAAGACAGTTCCAAGGTAGGCCAGAGTTCTGTTGTGGCTTACCGTTACCGTAATGAGAGCGATATCGAGCTACGCCGTCAGATCGGTGATCTGGATGAACAGATCGCGGTACTGACCGAGGCTGAAAAGCTGGTGGGCACGGATAACTCTCAGCTTGAAACCATCACGAGCCAGATAAATCTCGTGCACTCCTCTCTGGTGGATTGCATCATCAGCGGCGACTATGACGGTGCGGCTGAATACGAGAACCTTATGCTGGAAGCACTGTGCAAGCGTGAGATCGCAAAGGGCGAGAGCCAGGGCTATTCCGACAGGATAAGCCAGCTCCGTGCTGAGCGAAAGCAGCTGGAATCCCAGCTTACAGGCGATGTGCAGAGCATCTATGCAGACGGAACAGGTTATTTCGTCAGCAGCGTGGATGGTTACGAGGACAAGCTTACCTTTAATGACAGTGAGACCATCACTGCCATGAAGATAAAGAACATCATCGAAAACCCTGATATCTCGGCATCGGGTACGGCGATCGGCAAGCTGATAGCGGATTACCGCTGGAGAGTTGCGGCTGTGCTGGACAGCGATGAGCTGTTTGGTATGTACGAGGGCAGCAAGGTGACGCTGCGTGTCGGCTCCGAAAATGCGGAGCTTGAAGCGACCATCGTTTCCATAAACGATACAGGCGAGGGTGACGGCACCGCAGTTTATGTTTTTGAATGTGACAGACTTACATCTACCGTTGTCGGCGGCCGTGTGGAGAATTTCAAGCTCGTGGTTAACAGCTACGGCGGTCTGAGAGTTTCCCGACAGGCTATCCGTTACAACGAGGCCAAGGAGCGTGGAGTATATATCATCCGCGGCAGCAGTCTGGTATTCAAGAAGATAAACGTCATCTACTGGGGTGAGGATTATATCATCTGTTCTCAGGAGGACGGCGACGATTACCTCAAGCTGTACGATGAGATAGTAACAGAGGGCAAGGATCTGCACGATGGAAGAATTGTTGAGTAATACGCAGACCAGCTTTGACGATATCAGTGAAAGCTATGCAAGGATCTGCGGGGATATAAAGCGTGCGATGGCACAGGCGGGCAGAACGGACAAGGTCAGGCTGATGGCGGTGACCAAGACTGTATCGCCTGAGCGTGTCAATCATGCTGTTTCACTGGGAGTTGATCTTCTCGGTGAGAACCGTGTTCAGGAGTTTCTGGACAAGCGTGACAGCTACGCTGACGCCGAGGTGCATTTCATCGGCGGCTTACAGACCAATAAGGTCAAATACATTATAGATAAGGTCACAATGATCCATTCCGTGGACAGCCTGCGTCTGGCACAGGAAATAAGCCGCAGGGCAGGCCAGCATGGAAAGATCATGGATATATTGGTAGAGGTCAATATCGGAGAGGAGGATACCAAGGGCGGCATCTCCGCACAAAGCGTGCGTGATTTCTGTTCCGAGGTGCTTTCGCTGCCGAATATCAGACTGAGAGGTCTGATGACCATACCGCCTCCCGGATGTTCCGAGGAGATATTTGCAGCTATGCAGCAGATATTCCTTGAGATCAGGGATAACGGGGTACAAAATACAAACAGTACCAACTTTTTATTCGATACACTTTCGATGGGAATGTCGGGGGATTATGCGGCAGCCATCAAGTACGGGTCCACAATTATCCGGGTAGGCTCAGGTCTGTTCGGATATAGAAAATACAAGAATTTGGAGTCGTAGAAAGCTGTGTTCGGATAACCGATGCGACAGAAATGTCGGCATTGGCATACGAATGAAGCTGATGTGGCACAGATTCAAAGAAAAATTGGAGGAAAATATCATGGCATTCACAGATTTACTGGCAAGATTCCGTCAGACAGACGACGAGTACGCAGAGGATTACGAGGAGTTCGTAGACACTTCTTCTTCCGCTGTAACAGAGGCAGAGGCTGATATGCCCGCACCTAAGTTCTCTTCTCCCAGAAGCGAAAAGGTGATCAACATGCACGGTGCATCCATCGGCGGCACAACTCTGGTAGTTCTTAAGCCCAAGAATTATGACGAGATCATGAAGGAAGCAGTTAAGTTCCTGAAGGAGAACGCTATCGTTATCCTGAACCTGGACAACGTTACTGCTGAAGCAAGAATGAGAATCGTTGATTTCATGACAGGCGTTATCGCTGTTATCGACGGCAAGATGGAAAAGATCGCTAGCTGCACATACACAGTAACTCCCAGAAACGTAAGCCTTCAGGGTGATCTGGTAGAGTACGAGCAGTTTGATTGATAAGTGGCATTTTCGCTTTTAAATGAGGAGGAGCGTTATCTCTCCGCCCATATCGCTGATCTGCAGCGGCTCAGTGTGCGATCGGGAGTACCGAGGTTTTCTCAGTTCCTGAATGAGCGTGAGGCTGTGGTGGCGGATAATTCGGTGAAGGGAAGCCCCTGCTTTTACGGTGGCTATGACGGTGCCGCAAGAGTCATCTGCGGCTTTGTAGAGGATACCTATGCCTCGGAACTGGCACCGTCTGATGTTTTTCCGATAGTACCCCTTACATTTACATACAGAGAGCGTGATGTGCTTTCCCACAGGGATTTCCTCGGTGCACTGCTTTCGCTTGAGATAAAGCGTGAGCTGGTGGGGGACATCCTGACGGCGGAGGGCTATACAGTGGTGTTCGTTCATGAAACGGCAGCAGATCTGGTATCCGCTCTTGATAAGATAGGTAAGGTGGGCGTCCGTTGTGAGAGAGGTATAACGAAGCCTCTTCCCGCACAGCAGACCAAGCGTATTGACACAACTGTATCTTCTCTGCGGCTCGACTGCATCGTCAGTGCCGCAGTGAATACATCAAGAGAGAGATCCGCATCGCTCATTAAATCGGGCATGGTAAATGCGGACTTTTCTCCATGCTTAAATGTAAGTGCTGAGTTGAAGGAGAACACTGTCATCTCGGTACGTGGACACGGCAGATACCGCCTGTCCGAGATCAGCGGAGAGACCCGCAAGGGCAGGATCCGCGTAGTAATTGAAAAGTACATCTGACACTACGGTGACAGAGCAGGTCGGTTCCCAGCGGACAGACCGCCATTCTTAGGAAGGAAGTAAAACCAATGAACGCAAAGGATATTCTGGCAAGGCGGTTTGAAAAGGCAACTTTCAACGGCTATAAGACAGAGGACGTTGATGAATTTCTGAGAGAGATCTCCAGCGAATATGCTCAGCTCCAGAAGGAGAAGAGCGAGCTTGAGCGTAAGCTCGAGGTACTGGCAGACAAGATTCGCGAATACCGTGATGATGAGGATGCACTGAAGGATGCACTGCTCATGGCACAGAAGCAGGGCAATCAGATCATCGGTGATGCGAAAAATGCTGCTGATAAGCTCAAGAAGGAGACCGACGAATCGGTTGCTAAGCAGCTTGCCGAAACCAAGGAAAAGACCGAAAAGATGATGAAGGACGCTGACGATTACGCAAAGCGTATGACAAAGGAGTCCAACGAGCGTGCTGACAAGCTGGTGAAGGAAGCACGTGCAAAGGCTGACGAGATCAATGCTATGATGCAGCGTCAGACAGAGATCCAGCAGACGATACTCCAGAAGACCCGCAAGGAAGCTGATGAGTACCGTGGCAGAATCGTTTCTGCATTTCAGGCACAGATCGAGCTTATCAACAAGCTCCCTGAGGCTTGTGAAAATGAGTTTGTAAAGAATACCGCTGCCGAGGTCGAAAAACGTGAGGCTGAACGTGCAAAGGCTGCCGCTGCCGCAAAGCAGAAGGAAGCTGCTGCTAAGGCTGCTGAGAAGGCTGCCGCAAAGCCTGCCGAGACCGAAAAGACAGAGGATGAAGATATAAAGATCGCGAAGCCTGCAAAGCCCGTTCAGGCTGAGAAGCCCGCGGCTCCCGCAGAGGAAGAGCCTTTCAAGACTGTTCCTGTGAAGGAGGACGCTGCACAGACAGGCGAGGTCGACCTGCCCTTCTTCAGTTCCAACACCGAGAAGAAGCGTCGTACCGATCTTCAGTTTGGTAAGAACAAGTAATTACATAAACAAAAAAATAAGGAGATAACACAATGTCAGAGGATTTTAACAGCACACTTAATCTTCCGCAGACCGAGTTCCCCATGAGAGGCAACCTCCCTAAGAGAGAGCCTGATATGCTCGCAAAGTGGGAGCAGGACCGCATCTATTATCAGCTTTCCGAAAAGAACAAGGGCAAGCCTTCCTACACACTGCACGACGGCCCTCCCTATGCAAACGGAAACATCCACATCGGTACTGCACTTAATAAGATACTCAAGGATATCATCGTTAAGTATAAGAGCATGACCGGCTTCAATGCCAACTTCGTACCCGGCTGGGACTGCCACGGTCTGCCTATCGAGCTGAAGGCTATCAAGCAGATCGGTGCTGACAGCGGCACGATCGATCCCGTTGCTCTGAGAAAGAGCTGCCGTGAGTTTGCTCTGTCCTGTCTGGATGATCAGAAGGCACAGTTCAAGCGTCTTGGCGTATGGGGCGATTTCGATGATCCTTATCTCACCATCAAGCCTGATTTTGAGGCTAAGCAGGTCGAGGTATTCGGCGAGATGGTAAAGAAGGGCTACATCTACAAGGGTCTGAAGCCTGTTTACTGGTGTGCAGACTGTAACACCGCTCTCGCAGAGGCTGAGATCGAGTATCAGGATGATCCCTGCTACTCCATTTACGTTAAGTTCCCGCTGGCTGACAGCAAGGGCAAGTTTGACGATCTCGGCATCGATCTTTCCAAGGCATATGTAGTTATCTGGACCACAACCACATGGACACTGCCCGGTAACCTCGCTATCTGCCTCGGTCCCAACTACGAGTATACCTTCGTAAAGGTCGAGGACGAGGAGAGCAAGTCCTTCGGAGAGTACCTGCTGATGGCAACAGATCTTGTTTCCACAGTTATGGACGCTGTCGGTATCACAAAGTACTCCACAGTAGGCAGCTTCACAGGTGCTGAGCTGGAGCTCATTGAAACAGATCATCCCTTCATGGGCAGAAAGTCCCCCGTTATCGTGGGCGACCACGTTACACTTGACAGCGGTACAGGCTGCGTCCATACAGCTCCCGGCTTCGGTGTGGAGGACTTTGAGGTCTGCATGAAGTACAAGGGAATGTTCGAAATCGTAGTTCCCGTAAATGAAAAGGGTATCCTTACAAATGAGGCAGGTCCTTTTGAGGGCCTCAAGACAGGCGACGCAAACAAGGTGATCGCACAGCGTCTGGAGGATGACAACACTCTGCTGGCAATGCAGAAGATTGTCCATCCCTATCCTCACTGCTGGCGTTGCCACGAGCCCATCATCTACCGTGCAACAGACCAGTGGTTCTGCAGCGTGGATATGTTCAAGGATGAGGCTATCAAGGCAATCGAAGGCGTACAGTGGATTCCTGAGTGGGGCGAGGAGCGTATCAAGAACATGGTCTCCATGCGTTCCGACTGGTGTATCTCCCGTCAGAGAAGATGGGGCGTACCGATCCCCATGCTTTACTGCGAGGATTGTGGTGCTACCGTTGTAAACGACGCTACCATCAAGGCTACTGCCGATATGTTCAGAGCTGAAAGCTCCGACGCATGGTACAGCAAGGATGCAAGTGAATTCATCCCCGCTGACGTCAAGTGCGAGTGCGGCTGCGGCAAGTTCCGCAAGGAAATGGACATCTTCGACGTATGGTTCGATTCCGGTGTAACTCACGCTGCTGTTATGCAGGAGCGTCCCGAGCTGAGCTGGCCCGCTGACCTGTACCTCGAAGGTTGCGACCAGTACAGAGGCTGGTTCCAGTCCTCTCTGCTGACATCCGTTGCCACAACAGGTCAGGCTCCCTACAAGGCAGTCTGCACCCACGGCTGGGTAGTTGACGGCAAGGGCGAGCAGATGCACAAGTCCAAGGGCAACGTTATCCTGCCCGAGGAAGTAATCAACCAGTACGGTGCAGATGTGCTCCGTCTGTGGGTAGCATCCCTCGACTTCCATAATGATATGAGAGTATCTCAGGATATGCTCAAGCAGCTTTCCGAAGCATACAGAAAGATCAGGAATACAGCAAGATTTATCCTCGGCAACCTCGGCAACGGCGACGGCTTCAATCCCGACACCGAGATGGTAGCTCTGGATAAGCTCAGCGATATCGACAAGTGGGCACTTTCCCGTCTGGACGCTGTTATCGAGAAGGTAAGAGCATCCTACGAGAGCTTCGACTTCTACCTCGCATACCACGCTATCCACAGCTTCTGCGTTGTAGATATGTCCAACTTCTATCTTGATATCGTTAAGGATACACTGTATTGCTCCGCTGAGAAGAGCGAGGAGAGAAAGGCTGTACAGACAACAATGTACATCATCCTCGATTCTCTTGTTAAGCTGATCGCTCCTATTCTTACATTCACCGCTGACGAGATCTGGCAGTTCATGCCTCACAAGTCTTCCGACGATCTCCGCGGCGTTCCCTTCAACACTATGGCTGAAAAGACAGGCGTTACTGTTGACGCTGCATTTGAAGCTAAGTGGAGCCGCATCCACGCTGTACGTGATGATGTTCTTAAGGCTCTTGAGGAGAAGAGAACAGCAGGTGTTATCGGTAAGGCACTTGACGCAGGCGTAAAGCTGTTCGCTGATGATAAGACCGTTGCCGAGCTTTCCGCTTACACTGAGCTTGCATCCGTATTCGGTGTTTCCTACGTAACAGTAGAAGCAGGCGAGGGCGAGTTCAAGGGTACTGTTGAGGGCGTTTCTGTAACAGTTGAGAAGGCAGCAGGCGAGATGTGCGAGCGTTGCTGGAGCCACGATGCAACAGTCGGTTCCGTTGCAGCTCATCCTCATCTGTGTGCACGCTGCGCAGCAGTTATTGACCTTAAGTAATCAAATATTGCGGGGGAGGGGTTTGCCCCTTCCCCTTGTGTTTTCTGAGGAGATTCTATTGAAAGAGAATAGACACGTTACCGATAAAAAAGTGAATATAATGGTGGCACTGGGTCTGCTGGGGGCAGCGGTGCTGGTGGGCATAGATCAGCTTACAAAGTGGCTGGTGGCGTGCTCCCCGTGGAAGATGTCCCTGCATGAGAGCATCCACCTTATCAGGATCGGAGATGTTCAGGTGCTGAACCTCTCATATTACCTCAATGACGGCTCCGCATTCAGTATGTTCGGCGGCAAGACCGAAATGCTCATCTGCGTGACCTCACTCATGATGGGGGCGATGCTGTGTGCGATGGTACTGAAAAAGGTAAAGACACTTCCGTATATCATCTCCTTCTCGCTGATAATTGCGGGCGGTGTGGGAAATCTTATCGACAGGATATTCAATAATGGTCTTGTGGTGGATTTCATCGATGTGCGGATGATAAATTTCGCTATATTTAATTTTGCCGATATCTGTGCAGTATGTGGCGGTATCCTGCTGTGTGTTCTTGTCATTCTGGACGAAGCAGCGGAACGACGTGCCGCAAAGGAGAGCAACACAGTGACGGCAGATACTGATACTGATGCAGAAGAAAATGACGATGGAAACGATTGAGCTTACAGCGGCAGGCGGCACAAGACTTGACAAGCTGATCGCCGATATGACAGAGCTTTCACGCAGTGCCGCAGCACGTCTTATCGAAGACGGAGCGGTGACAGTTGACGGAAAGCCTGCCAATAATAAGAAGGATACTCCAAAAGCAGGTGCCGCGATAGTGATAGAGCTGCCCGAGCCGCAGAATGTGG
Organism: Oscillospiraceae bacterium; assembly: GCA_045606085.1. GTDB lineage: Bacteria > Bacillota > Clostridia > Oscillospirales > Ruminococcaceae > CAG-115. Next base: position 10,211 of record JAZURJ010000076.1, read on the forward strand.
ATATACTCCCGGAGGATATCCCGCTGGAGATAGTGTACGAGGATGACGACCTGTTGGTGGTGAACAAGCCCAAGGGTATGGTGGTGCATCCTGCGGCGGGACATTACAGCGGCACGCTGGTGAACGCACTTATGTTCCACTGCGGAGATAGTCTTTCCGGCATCAACGGAGAGATACGTCCCGGCATCGTGCATCGTATTGATAAGGATACCAGCGGACTGCTGATGGTCGCAAAGAACGACCTTGCACACATCGGCTTATCGGAGCAGATAAAGGATCACAGCTTCACCCGCGAGTACGAAGCGGTGGTATGCGGTGCGGTCAAGGAGGACGGCAGTGTGGATGCTCCCATAGGCAGACACAAGACCGACCGCAAGCGTATGTGCGTAACATCGGAGAATTCCCGTGAGGCAGTGACACACTATTCTGTGCTGAGAAGATATGCAGGATACACTCATCTGCGTATACGTCTTGAAACAGGCAGGACCCACCAGATACGTGTACACATGGCATATAAAGGCTGGCCCGTCGCAGGTGACGAAGTATACGGCAGCGGCAAGCCGAAGTGGCTTAACGGACAGTGCCTGCACGCAAAGAAGCTGGGTTTCGTACATCCCAGAACAGGTGAGTACATGGAGTTCGAGAGCGAACTTCCCGAGTATTTCACAAAATTTCTGAGAACGATAGAGGATTGATATGGATTTCAGTCAGGTTATAATAATGACCGACCTTGACGGTACTCTGCTCACAGATGATAAGCAGATACTGCCAAAGGACATGGAGGCGATACAGCGATTTGTTGCAGGCGGCGGATGGTTTACCGTTGCGACAGGACGCGGATGTGGAATGGCAAGGGGCATAGTAAAGAAGCTTGGTATCGATATTCCTGCGGTGGTATTCAATGGTGCGGCAATATACGATTTCAGCGAAGAAAAGTTCGTATGGCAGTGCGAGATAGGAATGCACGCAAGGGACTACATCCGCAGGCTGCATGAGCAGTTCCCCGATCTCGGCATCGAGGTGCTGCATGAGCAGACTATCTACACACCTTACATCAATCAGACAGAGCTGGACCACCTTGCACTGGAGGGAATACCACCTCACCCATGCACTATCGACGAGCTGCCACAGAGCGGCTGGCTGAAGGTGCTGCTGGCAGACGAGCCGGAGAGGATGGACGAGATACAGAGATATATCGAGCAGTCGGATATGCAGAAGGCACAGTGGGTACGCAGTGCACCCGTGTATTTCGAATGTCTGCCCGAGGGCGTGGACAAATCGACCGGCTTCCGTATGCTGAAGGAAAAGCTGGGCGTGCGTGGATTTTATTCCGTAGCCGCAGGCGACTATATGAACGACCTCGCCATGATACAGAAAGCAGACCTCGGCGTGGCTGTTGCGTCGGCACAGGATGCTGTCAGGGCGGCAGCGGACCTTGTTGTTTGCGACAACAACAGCGGTGCAATGGCGGAGATAATCGATTATATCGAGAGGTTATGACGTGTATCATATTATACTTTTCTTTGCGGTAGCGGTATTGCTATTAATAGTAGGTATCGTAAACAAGAGTTTTGAGGCTGTATTATGGGCAGTAGGCTTTATGATGATGGGGCTGATTGCAGTTGCCAGCTACGACAAGAACACAAAAGCATCAACTGTGTTCACGAATAAGTGGGTCATGTTAGGCTTTAAGGTGTTTTTGTGCGTAGCTTATAGTGTGATTGCTGTTGTGAGAGATGATCCGAAGCAGTTTATATGGTCTGCAGTATGGTTTGGTTCGGCGATAAAGGGACTGATATCGGATAAAAAACAGGAACATACGATCGCTGCATCGCCAGTAATTGTACAGGCTGCTCCTATGGTGGAACAGATACCTGCTGTAAAGGTTATTGTTGATGATTTCCCTGATAAGCCTCAGCCCTTTGGCTTTAAATCAAGCTGGTTGTGTATAAAGGACACGACACCCGAGCAGGTGATAGAAAAACTCGGGCTGAAAAATGCAGTTCCTGCAAACTGGCAGAGCGGTCTTGCTCCGTGTGAAAACAGGATGTTTGTTTCGCCTGTTGTAAAGGGATATGTGATCGTTGTTGGATATAATGTATTTCAGGGTGTGAATGGAGAGCAGGAATTACTGAACCTATATCATAGTATTGCACAGAATTTCAAAGAGGTTCAGTGCTTTGCCAATCATCGTGTAGTAAGTTTTTATGTGTGGGCGAAGTTCTCACTTGGTAGACTGATACGTTGTTATGGCTGGTGTGATGGGATATATATCAACAAATGCACGCTGACTGCAGAAGAGTTGAATCTCGGGTTTGACAAGCTTGTACAAAGCAACGAGGACGATTGGGAAGATAATAACATACCCGATGAAGAAAACGTCATACAGATAGCTGCCGCATGGGGCGTTGACCCGATGTTTTCGGACGGGAACTACGAATACGGCGTGGGTTATCTCTGTGACATATAGTATTGATATACTTATCATGTTCGCGTAATACACGGCGATAAGTAGCATTAATCTTGTACAGTATTGATATTGACTATTTTGCTAATACAAGGTATAATAATTAAGGATATTAATTTCGGTTTACCGATTTGTAAAACACAGGAGGACTAAACATGGACGAACAACTGAAAAAGCAGCTTGAAATAGCTGCAACAAAAGTCAGAATGGGCGTGATCGAGGGCGTTTACAACGCTAAGGCAGGACATCCCGGCGGCTCTCTTTCCGTTGCTGATACTCTGACATATCTGTACATGAACAGAATGAATGTCGATCCCGCAAATCCTGAAATGGCAGACCGTGACAGACTGGTGCTCTCCAAGGGCCACACAGCTCCTGCACTTTATGCCTGCCTTGCTCACAGAGGTTTCTTCCCCGTCGAGGAGCTCAAGACACTGCGTAAGATCGATTCCAGACTTCAGGGCCACCCCGTAAAGGGCAAGGTTCCCGGTGTTGATATGAGCACAGGCTCTCTCGGTCAGGGTATCTCCGCTGCGTGCGGTATGGCTCTTTCCGGCAAGATATCCAATGATACCTACAAGGTATACGCTGTTCTCGGCGATGGCGAGATTCAGGAGGGTCAGGTATGGGAGGCTGCCATGTTCGCAGCTCATTACCAGCTTGATAACCTCGTTGCTGTCGTAGACAACAACGGTCTGCAGATCGATGGTAAGATTGGCGACGTTATGAGCCCCTATCCCATCGATGAGAAGTTCGCAGCATTCGGCTGGCACGTTATCTGCATCAACGGTCACGATTTCGACGAGATCGAAAAGGCTTTCAACGAGGCTGAAACAGTTCTGAACAAGCCCACAGTCATCATCCAGCGTTCCACCAAGGGCAAGGGCGTATCCTATATGGAGAACCAGTGCGGCTGGCACGGCAAGGCACCCAACGCTGAGGAGTATGCAAAGGCAATGGAGGAGCTGACAGCTCACCTTGCAGAGTTAGAGAAGTAATCAACACTGAAAGGAAGATATAGATATGGAAAAGAAAGCAACCCGTGACAGCTACGGCGAAGCTCTTGTAATGCTCGCTGAGAAGCGTCCTGACCTCGTTGTTCTGGATGCTGACCTTGCTGCCGCAACAAAAACAGGTACATTCAAGGCTTCATATCCCGATCGTTTCTTCGATTGCGGTATCGCAGAGGCTAATATGATGGGCGTTGCCGCAGGTATCGCTACCACAGGCAAGCTTGTATTCGCAAGCTCCTTTGCTATGTTCGCAGCAGGCAGAGCTTTTGAGATCGTAAGAAACAGCATCGGCTATCCTAACATCAACGTAAAGATCGGTGCGACACATGCAGGTATCTCCGTTGGTGAGGACGGTGCATCCCACCAGTGTAACGAGGATATCGCACTGATGCGTTCCATCCCCGGCATGACAGTGATCAACCCTGCCGACGATGTTGAGGCAAAGGCTGCTGTTCTCGCAATGGCTGACTATGTAGGTCCCACATACATGAGATTTGGTCGTCTTGCTGCTCCTATCTTCAACGATCCCGCAACCTATAAGTTCGAGGTAGGCAAGGGCGTACAGCTCAAGGACGGTAAGGACATCACAATCATCGCAACAGGTCTGATGGTTGCAGAGGCTATCGAGGCAGGCAAGGCTCTCGCCGAGCAGGGCATCGACGCTCGCATTATCAACATACACACCATCAAGCCCATCGACCGTGATATCATCATCAAGGCTGCCAAGGAAACAGGCAAGCTCATCACAGTTGAAGAGCACAGTGTTATCGGCGGTCTTGGCTCCGCAGTTGCTGATGTGGTTACAGAGGAGTGCCCCGTACCCGTTATCAAGATCGGCGTGAAGGATGTATTCGGTCACAGCGGCCCTGCAGTTGATCTGCTGAAGGAGTTCGGTCTGTGTGCTGAGAATATTATCGCAACAGCAAAAGAGGCTCTTGGCAAGTAATTTCTGAATTAATAACAGTAAAGGCTGTGTGGATCTCCACACAGCCTTAATTTATATATTCATGTAATTATTCTTCCAAAGTAAAAGTGATTTTGATATGATAGCTAACACCGTCTTTACTACTGATTTGGATAGAGATTTTTACCCTTTCTCCCTCTATCCTAACAGTTTCCTGACGCCTTTCCGAGTGTGGCGAGGAATAGTCGGCATATTCTGTGATATCGCTTATACAGTCATTGTAATGTGTTCTTATCGCATGTCTTATGCCCAGACTGCCCATGATATCAGAATTTGCATTTTTACTGTAAAGATATTCGATCGGGTCGAAGTCAGAGGGAGTGCTTGTATCGACTTCATAAATCGCATCCTGAAGTGGCGTTTCGGGCATATCAGGTATTTCATCATACCAGTCATATATGCTGTTAACTTCTGAATCATCTGTGCTGTTGCCATCGTTATCATTAATGAAAGCGTATGAGGAGTCGAATGCACCGAACATATTTCGGAATAAGGATTTCCACTTGTTTGATGTGTTATTCATTTAGTCATCTCCTGAAAACTCAAACAACTCCGCTTTCTAAACACTTACTTATTCTCTTCCTCACGCAGCTTTCTGAAGTTCCATGCATCTCTGCACATCTCCTCCAGTGTTTTCTCAGCCTTCCAGCCGAGCTCCTTCTCTGCGAGGGTGGGGTCTGCGTATGTAGCGGCTGCGTCGCCGGGGCGGCGTTCGCCGATGGTGTAGCCGAGGTCGATGTTGTTCACTCTCTGGAATGTATCCAGTATCTCCAGAACGGAGTAACCGTTACCTGTACCGAGGTTGTACGCCAGAGCACCGTTGGAGTTCCTTGCCTTCCTGATAGCCGCAACGTGACCCTTAGCGAGGTCCACTACGTGGATGTAGTCACGCACGCAGGTGCCGTCGGGAGTGGGATAGTCGTTACCTGCAACGCTCAGAACATCACGCTTGCCTGTCGCCTTGTCAAGAACGATGGGCATGAGGTTGTTGGGTATACCGTTGGGGTCCTCTCCGATCTTTCCGCTTTCATGTGCACCAACGGGGTTGAAGTAACGCAGGAGAATCATGCTCCACTTGTCGCTGGAAGCAGCCATCTCACGGCAGAGGTTTTCTATAATGAGCTTTGTGCTGCCGTAGGGGTTGATCGCACTGAGAGGGAAGTCCTCCTTTACGGGAACTGTTTCAGGAATGCCGTAAACAGTTGCGGAAGAGCTGAAAACGAACTTTGTGCAGCCGTACTTCTTCATGCACTCAAGGATGTTAAAGGTGCCACGCAGATTGTTGGAGTAATACATCAGCGGCTTCTTCACGCTCTCGGGTACACACTTGTAGCCCGCAAAGTGGATGACAGCCTCGATATCGTTGTCAGCAAATATCTGATCCACAGCCGCCATGTCCAGCATATCAGCCTCGTAGAACTTGAAATCCTTGCCTGTGATCTCCCTGATACCATCCAGAGCCTTGCTGTTGGAGTTATAGAAGTTATCCATTACAACGATCTCTTCGCCTGCATTGAGCAGCTCAACACAGGTGTGGGAGCCGATAAAGCCTGCACCGCCGGTAACTAAAATAGCCATGATGTATGACCTCCGTTTAATAAATAATACACCTTAATTATACATCCAACGAGCGGTATTGTCAATAAGTTTGCGAGGAATTTTTAATCGTTTTCATCCGCTTGCAGTACTGTTTAACAGACTATCCGTCTGCGTTATTGTATTTTCCTCTGACTGATGCTATCATATATACAGAAGCTTCTAGAAAATAACAAGGAGGAAATCACAATGAATTTTGATATAGGTAAAAAGATACGCCTGCTTCGGCTGAGCAAGGGACTCACGCAGGAGCAGCTTGCGGAAAGGCTCAGTGTTACGGCACAGTCCGTTTCAAAGTGGGAGAACTGCGTTACTGCTCCCGACATCTCACTGTTGCCGCAGATATCTGTAGAACTCGGGGTCACTATAGACGAGCTGTTCTCCATAACAGACGAAGCAAAGCTGAGCCGCATAGAAAATCTGATAGGAAGCAGCAGCGAGAACACCGTCATCTCCGAAAAGGACTTTGAGAGCTACCGTGCTTTTCTCACCGAGCATAAGGACGACGTTACATTAAAAGGACGAATTCTCACTGCTCTTGCAGGCTTGTACAATCAGCAGGCGATAAGCTACCGCATGACAGCGGCAAGGTATGCTCAGGAGGGCATTGAATTCGATCCCGCTGAGAAGATGAATCATCGTCAGCTTAATTTAGCATGGAACGGTGCCGACCGTGACTGGTATGCTTCCAATCACAGCGAGCTTATCGGTTACTATATGGATTTTGTGGAGAGGCATCCCGACAATCTTCATGCACTTCAGCAGCTTCTGGATAATCTCATAGCAGACGGCAGGGCAGAGGAC
>JAZURJ010000077.1:0-20420 GCA_045606085.1 Oscillospiraceae bacterium
CATATCATTTCTGCGATAAGGCTTTGCGGAGAAGGTCTCGGCGACGCTTTTATTGATCCGTACAGTATCGTGAAGGGCGGCCTTCGTTCCGTTGAAAGGGGCAATATCGGCAACGGCTTCCAGAGAGGTGCGAAATTTGCAGGCGGTGACAGCTGGATGGGCTTTGGGAATGTGGATTTCGGAGAAGTTGGAAGCGATACTATAACACTCCCTGCATTTGCATACGGAGCGGTCAATATAAAGGTATATGACGGCATCCCAGACAAGGGCGGCGAGCTTATAGGCGATTTCGTGTACGAACAGAAGGCTGTATGGCTGACGTATTCTCCGCAGACCTTCAAGCTTAATAAAAGGCTCAGGGGCGTGCATACGATATGCCTTGCTTCGCAAAACGGCTTTGATATTGAAGGTTTTGTGTTTGAAAAGTTTGCAAAGGAATTTGCCGAACTCAATGCGGCGGAGTGTGACAAAATTTATGGCGACAGCTTTACTGTAAAAGATACGGATGTAACAGGCATAGGAAACAACGTCGTACTGGATTTCGGTAAGTTTGATTTCACAAATGAGCAGCCTGCTGCTATTGCAATAACAGGCAGATCGGAACTGCCGCTCAATACGATCAACATTGATTGCAAGGGAGATACCGAAAAACGTATCATAATCAATTTTGAAGGCTCGGAGGAATATACAGAACGCATATTTAAGATCGAAAAGATCATCGGTATGTGCAGCATCTCGTTCACATTCCTGCCAGGCAGTAATTTTGATCTCCGTTCGTTCAGGTTTATAAAATAAGTTCAGCACACCGACAGGGCATGATTCCCTGCCGGTGTTTTGCGTTACACTTTTTGAAGCGTTACAAATCTGATATTTGTGGTATTTCCGATGCTGTATGACCGCTAATTTAGTTTTTTGAAACTAAACAATCGTGGAATGGCTCAATTTTTTCAATTGACGAAATGAAAATATAGTGTTATCATTAAAGTAAAAGAAACGGTTATTATTCCGAACGGAAAGCCTGAATGAAATCGTATTGGTCACACACCCTCCTGCTGTGACAATAAGCTCAGGACGCATGTTGGGCAGAGCATGTTCTTTTCGTTCGGACATGATATTATGAAGGGAGAAGCGGTATGCGGGTCAGAAAAATACTCGCTGCTTTTACGGTAGCAGTTATGACGATATGCATTGGCGCAGCGACATTTGCCGAAAATGTAGTTGTGGATATTACAGTAACACCCTCGGCAGAGCACAAAGCTATTTCTCCATATATTTACGGAGTGAACAGCGGAGTGGATCTGAGTAAGGTCGCGGCAGGCTCTTTCAGACTCGGCGGAAACAGGCTTACTGCTTATAACTGGGAAAATAATGTTTCCAATGCAGGCTCAGACTGGAAGAATTTTTCTGACATGTATCTGATGAATAACGTGGCAGAGGGCTTCCGTGGTATGCCTGCAGGTGCTGCATTGAATGCTGCTTATGAGGCTCAGAACGGTACTGTTCCTTATACTATGCTGACATTGCAGATGGCAGGATATGTATCATCCTCAAAAACAGGAGTTGTAAGCGAGGAAAATGCCGCTCCATCTGAATATTGGAAAAAGGTAGTCAACCGCAAGGGCAGTGAATTCACACTTACACCCGATACATCGGATGACAGCGTCTATATGGACGAATATCTGAATTACCTCATCAATTATCTCGGTGATTCTTCTTCTCCGACAGGTTTCAAGGCGTATGCTCTGGATAATGAGCCCGGCTTGTGGCACCATACCCACAGCCTTGTGCACGGTGAACGCATAACCTGCAGGGAGCTGATAGAAAAAACCGTTGATCTTGCTTCAGTGGTCAAGGATATGGATGCAGGAGCGGATGTGTTCGGCCCGTCGCTGTTCGGATATTCTGCATATGACACGCTTGCAGGTGCTTCCGACTGGGCTGAAATAAAGACTTCGAATGAATACCGCTGGTTCATCGATTATTATCTTGATGAGATGAGAAAAGCCGAAGAAAACGACGGCAGACGTCTGCTTGATGTGCTGGATGTGCATTTCTATACCGAGGCAAAGGGACGATGCGGAAAACGTGCTACGATGTGCAATCATTATGATGAGGATATCTGCGTTCAGGCACGCCTTGACAGTGTACGCTCCCTATATGAGGAGGGTTACCTGGAAAGAAGCTGGATCGTTGATACAGGTGCGGAGTTCTTCCCCCTGCTTCCGAATATACAGCAGTCGATAGATAAGTACTATCCCGATACTAAGATCGCCTTCGGCGAGTATAACTTCGGCGGTGGAGATCACATTTCGGGCGGCGTTACGCAGGCTGAGGTACTTGGCGTCTTTGCGGAAAATGGTGTATATTATGCAACGATATGGAACTTTGATAAAAACGAATATCAGCTTTCTGCCATCAATATGTTCACAAATTATGACGGCATGGGCAGCAGCTTCGGTGATACCCTTGTAAAGAGCGAATATGACAGAAGCAATATTTCTGTGTTTTCCTCTGTTGACGGTAACGATGAGCGTATTGTGAAGATATTGGTGACAAACCGCTCCATCCACGATGATACTCCCGTAAACATCACCTTATCCGCTGACAGCACATATGTAAGTGCAGATGTATATTCCATGTACGGCGACAGTCCTGAAATCCGCCGTCTTGACAGTGTTAGTGCAATCACAGGAAACTCGTTCTCCTACACGCTGCCTGCTCTTTCCGTAACGGAATTCGTGATAAAAGTGGATGAGTCGCTTCTTGTTGAGGAGACGATCGAAACAATCGAAACGTCTGAAAGTACAGGAGTGCCTGTGGCAGCAGTTGCAGGTGGTGTAATAGCAGCAGTGGCTGCACTGGCAGGAGTTATTATAGCGATAATAAGAAGAAAAAACAGATCCGCTAAGTGATAAAGACAATAATGATTTGGAGGTTGCTTTTATGAGTAAGAAAAAGTCAATTGTAGCAGCAATGCTTTCTATGGTGCTTGCTGTTACTTCAACAGGCTGCGACGAGGGCGGAAACACTTCACAAAGCACTGGTGGGAACACACTCGGTGATCTTGCCACATCTGCTACCACTACCACAGTAGACCCGGATGAAAATGCAGCAACCGACAAAGAGGCAAAGGAGATCGCAAGTGAGGAATATGTTCCCGACGGCAATGCGGGTACAGTAAAATATCTCAATCACTACGATCTTGCAAATGACCACAAGACAGATGAGCAGTACCTTGTATTCACATCCGAACAGTACGGCGGAACATTTGATTATGTGAACTGTGCCTTCAACGATTTCAATGATAAGCTCGCGGCAATGATAGCCGCCGATGATTCGCCCGATATCGTTGTTTATGGATGGATCGCCTGCCCGGGGGGTATCATCAAGAATATGTATGAGCCTCTTGACGATAAGATCGATCTTGATACCGCACTGTGGGCTGATATGAAAACGGCAGTAGAAGATTTTGCATATCAGGGAAAGCACTACTATTATCCTACAAGGATCGGTAACAACTTTGCACTGAACTACAACCGCCAGACTATTGAGGATGCAGGTCTTACAGATCCTTATGAACTGTATATGTCGGGCAACTGGACATGGGATACATGGCGTCAGATGATGATAGATTTCTGTAATCAGAGCGATGAGAATATCGGCTTTGGTTGTTCTTCTGATGTTCTTACAGCGTTTGTAGCTACAACGGGTGTGAACTTTGTAAATGTTAATGCAGACGGCACGTTTAGTAATAATCTTTGCTCTCCCGATGTTTCAAGAGCAATGAGCTTTATCGAAGGACTCAACAGAGATGGACTGTTCCATCAGAACCAGCTTGGCGATTGGGTTTCTCCCGAACTCTGGGCGGTAAATTCCGACAGGATGCTGTTCATCGGCATGGAGCCTGAATGGTGCTACGAAGCTGCTACTGCACAGATACAGGATCCCAGAGGTACAGAGAACGATATTTACGATACTGTTTCTGATTTTGCGTTCGTTCCGTTCCCACGTGATCCGCAGTCCGAGGTATATCACCTGGAATATGACACCTTTGGTTATATGGTGCCCAAGGGTGCAAAGAACATGAAGGGTGCTATTGATTGGATATACTGCAACCGTGTATTCGAAACAGATGAGAATGTTATTGCACAGGCAAAGGAAGATCACATAAATCCCCCTGTCGTTACCTATGTTGACGGCAAATTTGCAGGTCAGCGCAAGTGGCAGATAAAGTGGGATGACAGGGCATATGATATGCTTATGGAGATGCGTGATCCTTCGAAGTTTGTTTTTAACTTTGATGAATGCTACGGTTTCTCTGATGAACTGAAGAACACCATCTCTAGCGGAATACTCTATGAGGTAGCTTATAATGGCGCTTCCTGGACACAGCTCAGCGAAGAGCTTTCTCCAAATGTTGATGCTGTTCTTGAACAATTCGCACGATAACTTCTGAACTTTCCATAGAAACCTATTAAACAGAGGGTATTGCTTTTGCAATGCCCTTTGTTTAATGCATAAAGTATTTTATATCCAAAACACTCTCCGACAACAGACGGAGGGCGTTATTTACATAAGAGCAGGGAAGAAAAGATTGCAGGGCATAAAAATCGTTCCTTTACGGAACGGTTTTTGCTGCTCCGTATGTGAGCGTTTTTTGCGAAGCGAAAATGAAATGCCATATGGACATTTCAAGCCGAACATTTGCAAGTTAAAAAGCCATTCCAAACGGAATGGCTTTTTAATCTATGTGGCACGCCAGAAGGGATTCGAACCCCTGACCCCTTGGTTCGTAGCCAAGTACTCTATCCAGCTGAGCTACTGGCGCATACCGTGCTTTTGAGCACTCATATATTATATCACAGCACATTTGATTTGTCAAGCACTTTTTTTATAAAATTCGGATTTTTTTACGGATGATAACGATAGCTATTCGTGGTATATATACCCTTGACATTTTAAGCCAATGGGATTATAATTAATAATGGTCGTATATGCCCTGAAAGGAGCACTCATGGAACAGAATTTTTTTGACAATGATACGGTCTTCAGTGGTTATTGCGAGCTACGTGAGAGTGAGAACAACTGCAACACCCTGATGGAGCAGCCCGAAATGGCGAAGCTCCTGCCTGATCTTTCCGGTAAAAGAGTTCTTGACCTCGGCTGCGGCTTCGGGCATAACTGCGTTGATTTCGTGAAGCGAGGAGCATCCTCTGTCACAGGAATAGATATCTCGCATAAAATGTTGGAGGTGGCATGTTCCGAAAGTGCACATCCTGCAATAGATTATCGTTGTCTGAGTATGACTGAGATATCATCTCTGGACGGCGGATTTGACCTTGTATACAGCTCGCTTGCAGTGCATTATATCAAGGATTTTCCCGCACTCATGCACGATATATCATCGCTCCTGAATAAAGGCGGAACACTGTTGTTTTCGCAGGAGCATCCCATCTATACTGCTTCGAAAGACGGACAGGGACATTATATCCTTGACGAGCAGGGAAATAAGAGCGGCTATTGTTTTTCGCATTACCTTGTTTCTGGAAAGCGTGAGGATGAGTGGTTTATCAAGGGTCGCGTGTATTATCACCGCACCTTCTCCGATGTCGTGAATGCAGTGACAGATGCAGGACTTGTGATACAGCGTATCTGCGAGCCTGTCCCCGATGCAGAGATGATAGCCAGACGTCCGCGTTCGGACACCCTGCATAAACCTCTTTTCATGATTGTAAAGGCGGCAAAGCCTTTTTGATACAGATATACCGAAAGGAACATACTTATGATCAGCAACAACATACTTGACGTAATCGGACATACCCCTCTCATCCGCCTGAACAGGATGGTTGATGAGGACAGTGCGGAGATACTTGTGAAATTCGAGGGTCTGAACGTAGGCGGCTCGATAAAGACAAGAACAGCATATAACATGATACTTGCGGCAGAGCGTGACGGTATCATCAATAAGGATACCATCATCGTTGAGCCTACCAGCGGCAATCAGGGTATCGGACTTGCACTTGTGGGTGCGGTAAGAGGCTACAAGACCGTTATCATCATGCCTGACTCCGTAAGCTGTGAACGTCGTATGCTGGTCAATCATTACGGTGCGGAGGTAATTCTCGTACATGACGACGGAAACATCGGCGAATGTATCGATGAATGCCTGAGAACTGCGGAGCGTATGCGTGAGGAGAATCCTAATGTATATATCCCCCAGCAGTTCGAGAACCGAGCAAATCCTCTCGTTCATAAGCACCATACAGGTCTTGAGATACTTGAGCAGGCAGGTAAGGAGATTCACGGTTTCTGTTCGGGAATAGGTACAGGTGGTACTCTCAGCGGCATCGGAGAGACTCTCAAGGCACAGAACCCCGATATCGAGATATGGGCGGTAGAGCCTCAGAATGCGGCAATCCTCGCAGGCGGCACCATCGGCACGCATCTGCAGATGGGTATCGGCGATGGAATCATCCCCAAGAACCTCAACCTCAACATTTACAGCCATGTATACATCGTTACCGACGAGGAAGCCATCGAAACTGCAAAGGACCTTGCACGGCTTGAGGGCATCATGTGCGGTATCTCTGCAGGCACGAATGTTGCTGCTGCGAAAAAACTCGCAAAGAAGCTGGGCAAGGGCAAGACAGTTGTAACGGTTCTTCCCGATACTGCTGAGCGTTACTTCTCCACACCTCTGTTCGAGGGTGACTGATATGACTGCGGAAGATATTAAAATCGGCGTGAAGGTAAAGCACTTCAAGCGTGAGCAGATGACGCGTGAGGAGCTTATTGCCTCGCCTGCAAAATATACTTATGAGATACTGGGCACAGCGATGCACACAGAAACAGAAGAAACGCTCGTTATCTATCGTGCCCTTTACGGCGACATGGCGATGTACGCACGCCCTGTTCAGATGTTCTTGTCTGCGGTTGACAGGGAGAAGTATCCTTATGTCGTTCAGGAATACCGTTTTGAGGTGTTCGATGGCGTAGGATTGGGCAGCCCGAAATATCGCAGGGGAGATATCGTCCGTATACTCAACAGGCACGGTGTAGCTGTATCGGGAGAAGTGGATATCGTGGATGCTTACGGCACCAGCGAGCAGCGTGACGAGCCGTCCTATGATATCCTGGTGGCAGAGGAGAACTGTCTGTACAAGCACATAAGGGAAAGTCAGGTGCTGACCTGAGCAATACAACTACGGAATATATAAATCAGGAAAGGAATTAAAAATATGAAGATCTATTCTGTACTCGACAAGGAATTTGCACCCTACGGTAAGGTGCTGGAGGGCTACGACACCACCTGTCTGCTGAGTGCACTGGATGCGGAAACTCCGCTGCCTGAGGGCGTTGCGTATGTTCCCAGCGTAGCTGCACTGGAGAACACCTGCCTGTTCGGTCAGTTCCAGAACAACGCTTACGGCGGTATGCCCATTCAGATCGGCTACTGTAACGGTCACAACACAAAGCTGAATTGCCTTGAGTATCACCGTGACAGTGAGCTGAACATCGGTCTGTACGATTTCATCCTGCTGGTTGCCAAGATGGATGATATCATCGATGGAAAGCTGGATACCTCTAAGGTAATGGCGTTTAAGGCAACGTCAGGTCAGGTTGTTGAGGTATATGCGACAACTCTGCACTACGCTCCCTGCAATGGTGCAAAGGATCAGGGCTTCAAGGTAGTTATCGTTCTCCCCAAGGGCACCAACACCGATGTACCCTCCATCAAGGCACTGAATGAAGAGGATAAGTGGCTGAGAGCCTGCAACAAGTGGCTCCTTGCACACAAGGACGCAAACGAGGCTTCCGATGGTGCGTATGTAGGTCTTACAGGCGACAACATCGATATTGCTGATATTCTGTAATCAAGACAAAGGGCGGTGAAATACCGCCTTTGTTATATGGAGGTAACGATGAATCTGCAACAGGAAGCGGCAAAGGCTGCGATGATAAAATGGCTGGCAAATCCTGCTGAGCTTGGAAAAGCTCCTAAGAAGATAGAGTATGCAGGTGAATTTCAGCTTCACGATCTGATCTACTATGTTTTCAGGTTCAAAAAGAGTATATTCGGCAAATGGCTGGTCGGTGTCAGCGGCGGCTATGAGGCAGGCGGGCTGGAGCACTGCGGTCATGTGTTCAGTGAGATGGAGGAATACTCCCCCGAGACCGCACAGCAGAAGGCTGTCGCAATGGTGGAGATGCTGCGTGAATACTGGATAGAGCAGGCACGTGCAATGAACACTGAGGAACAGTTGTATCTTTAACGGAGGGGCTATGGCGAAAGTGATCATGACCTGCGGCAGGATATGCAGCGGCAAGACGACTTATTGTGAAAGACTTCGTAACGAGCTTCCGGCGGTGGTACTGTCCGTGGATGAGATCACTCTGGCGTTATTCGGACAGGATGCGGGGGAGATGCATGACACTTATGTGGAGCGGGCTGAAAAGTACCTCTACGAAAAGTCACTGGATATTGTCAGCATCGGCGTGAATGTCATTCTCGACTGGGGCTTCTGGACGAAAGCGGAACGGGAATACGCAAGGGAGTTCTATCGCAGCCATGGTATCTCCTGCGAGTTCCATTATCTTGACGTCAGTTATGAAGAATGGGAAAAGCGTCTTCAGAAGCGTAATGCGGAGGTCATTGCGGGCAGGACGGATGCCTATTATATTGATGACGGCCTTGCGGAAAAATTCCGCTCAATTTTTGAAGCACCGGACATCGGAGAGATGGATGTCATAGTAAAATAAGCAATAAATTACCGCCGTACCTTTCGGGATACGGCGGTATTTCTGTGTGTATCAGATGTTGTAGAGCAGTTCGTCGTAGGTGGGGAAGGGCCAGCAGCTCTCATCTACCTTTGTTTCCAGTTCATCTACCACCGCACGCAGCTCCTGCATAGCAGGGAATACGTAATTATGGTATGCAACTGCCTTGGCATAGGACTCTTCTGTGCACTGAGCCTTTACAACAGCGTCAGCCAGAGTATCGATGCGTTCGGAAAGAGAAACTGTGAGATCGTTCAGCTTGTTTGCAAGTGCAAGCTCAACGGTCGGCTCAATGCCGACGGCCTTCTTTGCACTGACCATATCGCACACTTCCTTGGTGTATTTCATCACGGCGGGAAGTATCTCTGTACGTGCCATATCAGCAGCGGTGAGAGCCTCGATGTTAACAGCCTTTGCGTAGTTTTCGAGATGTATCTCTGCTCTTGCATGCAGTTCGATCTCTGTGTATATGCCAAATTCCTTGAACAGCTTTATGCTCTTGGGAGATGTGAGTGCAGGGATTGCGTCGATGGTGGACTTGAAGTTCGGCAGACCTCTGCGTTCTGCCTCCTCGCACCATTCGTTGCCGTAGCCGTTGCCGTTGAAGATAACACGCTTATGTTCCTTGATCGTACGCACAAGAAGCTCGTGCAGCGATTCTGTGAAATTCTCGCATCCCTCCAGTTCGTCGGCGAATTCCTTGAGCGAGTTTGCCACGATGGTGTTGAGTACGGTGTTGGGACCTGCGATATTCAGCGAGGAGCCGCACATTCTGAACTCAAACTTGTTGCCTGTGAAGGCGAAGGGCGATGTTCTGTTTCTGTCGGTAGCATCCTTGGGGAAGCTGGGCAGCGAGGAAACGCCCACGTTGAACATTGATCTCTGTGTGGTGTAGTCTGTACCCTCGATAAGATGCTCGATGACCGCTTCCAGATCCTCACCGAGGAAGATGGAAACTATCGCAGGGGGAGCCTCGTTTGCTCCGAGACGGTGGTCGTTGCCCGCTGTCGCAACGGACATTCTCAGCAGCTCGGGATATTCGTCCACAGCCTTGATGATAGCAGCGAGGAATGTGAGGAACTGTGCGTTATCCATGGGGGACTTGCCGGGATCGAGCAGGTTCTTGCCTGTATCGGTGGAGAGTGACCAGTTGTCATGCTTACCGGAGCCGTTGATGCCTGCAAATGGCTTTTCATGCAGCAGGCACACAAGACCGTGCTCCAGTGCCACCTTCTTCATGATATCCATGGTGAGCTGGTTCTGGTCGCAGGAGAGATTGCAGGGAGCGAACAGCGGAGCCATCTCATGCTGTGCGGGAGCAACCTCGTTGTGCTTTGTCTTGGAGGTGATGCCAAGTCGCCACAGATGCTCATCGAGATCCTTCATGTAGTCCGCAACACGTGCCTTGATGGAGCCGTAATAGTGGTCGTCCATCTCCTGACCCTTGGGGGCAGGTGCACCGAAAAGGGTTCTGCCTGTGAATATCAGGTCCTTACGCTTGTCGTAGGTCTTTTTGTCAACGAGGAAGTATTCCTGCTCTGCACCGACTGTGGGAACTACTCTCTTTACGGTATCGTTGCCGAAAAGACGCAGGATACGCAGAGCCTGTGTGGATACCGCGTCCATGGAACGCAGCAGAGGAGTTTTCTTGTCCAGAGCCTCACCGCCGTAGGAATAGAAAGCGGTGGGAATATACAGTGAGCCGTTCTTCACGAAGGCGTAGGAGGTGGGGTCCCATGCGGTGTAGCCTCTTGCCTCGAAGGTGGCACGAAGTCCGCCCGAAGGGAAGGAGGAGGCATCGGATTCGCCCTTGATAAGCTCCTTACCCGAGAATTCCATTATGACAGTGCCGTCGCCCATGGGCGTGATGAAGCTGTCGTGCTTTTCGGCGGTGATACCTGTCATGGGCTGGAACCAGTGTGTGAAGTGTGTGGCACCCTTTTCGATAGCCCAGTCCTTGATAGCACTTGCCACAACATCAGCGATGCTGCTGTCAAGCTCCTTTGCCTCATCGATGGTCTGCTTGAGCTGCTTGTATATTATCTTGGGCAGACGCTGTCGCATGGTGTTCTCGTTGAAAACATCAATACCGAACTGCTCCATAACATCAAAATTCTCTGACATGATTACCTCCGAAGAAATAATAGTAAAGGCGTTCCGCCATGGTAGAGTCATACCATGAGTGAAACGCCGTTGTTTCTACTATTATATTATATTCAAAACACTGTATTTTGTCAATCTGACCAATATACAAATGTTTTTCTGTATATATAGCATAAATTTGGTGATTGTGACGTTACTCCTTGTTGTGGACAGGTGTAAACAGCTTTCGTGTCTGCGGTACTCTGAATAGTATCACGGCACCAATGAGCGTGAAGATAAGCTCAGGCAGCATATATGCACTGTTGTAGCACAGGGAATACAGCCACTCATTGTCAGTGACGAAGCCCTCCCAGAGCTTTCCTGCGGAGTGCCAGATGACAACACCGCTGAGGAAATGGGAGATGAACCTTGCAACGATAACTGTGGCAGTACCTGTCAGCCAGCCAGCCGTGCCTTTTTTGCGAAGTATGCCCGCAAAACCAAGCACGAAGAACGGCAGTATGTAGTCGAGCAGGATGCAGGCGATGAGCATTACGGGTGTAAGGCCCCAGCCGAAAAGTCCGTCGATAACTCCCTGTCCCAGCTGTATCAGCGAGAACACGAAGGACACCATAAGTCCCTTTGCAACGCCATGCTTGATGCTGTAAACTGTTATCGGCAGCATAGACAGCACCGTGATGCCGCCTCCCCACGGAAATTTGACTATTCTTAGATAACACAACACCGTCGCAAGTGCTACCATGACCGCTCCCTCCACCAGAGCGATAACTTTATTGTGGTTGTTTGAGTTGTTCATTATTACCCTTCTTTCCGGACTGTCTTTCCAGTTCTGGTAAAACGGAAGTAAAAAAGTCCGATCTCCCCAGTGCACATCGGGTATCGGACTTATATACTCTGTTGTTATTACGTCGGCGGAATAAAAATGCGTGCCGACGGATATCAGCACGCATGGAATGTCTTTTCGAACATTTTTTCCTACGTCGGCATTATCCGAATCAGGTATAGGGAAATTTCTTCCCAAGGGTCTGTGTCTTGCCGACACACTCTCAGCCCCGGTGGCATTGCCAGTGGAGCTCCCCATCAGTCCGAAGTTATTGTAGCACGGTTTTTTGTGTTTGTCAAGCGGTCAGATGAAAATTTCTGCAGATATGCAGGGTGCCGCACCGAGTGCAAGGCTGACACTATCAGGCTGCGATGTTCCTGCGTACAGCGTGAAGTGCTTTGCGGCAACGCTTCTGACGCCGTTTTCGTCGACGGTCTCAAATGCGGAGTCGTCGAGTGTGATCTCTATCTCACAGCTTTCGCCTGCGGCGAGCTTCACACGTTTTACACCGCACAGCGAGTATTCCGGAGCACCGTCAATGTCGTGAGCGGTCATATAGAGCTGAACGACATCTTCCGCAGCGATGCTGCCGTTGTTGGTGACAGTCAGCTTCACGATGCCGTCCGTACAGGAGATATCGCTGCACAGGATATCTGCATAGCCAAGTCCGAAACCGAAAGGATACAGAACATTATCATCGTCGCAGTAGCGGTATGTTCTACCCTTCATGGAGTAATCGCAGAAGTCGGGCAGCTTTGCTGAATCGTTGTAGAATGTCACGGGCAGCTTGCCTGAGGGAGATGCGTCGCCGAAAAGAAGTGCAGCAAGGGCCTTGCCGCCGTTCTGTCCCGGATACCACATATCCAGCAGTGCGTCGCAGTCTGTTTCGATGTTGATTGCACTGCCTGCCGCAAGCACGACTACCATGGGCTTACCTACAGCACGCAGCTTTTCAAGCAGAATACGCTGACTTTCTGGCAGACGCAGGTCAAGCTTGTCACCGGAAGCAAACTCATTTCCTGTGTCGCCTTCCTCGCCCTCAAGCGTTGCGTCCAGACCAACACAGGCGATGATGACATCTGCATTCTCGGCAGCTGCAACGGCTTCAGCATAGCGGTCGCCTGCCTGACCAAGGCCCTGACTGCGGTCCTTGAACAGATGGCAGCCCTCGGCGTAGAGTACACGTCCGTCAAAACGGTCCTGAATACCCTCGAGGAAAGTGATATAGCGGTCTGCAGTGCCGTTGTAGTTTCCGATAAGAGCGTCACGGCTGTCTGCATTCGGACCAATGACAGCGATAGTGCGGACATCGTCCTTCAGCGGCAGGACGCCGTTGTTCTTCAGCAGCACGGCAGATTTTAAAGCAGCCTCGTAAGCCACATCCTTGTGTTCCTTGCAGGAGATAACGGAATAAGGGATAGCGTCAAATTCGGTGCTTTCAAGCTGACCAAGTCTGATTCTTGTACGCATTGCACGAACGCAGGCAGAGCGGATATCCTCCTTTGTTATCAGACCCTTATCCAGAGCTTCGAGTATGCTGAGGTAGGTGCTGCCACAGTTGATGTCGCAGCCTGCCTTCAGGGCCATCGCAGCGGATTCGGGAGCAGAGGGGGTTATCTTGTGATGCAGGTGAAAATCCTGGATAGCCCAGCAGTCGGATACGAAATATCCGTCAAAGCCCCATTCGCGGAGCTTTGCCATCAGCTTTTCGCTTGCACAGGCAGGTTCGCCGTTGACACGGTTATATGCACCCATCACGCCCTCGACCTTTGCTTCCTTCACCAGTGCACGGAAAGCAGGAAGATATGTTTCCTCCATATCCTTTGGTGATGCCTTTGCATCAAATTCGTGACGCAATGCCTCGGGACCGCTGTGAACGGCGAAATGCTTTGCACAGGCTGCTGTCTTGATATGCTTGCCGTCGCCCTGAAGACCCTTTACGAACTCCACGCCAAGTTTTGCGGTGAGATAGGGATCCTCGCCGTAGGTCTCATGGCCTCTGCCCCAGCGAGGGTCACGGAAGATGTTGATGTTGGGAGACCACATGGTAAGTCCCTTGTAGATATCGCCGTCGCCATGCTTCTGGGCTGCGTTGTACTTTGCACGGCTCTCATCGGAGATGACCTCTGCGATACGGCGGATGAGTTCTGTATCGAATGTTGCGGCAAGACCTATCGCCTGCGGGAAAACAGTGGCGGTGCCTGCTCTTGCAACACCGTGCAGAGCTTCGTTCCACCAGTTGTATTCAGGCAGACCCGCCGAAGGAATCGCAGGTGCATTGTAGCGGAGCTGCTCAGCCTGCTGTTCTGTGGTGAGGCTGTCGGTGAGAGCCTCTGCACGCTCCTGCGGAGAAAGTGATGTGTCAAGATAACGTTCCATTTCATGTCCTCCTGTGTGGGGATATTTGATAGCTATATTCTATCATATATCTTCAGCGAAAACAAGCATTATATTGACAATAATTTTACGTGTTTATTATATAGGTCTTTAAATCAAAACGCCCCGATACAGTTTGCTCACAGATCAATGAACAAAACTGTATCGGGTGCCGATCTGTCTTATGTTGCTGTTTTACTGAAAAACTTATTTATGATCTGCTCCGCTATCTCTCTGTCGAACCAGCCTTCGCCCTTGTCCTCTCTTGGGTAAAGGCGGTGCATATCCTCTTTTTCGCTGTCAGATAGCTGTGAGAAGTCCACGATATCCCTGTCAAGGGTAACTCCCACCAGCTTGTGATCTCCGTCGTTGCGGCGGAATACACCGATGATACGCACTTTTTCCGTGTCGCCGAGGGCGTATTCCTTATCCGTCATCACGATCACATCCAGATGCTCGCAGGGCGGTGTTCCGCTTTCCGTCAGCCAGCCATAGGGCTGACGCACTCCTCGCACATACGACAGACTGTCGCAGTCCTTTTCGATGAAGCTGTCTGTATCTGCGATATATTTCATGCGTTTCGGATACGCATAGGTCTGTTCTATCTTTGCGGTGAAGATCATGAGTTTCCTCCTGCTGCTTTGGAATTGTAATATAAAACTGTGTATTAATTATAACACATTCAGGGAGGTTTGTCATGATGTTCTGAGCATTTTGTCAGAATAATCTTGTGATGCTCGTGAAGATGAAGCACATCAGCATTCCTGCTGCGGTGGGCAGAATTACTGACAGCAGTGCCCATTTCCATCTGCCTGTTTCTTTCTTCACTGTGAGGATAGTGGTCGAGCAGGGCCAGTGCATAAGTGAAAACAGTACAACGTTCACTGCCGTTACCCATGTCCAGCCGTTTTCGGTAAACAGTGCCTGCATATTTGCGAGGTCCAGTTCAAGTATGCTGCTGTGTGCGGTGTATGCCATGATGATTATCGGCACGACTATCTCGTTTGCAGGAAGTCCCAGAATAAACGCCATAAGTATCACGCCGTCCATGCCAAGCATCTGTGCAAACGGATCGAGAAACTCCGTACAGTGACCGAGAAGTGTATCTCCGCCGACAGTGACGTTTGCCATCAGCCATATCACAACACCTGCGGGAGCGGCAACGGCTGCGGCTCTTCCCAGAACGAACAGTGTCCTGTCCAGCAGGGAGCGGATGATGACCTTTCCTATCTGCGGTCGGCGATAAGGGGGCAGTTCAAGTGTGAAAGCGGATGGTTCTCCGCGAAGTAAAGTTTTTGACAGCAGCCGTGACATCACAAACGTCATCCAAATTCCGAGAAGTATCACAAGCATCAGCAGAAATGAAGATAACACCGAGCCTGTCACTCCTCCGATGCCTGCCGTGAAGAACATCGTCAGCACAGCTATCATGGTGGGAAATCTGCCGTTGCAGGGCACGAATGAATTTGTCAGGACTGCGATGAGCCGCTCTCTTTTTGAATCTATTATGCGGCAGCCTGTGACACCTGCGGCGTTGCATCCGAAGCCCATAGCCATCGTCAGAGCCTGCTTGCCGCAGGCGTTGCACTTTCTGAACGGGCTGTCGAGATTATAGGCTATTCTGGGGAGGTACCCCGAATCCTCAAGTATCGTGAACAGCGGAAAGAATATCGCCATAGGGGGCAGCATAACAGACGTCACCCATGCAAGCACACGATATGCACCATCCACGACGATACCTCGTAGCCACTCGGGGGCACCGCACAGGACGAACAGGTCGGATAATAGGTCGCCGAGCCGGAAAAGCACATCAGACAGCATAGCTGACGGCAGATTTGCCCCCGTGATGGTAAGCCAGAATATCACCAGCAGCAGGAGCAGCATCAGCGGATATGCCGTGTATCTGCCTGTGAGCAGCTTGTCGATACGTCTTTCCCGAAGATGTTCTCTGCCTGTCGTGGTTACTGCTCCGCGGCAGGCATCTTCTGCACAGCGTGTTATGGAGGATACAAGAATATCCCTGAAGCGGTCAGAGGTGATACCGTCAGCCGCCAGCAAATCCCTGCCATGCTCTGCTGCGTCAAGCAGCTCCTGCGGTATATCTTCCATACCTTTTCCTTGGCATACTTTACCTATCAGTTCATATTCGCCCTCCAGCAGCCGAAGTGCGAGAAATCTCGTGCTGATTTCCTTGCCGACAGTGCGTCGTACAGCAGCTTCCACGACAGCTGCGGCAGTCTCGACAGCGGCGGGATATCTCGGTAGAACAGGGACAAAACTATCTTTCGGAGCATTAAGAAGTCGGGTAAGCTCTGACAATGTGTTTTTGTCATGAGCGTTCGTACCGCATACGGGTATTCCGAGCTTTTCTGACAGCGTCCCGATATCGGGGACTATGCCTCGGCGTGCAGCTTCATCCATCAGGTTTACACATAGTATCGTCCGAGGACACAGCTCCATTATCTGAAGCGTCAGGTTAAGACCCCTCTGAAGGCAGGTGGCATCACATACGACTATCGTTATATCGGGAGATGCAAGGCAGAGATGATCGCGGGCGACGACTTCCTCAGCAGAATGGGGCAGCAGGGAATAAGTGCCCGGAATATCCACAGCAAGATAATCCTTACCGTCCGCAGTAAAACGGCCCGCCGCAGTTGCGACCGTCTTTCCCGTCCAGTTTCCCGTGTGCTGTTTCATGCCCGTCAGAGCATTGAACAGCGTACTTTTGCCGACATTCGGATTACCTGCAAATGCAACGTGTATCTCGCCGCTTCTTATTTCGGGAAGGGTGAAGCTGTCAACTGCCCTAAGTCCTGTTGAATGTTTCGTTAATCCCATTATCGTTTTCCTCTCTGACGATTATATCGGTGCAGTCTTCTGCACGTATGGCTATCACCGCACCTCTGATCAGATATGCTGCAGGGTCGCCTGACGGGCTCCTGCCGACGCATTCCACGCAAGTGCCTTCCGTCAGCCCTATATCCAGCAGCCTGCGACGCATAACTCCATGAGTTCTCAGTCGGATAACAACGGCGGTATCACCTATACCAAGCCTGTCAAGTGAGTTTTCGCTGTTCATTTTTGCACCTCCGTAAGCGTAATTGTTTACAATATTATATGCGGTGTCAGAAAATCAGTGCGATGATTAATAGACGGTACAAGGGAAAAACTATATTCATCAGGCTATGGGAAAAGACGATTTTCTGTGCTGTCAAAAACTCGTTCAGAGAAATTATTAAAAAAAACTGCAAATTTGTGCAGTTTTTTTCAAAAACCACTTGACATTTTAGCGAAAACGTGATAAATTATATTTAGCACTCAAAGACAAAGAGTGCTAACACTCTTAACTGACGAGTGCTAAAACCGTTACGTGCATCCGTGAAAGGCAGGTAGACTGTGGACGCAAGAGCTATGAAGATACTCGCTGCAATCGTCGACGAGTATATAACGACAGGCGAGCCTGTTGGCTCCAAGGTGCTTGCAGAAAAGCCGGACATCAACGTGTCCTCGGCTACTATACGAAATACGATGGCTGCACTGGAGCAGGAGGGCTATCTTGACCATCCTCACACCTCCGCAGGACGAGTACCCACATTCAAGGGCTACCGCTTTTATATAGATAATCTCATGGCTCCCGAGCCTGTCAGCATGGCAGCTCTTGAAGCGTTCGATGAGCGTATCTCTGACAATGCGGTGACTGCTGATGATATTATAAAGAATGCATCCGAAGCACTGGCGGAGATCACCAAATGTGCGACCTTCTCCACTAACCACGTTTCACAGTTTTCCGTGATAACGAAGGTGGATGTTATCCCGACAGGCAAGAGGATGTATGTACTGCTCCTTATCACCTCCAACGGTGAGGTGAAGAACAGGGTCTGCCGTATGGAGTTTGATATCACCAGCGAGCAGATGGAGTTTTTCACACGCTTCCTCAATTCGCATCTGAAGGGCGTAAATCTCTCTAACATGACAGATGAATACATCAGCTCCCTTGCAGAGGCGATGGGCAGCTACATGATGACGCTTTCTCCGCTGCTGCAGGCGGTATGTGAGATGTCCTCGGACATGATGCGTGACAGCATCGAGGTCAAGGGCGAGCGTAATCTTCTGGCGTGTCAGGATTTCCCGATGATGGATGTCATGCGTTTTCTGGAACAGAAGAACGAGATATCCACGTTGCTGGACAGTGCATTTTCAGGCATCAATATAAAGTTCGGTGCGGAGCAGGGAACGTTCGCTATATCGAATTCCACCTTTGTAAGTGCAAGCTACTACAAGGATGGCAAGCCCGCAGGAACGCTGGGCGTTATCGGACCTATGAGGCTGGATTACCGCAAGGTCATCCCCTATATAGAATATTTCAGTAATAAAGTTACGCAGCTGCTCTCCGCCGATGAGGAGGATAAGCAGCTCGCACAGATAGAAAGAGAGGTAGAGAAGAATGGCGATGACTAACGAGGAGATGAACGAGGAGTTCATGGAGCCTGCTGAGGAAGCTGCTGATGCAGTGAACGAAGCAGAAGCCCCCGCTGAAGCCGAGATCATCGACCCCGAGGCAAAGCACGCCGAGGAGATGGCTGCTCTTAAGGATCAGCTTTTGCGGACAATGGCAGAGTATGACAATTTCCGCAAGCGTGTGGCAAAGGAGAAGGCTGACCTTCGTCCGATGATAATCACGGACGTGGTCAAGGAATTCCTGCCTGTTATGGATAATCTCGCAAGAGCACTCGAGGCTGAATGTACCGACGCTGCTTACAAGCAGGGCGTACAGATGATCGACGACAGCTTCCTTGAGATACTCAAGAAGCTTGGCGTTGAGGAGATCGAGAGTGACGGAGCGGAATTTGATCCTTCCATGCATCAGGCAGTGCAGAGAGTGGGCGGCACCGACAAGGAGAGCGGCACGATCGTAACCACCTTTGCAAAGGGCTACAAGATAGGCGATAGAGTTATCCGTTTCGCAATGGTAGCTGTGGCAGAATAATACAAAGAACAGAAAACAATACAGCATAAAGCTGTTTCTTAATCAAAAGGAGGAAACTTATTATGGGCAAGATCATTGGTATTGACTTAGGTACAACAAACTCCTGCGTATCCGTTATCGAAGGCGGCGAGCCTGTTGTAATCACAAACCCCGAGGGCAGCAGAACGACTCCCTCCGTAGTAGCATTCACAAAGGACGGCGAGCGTCTGGTAGGTCAGCTTGCAAAGAACCAGGCTGTTACCAACCCCGACAAGACCGTTATCTCCATCAAGCGTCACATGGGTACCGATTATAAGGTAGACATCGACGGCAAGAAGTACACACCTCAGGAGATCTCCGCTATGATCCTGCAGAAGCTGAAGGCTGACGCAGAGGCATATCTCGGCGAAGCAGTTACAGAGGCTGTTATCACAGTTGCCGCATACTTCACAGACTCCCAGCGTCAGGCAACAAAGGACGCAGGTCAGATCGCAGGTCTTACTGTAAAGAGAATCATCAACGAGCCTACCGCAGCAGCTCTTGCATATGGTGCGGACAAGGAAGATGAGCAGAAGATCGTTGTATACGACCTCGGCGGCGGTACCTTCGACGTATCCGTTATCGAGATCGGCGACGGCGTTCAGGAGGTTCTTGCAACAGCAGGTAACAACCGTCTGGGCGGTGACGACTTCGATCAGCGTATCATCGACTTCCTCAGAAGCGAGTTCAAGAAGTCCGAGGCGATCGACCTTGCAAACGACAAGTTCGCAATGCAGAGATTAAAGGACGAGGCTGAGAAGGCTAAGATCGCACTCTCCAACTCCACGACCGTTAATGTAAATATCCCCTATATCACAGCGGACGCAACAGGCCCCAAGCATCTGAACGTTACTCTTTCCAGAGCTAAGTTCAACGAGCTGACAGCTGACCTCGTAGAGGCTACAATGGGTCCTCTCAAGCAGGCTATCTCCGATTCCGGTCTTTCCACAAGCGAGATCGACAAGGTGCTGCTGGTTGGTGGTTCTACAAGAATCCCCGCTGTTCAGGATGCTGTTAAGGCTTTCATCGGCAAGGATCCTTTCAAGGGCATCAACCCCGATGAGTGCGTTTCCATCGGTGCCTGCATTCAGGGCGGCGTGCTGAATCAGGAGGTAAAGGGTCTGGTACTGCTGGACGTTACACCTCTCTCCCTCGGTATCGAGACAGCAGGCGGAATCTGCACAAGAATGATCGAGAGAAACACCACAATTCCTACAAAGAAGTCTCAGGTATTCTCCACATACTCCGATAACCAGCCCAGCGTTGAGATCAACGTTCTGCAGGGTGAGCGTGAGTCCGCAAGAGATAACAAGTCCATCGGTATGTTCCACCTTG
>JAZURJ010000078.1:0-3374 GCA_045606085.1 Oscillospiraceae bacterium
TTTTGTCGGCAATCATTCGTCCGATATTGTATGAACTGCCTTTGTGGTTTTGTCCGTGAATTAAAACTATTTTCATTACTTTTCCTCCTTGCTGTAAAGCCTTGAAAACTGTCTGATGTGGTTGCGGAGCAAAGCGACAAGCTCACCCTCACGCTGTGGCTGTCTGTCACACATTGTGAGTATCATATATATCGGCGCATAAAACTGAAGTGCCATAACATCGGGATTAAATTCTTTCAAAACACCACCCGCACAAAGCATCGAGATCATTGTAGACTGATATTTTAGTGGCTCGTCGGCATACTGCTTTGTGAAGATTTCAGCAAGCTCGCTGTTGTGAAACTGCTCAATCGTCAGCATTTTTCGGAATTTCTGTGCATACTCATCGTGAAGAAAATACATAAACAGCCCTACGCCCATCTGCACAAGTCCGTCCTCTGAAACATCAGAAAACACCATTGCGTCGGCAGTAGCGTTGTTGCCGTTCATATTAAGGGATTGAGCCTGCTTGTCGTAGCTTGCCTTCATTTCCTCAAGAATGGCATTGAAAATGTCATGCTTGCTCTTGTAATGCTTGTAGAGGGAAGGGGCTTTTATCCCCACAGCCCCGGCAATGTCTGCAACAAATACATTAGCATACCCTTTTTCTGAAAACAAGGTCAGTGCCTCGTCAAGTATTCTTTTCTTGGTGCTCATAGAAAAACTCCTTTCGGCTAATTTGCGTTAGCTTTATTATAAGCTAATTTCAATTAGCTGTCAAGGGGTTTTATAGAATTTTTTAAAAACAACGCAAACCACCCTCACCAATCGGCGAGGGTGATTTTATGTCCAGCACAGTATTATGCGTAAATCTTCCATATCCTTCTCAACGTCGACTTCCCAACCACATACACCTCCGTCAGCTTGTCGTCACCGAGGAAACGGAGCAGGAGAAGGTACTTCAAAGCCTCCTCATTATCAAAATACGGGATTTCAGTCTGCCCTGGTTCGGCAACACCAACGCCATGGTGAACATCGCCATCTTCTACCACAACCAGCACAGGCTGAAGCAGGAAGGCAGACCCTGCATCGACATCAGCGAACGTCTGCTTCAGGAGATGCACAGGCTGTTCAGGGTCGCGGCGGACCTCGACGAAGCCTCCGTACGCTACTACATGGGCGAGCTTCTCCTCGAACAGGGTGAGCAGGCTCAGGCGATACGCTACCTCGAATTCTCCTCGGGAAGCATCACCCTCGGCGTGTCGTCGGCGTTCATCGCCGTGCAGATGCTGCTGATGTACGCCGTGGCGTGGCGGAGGACGGAGTGACCTCTCACGAAAATTAAGTTTATGCACCATTTTCCCCATTTACACACAGGGGTGAACGGTGTATAATATAGATACAACGAACGACGAGGTGATAACATGAGGATAAACGGCAGCATGACCTCTGCCGAGGTCTACACAGAAATTCTCGACGAAGCGGCGGTACAGCAGATACACAGTATCTGCGACCACCCTGCCTTCGAAGGCACACGCATCCGCATCATGCCCGACTGCCACGCAGGCAAGGGCTGCGTCATCGGCTTCACGGCGGTGACGGAAAACAAGCTTGTGGTGCCGAACATCGTGGGCGTGGACATCGGCTGCGGCATACTCACGACGGTGTTTGACGCACAGCAGCTGCCCGAGCTTTCCGCACTGGACAGCTTCATCCGCTCAAATATCCCCTCGGGCATGGAGGTACGCACAGCCGTGCATCCTGCCGTCACTTCGGACAGCGTTATGCTCTCATCCGTTTCGGAGATATGCCGACGCATCGGCGACACCGACAACATGGACTACCACCTTAGAAGCATCGGCACCCTCGGCGGCGGCAACCATTTCGTCGAGCTTGACCGCATCAGCGACACACGCTACGCTCTCACCGTGCACACGGGAAGCCGCAACCTCGGCAAGCGTATCTGCGGATATTATCAGAACAGGACGTCCGTCATCGACAACGAACGCCGCAGTGAGATAATGCACCTGCACCGCACAGCCGCCACCGCCGCAGAGCACGCCGACATCGACCGCATGGCTCAGGCACTGCCGCAGGTGACGAGGGAGCTTGGATTTATCACGGGCACGCTGTACGACGACTACATCGGTTGTATGCTCCGTGCAAAGGATGTTGCGGCTCTCAACCGCCGCATCATCTCGGACGAGATAATGACATTCATTACAGGTCACAGCGATGCCGTGCAGACCGACCGCTTCGACACCATCCACAACTACATCGACTGGTACGACGACGCCCACACAAGGCTGGTCATCCGCAAGGGAGCGATATCCGCAAGGGCAGGCGAGCGGCTCGTGATACCGCTGAACATGCGTGACGGCGTGATAATCGGCACGGGCAGAGGCTGTGAGGAATGGAACTGCTCCGCACCGCACGGTGCAGGCAGGCTGATGAGCCGCACCGACGCAAAGAACGCCATCACCATGGAGCAGTACAGATCAGCCATGCAGGGCATCAGCACATGGTCGGTGAGCGAGGGCACTCTGGACGAGGCTCCGCAGGCTTACAAGCCGTCGGAGGTCATCATCAGCAGTATCGCGGACACCGTGCAGATACAGGAGATAGCACGTCCTGTCTACAACTTCAAGGCGGAATGACCGCCGTATAAAACACCACCGCCCGAGGGTTTTTCGGGCGGTGATTTTAGTTATCGGGTGGTGCGGTTGTCGCTTCACATCTGCGGATGTTCTTTGTCGCCGCAGTAGTTATCGGGCGGTTTTGTTGTCGCTTCAGAGCCGTTTATGTTCTTTGTAGCCGCAATGCAGGGGGCGAACCTCCCAGGGGCTACGCCCCTAACGGTTCCCCCCTGCTACCCCCAACCCTGACCCCTTCCGCGGCAGAGGCTCGCCGCGGGAATTTCATGGGAGATGTGGATCGGGGACAGCAGACCTTCGTAAGCTACACCGCTTCGTACCTCTCCTACCTAATTCGAGCATGAAGACGGGTCGGCAACGTTTCACTGCCGACGGTGCTGCAAATTGATAAGCCCCACATAGGTCAGCGGACGGATATGGTATGGGACACTGCAAGAGGTGCTTTGCACTTTGATGTGTGCACGCTAATTACTTTGCGGCGGCGGACGAAGTCCGCAGGGTGACCGCAGAGCGGTCACTTGTACACGTATGCTGTGCGAGTGACCTCAAGCGGTCACCCTGCGTGCTTCGCACGCCGCTGATTGCCACACTTTAGGGTACACGTATGCTGTGACTTTAAATTTGAGCAACAGATACTTATATGGTAGAAGCTAACAGGAGAGTTCCAAACCACCTGATAATTAAAAGCAAGTGACAGACACGATAAACCAAAAACATAAATATCGCCGCGGCGAGCCTCTG
>JAZURJ010000079.1:0-31210 GCA_045606085.1 Oscillospiraceae bacterium
TCATCACCGCCATCGGCAACCACGATGAGAATACCGCACAGCCCGTGAACCCCGTTGCGGCGGCGCTCATCATTGCGG
Source organism: Oscillospiraceae bacterium (assembly GCA_045606085.1). Taxonomy (GTDB): domain Bacteria; phylum Bacillota; class Clostridia; order Oscillospirales; family Ruminococcaceae; genus CAG-115. The sequence continues at coordinate 79 of JAZURJ010000079.1, forward strand.
ATAAATCCGATGTACGACGCTCCCGCGTGCGCTCAAAGGATGGTCCGTTCGTGCCCAGCAACGAGAACCTCGCAGCAGATATCCATGACCGTGTAAACTACGCCGTGGAGCGCTCTCAGCTGTACTTCTCCGAGGATAAGAAAGAGCTGATACTCGATCTTGATCTGGATCTTAAGATATCCCCTGTCATAGAGTATTTTGAGATATTCCTCACCCGAATGAATCTCTGCCGCAGAGCCGCAGATACTCTGGGGGTGACATTCGGTCTGGTCATCAATAATTCCCGTATTCTGTAAACAGGATGCCGCGCTGCTACAATATTTTCTCTTAAAACACAGCGGTTTTGTAGATTTCGTGGAAATTCGCAAAAAACACTTGCAATTCCCACAGATTTATAGTATTATATAAGTAGTGCCCCGAATGGGCGCAGCATTGCAATTTTCTGTAAAAGGAGATCACTACAATGAACACATTGCACATCCTCTTCGGGTCAACAGAATACCGCTCCCGCTCTTACAGAATAAGTGCACTCATAGCCTAATTGTATCTAATAGCTGTATTGTGAAATACAGCTAATTTTATTTTACGGACAAAGAAAGGACGGTCATTATGTCAGAAATAAAAAAGGTTGCCGTTATCATGGGCAGCGACAGCGATCTCCCCGTTGTACGCAAGGCTGCCGAGGTACTCAAGGAATTCGGCGTTCCGTTTGAGATGCACGTGCTCTCCGCACACCGCTCCCCCAGAGAGGTTGCTGCTTTCGCTTCCACAGCAAGAGAGAACGGCTTTGGTGTCATTATCGCAGCGGCAGGCATGGCTGCTCACCTTGCAGGTGCTGTCGCAGGAAATACAACGCTCCCCGTTATCGGTATCCCCGTAAAGGCAAAGGCTCTGGAGGGCATGGACGCTCTGCTGGCGACCGTTATGATGCCTCCGGGAGTGCCCGTTGCCACCGTAGGTATCGACGGTGCTGCTAACGCAGGCTACCTCGCAGTGGAGATACTCTCCGTTGCAAACGACGAGCTTGCTGAAAAGCTCGCAGCTTTCAAGAAGAAGCAGAACGAGAAGAACCTTGAGGCGGACAGACGCATTCAGGAAGAAGCTGCGAAGCTGTAAGATTTTGATATGGAAATCATTGCTGACGCTTTAAGCGTGCTTTTCCTTTGTGCTTCAGGAATGTTGTTATTTATTGGCTATGTGATTGGTTTCTGTATAATGCTATTCTTACCGATTGCATTTGTAATTGTTACTATTTCCCTTGAAGTTTTTTTCTATAATTTGTGGAAAAGCAAAAAAAGTTCAAAACACTTTATTTTGCATTATTTGTAATTCTCATTCCTGTTTCACTGACAATCTGTATATTGGCTATGTTTTCGATCAAAGACATTGTGATCAGTTTTGTTCAAGCTATAATCGGATTGGTGCAATCATATGTTGAATTAATATTCTGAATTTCAATATTGATGTTTATGTATTCAAATAACAATATCATGAATAAGGCGGAAAAAACAACGCATCTGTACACCTGACTATGTAATAAAACCACCGATACACCCACTGTATCGGACAAATAAACACAGGAGAAATAAAATGGGCGGATTTTTCGGAGCAGCTTCCAAGAACGACTGCATAATGGACGTTTTCTTCGGAACTGACTATCACTCACATTTAGGAACCAAAAGAGGCGGCATGGCTGCCTACTCACCCGAGAAGGGCTTCCAGAGAGCCATCCACAGCATCGAGAACACGCCGTTCAGAACCAAGTTCGAGGCCGACGCAGTGGAGATGCGTGGCAAGCTCGCCATCGGCTGCATCAGCGATACCCATCCGCAGCCCATCATCGTGCACTCCAAGATGGGCCGCTACGTAATAGCGAACATCGGTATCATCAACAACTCCGAGGAGCTGTTCAACGGTCTGCTGCAGATGGACTATGCAAGCTTTGAGACACTTTCCAGCGGACAGATAAACTCCAACGCACTCGTGTCCGTACTCATCGCTCACAAGGATAACTTTGTGGACGGTATCCGCTACGCTCAGCGTAAGGTGGAGGGCACACTGAACCTCGCCATCATGACCGAGGACGGCATCATCCTCGCCCGCGACAGACTGGGCAGACTGCCGATAATCATCGGCAGACGCGGCGACGGCTACTGCTTCTCGCTGGAGCACTTCGCATTCCAGAAGCTGGGCTATGAAACACACAAGGAGCTGCGTCCCGGCGAGATCGTGAAGCTCACCGCTGATGGCTGCGAGACCCTCGCAGAGGGCTACGAGGATATGCAGATGTGCACGTTCATGTGGACATATTACGGCTATCCCACCGCTGTTTATGAGGGCGTCACCGTTGAAACGATGCGTACCAGAAACGGCGAGATAATGGCGGAGACCGATATCAGAAACGGTACTCTCCCCGATGTTGACTATATCTGCGGCGTTCCCGATTCGGGCGTGCCCCATGCTATCGGTTACGCAAACCGAAGCGGCATCCCGTTCGCACGTCCGTTCGTAAAATACACTCCCACCTGGCCACGCAGCTTTATGCCGCAGAACCAGTCCATGAGGAACATGGTCGCAAAGATGAAGCTCATCCCCATCCACGAGCTTATCGAGGGCAAAAAGCTGCTGTTCGTTGACGACAGTATCGTCCGCGGCACCCAGATGAGAGAAACGGTCGAGTTCCTGTACGAGAACGGTGCAAAGGAAGTGCATATGCGTTCCGCTTGCCCGCCTATCATGTACGGATGCAAATACCTCAACTTCTCCCGCTCCAACTCCGAGATGGAGCTTATCGCAAGACAGATCATCAACGAGCGTGAGGGTGCAGAGGGCGTCAAGCACATCGCAGAATACAGCGACACAAGGACCGAGCGTGGTCAGCATCTGCGTGACGAGATATGCCGCAGGCTGAAGCTGACCTCCCTTGAGTTCCAGACGCTGGAGGGCACAGTAAAGGCTGTGGGCTTGCCCGAATGCAAGCTGTGTACATACTGCTGGACGGGAAATGTTCCCCCGGAAGGTCCCGAATTCTTACAGATGAGTATGCTGTAATATAAACGACATAACACAAAGACAAAAGGAGATCATCATTATGAAGAATAGTTTTTCCGAAAGCTACAAGGCAGCGGGAGTTGACGTTACCGCAGGCTATGAGGGCGTTCGCCTGATGAAGGGCGACGTTGAACGCACAAAGATCCCCGGATGCATTTCAGGTATCGGCGGCTTCGGCGGTCTGTTCCAGCCCGATCTTACAGGAATGACAGAGCCTGTTCTGGTAAGCGGTACAGACGGCGTAGGCACAAAGCTCAAGATCGCTATGCTGATGGACAAGCATGACACCATCGGTATCGACGCAGTTGCAATGTGCGTAAACGACATCATCTGCTGCGGTGCAAAGCCCCTGTTCTTCCTGGACTACATCGCTATCGGCAAGTATGTTCCCGAGAAGGTCGCAGAGATTGTAAAGGGCGTGGCTGACGGCTGCGTTATGAGCGGCTGTGCTCTGGTCGGCGGCGAGACCGCTGAGCATCCCGGCATGATGCCCGATGACGAGTACGATATCGCAGGCTACTCCACAGGCATCGTTGACAAGTCAAAGATCCTTGACCCCGATTCCATCAAGGCAGGCGACGCTATCATCGGTATCGCTTCCAGCGGCGTTCACTCCAACGGCTTCTCCCTCGTGAGAAAGGTGTTCGATGTGAATGAAGAGAACCTCAAGGTATATTACGATGAGCTTGGCACAACTCTCGGTGAGGCTCTGCTGACCCCCACAAGAATTTATGTAAAGCCCGTTCTGGATGTTATCAGCAAGGTTACCGTAAAGGGTATCTCCCACATCACAGGCGGCGGCTTCTTTGAGAACATTCCCCGTGTACTGCCCGACGGCGTATCCGCAAAGATCAACAAGAACAGCTACGAGGTTCCCGCTATCTTCAAGCTGATGCAGGATAAGGCAGGTATCCCCGAGCATGATATGTACAACACCTTCAACATGGGTATCGGTATGATGCTCGTTGTTGACAAGGCTGACGCTGTAAAGACAGTTGAGCTGCTCAAGCTGAACGGCGAGCAGGCTTACATCATCGGCGAAACAGTTGCAGGCGACGAAGGCGTTATCTTCGAATAATTGAATACCTCTTCGGGAGCGGACTTTTGTCTGCCCCCGAAACGGGTATATGAGGGATATATGGGATTTTTTGATCTGTTCAGAAAGAAGAGGATCGCTCCGTCGGAGCTGAGCATAGCCCTCGGCGAGAATACGGCTGATATAAACGGCACCTGCCTGCAGATGCCCTGCAGTCTGATATCACTGAGCGATATCCTCGGAAAGCCTCGCTTCTTCGCAGGCAGGGCAGGCAATATGAACTACACCTGGGATAAGCTCGGCGTGTACTGCTATGTGAACTCACGCTCTGAGGTCTACTGTCTGGCGGTGAAGGCTCACCCCGACGAGATACCCGCAGGCTTCGACCCGAAATGTATGTTTCAGGGAAAGCTCACCGTCTGCTCAAGGCAGTGGGAGGAGCTGATGCAGGAGGGCGACGATATCGAGATAGGCAGAGAGCGTATGCTGAACGGCCTGTCGCTTTTCAGCACCTACGTGGATATGGATAACGGCGACAACGGCGGCTGTCACGGTGCGTACAACGGCATCGAGGTACAGTATCACAGAAACTGACGGAGGATATCATGGGATTTGGCGATTTTTTCAGAAGTCTTTTCGGCGGCTCCAGGCCGAAAGTGAAGTCCGAGGAGCTTAACATCGACCTTACACAGGACGGTATTACGATAAACGGCAGACACATCGATGTCCCCTGCCATCTGGATGTGCTGAAGGATATGCTCGGAAAGCCCGTAAAGACGGGCAGGAAGGCTCACGGAAACTACAAGTGGGACGAGCTGGGTCTGCGTTGCTACACAGACAGCGGAAGCAGCGTAGTAAGCTGCATCGGCATCAAGACGTCGCAGGGCGAAGCGGACACAAAGCACGACCCGACGGGTATGTTCAAAGGCGTCCTCACCATCGAAGGTATGCCCTGGGAGGAATTCATGTACGGCGGCGTGGACGAGGAAGTGGCACGTCAGCGTGATTTCGGCGTGTACAGCCTTTTCAGCGAATACGCAGACTTTGCTGTCGGCGACAACGACGGCTGCAAGGGTGCATATGTCGGCGTTGAGATAAGCATAAAGCTGTCAGGCAAACGTATGGAAGAGCTGATGAACAGCTGATATAAAGGAGCAGAAATGAAGAATATTTGCGTACTGGTATCGGGCGGAGGCACGAACCTACAAGCTCTTATCGACGCGGAAAAGCGTGGCGAGATAAAGGGCGGCAAGATAACCTGCGTCATCGCTTCAAAGGCGGACGCATACGCTCTGGAAAGAGCAAAGAACAACGGTATCAAGACCCGTGTGCTGGTCAGAAAGGACTATGCGGACGTGGCAGAATACAGCCGTGCAATGCGTGACGCACTGCTGGAGGAAAAGGCTGACCTCATCGTGTATGCAGGCTTCATGACTATCCTCGACGAGCAGGTGTGCGACGCTTTCCCGAACAGGATGATAAACGTTCATCCTGCACTGATACCCAGCTTCTGCGGCAAGGGCTTCTATGGATTACACGTTCATGAAGCGGCTCTTGCAAAGGGCGTGAAGGTATCGGGAGCAACGGTGCATTTCGTTACGGCGGAATGCGACGCAGGACCGATAATCCTGCAAAGGGCAGTTGAAGTAAAGGACGGAGATACGCCCGAAACACTTCAGCGAAGAATAATGGAGCAGGCAGAATGGAAGATACTCCCCGAGGCAGTGTCGCTCTTCTGTCAGGATAAGATCACCGTTGAAAACGGAGTAACGAGGGTAATGATATGATGAACAACAAAATCGAGATCTACGAAAGCAAACTGTTTAACGGCACAGAGGGCGACTTCTACTCTGATATCTTCAACAAGAAGATACATGTTGAGGCAAAGCACCTTGAGGAGACCTACACAAGAAAGTGCGTTGAGCACTACCTCGGTATGTCCGATGAGATGATCAACAAGCTTGTAAAGTACACCGCTGATTACGTTCTGGCTCTTATCGACGACTACGGTGAGGATTTCTACCCCGACGAGGAGTTCGACTTCGACGAGACCAAGCCCTGCGGCCGTGTTCTTGACTGGGTAGAGCCTGTTGTGCTCTCCGTCATACCCGACCGTTTCCTCTCTCTGGAGGAGCTTACCCCCGCATTCCGCCTGACCCTCAGCTTTACTCCCATCGCCGATGAGGAGATCGAGTGGGCAGTAAAGGACGGCGAGATACTCTACGTAGGCGAGGCTGCAAACGTTACTCCCTGGGAGAAGGCAAGCTTCAAGAAGGGCTGGAACTTCGCAGAATAATGAACGAACATAAATTCACAGGCAGAGCCGATAACTACGACAAATATCGTCCCTCCTACCCCGAGGAGCTTCTTGATTGGCTGTACATAAACACTAATGCAAAAAACGTGGCAGATATCGGAGCAGGCACAGGTAAATTCACCGCCTGTCTTGCGAAAAAGCCTTGGAATATCACCGCTGTGGAGCCGAATTCCGATATGCTGGATAAGCTGTGGATAAATCTCCCCGAGGTGATTGCCGTTCAGGCTTCCGCAGAGAACACTGGCCTTCCCTCTGACAGCTTTGACCTGATAACAGTGGCACAGGCATTCCATTGGTTTGATAAAGAGCAGTTCAAAGCCGAATGTCAGCGACTTCTGAAGGACGGGGGCAGGCTCGCCATCGTCTGGAACGAACGTAGCAAAACAGGCTTTGAAGCAGAACGTGATAAAGTCTGCATGAAATACTGCGGTGCCTTTCACTCGGGTCATGTATTCACCGGCGACAGCAGATCTGACGGTGACGGCGACAGCTTTTTAAGGAACGAATATTTCACCGAGCTTGAATACTTCTGCATGGACTATTTCGTCCCCATGACAAAAGACGCATACATCGGAGATATCCTCTCTCGCTCCTATGCTCTCACCGAGGCTGATGAGCAATACAAAGCGTTCCTCACGGAACTCAATACCGTGTTCGACAAACATCAGAAAGACGGTCTTGTTACCGCACAATATAAATCCACCTGCTATCTCGGCAGGCTTTAAGAAAGGAAATCACTATGGACTACATCGCACTTGACAAAGAGCTTAACTCCCTCGCCTACCACGGCAGAGGCATCGTTATCGGCAAGTCTGCCGACGGCAAGAAGGCTGTAACCGCTTACTTCATCATGGGCAGAAGCGAGAACAGCCGCAACAGAGTATTCATCGAGGACGGCGAGGGCATCCGCACACAGGCATTCGATCCCTCCAAGATGGTCGATCCCCACCTCATCATCTACGCTCCCGTAAGAGTTCTCGGCAACAAGACCATCGTTACAAACGGCGACCAGACCGACACCATCTACGAGGGCATGGACAAGCAGATGACCTTCGAGCAGTCCCTCCGCTCCCGTGAGTTCGAGGACGACAAGCCCAACTGGACACCCCGCATCAGCGGTATCATCCACCTTGAGAACAGCGGCATGAACTACGCAATGTCTATCCTCAAATCCGCTGACGGCGACGGCTCCTCCTGCCGCAGATTTACTTACGCATACAGCAACCCCATGAGCGGCAAGGGCAGCTTCATCCACACCTACTCCGGCGATGAGATCACCACTGCCGAGGGCGTTCGCAGACTTCCCACATTCGAGGGCGAGCCCAAGAACGTTATCATCCCCGATATGGATATCGACAGCTTTACAGATATGCTGTGGAAGAACCTCAACGAGGATAACAAGGTATCTCTCTTCGTTCGCTACATCGACATCGAAACAGGCAAGTACGAGAGCCGCATAGTTAATAAAAACGTATAAAATATATCTTCACTGAAAGGACGTAATAACAATGAACGAACTCGAACTCAAATACGGCTGTAACCCCAATCAGAAGCCTTCCCGTATCTTCATGGAGAACGGCAAGGACCTCCCCATTGAGGTGCTCAACGGCCGCCCCGGCTACATCAACTTCATGGACGCTTTCAACGGCTGGCAGCTCGTTAAGGAGCTGAAGGCTGCAACAGGCTACCCTGCTGCAACCTCCTTCAAGCACGTTTCTCCCCCAGGTGCGGCTATCGGTCTGCCCCTGACAGAAACACTGGCTAAGATCTACTGGGTAGACGATCTCGGCGAGCTTTCTCCCCTTGCCTGTGCATACGCAAGAGCAAGAGGTGCTGACAGAATGTCCTCCTACGGTGATTTCATCGCTCTGTCCGATGTATGCGATGTTTCCACAGCAAAGATCATCCAGCGTGAGGTTTCCGACGGCGTTATCGCTCCCGGCTACACCGACGAGGCACTGGAGATACTCAAGTCCAAGAGAAAGGGCACATACAACATCATCAAGATCGATGAGAACTATATGCCTGAGCCTCTGGAGCGTAAGCAGGTATACGGTATCACCTTCGAGCAGGGCAGAAATGAGCTTGTTATCAACGACGAGCTGTTCGCAAATATGCCCACCGCTAACAAGACACTTCCCGAGAGTGCAAAGCACGACCTCGCTATCGCTCTCATCACACTGAAGTACACACAGTCCAACTCCGTAGCATACGCTTGCGGCGGTCAGGCTATCGGTATCGGTGCAGGTCAGCAGTCCAGAATCCACTGCACACGTCTGGCAGGTCAAAAGGCAGATAACTGGTATCTGCGTCAGTCTCCTCAGGTAATGAACCTCCAGTTCGTTGACGACATCCGCCGTGCAGACCGTGACAACACCATCGACCTGTACATCGGTGATGACTACATGGACGTACTTGCAGAGGGCGAATGGCAGAAGTGGTTCAAGGTAAAGCCCGAGGTATTCACACGCGAGGCTAAGCGTGAGTGGCTGGATACAATGAAGGGCGTATCCCTCGGCTCCGACGCTTTCTTCCCCTTCGGCGACAACATCGAGCGTGCTCATAAGAGCGGCGTTGAGTTCATCGCTCAGCCCGGCGGCTCTATCCGTGACGACAATGTTATCGAGACCTGCGACAAATATAATATCGCTATGGCGTTCACAGGTATTCGTCTGTTCCACCATTAATCAAGGCAAACGCAGCGGTTTCACGCAGTGAAATCCAATTCCCATAAGGGGAATTGGAAGTGAGTTTGCAGGTTGGATCTGCAAAGCAGATCCATTCGGCAATGGCGTTCACAGGTATCAGACTGTTCCACCACTAATCAATTAATATTTCAGGGGCGGATGTATCCGCCCCTGTGTATTTATGTTGAACTACGCAAAAACGGCGGAGATATTCTCCGCCGTTTTGTTATTCGGATAAAATCAATCACCAAGCAAGCCCTTGATATATGCCTGTGCCTTTTCCCTGCCGACACCGTCAAGACGCCTGTAATCATTCAGAATCAGCGTTTCATCCTCTTTAAGGTCAGATGAAGCTATACCTATGCGGCTGTCACTGATGCCAAGCAGATAATCGGCTGATACGCCGAACAGCTTTGACATTATAATGATGCTGTTTGTATCAGGCTCCGCTAGTCCTATTTCATATTTGCTGACGGATGATTGCGTTACATTCAGCTTATCAGCAAGCTGCTGCTGACTTAAATGCTTTTCTTCACGAAGTTGCTTTATTCTTATCATAATATCACCTGTTAATATGATATTACATTTCTGAATGAAAAATATTCTTAAAAGTTGCAAATTATATTCTTATATGTTATAATATTGACAACATTAAGGAATAAAGGTGGATTTTGATGAAGAACTGCTGTTTCACAGGGCATCGTATTTTATCTGATCATCATACAAGTCTGCATATTGAGCTGGAAAACGAATTGCGTAATCTTATTGATATGGGCACTGTAAATTTCTTCGCGGGCGGTGCTATCGGATGGGATATGATATGCTCCTATACAGTATGCATCCTGCGTAAAAAATACCCTCATATCACTCTTAATCTTATTCTGCCCTGTACGCCTGAACAACAGTGCAAAAACTGGGAAGAATGGCAGAAACGCCGCTACTATATGCTACTGAGATACGCAAACAGTGTAGAGTATATGAGTAAAGATTACTATAACGGTTGTATGAAAGCAAGAAACCAACGTCTTGTAGATAATTCAGATATTTGCGTTTGCTATTATGACGAACGAAGGTCCAACAGCGGAACAGGGCAAACAGTCAGGATGGCACAGAAGAAAAATATCATAATATTAAATCTGTACAAATAAAGTGTTTATCTCACAGGCGGCAGATTGCCGCCCCTACATAGATGCGTTGCTTTACGGGAGATGCCGAAGTTGTGCATTTATCGCTCCTCGCCGTAAGACCAAGAGAAATGTGCATAGACAAGGAAAGCACCCCGACAGCGTACTTTGTGTACGCCGAGGGACGCTTGACGCGGTATATGTGCATTTATCGCTCCCCACCATAAGACCAAGAGAAATGCTCATAGACAAGGAAAGCACCCCGACAGCGTACTTTGTGTACGCCGAGGGGTGCTTGACGCAGTATATGTGCATTTATCGCCGGTCTTATAAGGTGGCCTTGTGGAATACCTTCTTACCCTTGCGGATGATGACCTCTGTATCGATCGTGATCTGGGTGTTTGCGTCCTCGATCACTACATCGTCAACTGCGATGCCCTTACCTGCGACAAGGTTTCTTGCCTCACGCTTGGAGGGAGCCAGCTTTGTAGCAACAAGCAGATCAAGGATGCCGATCTTGCCGTCAACTGTTTCTACCTTTGTTGTGGGCATATTCTCGGTGTTGCCCTTGCCGCCGAAGAGGTTCTTCGCAGCCTCCAGAGCCTTGTCAGCCTCTTCCTCGCCGTGAACGAGCTTTGTCAGCTCGTATGCGAGTATCTCCTTAGCCTTGTTCAGCTCGCTGCCCTGCCATGCATCCATCTTCTCGATCTCCTCAAGAGGCAGGAATGTCAGCATACGGATGCACTTCATAACATCTGCGTCCGCAACGTTTCTCCAGTACTGGAAGAACTCGAAGGGGGATGTCTTTTCGGGATCCAGCCATACAGCGCCCTTCTCGGTCTTGCCCATCTTCTTGCCCTCGGAGTTGAGCAGCAGTGTGATGGTCATAGCGTGAGCGTCCTTGCCCAGCTTCTTTCTGATAAGCTCTGTACCGCCCAGCATGTTAGCCCACTGGTCGTCACCGCCGAACTGCATATTACAGCCGTAATCCTGGAACAGCTTGTAGAAGTCGTAGCTCTGCATGATCATGTAGTTGAACTCAAGGAAGGTCAGACCTCTCTCCATACGCTGCTTGTAGCACTCGAAGGTGAGCATCTTGTTTACGCTGAAGCACGCACCTACCTCACGCAGAACGTCGATGTAGTTGAGGTCCATCAGCCAGTCTGCGTTGTTTACCATGATCGCCTTGTCATCGGAGAAATCGATGAAACGGCTCATCTGCTTCTTGAAGCAGGCGATGTTGTGCTCGATATCTTCCTTTGTCAGCATCTTTCTCATATCGGACTTACCGGAGGGGTCGCCGATCATGCCTGTACCTCCGCCCAGCAGTGCGATGGGCTTGTTGCCTGCCATCTGTAATCTCTTCATGAGGCACAGTGCCATGAAGTGACCTACGTGAAGGCTGTCTGCGGTGGGGTCAAAGCCGATGTAGAATGTAGCCTTGCCCTCGTTGATCATCTTTCTGATCTCGTCTTCGTCTGTTACCTGTGCGATAAGACCACGGGCAACGAGTTCGTCATAAATCTGCATTTTTGTGTTCTCCTTTATAGTAATGTTATTATTTATCAAAAGTGCGTTTACACTCTTTTTGCTGAAAATTTACAGCTTAAGCTCCAGCCTTATCGTCCTCGGGATCATACCCTGCTTTTCGTAGAAACGAAGTGCTGCGGAATTTGCTGCTGCCGCTCCAAGCTGGATGCAGTCGCAGGAATTGTCCCGTGCAAATTGCTTTATCTCCCCGAAAAGCTCTGTGCCGCTTCCATGTCTGCGGTGTTCCTCGCCCACCGTGAAATGCCTGATGTAGCATATCCTCGCAGGCGTACGCTCGGCTCCGTCACGCTCTGTTATACAAATGACCGCATATGCGGTGAGCGTGCCGCTCTCCTCCGAAACAAGGACAGTCAGCTCATCGTCCTCAAGAAAGGACCGCATCTCCTGCTCAAAAAACTGTGATAACGGCATCCTGTGGCTTTCGGGAGCTATTTTTACATGATGCTCATGAAGCTGCCTGAACAATTCCGCAAGCTCCTGTGCATCATCGATAGTCGCTTTTCTTATCATGTGTTACTCCTTTCAGACTAATGTGATGAGTAACCTCCATAAACGATGGAATTTATCACAAATTCCACTGATATCACCCCTTTCACTGCGGATATCAGAACGGTGGCATTCCGTTCAGTATCTTGTTGTAGTCCTCCATCATGCGAGGCTTCTGGAAATCGAACAGCGGCCGTGCTTTGTCTATCATACCGCGGACTTTCTGAGCCTGAGCCGCATATTCTTCCCTGCCAAGCATCTTCAGCTCATACATCAATATCAGCTCATAATCGATATGCACTGCATCGCTCTTTTTGTAGTTCTTGCTGTTCATGAACAGCTGCGTCTGTGTCAGGGCGCGGTCATATCTGCCTGCCGCACAGTCCACATATATCATCGCAAGCCACAGCAGATGGCTGTTGGCAGCGTAATCAGTGCTGTTGCCGTATTTGTTGAGAAAATCCTGATTCTGTGCCCAGATACGCTCCGCAAGTGAGATATCACGAAGCTTCAGTGCAGCTATCACGCTGATGTAGAACCTCGCTGTCTGTGCAAAAAGGTTACTGTCGGATATCCTGATGGAGGCAAGGTAATTGAGAGCCTCCGCAGGCTGTCCCGTGTTCGTGATTATCTCGGCATACAACACGGCGTTGTCCTCATAAAAGGGCTGTCCGATGATACGCTCCTGCTCGAAGATACGGCGGTATTCGGGCGTAAAGCCGTATTTGTTGAGTGCACTGTTTATCCTGAAGTTGCCTGCCACAGTTACCACCGCCATCGACACCTCCAGCACCACAACTCCGATAAAGATCGCTATCGTCATCACGATGACATCAGCCGTGTTGTGACCCGAAAGGTAGCAGATGACCGCCGAAGCTATCGGTGACAGCATCAGTATCACCCACCACGGACGCTTCAGTTGCGAAAGCAGTATGCGTGACAGATGCCTGAAGAAAAATTCCATACATCCCCTCCGCTGTATCAGTTCAGGAAGCGTACGCTCCTGAGGGATTCGTTGATGATATCCATATACTCGTCCTCGACATCCGCCCAAAGATCGCAGCGGATGGATACCATCTCCGTATCGGAAATGCCGTAAAAGCCGAAGACGTATATGCTGAGATGCTCGCTCTCGGGCTTGCCTGTGTCCGCAAAACGAAGCACGTATATCTCCGCAGGACAGCCGATATCGGCACTGATGTCCTCCACGGTGTAGCTAAGCCCCTCTATATTGAAGATGAACTCCTCCGTCAGCAGACGCTTGCTCCACATATCCTCACCCTTATAACAGTAAAGATCATAATAGATATCGTCACTCTGATTACAGAACATGAGCCAGCCCTTTTCGAAATCATATTCCGTTGCATAAAGAGAATTCATCCTCTGCGGATTTGGCGTCACGCAATCGGGAAGCAGCATATTGAAAGCAGGCTGTGCCGCATCGTATGTGAACGCCACAAGGCTGACATTATCCCCGGCAGGCTGCTGCGGAACGAACTCCTTTGCGGGCATATACGCTTCCTCGGATGGTACGCCCACCCATTCGAACGTGCCGAGATAATCGATGCAGGTATCAAGCAATGCGTCAAAACCGTCAGCCTCGGGGTCAAGTCCGATGCTCACGGAAATGTATTCATCGTTGCTGACCTTTACATGAAGCAACAGCGAAGTGCTGACAGGTCCACCCCTTGAGGAATCGTCATAATCCCATCTGTACAGATACGCCTGTGCACCGTCGGCAAGAGAATATTCAAGACGCTTCACAGTGGTGTTATCCATTGGATACGCTATCTGCTGCGTCCAGCCGTCATACTCATTCTGCCATACGTTTTCGCCTTTGTTATAGCTCAGGCTGTAGGATATATCCACCCTGCCTGTGTTGCCGCAGAGCTGCACATAGCTGGTGCCGTCGCTTCTTTCGCCGCTGTCCCTTGCCGCTCCCGAAAGAGGAATGAACTTCGGGACGGTGATGCGGAATTCCGGAGTGTATTCGCTGTTCGTGAAAACTATATCGTGGGCGTATTCCTCAACGTCAACGCCCCATACTCTCAGCCATTCGTATCTGTCCACAAGCAGGTAAACACCGCCTGTGGTGATATCCAGAGATGCGGTGTGCGAGAGCGTGTCCAGCCTTGGCTCACGCTCGATGTACTGATCACGGTTCTCATCATACCACAGCACCAGCAGGTTCTCCGCAGGGATGGGTCCGAGAGCCGCCTCATCATATGTGAATGTGAGCGTTGCACCGTCAAACTCATCCGCCGTGACCTCCACAGGCGTGCCGAAGCGTCCCACAACGCCCATGTGCAGGACATGAGTGCTCACATCAAAAACGTGTACACTGTCCGCACCGTCAGCCGAAACACTCAGCACCCCGCCATCGTCAAGCTCAAGACGGTAGCTGTCGATGGGAGTAAGCGTCTGTTCTCCGCCCGAAAACGGAGAAAAAGCATTTATTATCGCCATTATCAGAGCATAGATGAACGAAAGGAACGACATACGCAACATCCTCCATAACGAAAACGCCCTCCTGCACATGGCAAGAGGGCGAATATATCACGGTACCACCTCTGTTCACGGCTTTTAGCCGCCTCAGGACAGCTATAACGGGCTTACCCGTGCCGCACTAATCGCTCACGCTTTCGCACAGCCGCTCAGGGAGGTAATTCGCTTGCCGTTCTCCTGCCGCTTCGCACCACACAGCGGCTCTCTGGAAGGAGTTCACGGGGCTACTGAGTTCCCGTCAACGCTTTAAATATTCAGCTAAAGTGAATTATAGCACACAAAACCCGATATGTCAAGAGGGCGGATATCCTCCGCCCCCGTTTATTACAGCAGATCTGCGATGTCCAGAACAAGTCTTTCGGACTTCTCCCAACCGAGGCAGGGATCGGTGATGGACTTGCCGTAGCAGCCTTCGTCCACCTTCTGTGCACCGTCCTCGATGTAGCTCTCGATCATAAGACCCTTTACCATGCTGTTGATCTCGGAAGAATGACGCATGCTGTGGAGTATCTCCTTTGCGATGCGGATCTGCTCAAGATACTTCTTGCCGCTGTTTGCATGGTTGGTATCCACGATGCAAGCGATGTTCTGAAGTCCCATGGCACTGTATGCATCGTACAGGGTCTTGAGATCCTCGTAGTGGTAGTTGGGCTGGGACTGGTCGTTTGCGTTCTGGTAGCCTCTGAGGATAGCGTGTGCAAGAGGATTACCGTCAGTGTTTACCTCCCATCCTCTGTAAATGAAGGTGTGCTTTGCCTGAGCCGCACGGATGGCGTTGAGCATGATGGAGAGCATACCGCCCGTGGGGTTCTTCATGCCGACAGGACACTCCATGCCGCTGGCTGTAAGGCGGTGCTCCTGATCCTCAACGGAACGTGCACCGACAGCAACGTAGCTCAGCAGGTCGGAAAGGTAACGGTAGTTGCTGGGGTACAGCATCTCATCCGCACACACGAGCTTTGTTTCCTCAATAGCACGGGCATGCAGCTTTCTTACCTGAATGATGCCCTCCAGCATATCCTCGCCCTTGGTGGGGTCGGGCTGGTGCACCATACCCTTGTAGCCCTCGCCTGTTGTACGGGGCTTGTTGGTATATATTCTGGGGATGATGATGATCTTGTCCTTCACCTGCTCCTGCAGTCTTGCAAGACGTCCGATGTAGTCCATTACAGATTCCTCGTGGTCCGCAGAGCAGGGACCGATGATGAGCAGGAACTTGTTGCTCTTGCCGGTAAATACGTCGGCGATCTCTATATCACGCTGAGCCTTGACCTGCTTTACTTCCTCGGTGAGAGGGTACATCTCCTTGACTTCCTTGGGAACGGGAAGCTTTCTGTTAAAATTCATAGACATGATCTTACATCTCCTGTTCGTTTGTTTGTTTCCGAGTTTTAGTATAGCACTTCGGAAAATCAATGTCAATAGAATTTATCACTTTAAAACATAAAATCGTTAAATTTTAATGTTTTTGCACATAACGGGCAGATATTTTTGTACAAAATGCGTAATACTCAGAAAAACAGCGTCGTACGATACATATCCTGCCAAAAAAAACCGAAAATACGCATATTTCCTCTTGAAAATGGGATGGAATAATGATATAATGATAAAGTATGATTACAATAATACGGCAGAAAAAGCTGTCGGAAATATAAAACGAAAGAAGGAAAAAAACTATGGCAGACACCATGCAGGGTCTGAAAAGGACACATTACTGCGGCGAGGTCACCCTCGACGCTTCCGAAGTCGTAGTAGGAGGATTTACACAGAGAGTACGTGACAAGGGCAGCCTTATTTTTATAGATCTGCGTGATACATCCGGTATCATCCAGCTTGTATTCGACGAGAACACAGAGAGATCCGTATTCGAGAAGGCAAAGACAGTACGTTCCGAATACGTGCTGCTGGCAAAGGGCAACGTACGTGCAAGAGAGAGCGTAAACTCCGATCTTAAAACAGGTGCTCTGGAGCTTGTGGTAACAGAGCTGCGTATCCTCTCCAAGAGCCACACCACTCCCTTTGAGATCACAAACAGCACCAAGACCAACGAGGAGCTGCGTCTTAAGTACCGCTACCTCGATCTCCGCAGAAAGCCTCTGCAGGACAATCTGAAGATGCGTCACGAGATCGCAAAGTGTGCACGTGAATACTTCTACGAGAACCGTTTCTATGAGATAGAAACTCCCATGATGATAAAGTCCACACCCGAGGGTGCACGTGACTACATCGTTCCCAGCCGTATCCACAACGGCAAGTTCTATGCACTTCCCCAGTCCCCCCAGATCTACAAGCAGCTTCTGATGATCTCGGGCATGGACAGATATATCCAGCTTGCACGCTGCTTCCGCGACGAGGACCTTCGTGCGGACAGACAGCCTGAGTTCACCCAGATCGACCTTGAGATGTCCTTCGTTGACGTTGAGGATATCCTTGAGATGCTGGAGGGCTTCATCAGGCGTCTGTACAAGCAGGTGCTGGATGTTGAGATCGCAACTCCCCTGCCCCGTCTGACATACAACGAGGCAATGAACCGCTACGGCTCCGATAAGCCCGATACACGCTTCGGCATGGAGATCACCGATATCTCCGATATCGTCAGGGGCTGCGGCTTCTCCGTATTCACCGACGCTATCGCAAACGGCGGCTCCGTCCGTGGTATCGTTGCAAAGGGTGCAGCAGACAAGCTCACAAGAAAAGAGATCGACAAGCAGGTAGAGTTCGTTCGCGGCATCGGTGCAAAGGGCCTTGCGTATGTAAGATGGGTGGATGACGCTCCCGCCTGCTCCTTCGGCAAGTTCATGGCAGAGGGTGAGCTTGAGGCTATCCTCAAGGCTCTCGGCTGCGAAAAGGGCGACGTTGCCCTGATCGTTGCAGACAAGAACAAGGTGACACTGCCTGTTCTGGGTGCACTGCGTCTGAAGCTCGGCAAGCAGCTCGACATCATCCCCGAGGGCTGGAACTTCCTGTGGATCACAGAGTTCCCCTTCTTCGAGTACGACGAGGAGAGCGGCGAATGGCTGGCAATGCACCATCCCTTCACCATGCCCATGGACGAGTGTCTTGATTACCTCGAAACCGACAAGGAAAAGGTACGTGCAAAGGCGTACGACCTCGTTCTCAACGGCGTTGAGCTTTCCAGCGGCTCCATCCGTATCACCGATTATGAGCTGCAGCAGCGTATGTTTGAGCTGCTGGGTCTTTCCAAGGAGGAGATCGACGCAAAGTTCGGCTTCCTCGTGGATGCATACAAGTACGGTGCACCTCCCCACGGCGGTGCGGGTATAGGTCTGGACAGACTTGCAATGCTGATGTGCGGCTGCGATTCCCTGCGTGACGTTACCGCATTCCCCAAGGTACAGAATGCAAGCGAGCTGATGAGCGAGGCTCCCTCTGTGGTTGCCGAAGAGCAGCTTCTTGAGCTGGGCATCTCCATCATCGAGAAAAAGGACGAAGAATAAATAATACAAGGACACGGTTCGCCGTGTCCTTAAAAGCTATACGCATGAAAGGAAGGTGAGGTAATGGACAAGCAGAGATACAAGGAGCTTGCAATGATGGCTGCAAACGGCGACATGAAGGCGTTCGGAAAGCTTTATGAGATCGTGTACCGTGAGATGTACTATGCCGCCTATTACTCCCTTGCGAACGAGACCGATGCCGTCAACATCGTCACGGAAACTGTACGTGCGGGCTTCAGGAGCATAAACAAGCTGCACACGGAGCAGTCGTTCCGCCTGTACATGATGAAAACACTGTGCACGAGGATCCGCAACCGCTTCAAGGAATATGCCGCAACGGGCACGGTCGTGAGATTTGACGCAAAGCAGATGCGTCCCAACGAGGACGGAATAGACATCAAGCAGGAATTCAACCGCCTCACGGATATGGAACGTCTTGTAGCGGCACTGTACGCAGGCGGTCGTTTCAGAAGCGAGGAGATCGCCCAGTATACGGGTCTTTCCTCCACCAACGTAAAAAGGCTGCTCAACCGTGCACTCAGCTCGTTCGCACTTGATTAAAATGTAAAGGAAGTGATACGCTTGACGGTTTCCAAGCTGCATGAATATATGACCGAAAAGGTCGTGCCTGAGAGCGTTATGCCTCAGAATATAGCCGCCTGCCTTATGGACGAAGATGAAGTCGCTGTCCCTGAGCTGGACGCATATACGTTCCTCAACCGTGTGCGTGCACTGGGCATCGGCTCGGCGGATTTCCTGTACCTCATGGAGGGCTGCGGTGCTCCCGAGGCGGCAGTGGCAAAGATAAAGAACAATCCCGCAATGAACCTTCAGTCGCTCATCGTGACGCTGGAGGAATCGGGACTTACCTCGCAGGACTACACCCGTATGCTGTACACCGCACGCCAGATCTGGGAAAGGACGCTCACCATGCGTCTGGAAAAGGCTCAGATGCAGGAGCAGCAGGCAGAGGAGAAAACTCCCGTTGCCGAAGAAGCCCCTGTGGCTGAAAAGGAAGAGTTCACCGTAAGCATCCCACGTGAGGAGATATATCCCGAAGCATCTTCTGCTGCACAAACATCCGCCGAGGATGAATATGACGAGGCGGATACCTCCGATGACGTGCAGGAGGAGGCTCCCACATACAGTGACGTTTCCGACGAGGACGGGCTGTATGAGTATGCCGACCCGCAGGACGAGGATGTGTACAAGGACGTCGTTGCCGGCATCACAGATGACGATGATGAGGACGACGGATACGAATACGAAACAGAATACGACGAGAACGAAGATGACGAAGAACCTGCTCCCCGCTATGCGGATGTACAGGAGGGCAGAACAGGCTATCAGCGTATCCCGAGGGAGGAGAAAAAGACCTCCCACAAGGGCTGCATCGCTGCAGGTGCTGTCGGCTCTGCCGCTCTTATCGCTCTCAGCGTCGGCATGAGCGTCACGGGCTTCGGCTCCGCAGTTGCGGCTGCTCCCAGGGCGGCATACGCCGTGGATAACACACAGATATTCGCAGCAGTCTATGATTCCTACGCCGCAGGTGTTGCAGGCGGAGCTTCCCTGCTGCTGCCTTCCGACAGCGATGCCGAGGTATTCGGTACACTGCTGATAACAGGCGATGAACAGCTCGGCGTATACGACCTCGGCGACAGTGCATTTGCCGCCACGCCAGAGCTCATCACCGTGTACACAGAAAAAAGTGCCGCAGTGTCTGTGAAATGCACGATAGCACCGCCCGAGGGGGCACAGTTCATCGATATCGTCTGCACCAAGGAGTTGCTTGCGGCTGTGTTTGCGGACGAGGACAGCGTAGGCATCGCGGCCTACGACGAGGACGGCAGCGTAAAATACACCTGCCACCAGCTCGGAACGATCACGGATATCTGCACCGGCAAGGCTGACAGGATATCCTTTGGCACGGTATATACACCACGCTTCACGGAGAGCTTCTCCGCAGAACGCACAGATAAATATCTGCCGCTGCTTTCCGCTGCGGGCGAGGTATCCACAGTGCCCGTACAGCGTGTGGTGCTGCCCGAGGACAGCCTCGGATACAGCTATGCGGTGTACGCCGAATTCGACCTTACCGACGGCTCGCTGACAGACACGGCAGCGGCTCTCGGTGATCCCGTCTACTCCGATGCGGAGCAGTTCATGGCTGTCATGAAGAACGCCGAGGGCTATGACATCATCCTGCGTGATGACAGCGAGGAAAGCAAGCTCCAGACGACACGCACGGCTTCGCTTATTGCCTGCGATATGGGCAACACCGTCATGGCAGAGCTTGCCGACGATGCCGAACCATTCGACAGCACGCCCGAATTTGAACGCGTCTTCAACGTGATAGCCACCGCCGAAAAGCAGGAAGACGGCTCCACGACGCTGTTCCTGCGTGGCTTCGGCTTTGAGCCTGTTTCCGCCGTAACGAATATCCCCGTGAACATCACGGACATCAGGATGCAGGACGCTTCGCTGTATATCTGCGATGAAAACGGTGTGGCAATGGTGCTGGATATATCGGATGTCACGCTGCCCGTGATCAGGGAGCTTACCGCCGCACACGGCGTTATCAGTGACAGCTACGCACTCTGCAGCAGCTATGAAAACAGCATCATGAAGTACACGCTCTATCACTGCGAGGACAACATACTGACCGAGGTGCGTTCAAGCTCCAAGAAGCTCACACTTCCCGAGGACGAGCTGCCGCAGCTCAGCGGCACCAACACCTTCTTCATCGACGGCGAACGTCGCTGTGCCGCGGCCTGCAGCTACTTTGACGGAGTTTCCGTGGTTTCGGAATACACGCTGTTCGGCATGAGCAATACCTCCTACACGCTGTTTGACGACAAGAACGGCTTTACCGCAGGTGTTCAGCTTGGTGACAGGCTCCACCTCGTATACGGAGGAAATTCCATCGTAATAGGATAAAACAAAGACCGTCGGAGATTTCGTCCGGCGGTCTGTTGTTTTGTTGTAATATCATTGCAGACAGCGATCATGCGTGTGCGATATCGTAGTCCTTCACGTATCTGTCAGCACTGGGGATTATCTTCTCGAATACCGCATCATCGCTTGCGAGAACGGATCTGAAGAACTGGTAGACCCTCTTGTTGTTGGGCAGCCTTGCCACTCTCTTTGCGATGTACTCATGAGTTGCGTACAGCTCGGGATTTTCCATGATGGAGATACCAAACTCCACAAAGCGGCGTTCATCGTGGAACTGGAGATAGTTGCAGGCAGTGACGATGCTGGTGTAGAAGTTCGGGGAGATGATCACCTCGCCGTTGAACTCGGTATCGCCTGTCAGCAGTGCCTCAAGCTGACCCTCGGAAAGATGGCTTACTGCAAATGCGGATTCTATCATCTCACAGTCAGGCATCAGCTCGCACTTGTCATGCAATTCCTTGGGTAGTATATTGTTGCTCAGCGTCTTTCTGCGTACTATCGACATCTTCCTTACGATGTTCGGATACTGTATGGGCTTGTAATCCATACGGTTCTCCAGCAGGTTCCTCAGCATATCCTTGGGCATCAGCTCCAGCGGAATCTGCACGGATGCACTGCGGAAGCCTGT
Organism: Oscillospiraceae bacterium; assembly: GCA_045606085.1. Taxonomy (GTDB): domain Bacteria; phylum Bacillota; class Clostridia; order Oscillospirales; family Ruminococcaceae; genus CAG-115. The sequence goes on from JAZURJ010000079.1 coordinate 21,877, forward strand.
TATGCCCTCACGCTCCTCGGGTACGGGTGCGGGAGCAGCATCGGCAGCCTCGCCTTCAGCTGGCTGAGGTGCGGCAGGCGGCACGAACGGCAGTGTGTACGGCTCGTCGATACGCTCGATGACGGCACATCTGAACGGGATATCCTTTTCGGCACACACGGAAGCTGCGTGATGACCTCTCAGCAGCACCGAATGAAGTCCCGAGAGATGATATACGATGCCCTGATATTTTCTTGATTTTACAGCCTCCGCTGCTGTTTCACGCTTCTTGGGCGTGAAGTTGTCCAGTGTGTTTCCCGGAATAAGGAAACAGGGACGATACGGGCGGTTCTTGCCGATGGTGCGGTTGTGCACGGCAGTTCCGTGCACTTCGTGGGGGATGTTGTATGCTCCCCAGAAGAAGATGCCGCTGCCGTCGGTGGGATAGTATTCGGATGAATATACAGTGTAAACGCCGTCAGCCAGCATCATGAACACCTCACGCAGACCCATCTCAAGAGAATCTCCGCGGTTTATCTTGCCAAGGGAGTTCTCCAGTACCTCTGCGATATCCACCGCCATTCCGCCGTAGCCCGTACACAGGGACACGATGCGGTCCGTCCTCTTGTCGCCGTTGTTCGGGCAGGACATATTCACGACAGGCTCCGTTCCGATATAAAACACCCTGTTCACAGCCGAGCTGTCGCCGCGGGTGAGATTATGTCCCGCAGAACAGGTGCCGATGACAGCCTTGCCGTTCTTCACGGACACCAGCAGCACATTGCCGCTGCCGAGATCGACATATTCGCTTTTTAATTCAATGCCCACTGCTATGCCCCCTTATTTCTGCTCCAGATTGAGCGAGATGAGATCGGCAATGCCGCCGATGTATTTCTTGTCAAATGCCTTTTTCGGCATATACACAACGGCTGCACCGTCTTTATAGAAGATGAAAATCTTGTCTGTTTCAACGAAATAATCAAGCGTTCTCCAGGGGATGATCTCCTGCTCGTCATAAACGCAGCTCTCGCAGGCAGCAAAGCCATGGGGGCTGATAACGAAGGTCAGAGGCTCATCCGCAGCAGGGTCGCAGCCTGCCATACGCTGATATCTGCTCCTTGCCACAGCATGGCAGATGAGATATACCAGCAGCGTTGCGATACCGCCGACGATGACGGATATCGGGATGAAATACAGGAGATTGTCACGGGTGGCACCCACAAGGAAATGCAGTGCTCCGAACACCACCAGCATGATGACGATGGCGATGAGCCACAGCACCTTGATGAGTTTTATGTTCATCATCATTACAAAAGCTGCTGCGGTCTCGTTCTCGTCCATGACAGCCTCGCCGATGTAAGCGTCGGAACCGAGTGCCGCTTCGATATAATAATACTTCTGAGGAAGTATGCGGTTTTCATGGTGATAAGAAAAGCCTGCGGTCCTGCGTGAGCTTTCAATGACAGCGATGGCACGGAAATAATCCTCGCGTACCTTGAAGCAGGACTTCGCTATCCTGTATGTAGTCTTTCCCGTGTTGAAGGCAAGACTTTTCTTGTCCTCTGTCACGCTCTTCATCATATCCCATGTGAAGACCACAGGACGGTCCACACCGAAGGGATATACAGAGAACGTATCACCGAGGATAAAAGTACAGCCCGATGCTTCATCAAAAATACGGACGGGCCTGAGATCACAAAAAGCCATACGCACCTACCTGAAATCAAATGAAATTACAGAATACATAATTATATGTATATTTATTATAACATAGTTTTGCCAATAAATAAAGTGCTTTTGCGAAAAAAAGCGACAAATTTATTTGTGCAAATGTGACGATATCACAAAAACGTTCGTTTTAATTTACGAAAGACGTCTTTACCGCAGCAAAAGGAGGTGAGCACATGACGGAGCAGGAATTCACACGGCTTTTCGGAATGTACCGTAAGCTGGTGTATCATGTAGCATACTGCAATATAGGCGACGCAGCAGAGGCTGAGGATATCTCGCAGGAGGTGTTCCTGAAGCTGTTTACGCGTCCGCCCGTCTATTCCGAGGACGTGCAGGTGAAGAGCTGGCTCATCCGTGTGACAGTGAACCGCTGCCGTGACATACGACGCTCGCTGCGTTTCAGGCTGACGGAGCACACAGACGAAGAACCGACCGCTCCCGCTCCCGATGAGGGCAGCAGCCTGCTGGACACGGTCATGCTGCTTTCCCCGAAGCTACGCTGTGTGATGTATATGTACTACTACGAGGACTGCCCCGTAAAGGAGATAGCGGCGGTGCTCGGAATAAAGGAGAGTGCTGTGACCTCACGCCTGATGCGAGGCAGAGCAGAACTGAAAAAACTACTGGAACAGGAGGAACTTCCGTGAACTACAAGGATATCTTCACCCGTGCATTTTCCGAGGCTGCTCCCCGCAGGAGTGAAGCAGACGCAGTACGGGAAATAATTGAGAAAGGAAAATCCATGAAAACTACCAGACATTCTGTCAAAAAGATATTCACCTGCGTTGCGGCAGCGGCGGCTGTGCTCATCGTGGGCGGCGTTTCCGTAGGTGCAGCTACGGGATGGGATTTTTTAGGTGCGTTCGACAAGCTGTTTGCCGAGAGAGCCGAGGACGCTTCATATGTAAGCCCCGTCGACTTCTCAAAGATGGGCAAGGAGCTTGACGAGAGCTTTGAGGGCGACGGCTACACGCTGAACGTGCGTGGTGCGGCGGCGTCTGACAAGACACTGTTCCTGCTGTATGATGTAACGTTCACAGAGGAATTTATCACTGAAAACAACATCAACAAGACGCTCATAGCAAATCCTGTCGCTTTCCTCAAACTGGGCGAAAGCAGTTCATCCACGAACACCCTGTACATGAGTGAGGGCAACACATTTTCCTACTGCGAGATGTATCACTGCCATAACAGTTCACTTTCAGGCAAAACAGTAGAAGTGGAATTCAGAAGCATAGACGCAGGCAACTACGGAATCATCAGCTGCGACCATGAATTTGATCTGAAGATAGATTTTGCCGAAACAGACGACGTACACACCGTTGAGCTTGACGAAGCTATTCAGACCGGCGAGGACACCGTTATTCTTGACAAGATAGTATATGACGCTTTCTCCATCGAGTTCATATCCAACGGCGTGACCCCCAATAACCATGGCGAAATTTGGGATACCCTTATCACAGGACATATCAACAAGACTGACGGCACTCAGATCGCACTGTTAAGCGCAGGCGGTCTGTCTGACGGCAATACAGGTGTCGGCTCATTCATAGCAGACTACACCATCCCCGTTCCAACCGAGGATATAGCCTCCATCACCTTCGGCGATATCACCATTCCCCTCACATAAAACAAAGCTGCCCTCTCCGCAAAAAGAGAGGGCAGCTTTGTTTTCACAGACAAATAAAAAAAGGCATACAATGTATGCCCTTTTTTATGGCGGACAGTCAGGGATTCGAACCCTGGAACGGGTATTAGCCGTTACACGATTTCCAATCGTGCGCCTTAGACCAGCTCAGCCAACTGTCCATTTCCGAAATATTACCGATACACTTCCGTATCGACTTGATTATTATATCACAACAAACACACTTTGTCAAGCACTTTTTTCAAAAAAGTAGGATTTTTTTGCTCTTTTGAGCTGTAATGCCGTTCCGGCTACTTTTAGCGGCGTTTTCCGTGCATTAAAATGCTGCGATATGTTGAATTTTCCTCAGATATATGATATAATTAGTGTGTATAGATATTTTTTGGGAAAGGTGAAAAGATGTACGTTTTTATATCACATTCATCCAACAACGCAGATATAGCAAGCTATATCTGCTCAATGATCGAAAACAACGGTCACAGATGCTTCATCGCTCCCCGTGATATACGTTCGGGATACGAATATGCCGAGGAGATAATCAACGGAATAGACAACAGCGACGTGATGCTCCTGCTTCTGTCGCAGGACGCAAACGATTCGCCTCATGTGCTGCGTGAGATAGAAAGAGCTGTCAGCAAGAAGATACCCGTTATCGTGTACAAGATGGAGGAGGTACAGCTCAGCCGCTCCATGGAGTACTTCCTGATGACGCATCAGTGGGTAAGTGCAAAGCCCAACAACGACCACAGCGAGATGCTCAGATGCATCAACGAAATGGCGGCAGGCAGAAAGCACGAGCCTGCCAACGGCAAGGTACTCCCCAAAAATGAAACGAAAAAGGCAGAAAAAAAGAAGAGCAAGGCACCTCTGATCGTTGCGATCATCTCGTTTTCTCTGGTGGCAATAATCGCGATCGTCTGTATGGCAGCGACGATGATATTCGGTACCTTCATCGATAAAATAGGCCCGAAGATCTTCGCCGATGAGACCATTGAAAGCAGCGAGGAGGCTTTTCCGATCGATGTACAGACCATCTCGGAGGTCAAGGAACATCTGCTGGGCGAAACGATAGCCTTCGGTACATATAACCAGACGCCGATCAACTGGCGTATCATAGATATCTCGGATGACGGAACGACCGCCACGATGATCGCCGATAACATCCTCACCATGAAGTGCTATGACGCGGCAGAGGGCGGAAAATACAACTACTTCGACGGAGAATACTACTGGAGCACCCCCTCCGCTGAGCTTGATGACGACCTCGCACGCACTCTCAGGGGCGACAACAACTGGGAGAATTCCAACATCCGTACCTGGCTGAACTCCGACAAGGAGAACGTTACATACACAGGTCAGGAGCCGAACGCACAGGCGATGTCCGAAATGAAGAACGGCTACAACACCGAGGCAGGCTTCCTGAACGGATTTACCGATGAAGAGCTTGATGATATCATCCCCGTGACTATCACCACAAACGGCGTTGAGACCAAGGACAGAGTGTACCTGCTCTCGTCAGACGAGCTTGCCCTGCTGGAGGCAGCGGATGTCAGCAAATATGCCGTTCCCACGACAAAAGCAAGGGAACTGGACCTCTCACGCTGGTATGAGCTGCATATGTCGGACTACGGCGTGGACGACCATTACTGGTGGCTGAGAGATGCAGGCGATGCCGCCTGTGACGTCAACGTGGTGACCTTCAGCTATGCAGGAGGAAACGTCATCGGCCAGCCCGCAGGTCTTGAGGGCTACGGAGTGCGTCCCGTTATCAACGTCAAGCTCACCAGCGAAAACGTGATGCTTAATTACATCATGCAGGAGATATACAATGAAATTACAAAATCTTGACAGGTTTGACGATATCGTCATCCAGATACATGACAACCCCGACGCTGACGCAGTGGGTGCAGGCTATGCGATGTACCGCTGGTTTGAAAGCAGGGGCAAGAACGCCCGCCTTATCTACGGCGGCAGGAATGAGATCAGCAAGAGCAATATGAAGCTGCTGGTGTCCGAGCTTGAGATACCTCTTGAGCACGTGCGTGAGCTTACACCGCCCGAGCTGCTGCTCACGGTGGACTGTCAGCACGGGCAGGGCAATGTCCAGCTTTTCGAGGCACAGAACATCGCCATGATCGACCACCACAGCACAGGCAGAGATTCCGATGATATGTGCGAGATACGCAGCCATTTCGTGAGCTGCTCCACCATCTGCTACGATATGCTCAAGGACGAGGGCTTCGATGTAAACCAGGATATCCGCATCGCAACGGGTCTTTACTACGGTCTGTACATGGACAGCAACCAGCTTTCCGAGATAGACCACCCCATCGACCGTGACATGATAGACCTGCTGCAGTACGACAAGCAGCTCGTATCACGCATGAAGTTCGCAAACTTCAGCATATCCGAGCTTGAGACCGCAGGTATCGCCATCACGAACAACAACTACATCGACCAGCACCGCTGTGCCATCGTAAAGGCAGAGCCGTGCGACCCCAACATACTCGGCGTTATCGGTGATTTCGTCATTCAGGTGGACAGCATCGATGTCTGCCTTATCTATAACGAATGTCCCGGCGGCTACAAGCTGTCCGTCAGAAGCTGTGCACTGGATGTGCGTGCAAACGAGCTTGCCGCGTTCCTCACAAAGGATATCGGCAACGGCGGCGGTCACATCGACAAGGCAGGCGGCTTTATCAGCACTGCGAAGTTCGCACAGAAATTCCCCGAATCCTACCCCGAGGAATACTTCCGCATGAGGATGAATGAGTATTTCGAATGCTACGATGTGGTACGCTACACCGACGGCTGCACCTGCAGGGACGAGCTTAAGCGTTACAGGAAGCTGGCAGGCATATTCGGCTTCGTTCCCTCGGCAGACCTCTTCCCCGCAGGCACGAAATGCAAGATCAGAACGCTGGAGGGCGATGTCAGCATCACTGCTTCGGACGATATGTATATCGTCATCGGCTCACGCGGTGAGATATATCCCGTGGACAGGCAGGTGTTCATCACAAAGTACAATCCCACAGGCTTTGAGTTCGCAAAGGAATTTGAATACGCCCCCACCGTCATCAACCTTGTTGACAACAAGCATTATTCCATCATGCCCAAGGCACTTGAGTGTACCTCCCTGCCCGGTGCCGAGATACTCGCAAAGCCGCTCACACGCTACACAAAGGTGTTCACTAAATGGGACTATGAATCCTACATGGCTGGCGATGTCGGCGATATGCTGTGCTACGCCGCCAATGATGAAAAGGACGTATATATCATCAAGAGAGATATCTTCGAGGGTATATATGAAGCCGTACAGGAATAACAGACAAGACCGCTCCGAAAAGAGCGGTCTTTGTGTTTGTATCAGTAAAGCTCGGGCAGGTCAGCCTTCGTTACGGCACAGGGGCTGTCGTACAGCTTACGCAGGTATTCCTTTGTGGTGTACTGCTCGGACAGGCAGAATTCCTTGGACCATGTCATGAAGCTCGCCCAGCCGAGATGTTCGCTGACGATGTCATCCACACTGGGTACGGTGCCCGTTTCGCCGATGAGCGTGATCTTCGGGTCGTCAGTGCTGTTTATCAGATGCTCGTACATATCGGGGCGGGAATCGTGCTTGTGCTCAGGCGGATACATATCACGGGAGATGATATCCACCACGTCGCCGCCGGGATAATAGCCCGGGTTGGGAGCGTTCCACACCCAGATGAGATTGTTGAGGTGATGCACGTTGGTGAAACGCTCGTACATCATGCGGTACAGCTTCTTCACGACCTCCGCACCCTTTGCTCCCCACCAGAACCAGCCGCCGTCGCCCTCGTGGAACGGACGCCAGAGGATCGGCACCTGCTTGTCGCAGAAGGGACGCAGGATGCCTGCCATCGCATCCATGTCAGAGATGAGAGCTGCGTGCTCGGGAGTGCCCTCGATGACCGCACGGCTCGCATCAAACTCAGTGTTGACGGTGAAGAACGACTTGGAACGTCCGTAAAGCGGCGAGAACCAGTGCCACACGAAGGTGATGAGACCCTTCTTCTCAGCCCATTCCCATGCACGCTTCAGCGTACCGTAGTTTTCGGTGACCTCCTTCATACATTCCTCGTCCGTGTCAAGATAATTGATGTTCGGGGAATAGGACAGCAGCTCAAAGCCGAGAAGTGCAGGCTGCTTTCCAGTGACCTCCTCGATATAGTGCAGCTCCTCCTGAGCCATAGTCTGTGTGTGCTGACCTGTCACCACCTTCTCATAGGTGATGTCCGAAAGATATTTCATAACGTTCCTGACACACTGCTGTGCATCGGGGTTGCAGGGAGTGGATATCTTATCGCTCATATTGAAGAGTTCCTTTCTCTTTTTTGAGTAATAGTAACACAGGATGACATAATTGTCAAGAGGTTTTTACTTTTTTCGATAATTTGAACTGCTTCGGGGTGATTCCTCTTAATTTTTTAAAACTTTTTATGAGATGGCTGCAATCCGAGAAGCCTGTTTCCTGACTTATGTAGCTGAGGTCATGCTCCGTGAACATCAGGAATTCCTCCGCCTTGATTATCCTCATGCGTTCGATATATTCCTTGCAACTCATGCCGTAGGTCTCGTGGAATTTCTTTGCGAAGCAGGAATAGCTCATGCCGCATTTTCTGGCGATATCCGCCACACGCAGGTTGTCGGACATACAGGAATCGATGTACTCCGTGATGCTGTCGATATCGTAGTTGTCGCTCTCCTGCTCGTCGCGGATGACGAAGCCCTCCGCAAGCCAGCGGCGGATGATGTTCATCAGCAGCGAGTAGATACTTGTCTGCAGCATGAGGTCGTAGCCGTAGCCGCGGCAGCTCACCTCGTCGATACAGCGGCTGAAAAGCTCACCGCCGCCCATTCTGTCCACCTGCTCACAGGGGAAATAAACCGGCATTCCCTGCTGCTGTGCCTGACTGAAGATGCTGCGTAGCTTCGGGGCATAGGGCGTCGTGATGGCAAAGCGGTTGATATCGAATTTGAGCACGGTGTATTTAAGCGGGTCTCGATCAACAGCGAAGATGGAGTGTACCGCCCTGGAGCGGAATATTATCATGTCACCCTCGGACATGATATAGGAAGCATCGTCACAGTGCATCTCCGCAATGCCCTCAGTGATGTATATTATCTCATAGAAATAATGCCAGTGCGGACGGATGGGGAAATCCTCTCTAGCCGTATCGAACACGAAGCATTCAATGGGCATATCAAGGCTGTCCGCTTTCTCGAAAAGATAGTGCATACAGTTCCTCCGAAAGAGATTTTTACGATTTTTTCATATAATCATTATATCACACTTTTTGAGAAAATGATATACTTAAATAAAAAATCAGGAGGAATTTCTGTGCAATATATCAGAGGAATAACATTTGCTCCCTTCTGCCGCAGAAGTCTGCTCTCATCAAAGGAAGCATACGAAAGTCTTGACAATCTTGTCAGCCGCACAAACGCTGACTTTATCATACTGGTGCCCAACGGACTTCAGAACACGCCGCAGTCGGAGGAGATCGACTACTCATCCGAAGCCACGATGTCGGACGAGGAGCTGAAAAAGTTCATCGCCCATGCAAAGAGCAAGGGTCTGCGTGTGGCACTGAAGCCCACCGCAAACTGCCGCAACGGCACATGGCGTGCCCACATCAACTTTTTCGACGAGGACGTTGTGTGCGAGCCGAAATGGTGCAACTGGTTCAGGGCATACACCGAATTCCAGACGCATTACGCAAGGATAGCGGAGGAATGTGGCTGCGAGATGTTCATCGCAGGCTGCGAGATGGTGCAGTCCGAACGCCGTGAGGCAGAGTGGCGTCAGCTCATTGCGGATATACGCAGGGTGTACAGCGGCACAGTATCCTACAACACCGACAAATATCAGGAGCATAATGTTAAGTGGTGGGACGCTGTTGATGTGATTTCTTCAAGCGGATACTATCCTGTAAACGACTGGGAAAATCA
>JAZURJ010000080.1:0-2320 GCA_045606085.1 Oscillospiraceae bacterium
GAGTATGAGGTGCGTAACGGCATTATCAAGGCTGTCACGGCATAGGCTCATAGACGAACGGAAAAGCGGTTATTTGCCGACCTGCATTGTCGAGCATGGAATTTTCCTACACAAAAAACAAGCCCTCAGAAACGATTTATAATGCGTTTCCGAAGGCTTGTATAATAACTATTTCATTAGGGTTTGCAGTTGTTGTGGTGTGTTCCACAATGACAATTATGACTTGTGTGGAACGGAAATCAAGTGTGCCAATAGACTAAGGTTATGTTGAGAAATCTGATATTCTATCTGATCAATAGATCGCTGAATATTTTGTCCTCCCATTCAAAAGAAGTATCTACTCCCGACATACAGGCTATCGCCGCAATTCCATGGACGGAAGCCCATAATTTAAGCAGATCGATCTCCTGTTCTTCTCTGCTTTTATCAAGCTGCTTTTCCAAAAGATATTTAAGATATGTTTCTTTCAGCAGAGCAAAAGGTGGGTAATCATTTTCATATTGTTTATCGAAACGGATATGTGCAGTTATGTTCTGGCTACCAAAGATAAATCTGAAATAGTCAGGTCTGCGGACGAAGAAAGCCACATAGTGCCTGCCCATATTTACCAGCGCACTTTCAGCATTGGGTGAGGCATCTACTGCCGCCGAAAGCTCCTCGATAAACTGTTCGGTAACGGTCGCTTTTATCGCTTCGATAAGCTCGTTCTTGTCTTTAAAATGGGCATAAGGGGCAGCGTGAGATACCTTGCACATAGCTGCTGCTTTACGCAGTGAAAGATTTGCTTCGCCGCTCTCGTTTATGATCTTTATCCCTGCATCTATAAGTGCTTGTCTGAGATTGCCATGATGATAACTGTCACTCATTTTGAATTGTTCTCCTTTATCTGTCTTAGTATCTCACAAGTCTTTTCCGGATTCTCCCACAAGGGACTATGGGCTGCGTCGGGTATCAGATAAAACCCCTTTTGAGGTGCGTCCAGCTTTTTCTCATAATCCTCGACCAGCTCCCACGGACAATTGTAATCATACTCGCCGCTGATAAAATATGCAGGTATATCCAGTGACGGTATATCTTTTCTGTAGTCAAAGTCTGAAAGCTCAGCGTTCAAGGGCGTTGTGCGGTACATTTTCATCGCTTTGACATAGTTTATTTTCTCACTGACAGTATAGCATTTGCAGAAGATGATCGGCAGTACGATACCCTCAAGTTCTGTCTTATCCTTTATCGTTCCACCTCCTGCCTTATGGAGCAGATAAACGAAATCTGCCCAATCTGCGGTCAATTTAACATTTTCTTCAGTTACCTCCACATATTTCTCCAGCTTTTTTAGTGAAGACTTATCATCACGGGAAGTGAAGAACTCCTTCATATAATCATACATCAGCTTCGTCTGTTCATCCAAGTCTGTCACCACTTGTGCCATACCGATATACGCATAATAATCATTCGGATATTTCTGTGCTGCTTTGAGTGCAATATGTGAGCCGCCCGAAAATCCCATGATATATATTTTCTCCTTTGAAAAACGATTTTTGAGATGCTCCGTTACCTCATGGATATCATTCAGGAGATTTTCCAGCGTAATCTGCTCTGTATCATAATCTTTGTCATAGGCTATCCCCATTGATCTGTAATCCCAATATACTACCGTGAAATCTTCTTCCAGCCTCATATCCTTATATTTGTCAGTAAAAACATAATCATCTGTTCCCGGACCGCTTGAAACCAACAAAAGAACGGGATTATTGGTATCAACGCTGTTGATGAAAAAACCGTTCGGTGCGCCGTTTATGTCCATTACATATTTTTCCGAAAGACTATTTTCACCTTTATATTTTCTTATAGTTCCAGGGCTTATAATGACCCATACGACAAAGAGCAGAATTATAAAAGCGATTATAATGATAACATCAATCATGATCTTCCGCCTTACTTTCTTATTCATTTTCATTTATTTCATCTCCAAACTTTACAGTGTCAAGTTTATTATACACTACTATCTTTACGTTGTCAAGATGTTCTGCAAAATATTTTACAGTGCCTTTTTGTCTAATCCAGTCTATGGAGTCGGTTAGAGTTGCCTGGACACGGGATTATTTGGCGGGTACCTATTCCATATTACTTATAGAGATATCCTTGTTTTTATATGTCACAAATTGTCCCTTTACTATTTGAAATTTTCTTGATAAAATATAATAAAGCAGAGGGGATGATTAAATGACCGGTCATAAAATTGCCATGCTGCGAACACAAGCTAATCTCACACAAGAGCAGCTGGCTGAAAAACTATATGTAACAAGAGAACTTGTGTCTAAAT
>JAZURJ010000081.1:0-14031 GCA_045606085.1 Oscillospiraceae bacterium
TTCCCCTTTGAGTATTTTGCAATTTAGTCAAAGCCTACGCCTTACGCACGCATACATAGAATGTATTACTGTACGAATAAAGGGACAGTGTCCGAATAGCTGGACAACATCCTGACAGAGTGTCGATTGTATAAAATAAAAACCTTAGCTCATGACTCTTTTTGTATACGGAAAGTTGTGATATTTTTAAGAGTACGGAGGTGATGACATGGCAAGGCGATCGGATCCTGAATACCAGGCATTAGTAAAAGAATACAAGTCCTTAGCGAAAAAGGCAGATCAGAGACTGGTCCGCCTGGAAAGGTTGTCAACGCAAAAAGGCTTTGAGAATGTGACAAAGTTCGCATATAACCGGGCTATGAAAGATATACAGTACTGGAGCGGAGCAGGGGCTTCCCGGTTCAATCGTGATATCCCTCGCAACATAAAAAGTTTAAGGGCCCGGATCAGTGACGTAAAGCATTTCCTGGAAGATACAAAAACAAGCACGAAAAGGGATATCATGCGGACCTTTCAGGGCCGTGCAAATGCGATCAATAATAAATATGGCACAAATATGAAATGGGATGATCTTGCCGGCTTCTTTGAATCGAAGAAATGGCAGGATATGTCAAGACAGTATGGCAGCAAAACGGCGATGAAGGCGATCGGGGAGATCCAGACGAATGAAAAGGGAATCAAAAAGGCATTTAAAAAGGGTCAGACTCCGACGATCCGGGTATCAGATAAAAAGGTTCAGTCTGCCATCAATAATATTTTGGAGGAACAAGGGTTATCTGTCTTTAACATGATGTAACAATGAAACGCTCAGAGTTAGAAACAATACGGAGAAAATTTTTTGAATCTAAGGGCTATAAGATGGTTTTCTGGAGAGATTACAATTACAGTGATCTCTCTTATATCCTCTATGCAAAAAGGGCAGGAAAAGGCTCTCACAAGCTCTATAATGATGCGATCATGATGCTGGATACAGAAACCAGTAAAAAGGATCCGGATATCATCGTGCAGAACCATATCGTGACATGGTGCATCAGCATCCGGGCTCTGCATTTCAATATCGTGACTCTCTGGGGCTATACTCCGTCAGAGTGCATTGAATGTATTAAAAAAATACATGAATATATGCCTGGAGAGTTATCATATCTCTATGTTCACAATCTATCTTATGACTGGGTATTTCTCCGAAAGTTTTTTCTGCGTGAGTTTGAGGAACCGGTAAAGCAGCTGAACACAAAAAGTTTATACCCGATCTATATTGAATTTCCATGTGGTGTTGTGCTGCGTGATTCTCTGATCCTTGCCCAGCGGAAGCTTGAAAAATGGGCAAAGGATATGGACGTTGAGCATCAAAAGGCGGTCGGCTTCTGGGATTATGATAAGATCCGGAATCAGGGCGATCCGCTGACGGATCAGGAGCTTCTATATATGGAAAATGATACGCTGGCCGGCGTTGAGTGCATTGATGCGACTCTGCAGCTTTTAAGGAAACGGATCTACTCGATCCCCTGGACGGCAACGGGGATCCCCAGAGAAGAGGTCCGGAAACGGGGTAAGTGTCAGAACGCTCATGAGAAATTTCTCCGTCAGGTTCCGGAGTATGAGCTGCAGCTGATCTTAGAGCGTGTGTTTCATGGCGGATATACGCACGGGAACCGTCACTATTATAACCAGGCTATAACGGGTATCACATCCTGCTATGACTTTGCTTCTTCTTATCCGTTTGTTATGCTGTCTGAAAAATATCCGGCGGAACGGTTCACGCCGATGGAAAACCGGTCGATCTCTGAGATCCTGGCGGATAAGGATAATAACGCTTATTTTTTCAAGCTGATCCTGATCGAGCCGGACCTGATCGACTATTATTACCCGATGCCGGCTCTTCAGTTCTCTAAAGCGGTAAAGTGTATCAATCCCGTCCTGGATAACGGGAGGATCCTTTCGGCCGATTATGTTGAGATCTGGCTGACGGAAACAGATCTTGAGGTGATCGCAAAGCAATATAAATATAAGAAACATCTATGCACAAATGTTTATGCAGCTCACAAGGAATATCTTCCGAAATGGTTCACGGATTATATTTTTGAGCTCTTCCGGGATAAAACAAAACTGAAAGGCGGAGATCCGGTCCTTTATGCTTTGCGGAAAGCAACACTGAATAGTATTTACGGAATGACGGTGCAGAAGCCGGTCAAGGATACGATCGCAGAGAATTATGAAACGGGAGAGTATGAGCTGCAGGAAGTGAACGGCGTTGAAGAGTATGCAAAGTATGTAAAGCGGTTCACAAGCGTCCTGAATTACCAGATCGGGGTCTGGGTGACGGCCTATGCGTTCCGGAACCTTTTTGATCTGGGTTCCTGCTGCCGTGACTGGATCTACTCCGATACCGATTCCTGCTATGGTCAGGGATGGGATCCGGAGAAGCTGGCAGCCTATAACAACCGGTGTAAAGAAAAATTATTAAGAAACGGTTATGGACCGGTGCAGCAAAACGGCCGTGACTACTGGCTCGGTGTGGCGGAGCATGACGGCGATTATAATGAATTTAAAGTAATTGGGGCAAAACGGTATTGCGGAAGATCTGTTGAGGACGGAAAGCTGCATATCACCGTTGCCGGGGTTCCGAAATCCGGAGCTTCCTGCCTGAAAGATGACCTTGACAATTTTAAAACGGGTTTTATCTTTCCGGGAACGGAAACCGGAAAGAAAACGCACACACATTTTTATGTGAATGACATTTATATTGATAAGAACGGAAATGAAACCGGCGACAGCATCGACCTGAGCCCGTGCGACTATCTCTTAGGGTCTGCGGTCGATTATGATAAAATTTTTATAGAGGAGGTTGAGATTCAGGTTTATGAATAATTGGAAAAGTGAAAAGTATTATTATTTTGCGGATGATCTGGAGCGTTATCCGGGTGCCTGGTGTTACGTTGTCTGGTCCCGGAGGGGTCCGGGAAAGACTTATAGTTCTTTAAGGTATGCTTATGAGAATAAGATCCCGTTAGTGTATATGAAAAGGACCATCGAAGATGTGGATATGGTCTGCCTGAACCGTGGCGGTCTGGACCTGTCGCCGTATGTCCCGATCAACCGGGACGCCGGCTACAATATCAGGCCGGCAAAGATCGTTAAAGGTGTTGGCGGATTTTATGATCAGGCGGATCCGGATACGGGAGAACCGTGCGGAGCTCCGTTCTCTTATATCGTTGCCCTTAATTCCATCAAATCCATCAAGGGCGTTGATCTGTCTTTCTGTGACTGGCTTCTGTTCGATGAGTTCATTCCCCAGAGGGGCGAGGTTGTCAAACGTGTCGAGGGTGAGATGCTGCTCGATGTCTATATGACGATTGCCAGGGACCGAAATAAAAGAGGCCGTGGTGACCTGAAGCTGATCCTTTTTGCAAATGCGGAGAACATCTCCACGCCGGTAACGAATGAGCTGCAGATTGTTGACGATATGGTCATGTTGATGGCGGAGGGAGGAACGCATAAATATCTGGAGGACCGGGGGATCATGCTGCATCATATCACAGAAGAAGAGTATCCGGTGCAGGAAGAAGAAAAGAGCGGGATCTATAAAGCGATGGCCGGGACGGCATGGGGACAGAAAGCTTTCGGCGGTCTGTTCACAAATAATGATTTTTCAAATGTCAATAAGCAGTATTTGAAAAATTATGTTCCGGTGGTGGGGTATCATTACAAGCAGGATAATGTCTACATCTACCGGAAAGATGAAATGTTATATTTTACATCCAGCCGGAACGATAAGGTCGAGATCTACGACCTGAACCGGGAGAACGACCAGAAGCGTTTCTACTATGATTATGCAATAGATCTCCGGAATGAGTGTATCGAGAACCGGGTCAGGTTTGAAAAATATACGATGTATGATCTATTGGTTAACTATAAGGATTTTTTCAGAATTTAGGAGGTGAAAGATGGCAAGATACATTGATGCAGTTACGGTGAAAGAAGAGAAGATGAAACTTAAATACTATACAGGAAGTCAAGTTGTCGACATCCTTTATTCTTGCCTTGACTATATGCAAGCCTATGAGGTCATCAAGAAATTAGCGGTAGAACCATCAGCCGAAGTCCGTGAGGTTGTGAGATGTAAGGATTGTGATTGGTTCATTGTAAACGAAATAAAAGCAGATGGCACAACAGATAAACGATATAAGCCGACTTGGTGTACATATCACTGTGGGTATATGAACGATGATGATTTTTGCAGTTACGGAGAACGTAATATTTTACCAAAACCGTGAAATATTTTTATATACTTAAGTATATCTGAAATTATATAATCCTCTTGAAAATTTTAAGAAAGGAGAAAGGTAATGGAGATCAAATTTTCAATTCTTACGCAGGATCAGGAAACCGGGAACAAACAGAATATCGGTTTTGAGTTTACCCAGGATTATGTGAAACGGATGCTCAATGTTCTTCTGGTCAGCATTGATCCAAATAACTTAAGTGATATCGTAATTCATCCGGTGATCAAAAAATAAGGAGGTAAAGGGATGAGCAATTTAATTTATTTCACAAAGGAAGAGAAACAGTTTTTATATGAGGGCCTTAATGCTCTCATGGTTGACAAGATGAACGTATTGAACCAGACAAGGAGCAGCTCCTGGATGTTTCCGGATCCGGAAGAAGCCAGGGAAAAGATCTATGATGACATGGACAAGATCGAAACGCTGCTTGACAAACTGGAGGTGTTTAATGACTGATAACAGAATGGATTTTGAACAGTTTGAAACGATCTATAACACGAGCAAAGAGCTTATAACCTGCGTACAGAAACTTTTCAAACTGTCTGAGGGACTTGATTCCCTCCCCGGCTACTTATTTGCTGATATCTGCCGGATGCACAACGCAGCGGTAGATTTCATAGACGGCTATACAAAGTATTTAGAAAATAAGGAGGAAAATTAGTATGGCTTACACAAGAAAAACAAAGAAACAGAATGAATGGATGGCAGTCAAAAACATGAGCGGATTCTCCGTGATCGGTTCCAGAGAGCGGTTCTCTATCAGCTTTGAGCCGTTTGACGGGATGCTGATCGCGATCCATGGCTGCAGGGTCGTATCGGGGAAGAACGGGGATTTTATCTCTTTCCCTGCATGGAAAGACAAAGAGGGCAATTATCACGATTATGCTTATATGACCTTTTCAGATGAAGAGAAAGATGCTATAATCAATACGCTTGAATAATACATCTGTCTTGGTGACATTTGTGATACTTTCCTTTATAATAAGGCCGGGAGCGATCCCGGTCTTATTATTTTGGGAGGTGAATAATAATGAAATTTTTTGAATCAAACGAATTAAAATATAGATTACTCAGAACGATCTGTCAGGGCTGTTGTGGTGTCATTGTGGCAAATTTAGACCTGATCATCGGTTTTATACCGGTCATTCCGGAAGCCTTGAGGGGAGTGATCGTATTAATTATTATGGCAGTACTCTCTCCGATCATGGCAGAGCTCGGAAAGCGTGATAAAAATGAGTGAAGCAATCATCGTGGCATTAATCACCGGTGCGGTCATGCTGATCGGGAATATCATAACGGCCTATTACCAGAACCAGAAAACCATATATAGAATTGAACAGCTGGAGCGGAAGCAGGACAAGTATAACAATCTGCAGGAGAGAGTACTTGCAAATGAGAAAGATATCAAACACATCTATTATGAGATCGATGAGATCAAGGGAGGGAAACAATGAAACAGAAAGCAAAAGATCTATGCGAGCATCTTATCTTTATGGCTAAGAACCGGGAGAGCTATTACGATAATAAATTTCCGGGTAATAGCTGCCAGATCCATGAAAGGGGAGTGATCTCCGCTGACTGCATCGGCCTTGTTAAAGGGATCATTAATGCTCCGGATATCTGGAAAAAATTAAAGCCGGTCGGCTATCATGCTCCGGTCGGTTTGGACAATGGGGCTATCATTGATGATTATAATGAAGAGGGAATATTAAGACATTGTACCGGAGTCAGTCCGTATTTCCAGAACATCCAGCCAGGTGAATATTTATATATGGCAGGGCACGCCGGTATCTTCTGCGGAGAATTTGAGCACGCCGGAGGTGTTTGTAACGTGGTCGAATGTACGACCGATTTTGGCGACAACGGCATTACATCCAGTTATTTAGATCCTGCGTCCGGCCGTCGTTATGATCATAAAAATGGCACGGAGTGGCGTTCCTGGGAACGGCACGGAAAGCTGTCCGATTATATCGAGTATGATGATACGTTTGTTGATGTCATTTATCAGGTCTATGATGATGTAAAAAGGACCTGGCTTGAAGCTGTTGAGGGTGTTTCCGATTATGCCGGCATTTACGGGCATGATGTTGACTGTATTTCCGCTGCTTTTTATGAAGCGGATCTCTATTACAAAGTTCATACCTGGAAAGGTGATGAATATGAGAAATATAATAACTCCGTCTGGCTGCCTGAGGTAAAGAACCGGCTCGACTATGCCGGGATCGAGGGCCGGCCGATCGATGCCTTTATGATCCGCTGCGGATCCTCAAAGTATAAGATCCGTTACAGAGCCCATTTAAGGAAAAAAGATCTCTGGCTCGACTGGGTAGACGGATATTCCGAAAAGGACCCGGAAAACGGCTATGCCGGTATCATCGGTGAGCCGATTGATGCTTTACAGATGAAAATGATTAAGATAAAATAAAAGTTAGGAAACCTTTAATTTTCTCCATTAATTGTTTCTTTTTCATCAAAGCTGATTATCCGGAGCATTAAGGCTTCGGATAGTCAGCATAAGGGAGGTTTTTATTATGGGATGGAGCGATCCGACGAACCCGGTAGGGACCTATGATCCGGCCTATATGACAAACTTATACGGTGCTTCATGGGATAACGCATGGAATACATCCATTTACGGCTATCCTACCCAGACGGGAGCGGATGTCCTTTCTAACTGTGTAGGATATACGCAGGGCCGTATGCTCCGCATCTGGATGGAGGACTACGATCCGACTTATGATCCATCCCAGACGCATACGCATCCGTTTGTTGCTTATAATGCGGAAGCAGACGACAGATGGCTGACGATCGCAGCATCCTTAGGCCATACGATCGTTCAGGAGCCTCGTGAGGGGTCCGTACTTGTCACGATGTCACACGTTGCCGTTATCGAGAAATATAAGGATGGTGAGTGGTGGGTATCGGAATCAGGTTATGGAAACGTAAACCCTTGGAGCTATTCCCCGTCTATTTATAAATCCGGCGGTAAATGGTACGCCATGAATGCCTCGGAGCATGAAATAAAAGGCTTTATATTGATCCCGGATGTGACTCCGGGTCCCGGTCCGGGGATCCGCCGGGGATATGATCGTAGGAGGAGGTACAGAAACGTATGAATATCAGAGTATGGTCCAATTTTACAAAACGCCAGAACAGCACGCTGCAGCCGGGCACGACCGGCAGCACGCAGGTCAGCTGCGTCCTGAAAGAAGAGACTTCGATCAGGAATCCGTCTTTTATCCTGGCTGATCCGATGCCGCAGATTACTTACGTTCAGGCTTTCGGCAATTATTATTTTGTAACTGACATTATAAATATGGATGCCCATCGGGCTGAGGTGGTCTGCTCCCTGGATGTCCTTGCAACATACCGCAGCAGCATTTTATCATACACGGCTTTTGTTGAGCGGTCCGCTTCAAATTATGATGTATATATTAATGATCCACTTCTTTCCAGCCGGCAGATCATTGTTTCAGAATCTGCAATCAATACGCCTCTGCCATCGTTTTTCGGTTCAGGGTGTTATATTTCTGAGGTAATGGCAAGAGATAGCGGTATTACATTATATGTAACACCGGATCTTTCTGTATTCCGGCAGATCTTAACACCATCCTGCTATGACAATCAGGATGTTCTTGACTGGATAGATTCAAAAATATCTCAGGCTTTTGATCTTGATGTTTATGTCGGCTCGATCAAGTGGGTTCCGTTTAATGCGAGTGAGATCGGGACCGCTTCGAGTGATTTTTATGTTGGTCCGGTAAATGTTGGTATTCCATCTGGCTATGTACTCAGAAAAGCAAACCAGGATTTTATAAAACGGAATACAGTTTCGATCACTTTACCGTCACAAGGATTATTTAACGATTTTCGTGACTGCAATCCGAAATATACGCAATATAGCGTAACGCTTGCCGGAGTTGGTGTTGTTGATCTTGATACGGCTGTGATCGGTTCCTGCATCCATAACAGCAGAACATTATACTGTGATATCCGTGTCGATCTGGTTTCCGGTGATATTGTTTATCAGTTCCATACCGGTAATGATAATTCACAATTTGCCCGTTTTAAAGGGAATGTTTCTGTAAATGTCCCTATCGGTAAAAGTGTTTCTGATGTAACTAATTCTCTTTCTATGGTTTCCGGAGGCGTTGCCGGTGGTGCTGTCGTTGGAGGTGTTCCGGGTGCAATTATCGGAGGCGTTGCCGGTCTTGTCGGTGCGATCCATAATGAATTGACTCCGCAAACTTCGGTTGTAGGTGGTGCAGGAAATAAAGCAGATCTGGAATCTACAAGAGGGTATATCCTTTTAACAAGAAGAGTTTACGGATCAAAAGATTTTCCGACCGGTGTCGCAGGACGACCGTGCTGCCAGAATGTGACGCTAAGCAGCTTATCCGGTTTCTGCCAGTGCGGAAACGCATCGGTCCCGGTAAACGCAAGGGATGCGGACCGGGCGGAGATCAATGCTTACTTAAATAGCGGTTTCTATATTGAATAAAATATTATATAATTAATTAGATACGGGGGAGAATGTCCCCGGATCAGAAGCGTAGGCTTGGAGGGCGGATTGATCATCCAGTAACTTCCCCGTATCATTATTAAAGGAGGAACAATTATGAAACTCGGAGATATTATTGCGTTAGCTAAACTTGGTTACAAAAAAGAAGATATTGAGGAATTAATATCATTGGCTGATACTGCTGAGGATCCTGATAGTACGGGGACAGAAAAGGGGCCGGAAGATGTGCCCTCAGGTGAACCGGAAGAGAGATCCCAGGAACCGGATAAGGAACCTGAAAAATCAGCAGATGATCATAAAACTGAGCAGGATCTTATCGCTTTACAGAATCAGATTTCTGATCTAAAAAAGCAGCTGGAGAATGCCCAGAAACAAAACATTAATAAAAATAACTCTGATCACGACTTTAACCGTCCATCTGATCAGGATGTTCTTAATGAGGTGATCAGAAATTTCATGTAAAGGAGGAAAAATTACATGGCAGGAAGAGTACTTACTGTAAAAGATGCTTACAGCATCGTTAATTTAATGGTCAAGGAAGCGACCGGGCAGGATGCAACGATCCAGGCCGTCGACAGCTCAACTTTCGTTTCTGTCGGCGAGACTCTGCTTGCATCCGGTGTTGAAGCAACACTGAATACGCTCGCTCTCGTTCTCGGCCGTACCTTTATGGCGGTCCGTCCTTATGAGGCAAAATTAAGGATCATCAATGCCCTTAACAGCGGGATCTATGCGAGCAGAATGAGAAAGATCTCTTTCTATTCCCGTGAGGCTGTCATTGACGGAGCTTCCAATACCGACCTGAAAACAAACTTTGCGACCGGATATGATAACGGCAGCAACTCTGGAGCTTCTGCTGCTTCCATGTGGGAGCAGAACCAGCCGGTTCCGTTGGAGATGAATTTCGGAGGATCCAGCGAGTGGCAGGATGTTACGACTGTATACGAGAAGCAGCTGCAGGTAGCGTTCAGATCTGAGGCTGAGTTCATCGACTTCGTTTCCGGTATCATGACAGAAAAAGGAAATGATATCGAGAGCCAGAAAGAAGCGTTTAACAGAATGACACTTCTCAACTTTATCGCCGGCGTGATCGAGCTCGATCAGGGGAGCTCTGTCATCAACATGACAAAGCTTTATAATGATACGTTCGGAACCAGTTACACCACAGCACAGCTGCAGACAACATACTTTACCGAATTCCTTGAGTTCTTCGTTGCGACATTCAAGACGATCTCCGATGACTTAGAATACAGAAGCAACAAATACCATTGGAGCCCAACAAAAACGGTCGGTGGCGTTTCCTATACACTTCTCAGACATACACCGAAGAGCCGTCAGCGTCTGGTAATGTATAAACCGTTCTGGAACCAGGCTGAGGCAAGGGTATATCCTGAGGTATTCAATGAGCAGTATCTCAAGATCGAAAACTTTGAGGGTGTACAGTTCTGGCAGAACGCAAACGACGGTGCAGCGATCAAAGTGAAACCGGCGATCCCTGATACTTCCGATCCGACAGAGCAGACAGCTGCAGCCGCAGCCGTTGCGAAAGATTATGTTCTCGGAATGATCTTCGATGAAGATGCGATCATGGTCGACTACCAGCTGGATGAAGCTGCCGTTACCCCGAAAGAGGCAAGAAAGCATTACCATAATATCTGGTGGACATTCCGCAAGAATGCGATCAATGATTTTACTGAGAATGCTGTTGTATTTATCATGGAGGATCCTGCAACACCGTAAGGAGGTATAAAATATGGAAAATGATGTTTTATACAATCGTATAATGAATGTAGTTCATGAGGAATACGGCGAGGGCAGCACAGCTGTCGCCAATCCGGAGGGTGAGGCTACCGGTGATCTTGAAAAGATTCAGATCGGTGATGAGATCTACGGCATTTCCGGAGGTGGAGGTGGCGGAGGTGTGTTTTTTGTTAACGCAACATTTGATGGCGAAAATGCAAGGATTACTCTTGATAAAACTTTTAGAGAGATATATGAGGCTTCTGCAGTTAATGCCGTTCTTGCAAAAATGCCGATGAATACACCAACTTATAATGCTACTAATTATTTTACCATCGGTCAAACTATTTATCCGATAGAATCCGGAGATGAGTATGAGATAAAAATGTTTGAAATTGCCGGAGCACAGTTTTTCTCTTTTTTAACAGATAACGAAAATGGTTATCCCGTAGCTGATTTATCATAAGAGGTGATACAAATGTATATTCCGATGAATTACGAACAATTAAATATGGTTGATTCATCCTATATCCCCTCGATGGTCAAGACTATAAACAACAAGGTGTTTGATTTTTGGGTACGCTCTCTTTTCCAGAGGGCGTGCTCAACGATCATCATCAACGAGCCGAAACAATGGAACGGACAGATCAGGGATTTCCTTTATTACTGTCTGTTCCGGTTCGGTTTCGTGGCTGTCTTTGACCGGGATGAGGTGGGGACGGTGTTTCAGCCGTGTACCTTATACGGATATAATTTCTATTATCAGCCGACAAATGCCCTGATCGTGAACCCTACGTTATCGCAGGACCTTGATCTCAAGATCGGGGAAGAGTGCCAGATCTTAAAGCTGACTCCGGATTATATGGGCATCTGGGATATCATCACATATTACGCTGAGAAGCTCGCTACGCTCGATTCTGCGATCAATATGAGCATTATCAATAATAAGTTCGCATGGATCGTAGGAGCGAAAAATAAGGCCGCTGCAGAGGCTCTCAAGAAGCTTTTCGATAAGATCAACCGGGGAGAGCCGGCCGTGTTCTTCGATAAGAAGCTGCAGGACGATCCGGTTTCCAAAACGGAACCCTGGCAGTTCCTGAGCCGTGACAATATCAAGAACAGCTATATCACGGATCTGCAGCTGCAGGACTTCCAGACGCTCATAAACAACTTTGATATGGAGATCGGTATTCCGGTCCTCCCGTATCAGAAAAAAGAGCGTATGGTCACTTATGAGGCTGAGAGCCGTATCATAGATGCGACTTCCAGGAGCGTGATCTGGTATGATACGCTGAACAATTCGATTGACAAGGTAAAAGAATTATATCCGGATCTAAATCTCAGTATTGAGCTTCGGTATGATGCTGAAAAAGATTCCGATGTGATCGGAGGTGATTCAGATGAGCTTGGCTAAGATGACACTGATCGGATTTTATAATGCATTTGAAGATTCTCATCCGCTGTTTGAGTTTTTAGAGCTCCCGGCAGGGATCGATAAAGATCTTTTTATTAATTCCCTGCTGCTGGATGCCGGTGAACTTGAGGTGCTTTATGCGGATCCTGATTTCTTCCGGGGTGCTGTCCGCATCTGGGGGCAGAAATGGCAGCGGACATTTGAAAAGTGGTATGAAGCGTTGCAGGTCAAATATGATCCGCTGAACAACTATGACCGTACGGAAGAATGGAGGACCGATACGGACTCCACATCCAGATCCGACAGCATAGCAAACCGCTCCTCCTATGATTCTGCTTCGCTGCAGCCGTATACATCCATGAATGATTCAGGAACCTTTGACGGTACGGAGTTCAAGACCGGCAGGGCATACGGAAATATCGGCGTTACGACTTCGCAGCAGATGCTTGAATCAGAACTTTCTCTCCAGGAATGGAACCTTTACCAGCACATGATCGACCTGTTCAAAACTGAATTACTGATACCTATTTACTAAATAGGAGGTGAATAAATAAATGCCAAACTTTTTTCATAATTATCCCTATACCGATTTCCATGAGCTGAATCTGGACTGGTGTATCGTGAACATCAAGAAGCTCCTGAACTATTTTGAGGGCCTTGATGAGCTTGCCACTATCACTTACGTTAATGAGCAGATCGCGGAAGCAAAGGCCGTTCTTGAGGCCCTGATCGCCGGTCTGGAAGAGCGTAAGCTTGATAAGACAGACTTTAATTCATTCCTGAATGAACTCAGGGTAAGCCTCAGCAGCATCACCGGGAATATTGAAACTCTGCAGCTTGCAACATCTGCAAACGCAAAGGCGATCGTCGATACCTATAACAGCCTGAAATCTTATATTGATTCACAGCTGATCGACCTTGAGGTGATCAACCCGATGACCGGCGAGAGCGAACCGATCCAGCTCGTATTAAATTATATGGCGAACCTGCTCCGTTCCGATGCCCTTACCGCATCCGAATATGATGCAGCAGAACTGACCGCAACAGCTTATGATGCTTTGGATCTCACAGCCTATAATTTTGACAATTTCGGTAAAGATTATATTACACCATAAGGAGGTAATAATATGAGTGCTACTAATACAACAACAAACTACAGCCTTCCGATCTTTATCGGATCCGATAAGCCGGCATGGCTCGTAGACTTTAACGGTGCTATGAACGCGATCGATGCACAGATGAAAGTAAACGCTGATGCGATCGCAACAAAGAGCCCGATCCTGACATTCGATGACACAAGCGATATTGATTTTACGCAGACGGGCAACACCATCACAGCCAGCCTTACAAGCGGTATTGCAGGTACGGTAAGCCGTGCACTTGTCCGCCCGATCTCTGCTCCTGCTGAGCATCAGATCACAGCTGTCGATCCGTCCGGCAATCAGGAAGCGTTATCCATCGGGACCGGCCTTAAGGTCAGCGGATCCGTCTTAAATGCGATCGACCTTGATCTGACAGTAAGAGGATCCTCGGATACCTTTACGGGCCTCCCTGCCGGCGTTAACCTGCAGAGCGGTAATATCAGCTATGCGTTCAATACAGACAGAACGATCGGCAAGATCTACGGTAACTTCACGCTTGGCGGATCCGGAACCGGTCTGCTCAACTTTGATACCGGCATTATCGTAGACGCTCCGGCAGAAGAGTATACGATCGGCACAACCGGAATGGCTGCCCAGGGCACATTCATCGCGAATACGTCCCTGGTCGTACACACCAACGGCCATGTATACTTAATTGTATACAAAAATACATCCGCATCCGAGTTCGTGATGCTGTTCCCATGCTTATACTTTTTCACAGATTTTGGTGACTGATCCAGAATCCTGACATATCCCCTAACGAAAGGCTGTCCGTTTATACGGACAGTCTTTTATTTTATACAATCGACACTCTGTCAGGATGTTGTCCAGCTATTCGGACACTGTCCCTTTATTCGTACAGTAATACATTCTATGTATGCGTGCGTAAGGCGTAGGCTTTGACTAAATTGCAAAATACTCAAAGGGGAA
>JAZURJ010000082.1:0-22772 GCA_045606085.1 Oscillospiraceae bacterium
GACTCTTACAAGGCTCAGATCGAGGCTATTCAGAACCATAATGACGGCGAGTATGAGAGCATGGATTTTTCTGATCTCATCAACAAGCTGTTAAAGGGCAGAGATACTCTTTTGGGTGAGACCACTGGCGAGGCTGGTCCCGCTGCAGGCGGTGCTGCCGCTGCTGCACCTGCTGCACCTGCTGCTGTAAACAGTGTAGATGCAGATAAGACGACTGTAAGAGTATTCTTTGAGGATGGCTGCCAGATGGAAAATCTGCGTGCGTTCCTCCTCATCAACACCATCAAGGATGAGTGTGATTATCTGGATTTCACACCTGCCGATGTTGAGACGAATCCCGAGACGTCCAAGGTCATTATTGAACAGGGCTTCCTCATTACATTCAAGCCCCTGGATAATGTAGACTTTGTTTTAAGACAGATAGAGAATGCACTGAACGTTCAGTCCTATGAGGTGGTTCAGGCTGCTGCGGCTCCTGCGCCTGCTGCTGAGCTTCCGCCCGAGCCCAAAGCTGCGTCCTCTGCTGCTCCTGCCCCTGCTCCTGTGGCTGCTGCTCCCGCTCCTGCCGCTCCTGCAGAGGAGAAAAAGGAGCCGTCCGCTGCGGAAAAGGCACAGGCTGCTGTAGAAAAGGCACAGGCTGCAAGCGGTATGCAGAAGCAGAACCTTATCAGCGTAAACCTTGCAAAGCTGGACGCTCTGCATGATATCGTAGGTGAGATCATCACCACAGAATCCATGGTAATATCCAACCCAGATCTTGAGGGCCTGGAGCTGGAGAGCTTCAACAAGGCTGCAAGACAGCTCCGTAAGCTTACAAGTGAGCTTCAGGATACCGTAATGTCCATCCGAATGGTTCCTCTCGCAGGCGTATTCCAGAAGATGAACAGAATCGTACGCGATATGCGTAAGAAGCTCGGCAAGGACGTTGAGTTCGTTATCGAGGGCGAAGAGACTGAGATCGACAAGTCTATCGTTGACAGCCTGCAGGATCCTCTGATGCATCTGGTGCGTAACTGTATGGACCACGGCATCGAGGACGATGTACAGGACAGAATAAATGCCGGCAAGCCTGAAAAGGGTACACTCAGACTTTCTGCACAGAACGCTTCCGGCGAAGTAATCATTACCGTACAGGATGACGGTAAGGGTATCGACCCCGAGAAGATCCTTGCAAAGGCAAAGAAGCAGGGCATCCTCACAAAGCCTGAGAGCGAATACACTGAGAAGGAGATTCAGAATCTTATTCTTCTCCCCGGCTTCTCTACCAACGAACAGGTTACAGAGTTCAGCGGCAGAGGCGTTGGTATGGACGTTGTTAAGGCTAATGTTGAGAAGTGCGGCGGTACTATCGTAGTAGACAGTAAGAAGGGTCAGGGAACATCCTTCATCATCAAGATCCCGCTGACACTTGCCATTATCGACGGTATGGAGATCACCTGCGGCGATCTGGTATTTACTGTTCCGATCGCAACTATCCGTGAGAGCTTCAAGGCAGATCCCAGCCAGTTCCTCAATGATACTGACAACAATGAGATGATAATGATCCGTGGCGTATGCTACCCCATCCTCAGACTGCATGAGAAGTTCGGCATTGAAACAGAAGTTACAGACCTCGTTGAAGGTATCCTCCTGCTGGTTGAAACCGACAACAAGAGTATGTGTATCTTTGCTGACAAGCTCATCGGCGAGCAGCAGGTAGTAGTTAAGCCCTTCCCGAAGTATCTTGCAAGATACAACATCAAGGGCGAGGGCCTGTCCGGATGCACTATCATGGGTGACGGCAGCATTTCGCTGATCATCGACACCAATACACTTATCGGTTAAGGAGGAGAAAAGACATGACAAATGATGTAATCAAGGAGGCTGTTGCAAGGCAGCAGTCCAGCGATAAAAAAGTCTCCGCCGAAAACCGTATCCTCGGTAAGGTAATGACCTTCCACATCGGCGAGCAGATATATGGTATTGAGATTCAGAACGTTCTGGAGATCATTGAGATGCAGCACATCACAAAGATCCCACATGTTCCCTCTTACATAAAGGGTATCATCAATGTACGAAGCAAGGTAGTTCCGATCGTTGATATCAGAACACGCTTCGGCAAGCCCGAGATTCCTTATACAAGCAGGACCTGCATCATCATCGTTACTGTTGATGACGATTCTGTTGGTATCATCGTTGACAGAGTAGCGGATGTTGAGGATATCCATTCCGGCGATATTTCCGCAACTCCCGAGGCTCGCAATGTTAATACGCAGTCCTTTATCCAGTACATGATTCGTTCCGGTGACATCGTCAAGCTCATTCTTGATGTTGATAAGCTGCTGGGAGAAGAGGTGTAATGCATGGAACTGACCGACCGAGAATTTGAACGGCTGGTTACGTTCATGCACGATAACTACGGCATAAATCTTTCCGCAAAGCGTGTGCTCATTCAGGGAAGGCTGGGCAATATGCTCAGAGATCGTGGCTTCAAGACCTATACAGAGTATCTTGACGCTGTAATGTCCGATACTTCCGGTGCAGAGGTCACGACTATCCTCAACAAGCTCACCACGAACCACACGTTCTTTATGAGAGAGCCGGAGCACTACACCTATCTCAAGGAAGTCATCCTGCCGTATCTTACAAAGACGGTAAAGAACAACGAGCTGCGTATCTGGAGTGCCGGTTGTTCATCGGGCGAGGAGTGCTATACCACCGCAATGCTTTTGAACGAGTATTTCGGAAAGGACAAGGCACGCTGGGATACCCGAATTCTTGCAACAGATATATCTCACAGTGTTATGGACAAGGCGAAACTTGGCATCTATAATGCTGAGGGCATGAAAGGTCTTAGTCCCGAGTGGAAGAAGAAATACTTCAAGCCTGTGGGTGATGATAAGTTTGAGATATGCCAGCAGATAAAGGATGAGATCATATTCAAGCCCTTCAATCTGATGGAGCCTATGCCAAAAACGTTTGCGGCACGTCCGTTTGATCTGATCTTCTGCCGTAACGTTATGATCTATTTTGATCAGCCCACAAAGATGGCTCTGGTAAACCGTTTTTACGATGTGCTTAAGCCGGGTGGATACCTGTATATCGGTCATGCGGAGAGCATTTCCCGCACCGAGACAAAGTTTGAATACATCAAGCCTGCGGTATATCGCAAGCCGCTTTAAGTCAAAACACAGACCGCCGCACACTGCAACTGTAATAACAGCTGAATGTGCGGCGATATCTATAATCAGTTCAACAGGAGCAGTCTATGAAGAGAATTAAACTGCTGGTAGTGGACGATTCCATTCTGTTCAGGGAAGTTCTGGCACGTCACATACGTCAGGATGAGCAGATCGAAGTTGTCGGTACAGCAGGCGATGCCTATGCGGCAAGGGACATGATACAGAAATTCGATCCCGACGTAATGACGCTGGATATCGAGATGCCCAAGATGGATGGTATAGCTTTCCTCAGAAAGCTGCATCCCCATAACAGCATACCGACTATCGTCGTGTCCTCATGCGAAGATCGCAGGACAGAAGCGATCGGGGCGGGTGCGGTGCAGTTTATTGCAAAGCCGCTTACCCGCACGAATTCTGATATGCAGAAGTTCGCAGAAACGCTCTGCGGTGCTATCAAGCGTGCGTATTCCCGCAACAGTATCAGCCGTATTGCCAAAGGCGAGGGAGTGCCGAGAGCGGCAGATATCCCTGATACAAAAACTGATTCAGGCATATCCCCGATAAATTATAATCGAACTGAAACACCTCCTGTTACTGGCAGGAGCATACGTCGCAGTGATATCATCGTTGCTCTGGGTGCGTCCACGGGTGGAACCGAGGCACTGGAACAGGTCATCCGCAATTTCCCTGCAGATATGCCACCCGTTATCGTGGTACAGCATATGCCGGCAGGTTTTACCAAGATGTACTCTGAAAGACTTAATCGTTCGTGCCATATGGAGGTAAAGGAAGCCGAGGACGGCGACAGGCTAAGACCCGGTCTTGCCATCATCGGAGCAGGTGAGCATCATCTGCGTCTGTGCAAGGACACGAAGGGATACTATATTTCCTCAAGAAAAGGCGACAAAGTATCGGGACATTGTCCGTCTGTTGATGTTATGTTCAGCAGCGTAGCCGAGGTGGCTAAGGAAAACGCCATCGGAGCGATACTGACAGGCATGGGACGAGATGGTGCGGATGGTCTGCTGAAGATGCGTAACGCGGGTGCGTTTACAGTCGGACAGGACAAGGAGAGCTGTGTAGTATACGGTATGCCGATGGAGGCATATAAGATAGGTGCAGTCTGTGTACAGGCACCGCTTTATCGCGTGGCTGATATCATTGTCGACAAATTAAGATAACAAAAACCGTCCGGAAATCCGGACGGTTTTGCTGCTATTAAGCGTGCATTATTCAAGATTGATAATGTATGTGCTTCCTACGAAATCATCATCGTACAGTTCTTCGTATACAAGCTGCAGATCGTCGGAGCGGTCTGTGGGGACAGCAAAGTATAACGTAGCGGTGTAATCTTCACCCTTTTCAAGATCAAACATTTCGCCATAGATGTCATCGGCGAGGTCGGACTTATATGTGGCTCCGTCCCAATCATTTTCGCCTTCGCCCCATTTGACATAGAAATCACCGTATCCCATGGGGATGGTCATATTGTAGATGTTTTCCACAGTGACATTCACGCAGGCAAACTCGTATCCATCATCCAGATAGTATTCGCCGACTTCGTTTACAAAGTCAACAGAGTTCACGGTCGTGGAGAAAAATGTGTTTTTCTGTGTTTCGCCTATCTCGTTTGTGATCGTATCACCGTAATCTCTGCCGCCTGCTTCGATCATGGTGGATACGTTGTCGAGAGCTTCCTTGGAGCAGCCCGTCATCGAGAGCAGAGCCGCTGTCGCAAGTGTCAGTGCGATCAGTTTTTTCATAATGTTACCAGCCTTTCCGGTTGCATTTTTTATCCGCAGAGCACATCGTACTCTGCGGATATCTGTTATTAGTTTTTCTTGTCTGCGTTTTCCATTACAAGCAGGTTCATCTCGAAAGGATTGAACAGCTTGCTGCAATCGTTTGAACCGGGATTGAGGAAAGCGGCCTTGCCCTTTACTGCCTGAAACAGCTTGGATACCTTCATCTTCATGCAGTTGAAGCTCTTTCTGTCAGGGGATGCCAGTACGGACATCTTGCTGGGGGATGTGAAGAACGGAATGCACTGCTGTCCCTCGGCATTCTTCATGGAGAGGATATTCAGCAGCTTGTTGCCGTTGCTGTCAGTTCTGTCGGACATCTGGGCTACTACGAATACCTCTGCGTTCATCAGATCGGGAAGAACATCCTTCCACTTGTTCTGATCCTTTACGGCAGCGGCAATTCTTTCTTCCAGAGCCTTGTTGAAATTCTTGATCTCGTCCTGTGTGAGCTGGTTTGCCATATCGGTCTTACCTTTCTGTTAAATTAGTTTGTCATATCTGTCAGCGTGTCTTTTCTGCGTTCTCTGTGATGATGCGTGTGATGACCTCATCCAGCGGAGAAACGCCGAGGTCGCCTTCCTTGCGGGAACGCAGTGCAACTGTGTTGCCTTCTACCTCGTTGTCGCCGACGATGAAGAAATAGGGAATCTTTTCGATCTGAGCCTGTCTGATCTTCCAGCCGATCTTCTCGTTTCTGTTATCAACGGAAGTGCGGATGCCCATGTTCTCAAGCTTAGCGGAGATGCCCTCTGCATATTCCTTTGCTCTGTCTGTGATGGGCAGGATGCGTACCTGCTCGGGAGCCATCCACAGCGGCAGTGCACCTGCGTATTTCTCCAGCAGATAAGCAAGTGTTCTTTCGTAGCAGCCGAGGGATGTACGATGGATGATATAGGGGTTCTTCTTTGCACCGTCAACGTCAACATACTCCATGCCGAATTTTTCAGCCAGCAGCATATCGATCTGGATCGTTACGATGGTATCTTCCTTACCGAATACGTTCTTGTACTGGATATCCAGCTTAGGACCATAGAATGCAGCCTCATCGATACCAACGGTATACTGAACGCCGAGGTTATCGAGAATCTTCTTCATTGTAGCCTGAGCTGTTTCCCACTGCTCTGCTGTACCCTCGTATTTGTTCTTGGGGTTTGCGGGATCCCACTGGGAGAAGCGGAATGTACAATCCTCAAGCATACCTACTGTTTCAAGACAGTACTTAGCAAGCTCCAGACAGCCCTTGAATTCCTCTTCGAGCTGCTCGGGACGAAGGATGAGATGTCCTTCAGAGATAGTGAACTGTCTTACTCTGATAAGGCCGTGCATCTCGCCGCTGTCCTCGTTACGGAACAGTGTGGATGTTTCGCCCAGACGCATGGGCAGGTCACGGTAGGAACGCTGTCTGTTCAGGAATACCTGATACTGGAACGGACAGGTCATAGGACGAAGTGCAAAGCACTCCTTTGTTTCATCGTCAGGGTCGCCGAGGATGAACATTCCGTCACGGTAGTGATCCCAGTGACCGCCTATTTTGTAAAGCTCACGCTTTGCCATATAGGGTGTCTTTGTGAGTACGTAGCCACGCTTGTATTCTTCGTCCTCTACCCATCTCTGCAGTGTCTGAATCACCTTTGCACCCTTGGGAAGCAGAATCGGCAGACCCTGACCGATGCAGTCAACAGTTGTGAAGTACTCAAGCTCTCTGCCTATCTTGTTATGGTCACGCTTCTTAGCTTCCTCAATAGCTGTGAGGTGAGCATTCAGGGCATCCTTGGAGGGGAATGCCGTACCATAGATACGAGTGAGCATCTTGTTCTTCTCGCTTCCTCTCCAGTAAGCACCTGTTGCGGAAGTGAGCTTGTATGCCTTGATGGGAGATGTGGACATCATGTGGGGACCTGCACAAAGGTCTGTGAAATCGCCCTGTCTGAAGAAGCTGATGGGCTCGCCCTTGTCTGCGTGCTCCTTGCAAAGCTCTACCTTATAGATCTCGCCCTGCTCCTCAAGATACTTTATTGCTTCGTCGGGAGCCATGGTGAACTGCTCGAGTCTGATAGCTTCCTTGACGATCTTCTTCATCTCTGCCTCGATCTTGGTGAGAGCATCTGCGTTGATAGGCTCCTCAAAATCGAAATCGTAGTAAAAGCCATTGTCAATCGCAGGACCGATCGCAAGCTTGGTGTTGGGGTACAGACGCTTTACTGCCTGTGCCAGAATGTGGGAAGCTGTGTGGTTGAAGCATCTCTGTCCCTGTTCATCCTCAAATGTGAGGAAGTTTACGGTGCAGTCAGCGTCGATCATTGTACGCAGATCGCACACGTTACCGTTGATCTCCGCGAGGCAGGCTGTCTTGGCGTCGCCTGTTTCTCTTGCTACATCGAATGCCATGAGTGCGGATTCGAATTCCTTTACCTCGCCGTTTGCCAGTGTTACTTTGATCATTGTGAACATCCTTTCCTAACAGGGCTAGACAAATGCCCCGCCGTTCATTATTTTTTCACCGATAAACGCACACCTTCTGCGTCAAGCATACCTCGGCGTACACAAAGTACGCTGTCGGCACGCTTTCCTTGAATTTGTACATTTCCCGGCGAAAAAGGAGAAGTCCCTGCAGCCGATAAACGCACACCTTCTGCGTGACATTGTCATCGATGAATTGAGTTATTTACCGCTTGTCGGACATGGTCCGTCGGGAGCACCCGCATACATACAGGTATGCCGCAGCAGCACCGTTCTCGCCGCCGATTTTGCGGTATTACTCTATATTGTACTACTATTTAATATAATTGTCAAGCGAAAACCGCATAATACCATGCTTTTTGGTGTTTTAGGGAATGTTTTTTCTGCATCTTGACGATTTGTTGTAATGTATGTTAAAATATCCAGTGAAAAGCATGAAGGGGGTATGACGATGTCCTTTTTTGATAAGGTCAGCAAACTTTTCGGCAAAAAAGACGGATCTTCCTCTGCAGAGGGTGCAGACCATTACGAAGGCAGCCTTGTGAACGGCGTACGCGAGGGCAGAGGAAAGATGGTTTATGCCAGCGGAAACGTATACAACGGCGAGTGGCTTAACGGCATGAGGCACGGCATCGGAGAGCTCATATTCACAGCAACGGGCGAACGTTATATCGGAGAGTTCCGGAACGATGTATTCAGCGGACAGGGAAAGCTGTATCTTTCGGGTGGAATGGTGTACGACGGAAGGTTTGCCAAGGGCAAGCGTGACGGCGGCGGAACACTGCTGTATCCCAACGGCGACCGCTATGAGGGCAGCTGGCTTGCGGATAAGATCTGCGGATACGGAAAGTATTATTACGCCGACGGCAGGGTATACCGCGGAATGTTTTTTGACAACAAGATGACCGACGGTTTTCTTACCACCAGAAACGACAAAGGCGAATGGGTCGAGGTCCGTTTTGGCGACTATGTAAACGAACCAAAAGGCACACAGGTATACCTGGAATCCTATCCCTACGCCCACAAGATAATGGTCATCAAGGAGGTCAGGGAGGTAACGGGTTACGGACTTGCAATGGCAAAGGATATAGCAGAAAGTGCAGAAAACGAACCTCAGCTCCTGAAGAACGGTGCATCCCCTGAGGATATCGACGACATCAAGCGACGTCTCGAACCGTTGGGTGCGGTTATTACAGTAA
The DNA here is from genome assembly GCA_045606085.1 of Oscillospiraceae bacterium. Lineage (GTDB taxonomy): Bacteria > Bacillota > Clostridia > Oscillospirales > Ruminococcaceae > CAG-115. The sequence goes on from JAZURJ010000082.1 coordinate 8,626, forward strand.
AGGATACGCAGAACTGATACCCAACGGAACAAGAACATAAAACCGAACGCTCCCGATATATCCGGGAGCGTTATGTCATATCATTTTCAGTTCAAACGGAAGCGTACCGCTGTTAAGCTGTGCAGCAAGCAGGATGGTAGCGTCTTTTCCGTCAGGCATGTTTATAATTGCTGTACCGCCGTATATCGGCGAGGATACGGTAGGGGATGTCAGACATTCTCCGTCCAGCCAGATCGAGATCACTTCTCCTGTCAGGCGTTCGGTGGCCTCGGCCAATTTCTCTGCACCCTTTTCGTTGAAATAGAGATACACAACGAATTGATAATCCGCTTCACTGTATGCAGCTTCAGCTTTGCTCAGCTCATCATTTTCGATCAGGATCGCACCATCGGCTTGTGTGCCCTCGCGGAAACAAAGCACTCCCCTGCGGCAGATAGAGGACAGCTTATCGGGATCCCTTTCGTCGACTTTCAGTGTGATGCCGTTTTTGTCGGCTGTTATCAGATAGTCCTCATATCCCAGCTGCTGCAGGCGTTCTTCGAGTATTGTTTTTGCCTGAATATATCCCGCTTCATCAGCAGTCTGCTCAGCAACCAGTGTGTAACTGTAAAGATCGCTGCGTTCGTTCTGCTGCACTTCTCTGGATGCACAGCCGGTAACAAGAAGTGATAAGGTCAGCAATATTGTAAAAAAGATATTTTTATAAGACACTATAATTATCTCCTTTAACGATTTTCCATCAGTATATCACAACTTTTTGGTGATGTCAATAAAAACTAATGCTATAAATCTATGTTTTCAACGAAATATCATCTCATATTACTGAATAGGTATTGACTATTTTCTCAGAATATATTATAATAAATTGGTATAGACTGAGGTTTTATCGTCTTTTTTGACTTTGGATCCGGTCCCGATATTCGGCGGTCTTACCGCCAACAATTTTGAAACGGAGTGAAAATATTGAAAAGCAGAATTACCAGACCCGTTTTCTTTATTATCTTTCTCCTGATAGTTGCTTTCACTGTCACATCCATGATGGGTATCAGCACCCGTTATGGCGATACTGAAACACACTATATATGGGGTATTGATGATATCAGATGGGGAATTGATATCCGCGGCGGTGTAAATGTTACTTTCGGTGTTCCCGAATCTTACGCAGCGGAGAACGAGATCACAGAGGACAACCTCAATGCGGCAAAGTCCATCATTGAGACCCGTCTGATCGACAACAGCATCAACGACTATGAAGTCTATGTTGATCCTTCCTCCAACGGAATTATCGTACAGTTCCCCTGGCAGGCTGACGATACCAGCTTCGATCCCGAGGCTGCTGTAAAGGAGATCGGCGAAACTGCAATGCTCACCTTCCGTGAGGGCTGCGAGCTGGATGATGAAGGCCTGCCCACAGGACAGACAAAGAACATCATCTTAGAGGGTAAGGACGTTGAACGTGCTTACGTAAGCTACGATCAGGAAACGAACCAGTATGTAGTAGCACTTGATCTGACAGATGTCGGCGGCGACGCTTTCGCAGAGGCAACAGGCAGACTTATCGGTCAGCAGATATCCATCTGGATGGATGACATCTGCATTACCGCTCCCAATGTAAGCCAGAAGATCACAGGCGGTCACGCTATCATTTCTTCTCCTGATTACAAGGAGTACGAGCCTGCACAGAATCTTGCTGACAAGATCAATGGTGGTTCTCTTCCCTTCAAGCTGGAGATCGAGAATCTTTCTACCATTTCTCCTATCCTTGGTACAGGTGCTCGTGATGCAATGGCTCTCGCCGGTGTTATCTCGTTTGTGCTTATCTCCATATTTATGATCATCTATTACCGTCTGCCCGGTTTTGTTGCAGTTATCGCACTGATCGGTCAGGTTGCAGGTATGTTTGCAGCAGTTACAGGATACTTCTCCTTCAATGACGCATCCTCTCTTACACTCCCCGGTATCGCAGGTATTATCCTTTCTATCGGTATGGGTGTTGACGCCAACGTTATTTCCGCTGAGCGTATCAGAGAAGAGCTCAAGGCGGGCAGAACTATCGACGGTGCCATTAAGAACGGCTTCCAGCGTGGTTTTGCAGCTATCCTCGATAGTAACCTGACTATCGTTATCGTGGCTGTCATCCTGATGGCTGTGTTCGGAACATGGTTCGGTGCATCCACAGAGGGTACTATCTACTCCTTCGGTTTCACCCTTATCGCCGGCGTTATCATGAACTTCGTAATGGGCTGCTGGGCAACAAGACTGATGACCACTTCCCTCTCCAAGTTCAGATGCTTCAGAAAGCCCTGGCTGTATGGCGGAAGCAACAGTGCAGAGGCAGTACGCTCTGCCGAAGAGGGCAAGGATACTGTTGATACCATCGAGGTAAAGACAAAGCACAGCTTTGACTTTGTAAAGTACACAAAGGTATTTGCTATTTTTTCTGCTGCACTTATCGCGGTTACAGCACTTTGCACATTCATCATCGTTCCCGAAGTTGATATCCGCTTCAAGGGCGGTACGATGGTAACCTACAGCTACACAGGTGAAGTTGACACTGAGGACATTGCGGCTGTAGTAAAACAGCTTGGCACACCTACTCCTACTGTAACAACAGGTACCAGCTTCACAGGCGATCTTAACACCATTGTTATTTCTTTCGTTGCTGATGAGAAGATGGATGATGAGATGCTTTCTGCTGTATCTGATACACTTATTGCAACTTATCCCGATAATAACATCCAGAATGTAGATACTACAAACGTCAGTGCGTCTTCGGGTGCGGAGTTCTTCGTGTCCTGTCTTATCGCAGTTGTTGTGGCATTCGTGCTGCTGGTAATCTACATCGCACTCCGATTTAAGAAGATCGGTGGCTGGTCTGCGGGTGTTATTGCTATCTGCTGTCTGCTGCACGACTGTATCGTAACATACGCAGTGTATCTGTTTGGCGGTATGCCTCTGGACTCTAACTTTATGGCGGTAGTTCTGACGCTTCTTGGTTACTCCATCAACAACACCATCATCATCTACGACCGTCTGCGTGAGAACCGTGCAAGATACGGCGACAAGTACACTGACGCTGAGCTTGTAAACCTCAGTATCAATCAGACAAGGATGCGTTCCATCGTAACATCTGCAACTACTCTGTCTGCGATGATCGCAACATCTATCGTATGTGTAATGATGGGTGTCACATCTATCCTGTCCTTCTCTATTCCTCTTGCAGTAGGTATCGTTATCGGTTTCTACTCCTCTATATGCCTTGCAGGTCCTATCTGGATCTGGTGGAACAGCCGCAAGACCAAGAGAGCTTAAGTTACAATGTATTCATCCCCGAGTAAAAACCCGGGGATGTTTTATATCCGAAAACAAAAACGGCGGATGATTAACATCCGCCGTTTTCAGCAAAAGCTAAGTATTAGCCCTCTACAGGAGCGCCAACGGGGCAGGAACCTGCACATGCACCGCAATCGATGCAGGTATCTGCGTCGATAACGTACTTGCCGTCACCCTCAGAGATAGCATTTACGGGGCAATCGCCTGCGCAAGCGCCACAGGAGATGCACTCATCAGTAATTACATAAGCCATTGTGATTTACCTCCTTGATTAGTTCGGGTTTTATCCCTTTAATATATTGTATCATATTTTTCAAAAAAATCAAGTGTATATTATCACAAAATCTTAATAAAATTATGTGAAATACAGACAAAGTTGTAACTAACTCGATATATAGTGTGCTTTGCGTCGGTATATTACATCCGGACAATAAAGCGTCCCCGCAGCTTTCTGCGGGGAACATCTGTTAATTGTCTTCGAGGTTTTTGAGTGCCTTCAGTTCGTCCTTGCTGAGTCTTACCTGACCGTCCTTGATGAGCTTTACCTCATCCTTTTTAACGGTAAACGGAACATCGGGCTTCTTGTCCAGCTTTATCTTGAGGACACCTGTCAGCAGGTTGACCTCCTCGACGTGGCCCCTGCCCTCTTCGGTCTCCACATACGCACCCACCTTAGGCGTGGTACGCAGGAAATCTTCGTAGCAGTTCTGTTCGTACTTCAGGCAGCACATCAGTCTGCCGCAGGTTCCGGATATCTTCGTGGGGTTAAGGGAGAGCGACTGTTCCTTTGCCATTTTGATGGAAACGGGCTGGAATTCGCCAAGGAAGCTGGAGCAGCAGAAAGGTCTGCCGCAGATGCCGAGGCCACCCAGCATCTTTGCCTCGTCACGCACTCCAATCTGACGCAGCTCGATTCGTGTGCGATAGATAGCCGCGAGATCCTTTACAAGCTCGCGGAAATCCACTCTTCCGTCAGAGGTGAAATAGAACAGTATCTTGCTGCCGTCGAAAGTGCAGTCGATATCTATTGGCTTCATATCCAGCTTGTGCTGTGCGATCTTTTCGGAGAATACCTGCATGATCTCCTTTTCCTTGCGGATGATCTCTTCAAGCTGTTTCTCGTCTGCCGGCGTCGCCTTGCGTATGATGCTTTTCAGAGGGGAAACGATGTTGCTTTCGGATACCATGCGGTTGGAGAGGACGATCTCACCACATTCGATGCCGCGGGCGGTCTCCACGATCGCCTTTTCTCCTGCCTTGAACTGCACCTTGTTCGGGGAGAAATAGTAGACCTTGCCCACGTCCTTGAAACGGATTCCTATGATCTCTACGGAAGCTCCGTTGTCTGCGGGTTTTGCAGTATCAGGGCGGCGGTTGTTTTTGTTGCGACGCTCCTGGCGTTCGCTGCGAGGCTTGTCCTGACGGTTTTCGTTGCGGGCGGTCTGTTCGGGCTGTGTGTTGTTAGCGTTATTTTTAGGTGCTATTTTTTCGGTAAAGTAGTTATCCATTGTGCTCCTTTTATATCAGATAAGTTTTGATGTAAGATATGATGCGGTAAGTGCCATATTGAGATTTAATGCAGCATCAGAGGATACTTTGAACACCACGTCCAGCATATCAAGTATCTTGTCCGTGCTGTAAGCGGCTGCGATCGATATTGCCTCGTCCTTGCCGCATGAGCTGAGCGTGCCGCCGCAGTGATGTGCGAGGGCGTCACGCAGGATTTCAGTGATATAACCGAGAACAGCGGCGAATTCAGGGCGTCCCGTCTGCTCTGAGAGGGCTGCGGCGGCGGAGTACGCGTCTTTTCTGCCTATCGCTGCAGCAGCTTTTTTCGCGGTATCCATAAAGGGCGTGTCGCCTTCGCCCGAAAGGATATCCAGGCATTTGCCGATGTTGCCTGAAAGGCTCTCGGCAAGCTCCTGTGCTCTGGCTGCAGGCGTTCCGTTATCGGTGAGGAAACGTGCACATTCCTGTATCGTTGCGTTTGGCACCTCGAATTCGGTGACACGGGAGCGTATCGTTTCGATGATGGAATCGGTGTTTTCGCAGGTGAAGATAAAACGCAGAAACGGCGCCGGCTCTTCAATGGTCTTCAGCAGGGTGTTCTGTATCTGCACAGACATCTCGTCGCTGTCCTCGAAGATGTATACCTTGATATCGCCGTCGTTGGGCTTCACCACTACCTTTTCCATTATGCGGCGAATCGATACCTGTCCGCTCTTGCTCTCGTCCAGACCATACTTGCCGCCGCATTCCTTCTTGACGAAAATGACATCGGGATGGGCGTTTGCATTGATCTTTGAGCATACGGGGCATTCCTCGCACGGCGGAGTGCCGCACATGAACAGCTTTGCGATGTAGTTTGCCATCGTTCGTCTGCCAGTACCCTTTTCGCCGTACAGCATGATGGCGTGTGGCAGGCGGTCACGGGCAGCTATGCTGTCAAGCCGTTCTTTGAGTGAGTTTTTTCCGTAAAGGTGCATTATACCTTCTCAAATCTTTCTATGTTAGTAACGAATATAGTGGCACCGCCGACAGCAACTTCGACGGGGAAGCTGGTGTAGCCGCCTGTGCTGAAGTTCGCAGAGTTCGGAACGAACTGCTTGCGTTTGTGGCTGTGTTCCTTAATGGTTGCGATGGCGTCTTCCACCTTATCGTCCTCGGAACAGATCATGAATGTGGTGTTTCCTGCCATGAGGAAGCCACCTGTTGAAGCAAGCTTTGTTGCCTGAAAGCCGTTTCTGGTGAGTGCCGAGGAAACTGCGTGGCTGTCATCGTTGTTTACGATAGCATATATGAGTTTCATAAGGATTATCCTCCTGTAATATCAGAATGCATGGTATCTATCATGATAGCTATACATATACTATTATACAACAACCGCACAAAAATTGCAACACTTTTAACATAACAGATACTTTTTAAATAGAATTTTTTGTGATTTTGCTCTATCTAGTTGACAATAACGGCGAAAATTGCTATAATTGTAATATACAAGACGGAAACCGAGGGCTGCCTCGGATAATACGAAAGGACGGTACATATCATGGGCAAGTTCGTTATCAACGAAACAAAGACAGGCTTTACCTTTGCTCTTAAGGCAGGCAACGGCGAAACAGTTGCTGTAGGCGGCGAAGTTTACAAGGCTATCGCTAGCTGCAAGAACGGCTGCAAGAGCGTTAAGACAAATGCTCCCATCGCAAACGTTGAGGATCAGACAGTTGAGGGTTACGCAACAGCCAAGAACCCCAAGTTCGAGATCTACACTGACAAGAAGGGCGAGATCCGTTTCCGCCTGAAGGCTAAGAACGGTCAGGTTATCGCTGCAAGTGAGGGCTACAAGACCAAGAAGTCCTGCGAGAACGGCATTGCAAGCGTACGTAAGAACGCTGCAGATGCAGATATCACTGTTTCTGAAAAGAAGTAATAATAAAAAGCACCTCGCAAGAGGTGCTTTTTGAATGATAAACGGAGGTATTATTATGATTTCTATGAATGCTTTTGAGAACTCGCCTGCAAGGCACATTTCCGCAAAACTGGGCAATTTCTCGGTTCTGGAGTACGACAAGGTGTCTTCGCTGGCAGCTTCCCGTCCTGACACAGCTTATTACAGCTCTGCCATGGGCGTAAGAAAGAAGCAGGTCATTGTTGAGCTGAACGGAAACGGTGTTATTATTTCTGCGGGTGCTATGCAGATGATGCTGGGCAACATCGAGGCTTCCACAAATGTCAAGGGCGTCGGTGATATGTTCATGAAGGCACTGTCCTCCAAGGTCACCAACGAATCCGCCATCAAGCCCAGATACACCGGCCAGGGCTTATTGGTGCTTGAGCCTACATACAAGTACATCCTGTTTGAGGATCTTGCTAACTGGGGCGGCAGTGTAACTGTTGATGATGGTATGTTCCTTGCCTGCTCCGATACTGCAGAGGTAAAGACTGTGATGAGAAGCAATCTTTCTTCCGCAGTTGCAGGTGGCGAGGGTCTGTTTAACACTGCTATCGTAGGTCAGGGTATTGTAGCACTCGAATGTCATCTCCCCAGAGAGGAGCTCATCGTACTCGATCTCAACAACGATGTAGTCAAGATAGACGGCAACAACGCCGTTGCATGGTCCAGCGGTCTGCAGTTCACTGTTGAGAGAACCACAAAGACGCTCATCGGTTCGGCAGCTTCAGGCGAGGGTCTTGTGAATGTATACAGAGGCACAGGACGTATCCTTGTGGCTCCGTGATGATATGATCCTATAAAATCCGCCGCACGAGAACATCGTGCGGCGTTTTTGCAACCTTTTGTTATTGTGTTCTGTTTTATATACAAATGAAAGGGGTGCGGATATGGGCAGGATAATAATTGCGGTGCTGCTGTTTGTTGCGGCTATGACAGGCTGTGCAGATTCGGGTGAAAGGCTGCTGCTTGGGGAGCGTTTCGGAGGTATTGAGGTCAGCAGCGGCAATGCGTATTATACAGAGATTGTTACACTGCTGGATACCAGAGATGGTTTTTCTGAAGTGTATGATCGTGGCTATGGCAGACCTGGTGCGAAGCTGAGTGCATACGAATATCAGGATCAGGGATATGTTTTAGGTTCTCTATTGGATGGAGAAAATGAGGTGCGTTTTGGTTTGGCAAAGGAACAGCCGCCTTATCCCGACGTGGAGGGTTATGAGGTAGGATGGGCATTTTTCATCTATGACAGCCTGGCGGATGCCTGGACATATTATGATGAGGATAGTTGTTCGGAGCTGAAAAACTCAGTTATCAATGCACAGCATTATGAGCTCATTGGAAAGACTTTCTCTGCAGAGGTGTGCTTGGATTCCACTGTACCTACGGAATACAGCGTTCGTGCAGAGGGCGTGACATATCGTATAGAGCTTGACGAACCTGTTACAGCGGCAAAGGGCGAGAGCCTTGAGATAACGATACTGCCGCAGGATGAGCCTTTGCAATGGGGAGACAGACTTCCCGCAAGTGCGAAAAATATCACTGAATAAAGCACAGCCTGAGAAGCATAATTTTCTCAGGCTGTTATATTTTGTTTACAGATCCGATGAATTGGCTATTCCCTTTTTTAACAATAGATCCGCTTATTCGGCATTATGCACCTTACAACAGAATTCCTCTGCCGTAAGCTTCAGTATGGCTACACTGTTCAGCATCTGCTCGCTGTACTTGTGTTCTCTGCCTGTCTTATCGTACTTTGCCATGATAGTGTTCAGACCGGTGATCTTTTCTATGCCGTTGATCACGTCAATACTTCCTCTGCCTGTGATGCACTCAAAGGCAGCGGAAAAGCTACAAGCTGTTTCGCCGGGTATTATCTCGCCCATCCTGTCTATCTCGAAAGCGACATTGTTGTTTTCCTTCAGCAGTTCCATCTTCTTTCCCTGCGTCGCAGAGTGGAAATACAACGCAAGCTCGCCGCTTTCCAGCGTATATCCGAAGCACATCGGGATTATGTACGGGAATTCTCCGTCATGCATTGCGATGCGGCATACCTGTGCTTCGTTCAGGATCCGTTCGATCTCATTGATATCCTGTACTTCTCTTTCGGATCTTCTCATTATATTTTCTCCTTGTCATGTTGTCCACACGTTATGTCTTTCTGTCTTTTGCGACAAAAACAAGCACCCGCCTGCATGTTGCGAGCGGGTGAAAATTCCTTATCGGAAATTATGCACTTGCGTTAGCCTTCTTAGCGAGCTGGCTCTTGAGGCGGGCAGCCTTGTTCTTGTGAATCAGCCCCTTGCCTGCAGCCTTGTCTACGCTTACAACAGCAGTCTTGATAGCAGCGGCATCAGCTTCCTCAGCACGTGCCTTCTTCAGAACTGTTTTGAGCTTTGTCTTAGCAGCCTTGTTTGCTTCTGTTCTCTCCTTAGCGATGAGAACTCTCTTCTTAGCGGACTTAATGTTCGGCATTCTATTTCACCTCCGTATTTTGATTACGAGCAAAAGCTTCTTTGTATTTTTACGAAATTTCAGGGAATTCTATCTATATTCACCAAAAATAACGCTGTAAACATTGAAATTTTATAAGCTCGGTTTATTTTTTCTCATAGTACACTTAATTATAGCACAACTTAAAATAAAATGCAATAGTTTTTTTGAAATTTTTTCTCGTTGGGAGGTATCATGTACAGGACAGGACTAGCGATCGAAGCTGCGCGGCCGATGTCCGTCGTGAACGGCTCGAAGTTTATTCAACGGCAGTTCGGTGATATTAGTGTGACGGATGTCTGTATAAGTAAAGAGGATGCGATGCGGTCGGGCAAGACAGAGGGGCGATATATAACTATTGAGGGAGGTGTGCGGGACGATGCGGTGGTAGTGCTGATCAAAAAAACGTTGGAGCAGTTGTTGCCTGAAGATGGACTGATTCTGGCGGCAGGCATGGGAAACCCCGATGTGGCACGGGATAGCCTTGGTCCGAGAACGATGCGTCTGCTGCAAAGGGATGGTACAAGAAGCATTGCGGTGATGGAAACGGATGTATCAGCGAAAACGGGGATAGATACCGCACGCCTGATAAGAGCAGTGGCAAGGGAGTTGGGTGCATCCTGCGTATTGGCGATTGATGCACTGGCGTGTCGTGAGCCGCAGCATATCGGGCGGACAGTGCAGATCAGCGATGCGGGCATCAGTCCGGGTTCGGGCGTAGGTGAGCACTCCCCTGCACTGGAGAGGGGCTTTGTCGGAGTACCTGTTATAGCGGTGGGTGTTCCGATGGTAAGCGTGCTGTCGGGAATTACAGATGATCCGACGCACAGGGGCTTCCTGATATCGCCTGCGAATGAGGATCAACTGGCGGATGAGTGGGCGGATATTATTGCACGGGCTATTAATGAGGTACTCATGAAATAACATCTATATAAATCGTGTCTATATATGTCTATATATTATAATAGTATATCCAGGAAAAACGGCAGAAAAAATATACAAACTGATATATAAACGTGCAATATTCCGCATTGTACTGCGATTTTTGAGGCTTTTGTATAAGTTGCATAAAAAGCGGCTGAAATTATCTGCAAATTTCTCTTGTGTCCGCTAAAATAGTTCTTGCAAATAATTTCTGGATATGTTACAATTATTTTTGCGGGTGTGTAGCTATAACTATGCACCATAATACAAAACGGCATAGGCGTTGAGGTCGGAGGTTGCGTATAACAATACGGTAATTTCGACGGAGCAGGTCCGATTTGAAATCGGGCGTAGAAGATTTACAGAAAACGTGTATTTCGCTGCTCTCCTGTCTGTTAAAGTGTCCGGAAGAGTCCGGATAACTAACGTGCAGGTATTGTGAAGATGAAACACACGGTACAGTGGATTTTTCAAAATGAGCTTTTGCCAGTATCAAACTACAGAAGGAGTTGAAAAATCATGGCAGCAAACGAGAAGGTAAGAATCAAGATCAAGGGTTACGAGCACAGCGTTGTTGATGCAGCAGCTAAGAAGATCGTTGAAACAGCAACACGTACAGGTGCTAGAGTAGCTGGTCCCGTTCCGCTCCCCACAAACAAGGAAGTTATCACTATCCTGAGAGCGGTTCACAAGTACAAGGACTCCCGTGAGCAGTTCGTGCTGAGAACTCACAAGCGTCTTATCGACGTTATCCGTCCTTCCGCAAAGACTGTTGAGGCTCTGCAGACACTGGAGCTTCCCGCAGGTGTAGAAATTTCAATGGATATCTAATTATAGATCATTGGAGTTATGTTGACTACGGTCAACCACTAACCATGCACCGTTAAGGTGCTGGTCATGTTGGAGCAATTCCGCTTCAACCAATAACCAAAAGGAGGAAAGCCGAAATGACAAAGGCAATCATCGGCAAGAAGATCGGTATGACACAGATCTTCGACGAGGCAGGTAAGGTCGTTCCCGTTACTGTTATCGAAGCGGGTCCCTGCGTAGTGGTTCAGAAGAAGACCACTGAGAACGACGGCTACGAGGCTGTTCAGCTGGGCTTCGGAGATGTATCTCCCAAGCACGTTAACAAGCCCGAGGCAGGTCACTTCAAGAAGAACGATATCGCGTTCAAGAGAACCCTTAAGGAGTTCCGTTTTGATGACATCTCCAACATGAACGTTGGCGACATCCTCAAGGCAGACGTTTTTGCTGAGGGCGACGTTATCGACGTTGCCGGTACCAGCAAGGGTAAGGGCTTCACCGGTGCGATCAAGCGTCACAACCAGCACAGACTTGACGAGTCCCACGGTTCCGGTCCTGTAGTTAGACAGGCAGGCTCTATGGGTGCTTGCTCCAGCCCCTCCAGAATCTTCAAGGGCAAGGGCATGGCAGGTCACATGGGTGCTGAGAAGGTTACAGTTCAGAACCTGGTAGTAGTTAAGGTTGATGCAGAAAACAACCTCATCGCTGTCAAGGGTGCTGTTCCTGGACCTAAGGGCGGCGTAGTTACAATCTGCGACGCTGTTAAGGCTTAAGAGGGGAGGACACTATCATGTCAAAGATTAACGTATTAGATATGGCGGGTAAGGTCGTTTCCGAGATCGAGCTTAACGATGCAGTTTTCGGCATTGAGCCTAACAAGTCCGCAATGCACTCCGCTGTTGTGAATTATCTCGCAAATCAGCGTCAGGGTACTCAGTCCACACTTACTCGTACAGAAGTAAGCGGCGGCGGCAAGAAGCCCTGGAGACAGAAGGGTACAGGTCATGCAAGACAGGGTTCCACCAGAGCTCCTCAGTGGAGACACGGCGGTATCGCTCTTGGTCCTAAGCCCCGTTCCTACAGATTTACTCTGAACAAGAAGGTTAAGAAGCTCGCTATGCTGTCTGCTCTTTCCAGCAAGGTTGCTGAGAACGAGATGATCGTTGTTGATGCAATCAAGACAGACGAGTTCAAGACCAAGACAATGGTTGCTATGCTCAAGGCTCTGGGTGCTGAGAAGAAGACACTCATCGTTCTTGACAGCGTAGACAACAAGGTTATCAAGTCCGCAGCAAACATCAAGGGTGCAAAGACCACACAGGTAAATACTCTGAATGTTTACGATATCCTTAACTGCGACAAGTTCGTTATCGTTAAGGGTGCTGTGGAGAAGCTCGAGGAGGTGTACGCATAAATGGTAAAGACAGCTCAGGATATCATTATCAAGCCTATCATCACAGAGCACAGCATGGAGTGTCTGGCTGCCGGCAAGTACACTTTCAAGGTTGCTAAGAATGCCAACAAGATCGAGATCGCTAAGGCAGTTGAGACCCTGTTCAAGGGTGTTAAGGTTGCTAAGGTTAACACCATCAGCGTTCGCGGTAAGATGAAGAGAATGGGTAGAAACGAAGGCTATACTTCCTCCTGGAAGAAGGCAATCGTTACTCTCGCAGAAGGCTCTAAGACAATCGAGTTCTTCGATGGAATGATTTAAGTAAGGAGTGAAACGAAATGGCTATTAAGACTTACAAGCCTGTCAATAACAGCCGTCGTGGTATGACTGTTACTGATTACAGCGGCTTATCTAAAGTAGCTCCTGAAAAGAGCCTTTTAGAGCCCGTAAAGAAGACAGCAGGCCGTAACAGCTACGGTCGCATCACCGTTAGACATCACGGTGGCGGTAACAGAAGAAAGTACCGCGTTATCGACTTCAAGAGAAACAAGCTCGGCATGAACGCTACAGTAATGACTCTGGAGTACGATCCTAACAGATCCGCATTCATCGCACTTGTTCAGTACGAGGATGGCGAGAAGAGATACATCATCGCTCCCGATGGCCTCAAGGTAGGCGACACAGTTCGTGCAGGCAGCGACGCTGATATCAAGCCCGGTAATGCTCTCGCTCTGGCAGACATTCCCGTAGGTACAGTAATCCACAACATTGAGCTTCACCCCGGTAAGGGTGCTCAGCTGGTTCGTTCCGCTGGTAACATGGCTCAGCTGATGGGTAAGGAAGGCAAGCTCGCAATGGTACGTCTTCCCTCCGGTGAGATGAGATACGTTCCTGCAGAGTGCATGGCAACGATCGGTGTTGTTTCCAACCTCGACCACGAGAACGTTCACCTCGGTAAGGCTGGTAGAACACGTCACCTCGGTATCAGACCTACAGTTCGCGGTTCTGTTATGAACCCCAACGACCACCCGCACGGTGGTGGTGAGGGTAAGTCCCCCATCGGCCGTCCCGGCCCTGTTACACCTTGGGGCAAGCCCGCTCTTGGTTACAAGACACGTTCTACCAAGAAGGCTTCCAACAAGTTCATTGTTAAGAGAAGAAATTCTAAGTAATTTAACCCAAAAGTTGTTGTTAACAAGAACAGCGTTGCACATCATGATTAAAGTTGTGCGTCAAACGGCAAGCCGGTGCCGCTGCTCATTAACTTGCAACTAAACTTGAAAGGATAAGAATTAAGATGGGAAGAAGCATCAAAAAGGGACCTTATGTCCAGGAAGCTCTCATGAAGAGAGTTCTCGCGATGAACGAAGCAGGTGAGAAGAAGGTGCTCAAGACATGGAGCCGTTCTTCCACAATATTCCCTGACTTCGTTGGTCATACATTCGCAGTTCACGATGGCAGAAAGCATGTTCCTGTATATGTTACAGAGGACATGGTAGGCCACAAGCTTGGTGAGTTTGCTCCTACAAGAACCTACAAGGGTCATGCAGGCAGCAAGACAACAGGTAAGAAGTAAGGAGGTAGAAATATGGAAGCTAGAGCAGAACTCAGACAGGTTCGTATTTCTCCCCGCAAGGTTGGTATCGTACTTGACCTGATCAGAAACAAGCCTGTTGAAATGGCAATGGCAATACTCAATAACACACCTAAGGCAGCATGTGAGCCTCTCGCAAAGCTCCTCAAGTC
>JAZURJ010000083.1:0-5088 GCA_045606085.1 Oscillospiraceae bacterium
AAATTCCCGCGGCGAGCCTCTGCCGCGGAAGGGGTCAGGGTTGGGGGTAGCAGGGGGGAACCGTTAGGGGCGTAGCCCCTGGGAGGTTCGCCCCCTGCACTGCGGCGACAAAGAACACAAATGGCTCTGAAGCGACAACAAAACCGCCCGATAACTACTGCGGCGACAAAGAACATCCGCAGATGTGAAGCGATAACAGAACTGCACGATAACTAAACCGCACAAAACAAAACCACCGCCCGAAAATACCTCGGGCGGTGTTGCTTATTCTGCTGTGGGGCATCAGTACTCCTTGCCGTACTTTCCTGTCACCGTGATATTCACGGTGTCAAATCCCTTGTAGGTGATGTTTACCCACTCGTCACGGCTGATGTAGCCTGTATAACCGTTGTCGTACTTGTAGCTGTCCCTGTCGAAGCCTGCCGCCCTGCACTGCTCCACATACTCCTCGTACATGGCATGGGTCATGCCGTGGATGCTGACGCTGTAATACCAGCCGTCGGAGCTGTGAACGCACGCCGAGAGGGAGGGCGGTTCGGGGAGGAGTGTGGCTACGCCCGAGGTGGGCCAGATGATCTCGGAGAAGGTCAGCGGCTCGGTGACGGTGATGGCAAGCTCGCCGTTGCCCGAGGTGAACACCTGCATTATCTTGTAGCCGTCGGGGTTGAACGCTTCAAATGTATTCACGGTGTCCTTTTCTTCGATGGTGAAGCCCTTTTCACGGCAGGCGTCACGGTATGCGGCGAACTGTGCGGAGCTTAATCTGCCCAGAGTTACCGTGGTGGTGTTCATGTATTCATCGTACACCACCCTGCCCGTGGTGACGGGCGGCTCGGGAAGCACCGACGAGAGTGCAAGTCCGTACCAGTCAAGCTGTGACAGCTTTGCGGGTGCCTTGAGGCTCAGTGTCAGCTCACGATGTTCGCTCCAGTAGTAGATATCCAGATAATATCCCTCTTCGTTGAACGCCTTGTAGCTGTGATTGTACTCTGTCGGCTCGATGGTGTAGCCCATATCCTTACACCCGGCGAGGAAGTCGTAGAACTCCTCTTTCGACACGCCATTCATGTAGCCACGGAGCAGTGCCTCGGTGTTGGAGTTTACCTCGCACTTGTGTGAGGGCGGGTCGGGAAGCCGGTCCGCAAGCATTATCACCGACCAGTCGGCTGTGGCGGCCTGGCTGTAATTATCGTCCAGTGCGGCGGTGAAGATGACGGGCACAAGCATCGCAACGCCGAGTATCGTGAACAGCGTGTGTGCGGCGTTGGTCTTTTCGCTGAAGAACTGCATTCCGAACATCCACGCGGTAACGAAGCACAACGCCATCACTGCGGCGAAGATGCCTGCAATGATGTGCATGGACGCGAACAACGCACAGGCGATTATCAGGGAGTTGATGAAGAACACCACCAGTATCTTCGACAGTGTACCCTTCCTGAACCTCGTGCGGTGCTCCTGACGTCTTTCATCCAGAGCCTTCCGTTCGTGGCTTCGGATGCGTTCTATCTCGACCTTCGCCATCGCTTCCTCGTTGTCTATTATAAGCTCCTTGGAGCCGCAGTACGGGCAGACAAGCACATCGCTGTCGGCGGCACCGTTTAGCGTACCTCCGCAGTTACTGCATTTCAGCGACACCGTGGACAGGTCCTTTTTCAGCCTGCCTCCGCAGTGCGTGCAGAATACCGCCTCGTCATCGGTGGGACGGCGGCAGATGGGACAGTTCATTTCGTTTCCCCCTTGTAATTATTATCCAGTATATATGATACCACATTGCGGTGAAAATTGCAAGCCGTGTCAGCCGCAGTAACGCTTTCTGTATCCGCACGGCGTCAGCAGGGTGAGCCGCCTGAACTGCCTGTTGAAGTTGGACAGGTTGCGGAAGCCGCAGGCAAAGGCGATCTCGGCGGCGGTGAGCGTTGTCCCCGTCAGAAGTCCGCAAGCTTTCTGTATGCGGATATGGGTGAGATGCTCTATCGCTCCCATGCCCGACATCTCCCTGAAACGCCGCATGAAATTACTGCTGCTCATGCAGGCAAGCTCAGCAAGCTGCGATACCGTTATCTCCTCGCTGTAATGCTCGTTCATGTATTCCAGCACGGGCAGGAGCTGTTCCGTGCTGTGACCTGCACTGCGTGTCGCTGCCGTGATATCTCCGCTTTCCCACAGCAGCCACAGCAGCCGCTGAAGCTCGCTCTTCATCAGCATATCAAGCTGCGGCGTGCTGCCCTTCGCACAGGAAATGATGTTCTCTGCCGTGATACGCAGCTCCTTGTAATACACGTGCTGCGGCGTTATCACGGGGGTCATCACGGCACTGCCCGTCAGCAGCGGACGTATCAGCTCCGTGCTGCTGCGGTCGTTGTCCGACGCTCCCAGCATGGACGGGCTGAACACCACCGTGTCGTAACGCTGACCGCCGCCGCTGTCGGGATAGATGGCGTGCGGAGTATCGGGTGTGATGAGGATGATATCGCCCTCGCCCGTGGCGGTGCGGACATCGCCGCAGATAAGCTCGGCACTGCCCGACAGCACGAAATTCAGTTCGAACTCCGCATGGCGGTGCAGAGGCACTGACGGAAAGAAATCGGGGATGGCGGATTTGTAGTAGCTGAAGGGAATCAGCGGCGACGTGTGCTGACGCTGTTCCGTGCGTGCGGTGTTTTCCATATCTGCCTCCGTATGATAGGATAGTATCAGGAATGTGTAGTATTTCAGTGGATTTTTCAAGCGTTTTGTAGTATTATATCATACAGAGGGAGGAAATGCAACTCCCCGACGGAAAAACGGAGGTACACCATGAACACACCCAAAAGCCCGCAGTGGCTCGACAACGCAGTTTTTTACGAGATATACCCGCAGTCCTTCTGCGACAGCAACGCCGACGGCATCGGCGACATCAACGGCATCATATCAAAGCTTGACTACATCCGTGAGCTTGGATGCAACGCCATCTGGATGAACCCCTGCTTCGCATCGCCCTTCGGTGACGCAGGCTATGATGTTTCGGACTACTACACAGTCGCTCCACGCTACGGCACGAATGAGGACATAAAGCGGCTGTTCCATGAAGTACACGCACGGGGGATGCATATCCTCCTCGACCTCGTCCCCGGTCACACCTCGGTTGAGCATGAGTGGTTCAGGGCGTCCATGAAGGCGGAGCGTAACGAGTACACCGACCGCTACGTCTGGACGGACAGCATCTGGACGGAGCCGCAGGGCATGGGCTGTATCAGAGGTATCTCGGACAGGGACGGAAGCTGTGCGGTGAATTTCTTTTCCCACCAGCCTGCCCTGAACTACGGCTTTTACGCTCCCACTGAGCCTTGGCATCAGCCGATGGACGCAGAGGGTCCCATGGCTACCCGTGAGGAGCTGAAGAACATCATGCGGTTCTGGCTGGGGCTTGGCTGTGACGGCTTCCGTGTGGACATGGCAGGCTCACTTGTAAAGCACGACGAGGACAGCCTCGGCACGATATCGCTGTGGCAGGACGTGCGTGAGTTTCTCGACCGTGAATTCCCCGAGGCGGCGATGGTATCCGAATGGGGCGAGCCTGACAAGTCGCTTCAGGGCGGCTTCCACATGGATTTCCTGCTTCACTTCGGACCCTCGCACTACAACGACCTTTTCCGATGCGAAGAGCCGTTCTTCTCCTCCCGCGGCAGGGGCGACGTTTCGGCGTTCGTCGCAAAGTATCTCGAGAACTACGAAAAGTCGGAACGCAAGGGGCTTATCTGCATACCCTCGGGCAACCACGACATGGACCGCCTTGCAAGGAGCATCCACGGCGAGGAGCTGAAGGTGGCGTTTGCGTTCCTGCTGTCCATGCCGGGAGCACCGTTCATCTACTACGGCGACGAGATCGGCATGAACTACGTTGAGGGGCTGACCTCGGTGGAGGGCGGCTACGGCAGGACAGGCTCACGCTCGCCCATGCAGTGGGACGACGGCGTGAACGCAGGCTTCAGCAGTGCGGCAAAGGAGAAGCTGTACATTCCGCAGGACGCATCCCCCGAACGTCCCACGGCGGCGGCACAGATGGCGGATGAAAGCTCTCTCAGGAGCGAGATAAAGCGGCTCATCGCCATAAGGCAGGCACACCCCGCACTTCAGAGCAAGGGCGAGATAGAGTTCATATACGCAAAGGAGAACGGGTATCCGCTGGCGTACATCAGGAGCGGCGGCGGAGAGCGAGTGCTTGCGGTGATAAACCCTGCGGACAGGGAGGCAACGTTCCCCTGCGACATCGCACTCGGTGAGCGTATCTATGTCCACGGCGGCGATATCACGGCACAGGGCGGCGTTATCACGGCGGCGGCAGGGTCTGCGGTGTTCTGTATGATAAAGTGAGGAAGCTATGGCAGTAATAAATGTAACTCTCGAAAATTTCCCCGATATCCGTGACAGCGGAAAGACGGTGCTTCTGGATTTCTACGCACTGTGGTGTGGTCCCTGCCGTGAGATGATGCCCGTCATCGAGCGTATCGCAAGGGACGAGCCTGACATCATCGTCGGCAGAGTGGACGTGGATCAGCAGGGCGTACTGGCACATCTTTTCGGTGTGTCGGAGGTGCCGATGTTCGCGGTGCTGTGCGACGGCGAGGTGAAACGCAGGGCGAGCGGCGTCATGACACGGGGGGAGCTTCTTGAGTTGTTGGAGGACGACGACGAATGACCGCTCTGCGGTCACACAAACAACACCGCCCGAGGGGTTTTCGGGCGGTGTTTTTAGTTATCGGGTAGCTTTGTTGGCGGTTTAGTTATCAGGTTGTTTTGTTATCGCTTCAGAGCCGTTTATGTTCTTTGTAGCTGCCATGCAGGGGGCGAACCTCCCAGGGGCTATGCCCCTAACGGTTCCCCCCTGCTACCCCCAACCCTGACCCCTTCCGCGGCAGGGGCTCGCCGCGGGGAATTCATGGGAGATGTGGTTCGGGGACAGCAGACCTTCGTAAGCTACACCGCTTCGTACCTCTCCTACCTAATTCGAGCATGAAGACCCGTCGGCAACGTTTCACTGCCGACGGTGCTGCAAATTGATAAGCCCCACATAGGTCAGCGGACGGATATGGTATGGGACACTGCAAG
>JAZURJ010000084.1:0-5016 GCA_045606085.1 Oscillospiraceae bacterium
CCCTTACGGAAGCCGGGGATAGAAATGTTCTTCTTTCTCTTGTTGAAAGAAGCGTTTACAGCAGCCTCGAACTCCTCTGCACTGAATGTAAACTCGATAGCGTAAGTATTTGTTACTGTTTTGTTCTGAGAAATGATCTCCATTGTAAAATTCCTTCCTGTCCGTTGGACATTTATTTTTTAATTCTGTGGATCACCAGGGCGATCCGCATCAATTTTTACCGGAGTAAAACCGACGCCGTCAGCAGATACAAGGCGGTACTCAATTCCGTTATAAACGCCGTTGAGTGCTCCTTTTATACTGCCTCCGTGAAGATGTGCGTAATAACAGCGTCTGACGCCGTACCTCTGAAGCACATCGGTGAGGTATATATTCTCCTCCGATCTGTAGACAGGAGGATAATGTATGAATGCAACGGGTTCGCCGCCGAGCTTTACCGCCTCTTTGAGGGACATCTCAAGGCGTCCTGCTTCACGGTTAAGAACCTTTATATCAGGCTGTTCTCCGTTTTCCCTTATCCAGCCTCTCGTTCCGCATATTGCGATACCATCAACAAGAAAGGCATTGTTAAAAAGGAACTGCAGGGTATCAAAGCCGTTTTGCTTGACGAACTCATTGATCTTGTTCATGGTGCCCCACCAGAGATCGTGGTTGCCCTTGACAAGTATCTTCTTACCTTTCAGACGTGAGTGGATAAATTCCAGATCCTTGTATGCATCCTCAAGCTTCAGTGCCCAGCTGTGATCACCCAGAAGCACAACAGTGTCTTCATCGGTTATCATGCTGTTCCAGGCAGTTTCCAGACGCTCAAGGTAATTTGTCCAGCCTGAAAAGATATCCATTGGTTTATCACATCCGAGCGAAAGATGAAGGTCGCCAATTGTGTAAAGCACATTTGCCTCCCTTCTTCAATCTCAGGACTTGAGGAAATCAAGAACTACGCCGGGCATATCCTGCTTTTCAACAGAGCCTGTGAAGCGTATTTCCTTGTTCTTGGTGGCTGCGAGAGGAGCAGGCATCTTTGTGTTTGTCTGCTTTTCAAGACGGTCGATGATCTCAAACTCATCATCTGTGTCGATAACGCCGCCGACAGCCTCATATACAGCACCGCTGAACTTATAGGGGTTAGCAGTGGATGCGATGACTGTCTTGGTTTCATCGCCTGTATTCTTGCGATAATCCTCGTATACCTTGACAGCAACTGCTGTATGTGTATCGAGAAGGTAGGAGTAATTATCAAATGTATCCTTGATGGTGGACTTGGTATCCTCGTCGCTGCAGCAGCCTGCATAGAAGAGGTCTGTAACCTTAGCCTTTACATCATCAGAGATCTCGTATCTTCCGTCTGTCTTAAGCTTGCCGAACCAGTCGTTGATAACAGCATCATTATCGCCGGACAGGTGGTACAGCAGACGCTCCAGATTGGAGGAGATGAGGATATCCATAGAGGGAGAAACTGTTGTGAAGAACTTTCTGTTTCTGTCATAAACACCTGTGTTGATGAAATCTGTCAGTACATTGTTGCTGTTGGATGCACAGATCAGCTTGTTCACGGGAATACCCATGAGCTTTGCGTAATAAGCAGCAAGAATGTTACCGAAGTTACCTGTGGGAACAACGATGTTGATCTTCTCACCGAACTCGATCTCATTGTTCTTGACCAGCTCAACATAGGTGGATACATAGTATACGATCTGGGGAGCAAGTCTGCCCCAGTTGATGGAATTCGCACTGGACAGCAGAATGTTGTTCTGTGCGAGCTTATCAGCGAATGCGTTGTCGGTAAAGATAGCCTTTACGCCGTTCTGGCAGTCGTCAAAGTTGCCCTTGACAGCACACACATGAACGTTCTTACCCTCCTGTGTGGTCATCTGACGCTTCTGCATGCGGCTTACGCCGTCCTCAGGGTAGAATACTGTAATGCTTGTACCGTCAACATCCTTGAAGCCCTCAAGTGCAGCCTTGCCGGTATCACCTGATGTAGCTACGAGAATTGCGATCTCCTTGCCGTCCACTGTCTTCTTTGCGGAAGTTGTCAGGAGATAAGGCAGAATCTGCAGAGCCATATCCTTGAATGCACAGGTGGGACCGTGCCACAGCTCAAGCACATATGTACCTGTCAGCAGATGCGATATCTCAGCGATATTATTTGTATCGAAATTCTTATCATTGTAAGCACTGTCAACACAGTGGCGTACTTCCTCAGGTGTGAAATCTGTCAGCAGTCTGCTGAAGATGTCATACGCACGGTCAGCGTAGCTCTTGTCACACATAGCGAGAATCTCGTCCTTGCTGAACTGGGGGATGCTTTCGGGGACGAACAGACCGCCCTCATCGGAAAGACCCTTTGTGATGGCATGAGCACTTGAAACCTTAAGTGCGGAATTTCGTGTACTTCTGTAGTTCATAAAAGTCGTCCTTTCGTCACGGTCAGTACAATGTATATATACCCTCGGTCGTGAACGCATTCTCGTAAATATCGATGCGTTCGATCGTGGGTGTACTTCCCCGTGTAATTGTTACCTCTGCGATATCATACCGTGGATACAGAGTCTTGTTCTGCAGTCCTGGATATATATTGCACAAGTAATGATCGGCTGTCAGGATGATCTTACGCTGCTTGGAGGGCGTTACCGCCTCGAGACCGCTGACCATGCTTCCTGCATGCCGCGTCTTCACCTCGGTGAAAACAATGTATTTATCGATCTGCGAGATTATATCGATCTCGCCGAAGGACTTACGGAAATTACGTTCCAATATTCTGTGACCCTTTTCTTCAAGACGGGCACATACCGCATCCTCGCCGAGGATGCCCTTTTCACGTTTATCCATTTTTCTTTTCGTAATACTTCTTAAAGAAAGAAGGTCTGTGTGCGGGACAAAGCCCGTATCTGTCAACAGCTTCGTAATGCGCCTTGGTGCCATAACCCTTGTGCTTGTCAAAGCCGTATTCGGGATACTGCTCAGCAAGCTCATCCATATAGCGGTCACGTGCTACCTTTGCAAGTATCGATGCGGCTGCTATTGAAGCAGAAGTAGCGTCACCCTTGACAACGGTGCATATCTCGCCATCTATCGGAGGTTCCTTGTTTCCATCCACAAGAATGATATCAGCGGATAACCCAAGACCGTCATACGCTCGCTTCATGGCAAGCATGGCAGCGTTGAGGATATTAATCTCCTCGATCTCAGCGATAGTCGCAGTTGCAATGCAGTACGCCTTTGCTTTCTGTATGATCTCATCAAAAAGCTGCTCACGCTTCTTTTCAGTGAGCTTCTTGCTGTCATTGATGCCTTCGATAACAACATCGTCATCGAATATCACTGCGGCTGCATATACATCACCTGCGAGCGGTCCTCTGCCGGCTTCATCAATGCCGCAGACAACGCCGCAACGCGAACGTATCTCACTGTCGTAGCCGAACAGTCCTGTTTTCGTGAGATCCTCAAAGGTCATCTGAAGTTCATCAGACGGGGATCTGTTCAAGTGTGATCCTGCCAATCTTACCGCCTCTGTATTCATCAAGAAGTGTTGCAGCAGCACGTTCCGTATCAGGCTCTCCGCCCGAAACAAGCATACCACGTGCCTTTGCGATCTCTGTAAGGACATCACCCTCACCTGCTATCTTGTAGCGTGCCTTTATAAGCTCAGGATAATCCTGCAGCAGCAGCTCACCCAATGCCCTTGCGAGAGCCTCGACATCCATTACATCGTCCTTTATTGCACCCGTAAACGCCAGCTTCTGAGCAGCGATCTGGTCATCGAATTTCGGCCAGAGTATTCCGGGCATATCAAGCAGCTCAACATCCTTATCGATGCTTACCCACTGCTTACCACGGGTAACACCGGGACGGTCGCCTACCTTTGTCTTCTTTGTTTTAGCCATTCGGTTGATGAATGAACTCTTGCCGACGTTGGGGATACCTACCACCATAAGTCTGAGAGCCTTACCTATCATACCACGCTTCTTGCGGCGTTCGATAAGCTCCGAGAGCAGGTTCTTCACCGACGGCAGGAAACGATTGATTCCCTTTCCGCTGCGGCAATCGCAGATGATAACGGTAATTCCCTGTTTCTCATAATACTGCTTCCAGCGAGATGTCGCACTGTCGTCAGCATAATCGCATTTGTTCATTATCATAATGCGTGGCTTATCCTTGACAAGCTCATCCAGAATAGGATTTCTGCTTGATTCAGGGATGCGTGCATCGGTGATCTCCACAACGGCATCTACCATCTTCAGATCCGCTTCGATAAGACGGCGGGTCTTGGTCATATGCCCCGGGAACCACTGGATATTTCCTACATCACTCATAATAAACCTATTTTATCCAACGGAGCAAAACGGAATATAGCCTTGCCCAAGATGGAATCTATATCTACAGGTCCTACTCTTCTGTCACGGCTGTCAATGGAATTGTTACGGTTGTCGCCCAGTACCATGACAGTACCCTCGGGCACGATATAGTCCTGTCCGCTTACCATATTGAGCTGACGCATCGTCGGCTCAAAGATGTAATCTTCCTCCAGTGCCTCGCCGTTAAGATATACGATACCCTGCTCGAAATCGAAGCTCACAGTATCGCCCTCGACAGCTATGACACGCTTGATGATAGGCTCGCCATAGGGAGCGTTGACATCGGGACGTAACAGGTCAGCCTGCAGGACTACGATGTCACCACGCTGGGGTGTATACAGGAAATTCGTAGCGATAACACGGTCTTGATCCATAAGAGTGTTATTCATTGAATCACCGTCAACAGTGATGGATCTGAACACAAAAAGATTCAGTGCAAGCATAACTAGCACTGCATACACAAGGCTGGCAACCCAGTCAAGGGCGTCAGCAAATGGCTTTGTCTGCTCCGCAGAAGCGGGGGCGGTATCACCCTGAACTTCAGACGCAGCAGTATCATTATCCACGTTGTTATCGATGATCTCGTAATCTTTGTTTTCGGACATAGCAAATACTCTTTCTCATTATCCTAGAAGTCGGAGGCCAAGCGGTCTTAGGA